>NZ_JBITGX010000027.1:0-112650 GCF_044457425.1 Streptomyces sp. NPDC050546
TGCAGGGGGGACCCTGTGGGAGAGTAGGACGCCGCCGAACAATTTTTATAGGAAACCCCGCATCTTCGGATGCGGGGTTTTCTGCGTTTCAGGGCAGTCACGACGGCTCGACGAGCTTCGTGTCGTACGCCAGGATGACCGCCTGAATGCGGTCTCGGGAGCCCGTTTTCGCGAGGATGCGGCCCACGTGGGTTTTCACCGTGGACTCGGCCAGGTGGAGGCGGGTGGCTATCTCCGTGTTCGTCCAGCCTCTACCGATGACCGTGAGGATTTCCCGTTCCCGGTCGGTGAGGGAGGCGAGGCGTGCGTCCTCTTGGGTCAGTTCCTCAGCCGAGGGGTCGGCCGGCAGGTGGTGGACGTAGGCGTCCAGGAGGCGGCGGGTCAGGCTGGGGGCGACGACCGCGTCGCCGGTGGCCACCGCGCGGATGCCGGAGAGGAGTTCCTCGGGCTGGGCGTCCTTGACCAGGAACCCGGAGGCACCGGCGCGGAGACCGGCGTATGCGTATTCGTCCAGGTCGAAGGTGGTGACGATCAGGATGCGGGTGCGGTCGCCGGCGGCGGCGATGCGGCGGGTCGCCTCGATGCCGTCCAGGCCGGGCATGCGGATGTCCATGAGGACGACGTCGGGGTGGAGCTCCGCCGTCATGCGGACCGCTTCGCTGCCGTTCGCGGCCTCGCCGACGACGGTCATGTCGTCCTGGCTCTCCAGGAGCATGCGGGAGCCGAAGCGCTGGAGGGGCTGGTCGTCGGCGATGAGGACCGTGGTCACTGCGGGGTTTCCTCCGGGAGATGGAGACTGACGCGC
The DNA here is from genome assembly GCF_044457425.1 of Streptomyces sp. NPDC050546. Classification (NCBI taxonomy): domain Bacteria; kingdom Bacillati; phylum Actinomycetota; class Actinomycetes; order Kitasatosporales; family Streptomycetaceae; genus Streptomyces; species Streptomyces sp. NPDC050546. The sequence continues at coordinate 806 of NZ_JBITGX010000027.1, forward strand.
CAGCCCTGGTCCGGGTGGGGGCGGGGGCCGGCCTCAAGTGTGCCGTTGTACAAAGCGGTTCGCTCGCGCATTCCGGGTAGTCCGCGACCGGGTCGGGGAGGAACGTCCGTCCTGAGGCCGTTGCCTGTGTCCGTGATCTGCACGGTGACGGCGGCCTTCGCCTCGTAGGACAGTTCTATCTCTGCGGTGGCGCCGGGGCCGGCGTGTTTGAGGGTGTTGGTGAGGGCTTCCTGGATGACGCGGTAGACGGTGAGCTGGCGGCCCGGGGGGAGCGTGGGGGTGCCATGGGTGGTGGTGTGGACGGGCAGGCCCGCGGAGCGCACGCCGTCGAGGAGCTGGTCGAGGTCGGTGAGGCCGGGTTGGGGTGTGAGCTCGGCTTGGTTCTTCTCCTCCTCCCTTAGGACATCGAGGAGGCGGCGGAGTTCTGTCAGGGCTTGGCGGCTGGTGGTGGCGATGGCGTCCAGGGCCTGGCCGGCACGTTCGGGGGACTTGGCGGCGGCGTATCGGCCGCCGTCGGCGAGGCCCGTGATGACGGAGAGGTTGTGGCCGATGATGTCGTGCATCTCGCGGGCGATGCGGGCGCGTTCGGCGGCGGTGGCGAGCTGGGCCTGCTGGTCGCGTTCTGTCTCCAGACGGCGGGCCCGGTCCTCGAGGGCCTCGGTGTAGTTGCGGCGGGTGCGGACCGTGATGCCGATGAGGGCGGCCACGGTGATCGACATCAGCTGTGAGCCGATCTGCTGTTCCCAGCTGCCCTCATCGCCGTAGCGGGCGGTCGTCACGAGGACCGGGGTCAACATCAGGGCCGTGGCCCACCACAGGTCGCGCAGGGCACGACGCAGGGCGATGTGGTAGATCACGGCCAGCTGGAGCAGGGCTGCCTGGAGCGCGGCGCCCGTCCATGCGTTGACGAGGGCGAAGGGCGCCATCGCGGCCAGGACGGTGCCGGGGTGGGTGCGGCGCCGGAGCAGGGGTGCTGAGAGGCCGAGGCTCAGGGTGAAGAGGAGCCAGGCGGGGACGTCCAGGTTTTGTGCGTTGTGGCGCCAGCCACCGCCCGCGTAGTCGATCAGGGCCGCCGTCACCCAGAAGCCGGTGAAGTGCAGGTCCCACAGCAGCGGGTGGCGTCGGTCGAAGGCGCGCACCTTGCGGGTGACGCGGTGGGCGTAGTCGGTGAGGGGCTCCGGCGCCCTGTCTTCCGTCACGGGGTCCATCGTGAAGGTTCCGATGCCGTGTGTCAGACGTCTCGGTGGCGCAGGACCGCCGCCGCGGCCGCGAGGGCCGTCGCCGTCCACAGGAGCATGGACAGCAGGGCCGTGCTCGGGGAGATCGCGCCTGGCATGGGCTGGGCCGTGGTGAGTGCTTCCAGAGCCTTGCCGGGGAAGTGGCGGACGGCGTCGTCGACGAACTCGTACGGGAGCAGGGCCAGGATCTCCGGGACGATCATGACGAGGCCGATGAAGGCGCCGATGGCCATCGGGACCGAGCGGACCAGGGCGCCGATGCCGAGGGCGAGGACGGCGAGCAGGGTGAGGCCGGCCGCGTTGCCGGCGAGGGCGCGCAGGACGCCCGGGTCGCCGAGAGCGGCGGACTGGTCCGTGCCGGAGAGGAAGGACTGGGCGAGGGGGAAGGTGAGGAGGTTCGTCGCCAGGGTGAGGGGGAACGCCACCGCGGCCAGGACGGCGGCCTTGGACCACAGGACGGGCAGGCGGCGGGGGACCGCGGTCATCGTGGCCCGGATCTGGCCCGTGGAGTACTCGCCGGCGGTGGCCAGGATGCCCAGGACGGCGAGGTTGATCTGGGCGAACTGCGTGCCGAGGAGGACGAAGAGGACCGTGTCCATCTCGCCTGCGCCGTCGTCGTAGGCGGCGCCCAGGCCCGCGCCCATGGCGGCGGTCAGCAGGCTCGTGGCGACGAGGGTGACCCAGGTGGAGCGCAGGGTCCAGAGCTTGTGCCACTCGGAGCGCAGGACGTGGGCCGGGGTCACGCGGTAGGGGAGGGCCGTCGTGGTCATGCTGCCGCTCCTTCGAGGGTCGCCGTGTACTCCACCGTGTCTCGGGTGAGGTCCATGAAGGCCTCTTCCAGGGAGGCGGTGCTGGGGGTCAGTTCGTAGAGGGGGATGCCGTGGGCGGCTGCCGTGCGGCCGATGTGTTCGGCGTCCGTGCCGCGGACCTGGAGGGTGCCGGGGGTGTCGGTGGTGATGTCGATGCCGGGGGAGGAGAGGAGGTCTACGAGGGCGGCGGCCTCCGGGGTGACGACCTTGGTGGTGCCCGCGCCGGAGTCGCGTACGAAGTCGGAGACCGTGGTGTCGGCGAGGAGGCGGCCGCGGCCGATGATGACCAGGTGTTCGGCGGTGAGGGCCATCTCGCTCATCAGGTGGGAGGAGACGAAGACCGTGCGGCCCTCGGCGGCGAGGGACTTGAGGAGGGTGCGGATCCACAGGACGCCCTCGGGGTCGAGACCGTTGACCGGTTCGTCGAGGACGACGGTGGCCGGGTCGCCGAGCAGGGCGGCGGCGATGCCGAGGCGCTGGCCCATGCCGAGGGAGAAGCCCTTGACGCGGCGGTGGGCGACGTCCGTGAGGCCGGTGAGGGCGAGGACCCGTTCGACGCGTGCGCGGGGGATGCCGTGGGTGTGGGCGAGGGCGCGCAGGTGGTGGTACGCGGTGCGGCCGGGGTGGACCGAGCGGGCTTCCAGCAGGGTGCCGACCTCGGTGAGGGGCGCGGGGTGGGCGGCGTAGGAGCGTCCGCCCACCGTGGCGTGGCCGCGGGTGGGGGCGTCGAGGCCGAGGATCATGCGCATGGTCGTGGACTTGCCGGCGCCGTTCGGGCCGAGGAAGCCGGTGACGGTGCCGGGGCGGACGGTGAAGGACAGGTCCGTGACGACCGTCCGGTCGCCGTAGCGTTTGGTCAGTTCGTGTGCGGTCAGCATGCCTCGATGCTCGTGCGTGCGGGGGCGGCGGGCGTCGGACCGGCGGCGGTAATCGGGGTGAGGGGTGTCGTACCCGGGTACTACCGTGGGCCGCATGAGCTATGTGATCCGGTCCGTCCGTGCTGATGAGTGGCCCGCGGCGAGGGAGCTGCGGCTCGCGGCGCTGCGGGACCCGGTGGCGCATCTGGCCTTCCTGGAGACGTACGAGGAGGCCGTGGCCAAGCCGGACTCCTTCTGGCAGGAGCGGACGGCGGGGGCCGCCGAGGGGGCGGACAGGGCGCAGCAGATCATCGCCGAGGGGCCGGACGGGCGGTGGGTGGGGACGCTGACCGTGCTCGTGGAGGAGCCCGGGACGACGGACTGGGCCGGGTTCGAGGTGGAGCGGAAGCAGGGGCATGTCGTCGCGGTGTTCGTACGGCCCGAGGAGCGCGGGAGCGGGCTGACCGAGGTGCTGTTCGACGCGGCCCTGGAGTGGTCGTGGGCACAGGGTCTTGAGCGGGTGCGGCTCATCGTGCACGAGGAGAACGGGCGGGCGCAGCGGTTCTATCGCCGGGCGGGGTTCCTGCCGAGTGGGGTGACCGTGCCGCTGGGGGACGCGGGGGAACGGGAGTTGGAGTTCGTGCTCGAGCGGGAGTGAGTGCCTTCGGGCGGGAGTGGGTTCCTTCGGGCGGGAGTGGGTGCCTTCGGGCGGGAGCGGGTGCCTACGGGCGAGGACTCAAGCGGGGGCGTCAGACCGGCAGTTCGTCGTGCGGCCAGCGGGCGCGGCCCTGTTCGCGGGACCGGAGCAGGGCCAGGGTCGGCATGCCCCGGTCCGCTCCGGTGGCCAGGAGCTCCGGCAGTTGGGGAAGCGGAGCAACGGCCGCGACGTCGTCCAGGACGAGCGTCATTGGTGGGTCGAGGCGACCGGAGGATGACCGTTCGGCCATGTGCCGGCCGCGCTCGACCACGCTGGAGACGAGGGCCGTCAGGAGGGGCATCGCGCCCGGATTCGTCCTGGGGTCCTCGATGGATTCCCCCACCACATAAAGCGTGCCCCCTTCGTGGACGAAGGAATCCAAGGCGAGGGCATCACTTCGGTTGGGAGTGCAGGCCTCGCGGATGTTGACCGTGGAGAGGGCCGTGAGGGCGCGGGTGGTCAACTGCTGGGCCATGTCGCGGCGTTCGGGGTGGGCGGTGAGAGCGCCTTCGAGTTCGCCGGCGGCGCCGGGGGCGGCCTTGGGGTTCGTACGGAGGATGCGTACGGCGTCCTGGATCTGGGTGCCCTGGGACCAGCGGTGGACGTGGCGGATGGTGCGGCCGTCGATGGCCGCGGCGTGGAGGTAGCTCCGCAGCAGTATCTCGGCCGTGTCGCTGAGGGCTTGGTCCAGTTTCGCGGTGGGGCGGACGGGGGTGAGGAGGGCAGCGGCTCGCTGGGTCGCCGTCGCCTTGTCCTCGCAGCCGGCTGTGGGGGACCAGTGGAGGCGGGACGGGGTGTCGCAGAGGTGGGTGGGGTCGTAGAGGTGGGTGGGGCCCAGTTTGGCTCGGCCGTCCTTGGTGTCCTGCCAGAGGACCGGGTTTGAGGTGACGACCAGGGTGGGGCCTTCCGCGTCCCGTACCACCTGGGTTGCCGTGGACTGGCGGGTTTCCCTGGGGGCTACGAGGACTTTTTCCCACCCGCTCACCGTCGGAGGTGGAACTGTTGCCGGCTCCGGGGGGTGCGAGCGGGGCGTCGGCACCTCGTGCTGCACCGCTGTTGCTACGTGCTCCGGTGCGGGTTCTTGTGCGGGTGCGGGTGCGGGTGCGGGTGCGGGTGCGGGTGCCTGTGCCGGTGCCGGTACCTCGTGCTGCGTCGGTGCCGGACGTTCCTCCGCTGCCAGGATCCGCTCCTCCCGGCGCCTGGCCCGGACCGCCCTCCATCGGGCCAGCGTGCCCATCACGAAGACCGTCAGGACGACCAGGATCATCAGCTGGCCGATGAACAGGCCCCAGAACAGGCCGTAGCCCGAGAGTTCGCCGGGGGGTGTCTCCGGCCAGGCGCCGGGGATGTCGTGGGGCTGGGCGATGAGGCCGCGCATGGCGAGGGGGGTGCGCGCGAAGGTGACGCCGGACGGCCAGGAGCCGTGGGCGAACAGTGCGGCGAGGCCGGTGGCCGTCCACACCAGCAGGGTCATGCCGAGGAGGAACGCGAGAATGCCGATCAGCAGGCCGTCGGGGATGCCTCCCTGGCTGTCCCGCTGGGTGCGGCGGTCGTCCGGTCTCACGCGTGCTCCCCTGGCTCTACGCCACCGTCGATTCGGAGTCGCCCAGGTGGTGTTCCACGAAGGCCGCGGCCCGTTCCTCCGCTTCCAGTTCGGCGGCGCGCAGGGCGTCGTCGTCCGCGAGGTCGGCGGAGGACTCGGTCATCGCGCGGTCGGTGAAGACCAGCGGGCGTTCGGTCTCCGTGACCAGGTGTTTGACGACCTGGACGTTGCCGTTGACGTCCCAGACCGCGATACCGGGGGTGAGGGTCGGGATGATCTCGACCGCCCAGCGGGGGAGGCCGAGGACGCGGCCGGTCGCTCGTGCCTCGTCTGCCTTCTGGGCGTAGATCGTCCGCGTCGAGGCCATCTTCAGGATGGCCGCAGCTTCTCTGGCCGCCGCGCCGTCGACGACGTCCGACAGGTGGTGGACGACCGCGACGAAGGACAGACCGAGGCGTCGGCCGAACTTCAGCAGGCGCTGGAAGAGCTGCGCCACGAAGGGGCTGTTGATGATGTGCCAGGCCTCCTCGACCAGGAAGATGCGCTTCTTCCGGTCGGGGCGGATCCAGGTGTGCTCCAGCCAGACGCCGACGATCGCCATGAGGATGGGCATGGCGATGGAGTTGCGGTCGATGTGGGACAGGTCGAAGACGATGAGGGGCGCGTCGAGGTCGATGCCGACCGTCGTCGGGCCGTCGAACATGCCTCGGAGGTCACCGTCGACGAGACGGTCCAGGACCAGCGCGACGTCCAGGCCCCAGGCCCGTACGTCGTCTATGGCGACGTTCATCGCCTCCGCGGACTCCGGCTCGGGGTGGCGGAGCTGCTCGACGATGTCGGTGAGGACCGGCTGGCGTTCGACGATGGTCTCGTTGACGTAGGCGTGCGCGACCTTCAGGGCGAAGCCGGAGCGTTCGTCCAGGCCGTGGCCCATCGCGACCTCGATGATCGTGCGGAGCAGCGCGAGCTGGCCGGTCGTCGTGATCGCCGGGTCGAGGGGGTTGAGGCGGATGCCCATGTCCAGGGCGGCCATGGGGTCCAGGCGGATGGGGGTTATGCCCAGCTCCTGGGCGATGAGGTTCCACTCGCCCACCCCGTCCTCGCCCTGGGCGTCCAGGACGACGACCTGGCGGTCGCGGAAGCGCAGCTGGCGCAGGACGTACGTCTTCTCCAGCGCCGACTTGCCGTTGCCGGACTCGCCGAGGACCAGCCAGTGGGGGGCGGGGAGCTGCTGCCCGTAGAGCTGGAAGGGGTCGTAGATGTAGCCCTTTCCGGAGTACACCTCGCGGCCGATGATGACGCCGGAGTCGCCGAGGCCCGGCGCGGCGGTCGGCAGGTAGACCGCCTGGGCCTGGCCCGTGGACGTGCGCACCGGGAGCCTGGTCGTCTCGACTTTCCCGAAGAGGAAGGACGTGAAGGCGTCGGTGAGGACGGACAGCGGGTCCCGCATCAGGTCCTACCTCCGAATGCCGGTGGCGAAGGGAAGGGTGTTCACGAAGGCGCGGTGGTGCTCGCGGTCGCACCATTCCAGCTTCAGGTACGACTTGCCGGCCGAGGCCCGTATCGTCCGCTTGTCGCGGGCGAGGGCGTCGGGGGACCGGGAGGAGACGGTGATGTAACCGACGAGGTTGACGCCCGCCGCGCCGCTGGCGAGGTCCTCTCCGCGCTGGTCGAGCCGGGAGTTCGCGGCGACGTCGCGCGGGTCGACGGTGCGGTTCATCTTGGCGGCGCGGGACGCCTCGGCCTCGTCGTTGGTCTTCTCGGTGAGCATGCGCTCGATGGCGATCTCGGTGGGTTCGAGGTCCATCGTGACGGCGACCGTGCGGATGACGTCCGGGGTGTGGACGAGGAGCGGGGCGAGGAAGTTGACGCCGACGGGGGTCATCGGCCACTCCTTCACCCAGGCGGTGGCGTGGCACCAGGGGGCGCGGGTGCTGGACTCCCGGGTCTTGGCCTGGAGATACGTGGGCTCCATGGCGTCCAGCTCGGCCGGCCAGGCGTTGCGCTTGGACATCGCCTGGATGTGGTCGATCGGGTGGTCCGGGTCGTACATGGAGTGGATCAGCGAGGACAGCCGCCCCTGACCGAGCGGCTGCCGCACGCGGATGTCGGCCTCCTGGAGGCGCGAGCAGATGTCGGTCAGCTCGCGGGCCATGACGACGGCGAGTCCGGCGTCCCGGTCGACCTTGCCGCCGTGGCTGCGGGCCGCGCGGGCCATGGCGTTGGCCTCGGCGGCGAGCTCGCGCGTGTAGTGCATGCAGGCGACGAGGTAGGCGCGGTGCTGCTCACTGCTGGTCGACACCATCGACTGGAGCTGGTCGTACGACTGCTGCAGCCACGGGGGTGCCTTCTCGTCGCCGCGGACGGAGACGTCCTTGTTGTGCGCGTCCGGGTCCGCCGGGAGGGTGCGGGCGAGCATCTGGAGGCGGGTGACGAAGCCGTCGCCGTTGGCCACGTGCTTGAGCAGGGTGCCGAAGCGGTCGACCAGGGCCTCTTGGTCCTCGGAGTCGCGCAGGCCGACGCCGGGGCCCTCGATCTCGATGGCTGCGGTGACGGTCTTGCGGTCGGCGTGCAGCAGTACGGCGATCTCGTCGGGCCCGAAGGGGGCGGCCAGCCAGGTGACGCGGCCGATGCCCGGGGGCGGGCCGACCTCGACCTCACGGCCGTCCAGCCGGGTGCCGGCCTCGACGGCGGTCGAGCGGTAGGTGGTGCCCTGCTTGAGGGTCCGCTTGTAGCTGCGGTTGATCTCGAACCACTTGTAGAACGTGCGGTGCTTGAACGGCACGTACACCGCGGCCAGAGCCAGCATCGGGAACCCGGCCAGCAGCACGATGCGCAGGGACAGCACGGGGACGAGGAGTCCGCACATCATGCCGAGGAACGCGCCCACGACGATCAGGGCGATCTCGCCGGTCTCGCGGTTGCGGCCGATGATCGCGTTCGGCCGGGCGCGGCCGATCAGATATGTACGGCGGGGCGTGACCGGATGGGACACGTGGGACTCGGTCGTCAACGCCCTTCACCTCCCGTGCGGTTGCTGCTGTTGCGGGTGTTGCTGGCGTGGGGAGTGTTGACGGGGCTGCTCGAACGGGGTGCGGGGGCGGCGGAGGGGACGGATCCGCCGCCGCCGTTCGAGGGGCGCGAGCTGTGCGCGGCGACTCCTCCGGAGGCGGGGTTCGAGGGGCGGGGGGCGGCGGACTGGCCGCCTGAGCCGCCCTTGTTGTCCGCGCGGGAGCTGTGGGTCTTGATGCCCTGCGCGACCAGGGTCGCCGGGGAGCTGATGACCGCGGCGGCCTTGCCCTCGGCGCCCTGCATGAGGCGGTTGTTGCGGGAGCCGGCGATCTCGTCGCCGAAGCCGGGGACGAAGCGGTAGATCATCGCGCTGGCGAAGATGGCGAGCAGGATGATGGCGAGGCCGGAGACGACGGCGGAGAAGGCGTCGGGTCCGTCGTCGGCGGAGAGCGCGCCGGCGAGGCCGAGCACGATGACGATGACGGGCTTGATCAGGATCACCGCGATCATGATGCCCGCCCAGCGGCGGACGTGGCCCCACAGGTTCTTGTCGACGAGGCCGGCGTAGACGACGGTGCCGAGGAGGGCGCCGACGTAGAGGAGCGCCGCCCTGATGACGAGCTCCAGCCACAGCACGCCGGCGGCGAGGATGCTGACCAGGGAGACGACGATCAGCATGATCGGGCCGCCGCCGATGTCCTCGCCCTTCTTGAGGGCCTCGGAGAACGTGCCGAAGAAGGCGTCGGTCTGGTCGCCGGTGGCTTTCGCGAGGACCTCGGTGATGCCGTCCGTGGCCGATACGACGGTGTAGAGGATCAGCGGGGTGAAGGCGGAGGCCAGCACGGTCAGCCAGAGGAAGCCGATGGCTTCGGAGAGGGCGGTGCTCAGGGGGACGCCGCGCACCGCGCGCTTGGCCACGGCCATGAGCCAGAGCAGGAGTGTGAGGACCGTCGAGGCGGCGAAGACGACGGCGTACTGCTGGAGGAACTTGGGGTTGGTGAAGTCGACGTTGGCCGTCTCCTTCACGGCGTCGCTGAGCTTGTCGACGGTCCAGGAGGCGGCTTCGGCGCAGCCCTTGGCGAGGGAGGAGAGGGGGTCGAGGGTGGAGGTGGGGTCGAGGCGGGAGGTACCGCCGCCTCCGCCGCTGCCGGTGTCGCCTTCGCAGATCTCTCTGGCCCTGCCGGAGAGCAGGGAGCAGTTGTCGTCGCTGGGCGTGGGCGAAGGCGTGGGCGCGGCGACCGCTCGGCCGGCGAGCAGGACCACGGTGGTCTGTACGGCTGTGAGGGTGGCGGCGAGCTTGACTGCGCGGCGCGGGCTACCGGGCATACGTGAACCCTCCGAACTCCTCGACGGCCTTCGAGATGTCGTCCGACGTCGACACCTTGTTGTCGCCGTTGACCGGCGCGGGGCCTTCCTTCTGGGAGAAGCTGTCGACCTTCCAGTCGCCGTCGGTCCAGCGCAACTGCAGGGTCATGGTGAACCAGTCGTTGGTGACCGGGTTCTGCGAGCTCTCCCCCGTCATCCCGAACACGCCCGTGCACCAGACCTCGACGGTGGCGGCGCTGCCCGAGTATTCGGTGGTTCTGGTGCCGACCGGCATGGTGCGGGAGACATACGTGCTGCCCTGAGGCGCCTCGCCGTTCTCGTCCAGGCCGACCTTGTCGAGGAACGCCTTGTCGTACACCTGGTCGAGATTCTTCTCCAGCTCGGAGACTCGGCCGGCGTCGAACACCTGGCGGACGATCTCGGTGCGCCGCGCGGGCTTGAGGATGTCGGCCGAGACCAGCACCACGGCATAGTTGGCCGCCGCGCTCTCCGCCCCCTCCTGGTTCTGTGCGAAGCCCGACGGGATGCCGCCCGACTTGGACTGGACGGGGCGTTGGCCCGAGGGCGCCGTGGCCGCTGTTTTCGGTTTGTTGCCGGTCGGGTCGGTCTTGTCGGGGGCGTCGCCGCCGCGGTTCGCGAAGGCGATGGCCGCGAGGAGGAGGACCACCACGCCGACCACCGTGACCAGGCTGCGAGGCGAGGAGCGGGGGCCGCGGCGGGGGGTGCCGTAGGCGTCGGGGTCGCTGTCGGGCAGGCGGGTGCGGGTCTGGCCCGTGCCGCCGTAGCCGCCGGAGGCCTCGCGCTCGTCACCGAGACTCATGCCGCGTACGCCCCCTCGACGTCGTGCGGAAACACTTGGTACCGGTCGTACTTCTCATACTCCTCGTACGACGGTAGCCGTGCTGGTTCCCGCGCGGGCGCGGTGTGGTGACTCGACATCAGGGAAACGCAACCTCAGCCGGTGGGCACGACGGGCGGGTGGGATGGAGAGGGAGCCGGGCGTGCCCGGCCGGGCGGACGGTGCCCGGGCTACACGGCCATGCCGTACACAATGGTGAACAGCGTGCCGAGGGAGCCGATGATGAAGACTCCTGTGAGGCCGGCGATGATGAGGCCCTTGCCCTGTTCGGCGCTGAAGGTGTCCCGGAGGGCCGTCGCGCCGATGCGTTGCTTCGCCGCGCCCCAGATGGCGATGCCGAGGCAGAGCAGGATGGCGACCGCCATCACGACCTCGATCATCACCTTGGCCTCGTTGCCCAGGCTGCCGAAGGGGCCCCAGTCCGGAGCGATCCCGCCGATGATCGTGTTGATGTCTCCCTTGTCGGCCGCAAAGAGCATGTAAGTCACCGCCCCTGTTGGGTAGTTCTTCACCCTCTGCGGTCGTGCAGAGGTCAGGCCTCATTGTCGCCGACAATGCCGCTGCCGGATGTCGACTTGGCGTCATTGATTGGCGGGTTTCGTACGAATACCTTGCCACCGTTCCGCGCCGGCCCCTAGAGGAGGCGACGGACGGTGTGCGAAGGATCGTATGGTCACTCTGTGTATCACGGCAGGTCACGACGGGCAATGAGGCCTGAGCGAAACCTGTCGTGAGGTTCCGTCGTTGTGCCTTTTTACGCCCTGTGTCACCTTTACGGACCGTTTTTGACGGTCGGTCGGGTGAAAGGTCGCGCCCGTGTTCTCCGGGTGAAGGCTACCTAACGCGGCGAACGGGCCGCGGCTGGGATGCCGTGGCCCGTTCATCGGTGACGTTCTGTCACGGGAGGGGAGGGGTCAGCCGGTGAAGGCGCCGAGTCCCTCGGGAGTGCCCCAGCCGGTCGGGCCGTCGTAGCCCGTCCGGGCGGTGCAGAAGTAGCTGGTGGTGCAGTTGCCGTTGGAGCCGCTGGTGACGTCGTTCAGGGCCGAGGTGTTCGCGTAGGGGAACTTGGCCGGATAGGAGCCGCTGGACGGAGTGCCGGCCAGGGCGTAGACGCTCGCGATGATCGGGGCGGAGGCGCTGGTGCCGCCGTAGGTGGCCCAGCCCTGGCCGTCGGCGCCGTAGGTGTCGTAGACGGAGACGCCGGTCGCCGGGTCGGCGACGGCCGAGACGTCGGCGATCGTGCGCTTGGCGCAGCCGGTGTCGGTCTGCCAGGCGGGCTTGGCGTCGTACGCGGAGCAGCCGGAGCCGGTGCCTTCGGTGCTGCTGGTCCTCCAGACGCTCTCGGTCCAGCCGCGGGCGGTGGAGGATGCGGAGAGTGCGGTGCCGCCTACGGCCGTCACGTACTTGGACGCCGCCGGGTACTCGGCGCCGTAGCCCGCGTCGCCCGCGCTGACGGTGATGGCGACGCCCGGGTGGTTGAAGTACGAGGAGTCGTATGTCGCGTCGGAGGAGGACTCGCCGCCGCCGTAGCTGTTGGAGACGTACTTGGCGCCGAGACTCACGGCCTCGTTGACGGCGGTGCCCAGGTTGGCCATGGAGGCGGACTTGGCCTCGACGAGGGTGATGTGGCAGTTCGGGCAGATCGCGCTCGCCATGTCGAGGTCGAGGGAGATCTCGCCGGCCCAGCCGCTGTCGGCGGTGGGCAGGGAGGTGGTGGAGCCGGTCTGGCTCACCTTCTTGAAGCAGCCGTTCGCGGTGGTGCAGGCGGGCAGGCCGTAGTGCGAGCGGTAGGCGGCGAGGTCCGACTCGGCGTTGGGGTCGTCGTAGGCGTCGACGACGGCGATGGTGCGGCCGGAGCCGTTGCTCGCGGCGGCGGAGGTCAGGCCGTAGGCGTCCTGGAGGTCGGAGGGGCCGTAGCCGGAGGGGGCGGTGGCGTCGGCGGCCTTGGGGGAGATGCCGTGCTGTTGCTGGAAGGCGGTGCGGCCGCCCGTGACGCGCAGGGCGTCGCAGGCCATCTCGTCCTTGTGCCGGGGGAGGGCGCAGGAGCGGGTCCAGGTGACCTTGGAGGAGTTCTCCTGGGCCTGGGCCTGGGCCGGGGCGATGGTGGCGGTGGCGAGGGCGGTGAGCAGGAGTGCGGCGGTGGCGGTGACGGCGGAGCCGGTGCGGAGCCATCTGCGGCGGGAGGAGGGGGCGTTGGGCGATGTCGTGCGCAAGGTACAGCCTCCTGGCAATGGTGGACAGAGGCCTGCGGGCGGGGGTCCGCCGGTGTGGTTCCCGGCGGGGGCGGCGGCCCGCGACGACGATCGCTTGTTGAGTACGTGACAACAAGACGGCTGTCGGAATTCTGACTTCCGCATTGCTGAAGGGGAGCCCGGGCTTACCGGTCGATGGCCGCTCGATGGCCGGGGGATGGGTGCGGCTTGACCAAGGGGCCCGGGATCAGCGGGGCTTGAGGCCGTGCAGGAGGAGGTGGACGAGCTCCTCGATGCCGTCCAGTGCCGCTTCGGGGGCGAGCATGCCGCCCGCGGCGAAGGAGGCGATGCCCTGGAGGGTGGCGCCGGTCAGCAGGGTGAGGTGCTGTGGGTTGCCCGCGATGATCTCGCCGCGCTCCTGGGCGTCGGCGATGACCCGCTCCAGGGAGCCCACCGTACGGTCGACGGCCGCGGCCATCTGCTCCGAGGCGTCCGGCTCGTGCTTGCGGGCGTACATGAGCTCCAGCAGCTCGGCGTTGTCGATCGCGAAGGCGAGATAGGCCCGGGCGAGGGCGGTGAGCCGCGGCTCCAGCGGCAGGGCGGCGTCGTCGGCGCCGGCCAGGGCCTGGCCCAGCCGGTCGTATCCGGCGAGCGCCAGGGCGTTGAGCAGGGCCTGCTTGTCCTTGAAGTGGCGGCCGGGCGCGGCATGGCTGACACCGGCCTCGCGGGCCAGTTCGCGCAGGGAGAGCGCGCCGGCCCCCTTCTCCCGCAGGGTGCGCTCGGCGCCGGCGAGCAGGGTGGAGCGCAGGTCTCCGTGGTGGTAGGGGCGGCTCTCCGGGGCGTGGCTCTCGGGCATGGGCACCATCGTATCTCGATGTTGATACCGCCATCATTGTTGTCGTTGACAGCATTGTTGTCGGCGTCTACATTCGAGGGTATGGCTGAACAGAAGACGAAGAGCGACGAGACATGGAACGCGCGCCGCCTGCCCGACCTCAAGGGCCGGACCGTCGTCGTCACCGGTGCCAACAGCGGCATCGGCCTCACCGCGACCGACGCGCTGGCCCGGGCGGGGGCGCACGTCGTCCTCGCCGTACGGGACCCGGAGCGGGGGCGCGCCGCGGCGGCGACCGTGCGCGGCAGCACCGAGGTGCGGCGCCTGGACCTGGCGGACCTCTCCTCCGTGCGGGAGTTCGCCGAGGGCTGGCGGGAGCCGCTGCACGCGCTGATCAACAACGCCGGCGTGATGATGCTCCCCAGACAGCACACCAAGGACGGCTTCGAGATGCAGTTCGGCACGAACCATCTCGGTCACTTCGCCCTGACGAACCTGCTGCTCCCGCACATCACCGACCGGGTCGTCACGGTCTCCTCGGGCGCCCACCGCTGGGGCGGCGCGCGGATCGGCTTCGACGACCTGGACCTGACGGCGAACTACACACCGCGGCGCGCCTACGCCCAGTCCAAGCTGGCGAACCTCCTGTTCACCCTGGAGCTCCAGCGCCGGCTGGCGGAGTCGGGCTCCACCGTCCGCGCTCTGGCCGCCCACCCCGGCTACTCGGCCACCAACCTCCAGAGCCACGCGGCCAACCCGGCGGCGCGCGCCCTCATGCGCCTCGGCAACCGGTTCTTCGCGCAGGACGACCGGGTGGGCGCCCTCCCCACCCTCTACGCCGCCACTCAGGACCTGCCGGGCGCGAGCTACGTGGGCCCCGACGGCCTGGGCGAGCTGCGTGGCGCCCCCACCCTGGTGGGCCGCTCCCGTGCGGCGAGCGACCCGCTGACGGCCCGGCGGCTGTGGCGGGTGTCGGAGGAGCGGACGGGCACGGTGTTCCCGCTGACCGTGGGGGAACCGGCGTAAGAGGGGTGAAGCACCCGCTCCCGTGACGTCGTGCGCCGGTTTCCCCGGGCGTGCTTCCGCCGTGCCGCACGTGCCGTGGCCGGTTCCTCCTTCCGCCCCCGACTCTCCTCTTCGTGATCATTCCTGAGCACGGCAGCCCCCTCTACACTGACCAGGCGACGGACTCGCGTGCGGTGAGGGGCGGTTGACGGTGCGTAAGGCATGGATCGTGGCGGGTGTTGCGATCAGCTCCGCCCTGGCCTTCGTGATGCTGCTCGTCGTCGGGGTCTACATCGTCGCCGGGAACCTGGCCAACGGCGTGGGCGGTGGGGCGAAGGCGCTGGCCAAGGGGGCGGTGCCCGCCGCGTACTCGGGCCTCGTGGCGAAGTGGGGCAACCTCTGCCCCGCCATCAGCCCGGCCCTGCTCGCCGCCCAGCTCTACCAGGAGAGCGGGTTCAACCCGAAGGCCCAGAGCCACGCCGCCGCGCAGGGGATAGCGCAGTTCATCCCCGGTACCTGGGCGTCGCACGGCATCGACGGGGACAAGGACGGGGACCGGGACGTATGGGACCCCGCGGACGCGATCCCCTCCGCCGCGTCGTACGACTGCGAACTCGCGTCGTACGTGAAGAAGGTTGGCGGGAATCAGACCGAAAACATGCTGGCCGCGTACAACGCGGGGGCGTATGCGGTGATCAAGTACGGGGGCGTGCCGCCGTACAGCGAGACCCGGAACTACGTGAAGAGGATCACGACGCTCTCGGAGAGCTTCGCGGCGCCCGTCGGGCGGGTCGACCCCTCCGAGCAGGCCGCCGGCGCGATCGAGTACGCGCAGAAGAAGCTCGGCACGCCCTATCTGTGGGGCGGCACCGGTACCGCTGAGCAGGGCGGACGCTTCGACTGCTCGGGGCTGACCCAGGCCGCCTACGAGACGGTGGGCATCAAGCTCCCGCGCGTCGCCAACGACCAGTACAACGCCGGTCCGCATCCCTCGCGGGACGAACTGCTCCCCGGCGACCTCGTGTTCTTCTCGGACGACCCCACCAATTCACGGGCCATCCGGCATGTCGGTATTTATGTCGGAGGCGGGTA
This sequence comes from Streptomyces sp. NPDC050546, assembly GCF_044457425.1. Classification (NCBI taxonomy): domain Bacteria; kingdom Bacillati; phylum Actinomycetota; class Actinomycetes; order Kitasatosporales; family Streptomycetaceae; genus Streptomyces; species Streptomyces sp. NPDC050546. The sequence continues at coordinate 16,271 of NZ_JBITGX010000027.1, forward strand.
CATGATCGACGCGCCGCGTACAGGTGCGGTGATCCGGTTCGACCCGATCGACACCCCCGACTACTTCGGAGCCACGCGAGTCACCGAAGATGGCGCGAAAGCACTGCCCACGACGGTGTGAGCCGAGCGTGAACCCACCCCCTGAGCTGCGAAGACGCATCTCTCTTCGATAACGTCTGCGTGATCATTCGGTGGAGTGTGGAACGTATCAACGGGGACCGTGCGTTCCTGATGACGTAGCCGAGCGGACGTGAGTGCGGAAGCGGATCTACAACCACGGGGGTGGCAGGAGCGGCGTACGCACAGGTGCGCCGGGAGAGACGACGAAGGGGCCGCAGCATCATGGCTGGACTCGCCGAATCCGGGTCGAACCCTGACGTCGACCTGCTGTACGACATCAATGGCCTGGCCAAGGACGCGCCAGGGTGGTTCGACCGGGTCATGGAGTTCGTGGGTGAGTACGGGCTGCTGCTCGCCATCGTCCTGCTCGTGGTCTGGTGCTGGTGGACCGTGCGGCGCCGGGGGGACGAGGACGCGGCGTCCTCCGTCGCGGCGCTGATCTGGGCGCCGCTGGCGGCGGGGATCGCCGTGCTGGTGAACGTTCCGATACGGGGGTTCGTGGAGCGGCCGCGGCCGTTCCTCGACCATCAGGGGCTCGAGGTGCTGGTCTCGGGCAAGACCGACTACTCGTTCGTGAGCGACCACGCGACGATCGTGATGGCGATGGCGGTGGGGCTGTTCGTCGCTCACCGGAAGTTCGGGCTGGTCGCGTTGGTGCTGGCGGTGTTCGGCGGGTTCATCCGGGTCTACATGGGTGTGCACTATCCGACGGATGTCGTGGGTGGGTTCGCGCTGGGTACGGCTGTGGCGTTGCTGTTGTCGCCGGTGGCTATGGCGTTGTTGACGCCGGTCGTTCGGGCCGTGGAGCGGTCGCCTCGGGTGGGGTGGCTGGTGCGGGCTCGTGGGCGTGGGGTCGGTGACGGGGAGGGTGCGGTGATTCCCGGGGCTCGGCGGGAGCAGGCGTCTGAGCGGGACCTTGCCGCGTAGTAGTGCTGGGTGTTGGTGCTGGGGGCGGGTGGGTGCGCAGCCCGGCGTAGCGGGGTGCCGCTGCGCCCACCCGTGCCGCCCCTAGCGGCACGCATGCCCGCAGCTAGGGGGTGGGGGGCGGCGCGGATGCCCGCGGTTCAGGCCTACAGTGCCTGGGGATACGTGAAGAAGCGGTTGGGGTCGTACTGGTTCTTGAGTTTTGTCAGGCGGGTCGCCGCGTCTCCGTAGTACGCCTTGCGCCAGTTCGTCAGGGTCGGGTCCGTGTAGTTCTGGTAGGCCGCGCCCGAGGCGTGGGGGCGCATGGACTTGTGGGCCGAGGCCAGCCAGTCGCGGGCCGTGGCGCCCGTCGTGCCCGGGCGCCAGGCGGCGATGTACTGGGCCAGCATGCGCGAGCGGCGGTGGACGAAGGCCGTGGAGGTGGGGGAGACGCGGTTGACCGCTCCGCCCAGCGCGGTGAGCGCGATGCTGCCCGTGCCGCCGCGTACCGAGCCGATCTGCGCCAGCAGCGTGCGGATGCCGGCCGCGGAGAGGGAGCGGTCGAAGAAGTCCGATGCCGCGGCGTACGTCTCGCGGCCCAGCGCGCCCTTCGGGGAGCGGCCCGGGGTCGAGCCGGGCAGATGGCACTGGGCGTCCGTCGGGAACGAGGAGCAGCCGGCGTACACCTCCATCGACTCCTCGTAGGAGCGCCGCTTCAGGGAGACGCTGCTCGCCGGGGCGCCGACGCGGTCGGCGAGACGGTCCACCGCGTTCTTGAGCTCGCCATAGGTGCCGAGGGAGAACGCCGCGACGGAGACGGTCGGCCTGCCGCCGGCGGCGCTCGCCAGATGGAGGGACGACCAGATCTCGTCCGGCTGTGACGGTCCCCACTCCTGCCAGGCCTTCACCACCGCGGCGGCCTTCGACGAGGGCCAGGACAGATACGCCGAGACACCCTGCGGTGCCGGGTGGGTCTTGAAGTGCAGTTCCGTGACGACGCCGAAGTTGCCGTTGCCGGCGCCGCGCAGGGCCCAGAAGAGGTCCTTGTTCTCGCGGGCGTTGGCGGTGAGCTGCTTGCCGTCCGCGGTGATCAGCGTGGCCTGGGTGAGGCTGTCGCAGGTCAGGCCGTACGCGCGGGAGACCACGCCGTGTCCGCCGCCGAGGGTGAGTCCGGAGACGCCGACGGTGGGGCAGGAGCCGGCGGGGATCGTGACGCCCTTCGCGGCCAGGGCGCGGTAGACGTCGATGAGTTTGGCGCCGGCGCCGACCACCGCGGTGCTGCCGGAGGACCGGACGCGGTTGAGCTTCGAGACGTCGATGATCAGGCGGCCGTCGCCCGAGGACCAGCCGGCGTAGGAGTGGCCGCCGTTGCGGATCGCCACGCGCAAGGAGTGGGCGCGGGCGTAGGCCAGGGCCGTGCGGATGTCGTCCGGGTGGTCCACGTACGCGACCGCGGCGGGCTTGAGGGTGTCGAAGCGGGTGTTGTAGAGCTGCCGGGCCGTGGTCCAGGCGGAGTCGCCCGGGCGGACGAGGGGGCCGTCGAGGTCGCGGGCGAGGGCGGACCAGTTGGCGGCGGTGACGTTCGACCTGGTGCTGGTGGCCGCGGTCCTGGCGGTGGCTCTGGCCCCGGCGCCCGCGTCCGACTTCGTGCAGGCGGTGGTGAAGGGTGTCGCGGCTGCGGCGATGCCTGCCGTGCCGGCTGCGAGGAATGTACGCCGTTCCATGGGGCCTCCCGGTGGTTCCGTCGTGGGAGACGGGGCCGTGGGGGGTGAGGGTTCCATGGTGTCCGGGGTGTCCGGCCTTGTCAGCCCGCCGCGTGCTTCTCCGCGTCCGTGCGCGCCTGGCTTCTCGCTCTTCTGGCCGGGCCGCGCCAGCCGCAGGTGCAGTGGGCCATGCAGAAGCGGCCCTTCTCCGTTGTCGTCGTCAGGTGTTCCGGCCCGTCCCGCTGCGCCACGCGGACCACGTTACCCACCGCAGGTAAAGGGTTCGCATGGTCACAGCCGCGTCCTCGCGTGACGGGGGGCACATACCCGTCGTTATCCGGAGCAACGAGGGGGCCCGTGACGGACGTACCGGCTGGGGGTAGGCAGGCGATGACTGGGCGGCAGCGGGAACGGTGGCACAGGCGGACGGGTGCGGCGGTCGTCGCGGCCGGGCTCGTGGCCGGGGCGGGGCTGGGGGCCGGCGGGTGTTCGGGCGGTGACGCGGCCGCCGGTGACTCCCGCGGCGGGGACGCGGTCGTCGTGCTGCACCGGGCCGCCGACCGGCTGGTGGCGGCGGGGAGTTCGAAGGCCCGTACGTCGATGGAGATGGCGTCCGGAGGCACCCGGGTGACCATCCGGGGCGCCGGGGTCTACGACTACCGGAAGCGGATGGGGCGGCTGAAGGTGCTGCTGCCGCAGGATCCCGCGGGGGCCATGGAGCATCGGCCCATCACCGAACTGCTCGCGCCCGGGGCGTTGTTCATGAAGAACCGGGGCGCCGGTGTGCCGCCGGACAAGTGGGTGCGGGTGGACACGCGGACCCTGTCCGACGGGAACCTCGTCACGGGCGGGGCCACCGATCCGTTCGCGGCGGCCGAGGTGCTGCGCGGGACGCGGACGGCGACATATGTGGGCAGGACCGAGGTCGCGGGCACCGGGGTGCGGCACTACCGGGGGACGGCCGATCTGGGTGTTGCCGCGAAGCGGGCCTCCGGCGGCAACGAAGGGGCCCTGGCCGCGGCGGCGAAAGGGTTCGCCACGGCAGAGGTGCCGTTCGACGCCTACCTCGACGACGAGGGCCGTATCCGCAAGGTGCGGCACCGGTTCAGCTTCGTGGGCGGGCAGCAGAAGAGCCCCGTCGCCGTCGCCTCGACCACGCTGCTCTACGCTTTCGGGGCTTCGGTGCGCGTACGGTTGCCGGACGACGACGACATCTACGCGGGCAAGATCGCCGAGAACTGACCGGCGTGAACTAGCCCGTCCGTGCCATGCGCGGTGTGTAGGCCGCTCCCTACTCTAGGAAGTCGGTAACGGCAGAGACGAGGTGATGCACGTGGCTCCGGTCGGCGGTACGGCAGTTAGGGACTACGTGGCCCTCGCCGAGATCGAGCTGTGCGGAGAGCTGATCATCGCGGCCTCGGCCGCGCACGAGGAGCGGCTCAGCCTGCAGAGCATCGACGAGGTGCTGAAAGTGGCCGAGGAGCGGGACGCCTCGGCCGCCCGGAGGTAGCCGGCTCACGTCCGCAGCATGCGGGCGATCGCCTGGGTCGCCTCCTTGACCTTCGCGTCGATCTCGTCGCCGCCCTTGAGGGCCGCGTCCGCGACGCAGTGGCGCAGGTGCTCCTCCAGCAGTTGCAGGGCGAAGGACTGCAGGGCCTTGGTGGAGGCGGAGACCTGCGTGAGTATGTCGATGCAGTAGACGTCCTCGTCGACCATGCGCTGCAGGCCGCGGATCTGGCCCTCGATGCGGCGCAGGCGCTTGAGGTGTTCGTCCTTCTGCTTGTGGTACCCGTGAACGCCGGTGTCGGTGACATTTCCGACATCGGTGGCGTCGGTCACGTCCGTCATCGGGTCCTCCTGGTGGGCAGTGAGCCGACATATACCCCTGGTGGGTATATGGTACCGAACTTTGCTGGGTATACGGCCCCTCGGACCGCCCCCGTGCTCACCACTGTGCCCGATGGGCGACACTGGGGGGCGGCCCGATAGCCGTGGCCGGATGATGCGCCTAGCATCGGCCTGACCGAAACCGAAGCACCCCGAGGACCCCAACGTGCGCTTTCGTCTGACCCCCAGGGAGACGAGCTTCTACGACATGTTCGCCGCTTCCGCGGACAACATCGTCACGGGCTCGAAGCTCCTGATGGAACTGCTCGGGGCGGACGCATCCGCCCGGGCCGAGATCGCAGAGCGTATGCGGGCAGCGGAACACGCAGGTGACGACGCCACGCACGCGATCTTCCACCAGCTGAACTCCTCGTTCATCACGCCGTTCGACCGCGAGGACATCTACTCCCTCGCCTCGTCCCTCGACGACATCATGGACTTCATGGAGGAGGCCGTCGACCTGGTCGTCCTCTACAACGTCGAGGAACTGCCCAAGGGCGTCGACCAGCAGATCGAGGTACTGGCGCGCGCTGCCGAACTGACGGCCGAAGCGATGCCGCATCTGCGCACGATGGAGAACCTCACCGAGTACTGGATCGAGGTCAACCGGCTGGAGAACCAGGCCGACCAGATCCACCGCAAGCTGCTCGCGCACCTCTTCAACGGCAAGTACGACGCCATGGAGGTCCTCAAGCTGAAGCAGATCGTGGACGTACTGGAAGAGGCGGCGGACGCGTTCGAGCACGTGGCGAACACGGTGGAGACCATCGCCGTCAAGGAGTCCTGAGCCCTACATGGACACCTTTGCTCTGGTCGTGACCATCGCGGTCGCGCTCTTCTTCACGTACACCAACGGCTTCCACGACTCGGCGAACGCGATCGCGACGTCCGTGTCGACGCGGGCGCTGACGCCGCGGGCCGCGCTGGCCATGGCCGCGGTGATGAACCTCGCCGGCGCGTTCATGGGCTCCGGGGTCGCCAAGACCGTCAGCGAGGGGCTGATCCAGACGCCCGTCGGGTCGAAGGGGATGGGGATCCTCTTCGCCGCGCTGGTGGGCGCCATCGTCTGGAACCTCATCACCTGGTACTTCGGGCTGCCCTCGTCCTCCTCGCACGCGCTGTTCGGCGGCATGGTGGGCGCGGCGCTGGCCGGTGGGACGACGGTCTACTGGAGCGGGGTGCTGGAGAAGGTCGTCATCCCGATGTTCATCTCCCCCGTGGTCGGTCTGCTGGCCGGCTATCTGGTGATGACCGCGATCATGTGGATCTTCCGCAAGGCCAACCCGCACAAGGCCAAGAGGGGTTTCCGCATAGCCCAGACCGTCTCGGCGGCGGGTATGGCGCTGGGGCACGGTCTGCAGGACGCGCAGAAGACGATGGGCATCGTGGTGATGGCGCTCGTCATCGCGGATGTCGAGGACTACGGCGATCCCATTCCGGTGTGGGTGAAGATCGCCTGTGCGGTGATGCTGTCGCTGGGTACGTACGCCGGTGGCTGGCGGATCATGCGGACGCTGGGGCGGAAGATCATCGAGCTGGATCCGCCGCAGGGGTTCGCGGCGGAGACCACGGGTGCGTCGATCATGTTCACCACGGCGTTCCTGTTCAAGGCGCCGATCTCCACGACGCATGTGATCACTTCCGCGATCATGGGTGTGGGGGCGACGAAGCGGGTGAACGCCGTGCGGTGGGGTGTCGCCAAGAACATCATCCTGGGCTGGTTCATCACTATGCCGGCGGCCGCGCTTGTGGCTGCGGCGTCGTTCGGGATCGTGAATCTGGCGTTTCTGTAGCTCGGTGAGTCTGTGCCGGGGCCGGGTGGGTGCGCAGCCCGGCGGTGCGGGGTGCCGCTGCGCCCACCCGTGCCGCCCCTAGCGGCACGCATGCCCGCAGCGGGGGGGCGTAGCGGGGGCGGCGCGCATGCCCGTAGCTGAGCACTGTGCGAAAAGGCCCGCCCCTGGGAGTAGGGGCGGGCCCTTTTTGGCCTCGCGGTGGCACCGCCATGCAGCACCGCGAGGAGTCTTCGCGGACGGGCCGGATCAGCCGAAGCGGCCGGAGATGTAGTCCTCGGTGGCCTGGACCGACGGGTTGGAGAAGATGCGCTCCGTCTCGTCGATCTCGATGAGCTTGCCGGGCTGGCCGACGGCCGCGAGGTTGAAGAACGCCGTGCGGTCGGAGACGCGCGCCGCCTGCTGCATGTTGTGCGTCACGATGACGATCGTGAAGCGCTCCTTGAGCTCGCCGATCAGGTCCTCGATGGCGAGGGTGGAGATCGGGTCGAGCGCCGAGCAGGGCTCGTCCATGAGGAGCACGTTCGGCTCGACCGCGATCGCCCGCGCGATGCACAGACGCTGCTGCTGACCGCCGGAGAGGCCGGAGCCGGGCTTGTTCAGGCGGTCCTTGACCTCGTTCCAGAGGTTCGCGCCCTTGAGGGAGCGCTCGACGACGTCGGCGAGCTCGCTCTTCTTGTAGCTGCCGTTCAGCCGCAGGCCCGCCGCCACGTTGTCGAAGATCGACATCGTGGGGAACGGGTTCGGCCGCTGGAACACCATGCCGACCTCACGGCGCACGGACACCGGGTCGATGCCCGTGCCGTAGAGGTCCTCGTCGTCCAGGAGGACCTTGCCCTCGACCCGGCCGCCGGACGTCACCTCGTGCATGCGGTTCAGCGTGCGCAGGAACGTCGACTTGCCGCAGCCGGACGGGCCGATGAACGCCGTCACCGAGCGCGGCTCGACGGTCATCGAGATGTCCTCGATCGCCTTGTGGGATCCGTAGTAGGCGGTCAGTCCGCTTACGTCGATTCGCTTGGCCATTACTTCTTCACTTCCAGACTCAGACGGTCGCTGTGGTCGCCACGCGGCGGTAGCCGCACATCGATGCTTTAGCGACCGGTCTTCGGGGCCTTCCAGCGGGCGATACCGCGGGCCACCAGGTTCAGGAGCATCACAAAGGCGATCAGGGTGAGCGACGCCGCCCAGGCGCGGTCGTACGCCGCGCCGGAGCCCGCGCTGTTCGCGTACTGCTGGTAGATGTACAGCGGCAGCGAGGCCTGCGCACCCTCGAACGGGTTCGGGTTGATCAAGGGGTTGCCCCACACCAGCAGCAGGACCGGGGCGGTCTCGCCGGCGATGCGGGCGATCGACAGCATGATGCCCGTGGTGATGCCGCCGATGGAGGTCGGCAGGACCACCTTCAGGATGGTGCGCCACTTCGGTACGCCGAGCGCCAGGGAGGCCTCGCGCAGCTCGTTCGGGACGAGCTTGAGCATCTCCTCCGTGGAGCGGACGACGACCGGCATCATCAGGATGGCCAGGGCCAGCGAGCCGGCGAAGCCGAAGGGCTGCATCTCGAAGATCAGCATGAGGCTGAGGATGAACAGACCCGCGACGATCGACGGGATACCGGTCATGACGTCGACGAAGAACGTGATGGCCTTGGAGAGTGCGCCCTGGCCGTACTCCACGAGGTAGATCGCGGTGAGCACGCCGATCGGCGCGGCGATCAGCGTGGCGAGACCGACCTGCTCCAGGGTGCCGAGGATGGCGTGGTAGATGCCGCCGCCGGGCTCGGTGTCGGCGACGATCCCCATGGAGTGCGTCAGGAAGTAGATGTCGAGGACCTTCACACCGCGCGTGATCGTCGACCACACCAGCGAGGCCAGCGGGATGACGGCGAGGAGGAAGGCGACCCAGACGAGGGAGGTCGCGATGCGGTCCTTGGCCTGTCGCTTGCCCTCGACGGCCGTGGCGATGGCGTACGTGCCGACGACGTAGAGGATCGCGGCGATCAGGCCCCACTGGACCCGGCTGCCCAGGCCGGCGCCGGCGCCGATGCCGATCGCGACGGCGACGGAGCCGGCGGCGATGGCGTAGGGGGACCACTTGGGCAGGCGGGCGCCGCGCAGGGTGCTGGGGCCCTTCGGGGTGATGGATGCGGTGCTCATGCGTTGGCCCCCGAGTACTCCTTGCGGCGGGCGATGATCGCGCGGGCCGCGCCGTTGACCACCAGCGTGATGACGAACAGGACCAGACCGGAGGCGATCAGCGCGTCCTGGCTGAAGACACTGGCCTCACCGAACTTGCTGGCGATGTTCTGCGCGAACGTGCCGCCGCCCGGGTTGAGCAGGCTGGCCTGGATGTCGAAGGTCGGGGAGAGCACGGTGGCGACGGCCATCGTCTCGCCGAGGGCGCGGCCGAGGCCGAGCATCGAGGCGGAGATGACGCCGGAGCGGCCGAAGGGGATGACCGCCATGCGGATCACTTCCCAGCGGGTGGCGCCGAGCGCCAGGGCCGCTTCCTCGTGCATCTGCGGGACCTGGCGGAAGACCTCGCGGCTCACGTTGGTGATGATCGGCAGGATCATGATCGCGAGCAGGATGCCGACGGTCAGCATCGAACGGGCGGGGCCGCCCTCCCAGGAGAACAGGCCGGTCCAGCCGAGGTAGTCGTTCAGCCAGCCGAAGAGGCCGTTCATGTTCGGCACGAGGATCAGGGCGCCCCACAGGCCGTACACGATGGACGGCACGGCGGCGAGCAGGTCGATCACGTAGGCGATCGGGCCGCTCAGCTTGCGCGGGGCGTAGTGCGTGAGGAACAGCGCGATGGAGACGGCGATCGGGACCGCGATGACCATGGCGATGATCGAGGAGACCACCGTGCCGAAGGCCAGGACGGCGATGCCGAAGACCGGCGGGGTGGCGTTGGTGTCCCACTGGAAGGTGGTGAGGAAGTTGCCCTCGTCCTTGCTGATCGCGAGGGAGGCGCGGTAGGTGAGGAAGGCCGCGATCGCGGCCATGATCACCAGCAGCAGGATGCCGGAGCCGCGGGAGAGACCCAGGAAGATCCGGTCTCCGGGCCGGGTGACCCCGCGCGCGGCGCGCTTGTCGACGGTGGGCTGTGGTGCGGGGGGTGGTGCGTCGGTTATCTGTGTTGATGTGTCCATCAGGTTCTCCGGTCTGCGGAGCCGTGTGCGCTGTGCGGTGGCTCTGCGGAGCCGTACGGGACGTACGGCCACTGGCGGCGGTGCACCGGACGGTGCGGCCCGGTCCCCGCGAGGAGACCGGGCCGCACTCGGATCAGCTCAGGCCCTCGATGGTGGTGCGGACCTGGGAGATGATGTCGGCGGGGATCGGCGCGTAGTCGTTCTCGGCGAGGACCTTCTGGCCCTCCTCGGAGGCGACGTAGCGCAGGAACGCCTTGGTGGCGGGCAGCGTGTCGGACTTGTTGCCCTTGTCGCAGACGATCTCGTACGTGACGAGGACCATCGGGTAGGCGCCCTCGGCCTTGGTGCCGTAGTTCAGCTCCAGGGCGAGGTCCTTGCCCGTGCCGACGACCTTGGCCTCGGAGATGGCCTTGGTGGCGTTCTCCACGGTGGCCTTGACCGGCTGGGCGGCACCCGTGTCGAGGTCGACGGTCTTCATGCCGTCCTTGGCGTACGACAGCTCGAAGTAGCTGATGGCGCCGTTGGTCTGCTTCACCTGCTGGGCGAGACCGGAGGAGCCGGAGGCGGACTGGCCGCCCTTGGCCTGCCAGGTCTTGCCGCCGTCGTAGGGCCAGTCCTTCTTGGCGGTGGCCATCAGGTACTTGGTGAAGTTGTCCGTGGTGCCGGAGTCGTCCGAGCGGTGGAACGCCTGGATCTTGAGGTCCGGAAGCTTCGCCTCGGGGTTCAGCTTCTTGATCGCCGGGTCGTTCCAGTTGGTGATCTCGTTGTTGAAGATCTTCGCCAGGGTCGAGGCGTCCAGGACGAGGTTGTCCACGCCGTTGACGTTGTAGCCGACCGCGATCGGGCCGCCGACCATCGGCAGGTCGATGCCCTGGCCGCCGGAGCAGACCTTCTTGGAGGCCGCGACCTCTTCGGGCTTGAGCGCCGAGTCGGAGCCGGCGAAGGCGACGCGGCCCTGGGTGAACGCGGTGACGCCGGCGCCGGAGCCGCCGCCCTTGTAGTTGATCTGCACGCCCTGGCAGGCGACGGCGAACTGCTTGACCCAGGCGTCGATCGCGTTCTTCTGCGCGGAGGAGCCGTCGGCCAGCAGCTGGCCCTTGGCGTCGTCGCACTTGATGCTGCCGGGCTTGGCGGCCGCGGACGAGCCACCGCCGCTGGTGCCCGTGTCGTCGGAGCCGCACGCCGTGAGGGCCAGGGCGCCGGAGACGGCGAGAGCACCGAGAGCGAGGGCCCGCCGGTTCATGCGCTGAAGCTTCACTTGAGTTCCTTCCAGGAGCCGCCGTCCTGATTCGGCGGCGTGCGAAGTCTGGGTGACGCGGGACGCTGACACGCGGCTGGCGCGGTTCGCGTCGGGTAAGGCTGAAATTAGGCAGATCAGGTGAAGGCGCCTATGGCCGTAAATGAACGAGGGGTGAACCCCTGTCGAAGGTGTGGTTAGGTCACGGAACGCTTACGGGGAGAGCACGTGCCGGTTCCGCTTTCCGCACCGGACAAGGAGAGCAGCGCGTCGACGTAGGGACGGTCGTGGGGCTGCGTGAGACGGGCCCGGGCGGCGGCGGGTGTCAGCCACAGGACCCGGTCCACCTCGTCCGTCGGGGAAAACTCGCAGGATATCGCCTCTGCCGCCCAGTAGCGCACCTGCTTGGGGCGGCCGTTCGCGAGGTAGTGCTGGGTGGGCAGCTCGGCGCCCGGCACGGCCCGGCAGCCCGTCTCCTCCGCCACCTCGCGCAGGGCACCGGCGAGTGCCTCCTCGTCGCGCTTGAGCTTGCCCTTCGGCCAGGACCAGTCGTCGTATTTCGGCCGGTGGACGAGGCAGACCTCCAGCTCGGCCGTGACGGGGGAGCGGCGCCACAGAACGCAGCCGGCCGCCTGGACCGTGGTGTCGTCGGGGGAGCTCACGTGACCGCCTCCTCGATGGCGTGGCCGGTCATGACCTGCTGACGGATTCCTTCTGCCAGCACTGCTGGAACGCGAAACGCGCCGCCTCGACCTCGTGGCGCTGGTCGGCGTGGAGCACGCCGAGGGCGTACGCCGTCGCGGGGGCGATGCGGGGAGTACGCGCCGCCTGGGCCGCCGCTGCCGCCGCCTCCGAGGCGTCGCGGTGGCGGTTCAGGGCCTGGCCGGCGGAGAGCAGACGCAGATCGACGACGCCGTTGCCGTTGGGCTCGCCGCGCAGGGCCTCGCGGGCGTAGCGGTGCAGGCGCAGCAGCAGGCGGACCTGGTGCCACGGGGCGTCCTGCGGATGCGGGACCGTGTCCGGGGACAGGCCGTGGATGAGCGCCGCGGCGTTGTACGGGTTTCCCGCGGTGACGAGGGGGAGGGCGGCCACGGCGTCCGTGAGGCGGCCCTCCGCCGCCGTGGCGAGGGGGCGCAGGTCGGTGGTGCCGGCGGTCTTGGTGAGGGGAACCTCGCTGGCCAGGACCGCGACCTTGTCCGCGATGGCGTGGAATCGGCTGCTTCCCAGGGCCTGCAGGGCCGTGGAGTGGGCCCGGGTGCGGGCGAGGTTGAGCTGGCGGTCGAGCAGGGCGCCCGCTTTCGCCGCGCCCACGGTGAGGTTGCCGCGCTCCGGTGCCGAGGCCGGGTGGGCCGCCGCACCGGCCTTGGCGGGTGCGGCGGCGCCCGCCGCCTGGGCCGGGAACGCCGTGGAGCCCGACAGGCGGTGCAGCGCGTTCAGCAGTCGCTCCAGGCGGGCGGTGTACGCGTGTTCCATGGCCAGGGTTCCCGAGACCCAGGCCAGTTCCGGGCGCATGCCCTCGCACCAGTCCGTGTCCAGGAGGGACTGGAACGTGTGCAGGCTGGAGCTGATACGGCGGGCCGAGCGGCGCAGTGCCCGCGCCGCGTCGGCGGACCCCTCCGAGCCGCCCGCGCCCGACCCCGTCTCGCGGTGCAGGCGCAGCGCCCGGAGGAACTCCGTGGCCTGGGCCCGCAGGTAGCCCGCGAGGGCGTCCCCGGTGGGGGCGGGGGCGGCCAGGGGGTTCTTCGGGTCAAGGTGTCGCTGTGCCACGCCGGCGCCTCCGCGCGTCTATGAGCATCTCCTGGACGTTGCGCAGAGGCTGGCCGTCCGCGTCGGTCGCATGCCGGGTCCAGTCGCCGTCCGGGCCGAGGTGCCAGGAGGCGGTGCCGTCGGACATGCCGGTCTCCAGCAGCCGGTTCAGCGCTGCCCGGTGGGCCGGGTCGGTGACCCTGACCAGGGCCTCTATCCGGCGGTCGAGGTTGCGGTGCATCATGTCGGCGCTGCCGATCCACACCTCGGGCTCGCCGCCGTTGCCGAAGCCGAACACCCGGGAGTGCTCCAGGAAGCGGCCGAGGATCGAGCGGACCCGGATGTTCTCCGACAGACCCGCCACGCCCGGGCGCAGCGCGCAGATGCCGCGCACCCACACGTCGACCGGCACGCCCGCCTGGGCCGCGCGGTAGCAGGCGTCGATGACGGCCTCGTCGACCATCGAGTTGACCTTGATACGGACGTGCGCGGGGCGTCCCGCGCGGTGGTGCTGTATCTCCTTGTTGATCCGCGCGACCAGGCCGTCGCGCAGCGACTTGGGGGCGACCAGGAGACGGCGGTAGGTCTCGCGGCGGGAGTAGCCGGAGAGCCGGTTGAAGAGGTCCGAGAGGTCAGCGCCGACCTGCGGGTCGGCCGTGAGCAGACCGAGGTCCTCGTAGAGACGGGCCGTCTTCGGGTGGTAGTTGCCGGTGCCGACGTGGCTGTAGCGGCGGAGCGTGTCGCCCTCCTGGCGGACCACCAGCGACAGCTTGCAGTGGGTCTTCAGGCCGACCAGGCCGTAGACCACGTGGCAGCCGGACTCCTCCAGCTTGCGCGCCCACTTGATGTTGGCGTGCTCGTCGAAGCGGGCCTTGATCTCGACCAGGACCAGGACCTGCTTGCCGGACTCGGCGGCCTCGATGAGGGCGTCGACTATGGGGGAGTCGCCCGAGGTCCGGTACAGGGTCTGCTTGATCGCGAGGACGTCCGGGTCGCCGGCCGCCTGCTCCAGGAAGGCCTGCACGGAGGTGGAGAACGAGTCGTACGGGTGGTGCAGCAGGACGTCCCGCTCCCGGAGCGCGGCGAAGATGTCCGGCGCGGACGCCGACTCGACCTCGGCGAGGTCGCGGTGGGTGCCGGCGACGAACTTGCGGTACTTCAGCTCCGGCCGGTCCAGGGAGGCGATCCGGAACAGGCCCGTGAGGTCCAGCGGACCCGGCAGCGGGTAGACCTCGGCCTCGCTGATCTTCAGCTCGCGCACCAGCAGGTCCAGGACCTCGCGGTCGATGGACTCCTCGACCTCCAGGCGCACCGGCGGCCCGAAGCGGCGCCGCATGAGCTCCTTCTCCAGGGCCTGGAGCAGGTTCTCCGCGTCGTCCTCCTCGACCTCCAGGTCCTCGTTCCTGGTCAGGCGGAAGGCGTGGTGCTCCAGGACCTCCATGCCCGGGAACAGCTCCTCCAGGTGGGCGGCGATGACGTCCTCGATGGGGACGTAGCGGCCCGGGGAGCTCTCCAGGAAGCGGGACAGCAGCGGCGGCACCTTGACGCGGGCGAAGTGCTTGTGGCCCGTTACCGGGTTCCGTACGACGACGGCCAGGTTCAGGGACAGGCCGGAGATGTACGGGAAGGGGTGCGCCGGGTCGACCGCCAGCGGGGTCAGCACGGGGAAGATCTGGTGCCGGAACAGGGTGAACAGGCGGGCCTGCTCCTTCTCCTGCAACTCGTTCCAGCGGACCAGGTGGATGCCCTCCTCCGCGAGGGCGGGGGCGACGTCCTCGTGGTAGCAGGCCGCGTGCCGGGCCATGAGCTCGCGGGAGCGGGCCCAGATCATCTCCAGGACGTCACGGGGCTGGAGGCCGGATGCGGAGCGGGTGGCCACGCCGGTGGCGATACGGCGCTTCAGACCGGCCACCCGGACCATGAAGAACTCGTCCAGGTTGCTGGCGAAGATCGCGAGGAAGTTGGCCCGCTCCAGCAGGGGGGTGTTCGGGTCCTCGGCGAGTTCGAGGACGCGCTCGTTGAACGCGAGCCAGCTGCGTTCCCGGTCGAGGAACCGGCCCTGTGGCAGCTGCTCGCCGTCGACCTGAGACTCCTCGTATGCGTCGAGGTCGGCATCGATGTCGGGTTCGAGGTCGGAGACGGCCGCCGCGATGGTGTGCGGGCGGTGGGCCGCGATGGAGCCCACGGAGGGCTGCGCGTGCTGGACCTGTGCCTGGGTGTTCGGCTGGCTCATGGACCCATTCTTCCGCGCCGCGAGCATCACGGGCGCGTCGGACAGCGCGGGAGGGAGCGGGGGCGTCACATGAGTGTTCCCGTTCCCCGCAGGCCCCTCTCGGGGTGGCGAAGGCTCTGGCACTGCGGGATTCATTGGCCGAGCGTCGCAAGCTCGTCTGAATCGATGGTTACGGAGACATGACGTGCGGGATAGCGGGGGGCGGCTCGCGGGGGTCCATCGGGCCGTGCGGCGGTTGCCCACAGGCTGTGGATGGTCCCTGGTGTCCCGGGGTGCCCCGGCGTGCCCGGAGTGTCTGCGGGTGCGGGAGGGGCCAGAAGGGGGACGGCCGGGCCCGGGGCCGGGGCTGCGGCCCCGCTGGGCTGGCGCCGCGGCTGGGCTGGGGCTCGGCTGGGCTGGCGCCGCGGCTGGGCTGGGGCTCGGCTGGGGTTGGACGGGGACTGGGGCCACCGTAGCCCGGCCGGTGCGCGAGGGCGAGTGCGGCCAGGGGGCCGGAAAAGAGGCGAGTGCGGCTAGGACCTGGCAGAGGCGAGCGCCGCCAGGGGTCGGGAGAGGCGAGCGCCGCCAGGGGCCGGTCGAGGCGAATGCGGCCAGGGGCCGGCAGAGGCGAGTGCGGCCAGGGGCCTGAGGGCGAGTGTGGCCAGGGGCCGGAAGGCGGGTGCGGCCAAGGGGCCGGGAAAGTCGTGCGCGGTTTCGTGAACCGTTCGCGCGGGCCGGTCCGATGAGGGGATGTGAGCGAAACGAGAAGCGACGGGGAGCTGCTGCGGGCCATCGCCGCGGATGCCGACCGGCGTGCCTTCGAGGAGCTGTACCGGCGGTACGCGCCGTGGCTCCGGGCCCGGTTGCGGGGGCGGTGCGCCGATCAAGGGGTCGTCGACGACGTCGTACAGGAGACGTTCCTCGCGGTGTGGCGGGGCAAGGCCCGCTACCGGGAGGAGGGCCACTCCGCGGACGTGGCCGGGTGGCTGTGGCGCATCGGGTCGCGGCGGCTGGTGGACGCGCTGCGCGGTGACGGGGCACGGGGGCGGTTGCGCCAGGCCCTGGCGCGGCTGCGGCACCGGGACGAGGCATCGGCGGAGGAACGCGTGCTCGCGGGGGTGGAGCACGGGGACCTCGCCGGAGCCCTCGTCCGACTGTCGCCGGAGTTGCGGGCGGTGCTGCAGGCGACGGTCATCGACGGGCTCACCACCCGGGAGGCGGCCGTACTGCTCGGCATTCCGCCGGGGACGGTCAAGACGCGGGCGATGCGGGCTCGCAAGCAGTTGCGGGAGGCGTTGGCATGAGTTGGCATGTGCCGGAAGAGGACCTGCGCGCCTATGCGCGGGGGGAGTTGGCGGCGCCGGCTCTGTGGTCCGCCGATGCGCACCTGGAGGCCTGCGCCCGGTGCCGGGAGGCGCTGGGCGAGGTCAGTGACCCGGTCGCCCTCGACGCGGGGTGGGAGCGGCTCGACGCCGAGCTGGACGCGCCCCGCGCGGGGGTGCTGGAGTCGCTGCTCGTGCGGCTCGGGGTGCCCGGGCACACCGCGCGACTGCTGGCGGCGGCGCCCGTGCTGCGGCGGTCCTGGCTGGGAGCCGTCGTCGCCGTGCTGCTGCTGAGCGTGGCGGCGGGGCATCTCGTACGGGGCGGGCAGTCCCCGACGCTGTTCCTGGCGCTCGCGCCGCTGCTGCCGCTGGCCGGGGTGGCGCTGTCGTACGGGCCCGCCCTGGATCCGACGTACGAGATGGCCGTCGTCGCGCCGATGCACGGGTTCCGGCTGCTGATGATCCGGACGGTGGCCGTGCTGGGCGTGGTGCTGGGCCTGAACGGGCTGGCGACCCTCGCCCTGCCCGCGTACGGCCTGCGCGCGCTGGCCTGGCTGCTGCCCGCGCTGGCACTCACCGCGACGGGGCTCGCGCTGACGCCCCGGCTGGGGCCGGTGCTCGCACCGTCGCTGGCCGGCGGGGCCTGGGTCGGGCTGCTGATGCTGGCCGACGCGCTGCGAGCGGGCGCGCAGACACCCCTCGCGCCGTTCACCGTGGCCGGGCAGGGCGTCGCGGCGGTGGTCGCCGCGCTCGCCGCCGGGCTGCTCTTTCTGCTTCGTGACCGATTCGACCTCTTCCAGGGACGTGCCGCATGACCCCGACCGTGTCCGCCTCCGGGCTCAGCCTCCGCTACGGAGGCACCCGCGCCCTCGACGACGTGTCGCTGCGGCTGACCGCCGGCGTCACCGGGCTGCTCGGGCCCAACGGGGCAGGCAAGACCACGCTGCTGCGGGTCCTCGCCACGGCCCTGCCCGCCGACCAGGGCGCCTTCACCGTGCTCGGGCACGACCCGGGCACCGCGCGGGGCCGGCAGGAGGTCCGGCGCCGGCTGGGCTATCTGCCGCAGACGCCTGGGTTCCACCCGGACTTCACGGCCTTCGAGTTCGTCGACTACGTGGCGATCCTGAAGGAGATGACCGACCGGTCCGCCCGGCACCGCGAGGTGCGGCGGGTGCTGGACGAGGTGGGACTCGCCGACGTACGCGGGAAGCGGATCCGGAAGCTGTCCGGCGGGATGCGGCAGCGGGTCGCCCTCGGGGCCGCCCTGGTCGGTGACCCCGGGTTCCTCGTCCTCGACGAGCCCACCGTCGGGCTCGACCCCGAACAGCGCATGCGGTTCCGCGAGTTGATCGCGGGTGCCGGGGAGGGGCGCACGGTGCTGCTGTCCACGCACCAGACGGAGGACGTGGCGATGCTCTGCCACCGAGTGCTGGTCATGGCCGGCGGCCGAGTGCGGTTCGAGGGCACCCCGGCCGAGCTGACCGCGCGGGCCGCGGGGCGGGTGTGGAGCAGCGCGGAGCGGGACCCGGGCGCGAGGGCGGGATGGCGCACGGGCACCGGGACCTTCCGGAACGTGGGGGACCCGCCGGACGGCGCCGAGCTCCTCGAACCCACCCTGGAGGACGGCTATCTGCTCACCCTCGACGGTGACGCCGTGGAGGTGGCGGCATGACCGCGGTGATGGAGAAGCCGGTCGCCTCCGACGAGCGGGCCGAGGGCGGTCGGCCGTGGGCCGCCGTGATCGCCCTGGCCGGGTTCGAGACCCGCCGGCTGCTGACGATGCTGCCGATGCTCATCGCCTTCCTCGTGTACATCGGCTGGACCGTATGGCGCATGGGCAGGGACTGGGGCGGCTATCCCACCCTCCAGGACGCCGACCGCGCCACCCAGAGCGCGCCGATGCTCATCGGGCTCACCGTGCTGCTGTGCGTCAATCGCGCCGCGCTGCGCTCCCGGCGGCACGGCACGGAACCGCACTTCGCGGTGCTGGTCCTGCCGCAGTGGCGGCGCACGGTCGCCCATGCGCTGTCGGCCCTGGCCGTGGCCCTGCTCACCGCCGTGTGCGTGGCCGCGCAGTTCGGCCGGGAGGCGCTCCGGCCCGGCGCGATCGGCCACGGTTCGGTGAGCGAACTGCTCGTGGGCCCGCTGACCGTGCTGCTGGCAGGGCTTCTCGGGCTCCTCATGGCAGGCCTCGTGCGGTCGTCTCTGGCCGCGCCGCTGCTGGTCGTGTTCTCCCTGTTCCTGTTCCTCTTCTTCTGGGGCACGAGCGACGACGGGAGCCGCTGGCTGCTGCCGGTCGTCGTCGAGTCCACCAGCAACACCCTGCCGTCCGACCTGCTGGGCCGGCCCGCAGGCTGGCACGCCCTGTATCTGGCCGGGCTGGCGCTGTGCGCGGGCCTGACGGCGGTGCTGGTCGCCGGTGGCCGCAAGCCGCTTCTCCTGACAGGGATCGCCGGGGCGCTGGCCATGGCGCTGGTGGGCGGGGTGAGCCAGACGAACGGTGAATCCCCCGAGCTGGTCCGGGCCCGCGAACGGGCCTCGGCCACCCCTGAGCAGTTGCAGTCCTGCGTCCGGCGGGACGGATCGACGTACTGTGCGTTCCCCGAGTGGGGGCCGCGGGTCGGGGACTGGGCCGGGGTGGTGGACCGGGTGCGGTCCCTGGCCGGGGGCGGCGCGCAGGACCAGAAGATCGTCGTACGGCAGCGGGTCGAGGCCCGCTACGGCCTCTCCAGCGACAGCGCGCTGACGCCGCTGGAGCGTCCGCACGAGGTGACGGTGGGCACCCGGTGGGGCGGCAACCGCGTCCCCGAGTTCTCGGCAGCCGTCGCCGGAGTGCTGGTCGCGGGCGATGAGAAGGCCTCGACCTCGCTCTGCGACGGCCGCATCGTCACCGTGATGTGGTTGGCCCTGGGCTGGGAGTCCGACCCGATGGCCGCGCTGCGCCGCGTCCGCCTCGACAACAGCGACACCGGCTCGGCCCTCGTGCTCCAGCCGACGGACGGGCTGTACATGACCGACGCCCAGACGGAGGTGGTGCGCGAGCTGCTGGCGCGACCCCGGGGCGAGGTCACCGCGAGGGTGAAGTCCCACTGGGCCGAGCTGACCGCGCCGAAACTGACGGCGGCCCGGGCGGCGGAGCTGCTGGGTGTCAAGGCGCCCGAGGGAGACGACAAGTGCCTCGACTGAGAGGGGAGTTGGTCGTCGCCGTCGGCCGGACCCTGCCCCTGGGCCTGCTGGGGGCGGCCGGTGCGGCAGGGCTGCTGATGGCCGCGCTGACCCGGGCCACCGGCGAGGCGGGGGAATGGCTCGCGCTGCCGCTGCTCCGGGCGGCGATCCTGGCCTTCGCGATCGGCCTGGTGTTCCTCCTGGACGACCCGGCACGGCACACCACATCCACGGTGCCGACCCCGCGCCCCGTCCGTACCGGACTGCGGGTGGCACTCGTCCTCCCGCTCGTGACGGCCTGGTGGACGGTGGCACTGCTGCTCGTGCCGCGGGACCTACGGCCGCCGGTCGCCGACATCACGCTGGAGGCCGGGTCGGCCTTCGCCCTGGCGGTGACCGCCGCGGTGGTCACGGTGGGCTGCACCGACCTCACACGGCCCGGGGCGCGGGTCGCGAGTGGCCTGCTGACCTCGGCGGTGCTGGCTCTGCTGTTCTGGCCAGGGCGGTGGGCGCTGTTCGTGCCGGTGCAGGACGATCGGTGGGCGGCGGCGCATGACCGGTGGGCGGTGGTGCTGACCGGAGCCGTCCTGGTGGGGGTGCTGGGGGTGAGGGAGCCGGTGCGGCGGTGGTCGCGCCGCGGGGGCCGCGGGGGCCCGGGCCGCGGGTCGTACTCCTAGAGTGCCGGCGTGGACCTCAAAGCCGTACGCGCCTTCGTCGCGATCGCCGACTCCGGGCAGTTCCAGAAGGCCGCCGTGGATCTGGCCCTCACCCAGCAGGCCGTCTCCAAGCGGATCGCCGCGCTGGAGAAGGACCTCGGGGTGCGACTGCTGGTGCGTACGGCCAGGGGAGCGGAGCTCACCATCGACGGGCAGGCGCTGCTGCCGCACGCCCGGGCCCTGCTCCGGGCCGAGGAGCGGGCGGTGGCCGCGGTGAGCCCCGGGGACCGTGCGCTACGGGTGGACGTCGTGGGACGCCGGGTCGCCACGGCCGGACTGGTACGGGACTTCCACCGGGCGCATCCGGAGATCGCCCTGGACGTCGTCACGTTGTACGGCGCGGACACGGCGCTGGCCGCCGTGCGGGACGGGGCCGTCGACGCCACGTTCCGTGCTGTCACCATGCCCGGGCACCGGCTTCCCGAGGGCGTCGAAGCCGTCCCGGTCCTCGACGAGCCGCTGCGGCTCTGCGTCGGGCCGGGCCACGAGTTCGCCCGGGCCGCCTCGGTGACACCCGCGCAACTGGCCGGTCACCGGATCTGGATGCCGGGCAACGAGCCCGGCACGGAGTGGGCCGAGTACTACGACGAACTCGCCGCGGCCTTCGGCCCGACCATCGACACCATCGGCCCCAACTTCGGCATCGAGGCCCTCCTCGACACCATCGCGGACTCCCCGACCCTGGCGACGTTCCTCAGCGAACGCACCCCGCTGGTCTGGCCGACCGGCCACGACCTGCGCCTGGTCCCCGTGCGCGACCCGATGCCGGTCTACCCGCACTCCCTGCTCTGGCGCACGGACAACCCGCATCCGGGCCTGGCCGCCCTGCGCGACCATCTGGTGGCCACGCGCCCACGCCCGACCGAGGGGGATACCTGGCGTCCGTCGTGGGCGCAGCGGCCTTGACCCCGGGCCCGGCTCAGGTCTCCGTCCGGTACATCAGATCCACCTCGTGCGTCTCGAACCCCAGCCGCTCGTACACCGTCACCGCCGCCTTGTTGTCGGCGTCGACGTAGAGCATGGCCGTCGGCAGGCCCTGCCGCGCCAGGTGACGCAGGCCGATCGTGGTGAGGGACTTGCCGAGGCCGCCGCCCTGGGCTCCGGGGCAGACGCCGAGGACGTAGACCTCGCCGAGGCCCTCCTGGGCGTGGACCTTGGTCCAGTGGAAGCCGACGAGTTCGTCGCCGCGGAAGGCGAGGAAGAAACCGGCGGGGTCGAACCACGGCTCGGACTTGCGGTCGTCGAGGTCCCGCTGGGTGAGGGAGCCCTGCTCGGGGTGGTGGGCGAAGGCGGCGGCGTTCACGGCGAGCCAGGCCGCGTCGTCCTGGCCGGGGACGAAGGCGCGGACGCTGACGCCGGCGGGGAGCGTCGGGTAGGGGGCGTCGAAGTCCGTCAACGGGCGGCGCATCTGGCGCAGTTCGCGGAACAGGGTCAGGCCCAGGACCTGCGCGAGGTGCCGGGCGGCGGAGTGGCCGCCGTGCGCCCACACGCGCAGCCGCTTGCCGGAGGCGGCCAGCAGGGCGGATCCGAGCGCCCGTCCGTGCCCGTGCCCGCGATACCCGGGGTGGACGACCAGCTCGGCGGCCGGCGGCTCCACCGGGTCGGTGTCCTCCAGCTGGGCATAGCCGACGAGTTCGCCGTCGACGGTGAGCAGCAGATGCGCCACGCCCTCCCGCTCCCCGCCGCGCAACTGCAACCGGCCCTGCTCGGACACCGCCTGCTGCCCGTCGGTACGGGCGGCCTCGGCGAGCAGTCCGAGTACGGCCTCGGTCTGCTCCGGGGAGAGCGCGGCAAGGGTCTCGATCGAGCGGGGGCGTCCGGGCCTTACGGTGTCGTCGCTGGTCATGCGTACGAGGGTACGGCGCCCCACCGGCAAATCGGCGGCAAAAGGCAACCCAGATGTAACCACGAAACACCTGTCGCGCTACGCGCGTTGACTCTAGGCTGCGCCGGACGACATCACCGTCAGAGCAGACACATAAAGCAGACCCAGCAGCAGACACAACTGCAGACCCGACAGGGGGGCGTATGCCAGCCACTTCACCGGCACCGGTGCACCAGGAGCGCCGTAGACGTCGTACGAACCGTTTCGCCGCTCTCGCCGCCGGTGTCGTCACCGTCGGTGCGCTGGCCGCCGCGGGGCTGCCGGGGTCGGCGACCGCCGGCGAGGACCACCGCAAGGGCGGTCACTGGCCCGGCCGCTACCAGGACGTCCAGCTGCTGTCGTTCAACGACCTGCACGGCAACCTGGAGCCGCCGGCCGGTTCGTCGGGCCGCGTCACCGAGCACCAGCACGACGGGACGACGAAGACCATCGACGCGGGTGGCGTCGAGTACCTGGCCACGCATCTGCGGCAGGCCCGCAAGGGCGAGAAGTACTCCGTCACCGCCGCCGGCGGCGACATGGTCGGTGCCTCCCCGCTGATCTCCGGGCTCTTCCACGACGAGCCGACCATCGAGGCGCTGAACAAGCTCGACCTTGACGTGACGTCCGTCGGCAACCACGAGTTCGACGAGGGCGCCAAGGAGCTGGCCCGCCTGCAGAAGGGCGGCTGCCACCCGAAGGACGGCTGCTACACGGACAAGAAGTTCAAGGGCGCCGACTTCCCCTACCTGGCCGCCAACGTCCTCGACGAGAAGACGAAGAAGCCGATCCTCAAGCCCTACTGGGTGTGGAAGAAGAAGGACGTCAAGGTCGGCTTCATCGGCGTGACCCTGGAGGGCACCCCGGACATCGTCTCCGCCGAGGGCGTCAAGGGCCTCTCCTTCAAGGACGAGGTCGAGACGATCAACAAGTACGCCAAGGAGCTGCGGAAGAAGGGCGTGAAGTCCATCGTCGCCCTCATCCACGAGGGCGGCTTCCCGGCGTCGACGTCGTACAACTACGACTGTGACTCCCCGGGCGCCGGTGACGGCGTCTCCGGACCGATCGTCGACATCGCCAAGAACGTCACGCCGCAGGTGGACGCGCTGGTCACCGGCCACACCCACAACGCGTACGTGTGCTCGATCGACGACCCGTCGGGCAAGCCCCGCATGGTCACCTCGGCCGCGTCCTTCGGCCGCCTCTACACCGACACCACGCTGACGTACGACCGCAAGACCGGCGACATCGCCCGTACGGCCGTGAAGTCGGCGAACCGCGTGGTCACCCGGGACGTCCCCAAGGCGCCCGACATGACCGAGCTGATCAGCAAGTGGAACACCCTGGCCGCGCCCATCGGCAACAAGCCGATCGGCTACATCTCCGCTGACATCGGCAACACCGGCACCGAGTCCCCGCTCGGCGACCTGATCGCCGACGCCCAGCTCGCGTACGGCAAGCAGCTCGACCCGGAGACGGATCTGGCGCTGATGAACCCGGGCGGTATCCGGGCACCCCTGACGTTTGCGGCCAAAGCCGGTGAAGGCGACGGTGTCGTGACTTATGCGGAGGGATTCACGGTCCAGCCGTTCGCCAACACCGTGAACCTCCAGGACTTCACGGGCGCCCAGCTGATCCAGGTGCTCAAGGAGCAGGTGACCGGACCGAACGCGGCGGCGCCGAAGGTCCTCCAGGTGTCGTCGGGCCTGACCTACACGCTGGACCTCACCAAGTCCGGTGCCGACCGGGTGGTCACCGACTCGGTCAAGCTGGGCGGCAAGGCCATCGACCCGGCGGCCACCTACCGCGTCGCGACGAACAGCTTCCTCGCGGGCGGCGGCGACGGTTTCCCGACGCTGGGTCAGGGCACGAACGACGT
Organism: Streptomyces sp. NPDC050546; assembly: GCF_044457425.1. Classification (NCBI taxonomy): domain Bacteria; kingdom Bacillati; phylum Actinomycetota; class Actinomycetes; order Kitasatosporales; family Streptomycetaceae; genus Streptomyces; species Streptomyces sp. NPDC050546. The sequence goes on from NZ_JBITGX010000027.1 coordinate 39,969, forward strand.
CGTCGGTCTCGACGATCTGGCCGCTCTGGAGCAGTACCTGACGGCCAACTCGTCGGCCGGTAACCCGATCGCGCCGTCCAAAGCGGACCGCATCACGATCGTGAAGTAAATCGCATAGGTGGGGTTCAGGTTGCGAGGTGGGGCGGTGCGCATGGTCGGATGAGACGATGCGCACCCCCCACCGCATAGACACGCACCATCCCGACGACCGCTCCGAACAGCCCCACAACCCTTACGACGAACTCGGCGCACTCGACGACGGGCCTCTGGAGGCGACCCCTCTGCAGGACTTCCTCGGCGAGGACGCCGAGCAGCGGGACGAGCAGGAGCCGGAGTGGTCGCCGCCCGACCACCGCCGTGGCGGCCGACGGCGAAAGAATCGTTTCGCCGGGCTGCCGCTCGCGGTGAAGGCGGTGGTGGGCCTGGTCGTTCTCGCCTCGTTCGCCGCCCTCGGTGACCGCTGGGCGGTGCTGTACGCCGAGCACAAGGCCGCGGACACCCTCAAGGACCGCCTGGACCTGGCCGCCGCGCCCGAGGTGGAGATCGGCGGCTTCCCCTTCCTCACCCAGCTCGCCGACAAGCGGCTGGAGTCGGTGAAGGTGACCGTCCCGGACGTCGCCGCCGACCGGGTCTCGCTGGCCAAGGTGTCGGCCACGGCCCATGACGTACGGCTGAACGCCGACGGCCTGACCTCCGTGCGCGGCGCCGACGTCCCCCGGTTCGACGGGGACGTCATGCTGTCCTTCGAGGATCTCAACCGCGAACTCGGCGCCTCCCAGGTGACGTTCACCGGAGAGGGCCGGGACCGGGTGCGGGCGCGCGGCACCCTGCCGGTCGCCGGGCACAACCTGAAGCTGCGGGCCGAGGCCCGGATCCAGCGGCAGGGGGAGCGGGGCATCGCCACGGAGATCGGCGGCATGCGCCTGGACATCGGCGACCTGGCCACCTACCGCCCCGGCAAGCGGGCCTCGGAGGGGCTGCATCTGACGCCCAAGGCCTCCGCCGACCTGGCGCGGGAGACCCAGAAGGCCAAGGCGCTGCTGTCGGTCCCGGCCATCGTGCAGCGCATGGGCGTGCCCGAGGCGACCGTGAACGAGGCCCTGGCCGACGACGGCAAGCTCGCCGAGCTGACCGGCTCTCCGCGCTTCGCCCGCCAGGCCGAACGCCTCAACCTCATCGACCTGGCCCTGAACAACCCCGAGGTGCTCAAGCGCCTGGGCCTCGACCCCGACCTGCTCGGCGAGCTGTCCGGCCTGACCCGCCCGGTCCTGGCCGACCGCCTCGCCCTGGCGTTCGAACTGCCCAAGCCGGAGCAGGGGGACGTACAGCTGGAGGACGTACGGGTCGAGGAGGACGGCATCAGGGTGCGGCTGTCGGGCTCGGGACTGTCGGTGGGCGGCTGATCCGCACCGACTCCCAGGCTCCGGGCCCATCCCTGGGTGAAACTTTGTGTGCAGAAGTGTTGACCTCTGTTCGAGTCCCCTTCTAGTTTCGTGCTCCACTGAGCGGTCCGGCGGCGGTCCTGCTGCGGGCTGCTCGCCTTCGCACATGCTCAGAAGGGGATGTCGTGTCTCAAAGGAACCATCGCGGGACAGCTTGCGTGGGGGCGCTGCTGGCCTGCGTCACGGCATTCGGCGGAGCGCTCGCCTCCCCCGCTGCCGCCTCACCCGCCCACCGACCTGCCACGCCGCCGCCGGTCAGCGACTTCAAGGGCGTCAACTGGGCCGACCCGCGCGACAACTACGCCGACGACGCGGTCGTGCCCTCGGGCCTGTCCACCACCGACAGCTACGCCACCACCTACGCCAAGTCGAAGGCGATCGTCACCGGCTTCTCCAAGCTCGGCGCCAACACGGTCCGGCTCCCGGTGAACCCGACCTCGGTGAACGGCCCGTTCTGGAAGTCGTACCGGGCCGCGATCGACGCCGCCACCGCCAAGGGTTTCAAGGTCATCCTGGGCTACTGGGAGGCCGACAACGCCAAGGACGGCAAGATCGACGACCAGGCCTCCTGGGACCGCATGTGGGCGCGGATCACCACCTCCTACGCCCACAACTCCAAGGTGCACTTCGAGCCGATGAACGAGCCGTTCGGCTACACCGCCCAGGAGTGGACCGACATCGCCGCGCAGTGGGTGAACACCCACCGCTTCATACCCCGCGACCGGATCCTGATCGGCGGCTACAAGTACAGCGAGGACGTCAAGCCGGTCTGCGCCGACCCGCGCCTCAAGGGCACCCGCCTGGCCCTGCACAACTACGGCTTCTGGCACACCGACTGGACCAGCGTCGACCAGTGGAAGGCGGACTTCAAGTCGCGCATCGGGGACTGCGCCTCGCGCACGATCCTCGACGAGTTCGGCGCCTCCATGACCACCGGCCTGGACTACAACGGCCCGGTCGGCACCTCCAACGAGATCGCCTACATCCAGGCCGCGACCGACACCATCCGGGAGCTGGGCCTCGGCTCGGTCTACTGGCCCGGCCTGCGCAACGGTGACACCTACTCCCTCACCACGCTCCAGGGCACGGGCACGAAGCTCAGCCTGAAGGTGAACAACCAGAGCGGCCTGGACCGGCTGCACTACGCCTGGAAGACGAAGAAGTAGGGCTGGTGCCCCTTCCGGGTTCGGCGCCGCTTGTCAGCCGAACCCGGAAGGGAGTTCTCAGGACGCCGAGGGCGTCCAGCCCGCGAGCCAGTCCGCGACCTCCTGGCCGGCGGCCTGCGCATCGCTCAGGTGCGGCCGGTTGCTGCTCGCACTCCCCGCCCCCGCCCCGCTGTTCTTGTACTCGGCGAACCGGTCGTCCTTCCACGAGAAGCCGCTCATGTCGGTCCACGGCGTGGACTTGATCGCGGAGCTGAGGCTCGTGTTCCGGACGGTGGTCTGCGGATCGAGGGAAGCGTCCCCACCCGCGTGCCAGGGCCGGCCGAGGTAGAAGCTGCCGTTCGACACATCGCCGTTCACCGTGGAGTTGGCGATCAGGATGCCCTTGCGGTTGGCGGCGGTGCTCGGCGCCGTGACGTAACCGGCGGACGTCCCGTCCCACCGCTTCTTCAGCGTGATGACGGACTTGTCGACGACGGCCGTGGCCCGCCCGAAGATGAAGTCGACGTTGCCGACGACGTAGGAGTTGCTGACGTAGACGCGCCCGAGCTTGTCCTTGGCGGCGGTGTCGACGAGCAGCGTGTCCTGGTCGCCGCTGACGATGATCCCGTCCAGGAACACCTTGTCGGCGGCGGTCCGCAGGGCGACGGCCTGATGCCCGCTGAGGCTCTGGTTGGCCTTCTCGTCGAAGTCGTTGGAGATGGTCAGGTTCCGGGCCTGGAAGTCGTCGGCCTCGACGGCGACGGTGGCGCTCCCGCCGGTGCCGTACGTACCGCCGCCGGGCTTGGGCGTACCGGCCGCGTTGTTGTAGACGATCGTCGTGTCCTTGCGGCTGCCGCCGGTCCCCTGGATGGTGACGTGCGGCTTGTTGGACGGCACCTTCACGAGTTCCCGGTACGTCCCCGGCTTCACGGCGATGACCACGCGGGCGGGATTGTTCGCCGGTACGGCGTTCACGGCGGCCTGCACGGTGCGGTACTGCCCGCTGCCGTCCGCCGCGACGGTCAGGGTCGTCGCCGCGGCGGCCTTGGTGGTGGCCGTCGTCCCGATGGAGGCGCGGGGCCCGACCCCGGACCGGAGGATGGCCGGGACGTCGGCGGCCTGGTCGAGCGTGTACCGGTAGTAGGCCTTCGGATCGAAGGCCGTCCCGCCGCTCTCGTTCCTTCCACTGGTCCCGGAGAAGACGCTCCCGCGCTGCACGATCGCGGCGCCGCTGTCCTTGATGACGGGGTTCTTGATGCCCTGGAAGTAGGAGTTCTCCAGGACCATCTTCGTCGCGCCGCGCGAGTAGTTGCCGTACGACGACTTGATGGAGGTGCCCGACGCGTCCTCGAGGAAGTTGTTGTAGAGGTGCGCGTGCGCGGCGTTGTCCGTGGACGGATTGCGCTGCTCGGTCTCGCGGATCCAGTTGTGGTGGATCGTGATGTCGGTCTTGACGTTCTCGGTCCAGCCGATGCCGAAGGTCTTGTTGTTGTCGCTCAGCTTGTTCCAGGAGACGGTGACGTTCGTCGAGTCCTTGCGGACGTCGATGAGCCCGTCGGCCATGTGCCGCAGATCGTTGTGATCGATCCAGATGTGATGGGCGCCGTCCATCTGGATGGCGTCGAAGTCGTGGTCCTTGTCGTTCCAGATGCCCTGGTAGGCATCCCGGATGGTCAGATTCCGGATGATCACGTTGTGCACGCCGGACCCGAGGAAGAACCCACCGCCGACGATGTGCCCGGAAGTCCCCTGGCCCACGATGGTCTTGTCGGACTGCACCTTGATCTCTTTGCCGACCGGGTTCATGTTGATGGTCCCGGCGACGACGATGACGTACGGCTCGGCGGCGGTGGCGTACTTCTCCAGCTCGGCCTGCGTCTTCACCGTGACGGTCTTGCCGTCCCGCCCGCCGTACGTCCCGTTCTGCCCGAGGGAGTTGACGGAGGCGAACCCGTCGGCGGTGTCGGCTGCCCAGGCCGGGGTGGCGGCGGAGGCCTGCCGGCCCGTGCCGCCGAGGACGCCGAGGTCGGAGCCGTAGGCGAGGGTGCCGGCGGCGGTCAGGGCGAGGGGGACCGTGACGGCCAGGGCGGTGCGGCTTCTGCGGTGACGGTGACGGGCCTTGCTGCGCGGCTCACTCATACGGCGATCCGATCCGTGTGGGGGAATGACCGCTGAGCAGTCGCCGCCCCACACGGAAAGGTTGCCGGGCTAGGTGCCCTACTTGGTGCTGGAGTTACTTGGTGCAGGAGTTGGGATCGAGCTTCTCCTCGACCTTGTCCTCACGGCCGTCGGGCTGGCCGCTGGGGAGCAGCTTGTCGGAGATGCCGTCGATGTAGTACCCGTGCGAGTAGATCGTCTGGTAACCCCGGTCCCGCCAGCTGTGCGCGGTCCTCTCCCCGTCGCCCTTGTCCCACTGGTAGTCCTCGACCTGGAAGACGGGGTTCACCCGCACCACGCGCTGGTACGGCGTCCAGGTCACGGCGACCTGCCGGCACGGCGGAACGGTCTTCTCGCTCCGGGTCTCGAACTTGGACTCCTTCTCCCAGCCCCACTCGTACCCGGCGCTGCCGCCCACGGTTCCGGAGAAGATGCTCTTGGCGAGGGAGAGGCTGATGGTGCCGCCGACGCTCTTCTTCGCGAACGTCTTGGTGCTGTAGCTGCTGACGAAGGTCTCCTTGTCGTCGGCGGAGCCCTTGTTGCCGATCCACCGGGACGTCCGGACGGTGTCGCCCTTGATGGACCAGGTCGAGGCCTCGGCGTATCCGCACCAGCCGCGGAACAGCTCCCACGGCCCGGCGGGCTTCCACAGCCCGAAGACGTCCCGCAGGTACTCGTCGCGGGTCTTGAACTCACCGGTGTCGACGTTGAGGGCACCGTAGACACCGGTCAGGCTCGTCTCCTGACCGCACAGCCGCTCGATCATCCGGTCGGTGTCACCGGGGTCGACACCCCGGATGTTGGTCGCCCCGGCGGGCCCGGCGGAGGCGGGACCCGCGCCGGCCAGCAGACCGGTTGCGGCGAGGGCGGTGGAGGCGGCAACAAGGCCGCATTTCTTGAGAGTTGACTTACGAATGAGACGCATGGGGGTCGCTCACTCCTGCTTGTCGTTCTGTGACGGCAGTGAAGATGTCAGAACGGGTGCGGGTGTTTGCGGTACTGGTGGGTACGACAGGACATTGACAGCTGGCTGGTTGTCATGTCCCGCTTTATCGGGCGTCGGCGTCGCCGCCACGGCTGACCGCGACGCGCAGCACGTCTCCCAGGGACTCCACGGCCCTCGTCAGCGCGAAACGCACGGCGCGTTCACCGGCCTTGGCGTCTGCGAGTACGGCCCTGGCGCCCGCGAGCACCTGCTCGGCGGAGGCGAGTTGAGCGGCCTCGACGTCATCGGCGAGCTGTGAGAGGCGGCTGTGGGGGGCGTCGGTGGACAGGTAACAGGCCTTGCCGTCGTCGCCGGTCCAGGGGAGCAGCCTCATGCGTAGATCTCCAGGTCACGGAGGTAGGGCCGCACCAACGGGGTGTCCATGAGGAGGGGCTCTACGTGGAGGGGCTGAGGGATGCGCGGGGGCGGGGACTCCGTGGCGGCTCGATGACGCCCTCGGGCGGGCAGCAGGAGTCGTACGAGGGTGAGGAGCAGGGACTCGCAGAGTTCGGCGGCGCGGAGGCGTAGGCGCACAGGGGTGTCCCTCCGGGGAGGCAGGCAGGGGTTGACGAGCGGTGATTACCGTTCGTGCCCCGATGGTTACGGCTCGCGCGTACGCTCCGGAAGAGGGCTGGCGTTGTCTGGGCGCCAGGCAACGGGGAGGGGTGACATGGGCGAATTCATTGACGAAAAGCGGGAGTCGAGGCGAGCTGAGCTCGGACGGACTCTGCGGTTCCTGCGGGAGAAGGCAGGCAAGACGCTTGCGCAGCTGTCGGCGGAGACGGCGTACGACAAGAGCTATCTCTTCCGCCTGGAGAAGGGGGAGCGGCTTTCCAAGCGGTCGGTCATGGAGGACCTTGACAGCTACTACGAGTCCGGTGACCTGCTTCTTCGCCTGTGGCGGGACGCGCGCAAGGAGGTCATCAAGGACAAGTACAAGGCGTTCATGGAGCTGGAGGCGACGGCTCGGGTCATGTGGATGTTCCAGCTGGCGGTGCCTGGGCTGTTGCAGACCGAAGAGTATGCCCGCACGGTGTTGTCAGGGTTGTCCAGAGCCCAGACAACGGCTGGCAACAGCGAGGAGATCGAGGAACAGGTGGCCTTGCGCATGGGGCGACAGGAGTTGCTCTACCGCGACCCGGCGCCCAGCATCCGCGTGATCCTGGACGAGGGGGCGCTTCGACGTCCCGTGCCCGATGCGAAGGTGTGGGCCGACCAGTTGTCGCGCTTGCTGGATGCGGCCGAGTTGCCATCGGTCGCCCTTCAGGTGCTGCCTCACGCGGCAGGCGTTCACGACCTCATGAACAGCCACCTCACGCTGTTGTGGCAACGAGTCGGAGACCCCGTTGCCTACGTGGAAGGCAACAGCTTCGGCGAGTTGATCGACGACCCGGACAAGGTCTTGTCCTTCCGCTGGTCCTACGATCTCGTCAGGGACGCGGCGCTGACTCCGGAGGAGTCGACAGTGTTCATCAAGCGTCTCTTGGAGGAGTGCAGATCATGAACCGAACCCTCGACCTCAGTACCGCCGTGTGGCGAAAGTCGTCCTACAGCGATGGAGGGCAGACCAACTGCCTGGAGGTCGCCGACGGCCACCCCGGCATACTCCCGGTCCGCGACAGCAAGCTCCCCCACAGCCCGATACTCGTGTTCGGCGCGAGCCCTTGGATGTCGTTCCTGGTCGGCGTCAAGGCCGGGAGGTCTGTCCACACCGACCGGTGAAAACGGGCGGGGACGGTAGGCCCTGGGGTTGTGGTGTCGCCATGGTAGAGCTACGGCAGAGCACACGACTTTGTGGCAGCTCGTCGAGCAATCAGACAGCGGCGGCAACGGTCGGCACCGGACGAGAGGGCGACTGGGTCCATGCGACCGCTGCCACCAGAATTGCGAACCCCATCACACATCCGATGGCCGATGCCCGTTCGGACCTCTGTCGACGCTCTGGGTCTTCAGCCACATCTCCCGCTAGATGGTGTACCAGAAATGCTCTGGGGCACGCTGGTTGACCTGCTTGGTGGCTTACTCGCCGAACCACTCTGATTTTACGGAGGGGACACCAGCAGCATGGCTGTCAAGGAGCATGTAAATCCGCCATCTGCCGACGTCGTAGTCGCTGATCTTGCCGCAGCCGGCGTCTCCACCATCACTGACGGACCGGACCTTCTTGACATTCAGCGTTACGGGGTCCCTCTCGTACACAGAGCCAGTGACACCCGCGCCATCCGCTTTGGTGTCACAGACCTCGAAGACGTCACCATCGTCGTGGAAGGCCATGTCGCCTCGCCCAGCAGAAAGGGATATCACCTTGTTTTCCCACTGAACTCCCACATCCGCAGCCCAGGCCGGCGTAGATCCAGCGTAGACCAAGGCGAGGGAGGCGCCGGCAACTGCAATCCGGGTGAACGGTTTAACCATAGTCGTTCCTTTCTTGTTTCAGTGATGAGTGCGCGCTTTAGCTGGGCGCGTCTGAGTTGACACCCGTGGAGAGGCTTTTGATCACGCCGCGCCGGACTTGGAGGCGCAGGCCCACTTCTTCTTGGATCCCGACTCGTAAAGGCACGCCGTAACCACGTACCCGGCTCCCTCCGGTATCTGCACTATCTTTATGTTCCCGGGCTTGTTGTCGCAGAAATCGGACGATCCATCGGAGTCCACGATTTCCGCACCGTGAGGGCCGTGATTGTTCCACGTCACCGTGGCGATGACGCTGTGGCCATCCGTCTCTGTATCGCAGGCCTGAAGTCTTTCCGGGCTTGAGTTGCCAAACAAGATCGCCTTTCCGCCCATAATGCTGCCCCCATCAGCCGTGTAGACGAGGGTCGTGTTTCCGGCGGCTTGTGCAGTACCGGAGGCGAGTATCATTGCGGCGGGCATGGCGATTGCCGCAGTTGCAAGATGGCGCATGCGCAGCTTGCGAATCATTTTTCTCCCCATTGGGCCATTGAGTCGTTGGGTCTCACCGAACACCAAACCGTTGGATCTCGCTATGCGCCGGAACCCCCTATTCATGGCGCGCGAATCCTGTCCTCGCACAGACATGCAATGCGATGGACAATTACCAGCGGTGATCAGGACTGTATCCCGGGCGTTCATTCTCGACCAGTGTTTACGGCACTTTGCCGGTCAAGCCTCGCTTACTGCTGGCGACCTGATGTATTCGCGGTTATCTAAGAATGGGATTAAGGGGGCAAGATGGGTGACGGAGTAATCTATTCCGCTCACGCTCCGTATGGAATGTGAAGTGCGTCACGATCTTTCCGTCCCGGTATCTTGGTTGCATTAGCCTCATTTTCCAGCGAAGTTGCCCATTTGTAGTGTTTCGGGCATTGGATCAATCCACGCATGCCCGGGAAGAGGAGGGTGAACGACTCTGCTCGCCTTGCGGCAGCTTCTTCCTCGGCTGACCACTCGTGACCTCTGGTGGTTGCCCGGCCACCGCTCCCTGCGAGAGCTCGTAACAGGATCATGATCCGGCCCTTGTGAGGTGGCTCCAGCAGAGACGTAGCGGAGCTTGCGTAGGCGTTGATCCGTACGCGCGTCACCAGGTAACTGTCGGGGCCGCCCGCTTCTTTGGCAGTGTCGTGCCTCCACGGCCTGCATCAAGGGCGCTTCGCGTCGCCTTCGGCGATCGGCCTCCGGCCGACCCTTGACCCAGGCCGTTCCAGCACGGGAGAGAAGCGAGCGAGCGGCCCGGAAAGGCGGTTGGCCAGGCAGATGGACCTCAGGGTCGGCTGCGTGGCCGCTCGGCGAGGAGGTTGCGCGCTCGCGCCTCGCTGACGCCGGGCGGCAAGGCATTGGGCCGTTGGTCGCACACGTGGTGTGGCCACCCGGCTTTCCGGGGCGTCAGGCCGAGGGGGGAGGGTCCTCCGGCGGTGGTACCGACGCCCCCGGCAGCCGTACCGTCGCCACCGTGCCGCCGCCCTCGGCGTGGGACAGGGACACCTCGCCGCCTGCCTGCTGCACCGTGCGGGCCACGATCGACAGGCCCAGGCCCGAGCCCGGCAGGGCGCGTGCGCTGGGGGAGCGCCAGAAGCGGTCGAAGACGTGGGGGAGTTCGTCGGCGGGGATGCCCGGGCCGTGGTCGCGGACGGTGAGGGTGCCTGAGGCGAGACGGACCTCGATCGTGCCGGACTCCGGGCTGAACTTCACCGCGTTGTCGAGGATGTTGACCACCGCCCGTTCCAGCGCTGAGGGTTCCGCCCGGACGAACCAGGGCTGGATGTCCGCCGTGATCGTCAGCTCCGGGCCGCGCAGCCGGGCGCGGCGCAGGGCCGACTCGACGGTGTCCTGCCACGCGACGATCTGGGTCCGTGCCGAGTGCTGGCCGGTGTCGGGGCGGGAGAGTTCCTGGAGGGCGCCGATGAGTGCGGCCAGTTCCGTCATCTGGGCCTTCACCGAGGCGAGCAGGGCCTTGCGGTCGGCCTCGGGGATGGGGCGGCCCGTCTCCTCGCTGCGGGTGAGGAGTTCGATGTTGGTGCGGAGTGAGGTGAGAGGGGTGCGGAGTTCGTGGCCGGCGTCCGCGATGAGCTGTTGCTGGAGTTCTCGCGAGCTGGCCAGGGCCGAGGCCATCGAGTTGAACGAGCGGGAGAGGCGGGCCACCTCGTCGTCGCTGTCGTCGTCCACCGGGATGCGGATGTCCAGGTCCTCCGTGCGGGCCACGTGCTCGACGGCTTCCGTGAGTTTGTCGACCGGGCGGAGACCCGCCCTGGCGACCGTGAGGCCGGCCGCTCCCGCGCCGAACACCCCTACGCCCGACACCAGCAGCAGGATCAGCGCCAGTTCGTTGAGCGTGGACTCCGTTCCCTTGAGCGGAACGGCGATGACCAGCGCGTAGTCGGCGGCCAGGCCCTGCTCGAACGGGCCGTCCTTCACGACCACCGCCGTGGTCAGCACGCGCACCGAATTACCGTCGCTGTCGGTGCCGTTGCGCAGGACGGCCGTCCGGTAGTCGGGGTTCTTGGCCACGTCCTTGTCGCCGCTCGTCACATTCACCTGGGGCATGAGGCTGCTGAAGCGGCAGACCTTGCCGTCGGTCCTGACCACCTGCGCGTAGGTCTGCGGCCGCGGCGCCCCGCCGAGCGTGTTCGACGGGTTCTGCGGGCACGCCTTCGTCAGCGCGTCGAACTCGTCCGCCTGAATCGTGCGGAACGACGACTGCAGGTCATCGTCCACCTGGTCGTACAACTTCCCCTGCACGATGAACCAGCACGTCACCGACACCGCCGCCACCGCGAACGCCACCGCCGCCGCCACCAGCAGCGCCAGTCGGGACCGGATCGGCAGGGAGCGGAACCGGCGTACGACCTTGTTCACTCCGCGCCGCCCGCCCGCAGTGCGTATCCGACACCCCGCACCGTGTGGACGAGGCGCGGTTCGCCGCCCGCCTCGGTCTTGCGGCGCAGGTACATGACGTAGACGTCGAGGGAGTTCGACGACGGCTCGAAGTCGAAGCCCCAGACCGCCTTCAGGATCTGCTCCCGCGTGAGGACCTGGCGCGGGTGTGCCATGAACATCTCCAGGAGCGTGAACTCCGTACGGGTCAGCTCCACCCGGCGGCCGGCCCGGGTGACCTCGCGCGTCGCGAGGTCCATGCGCAGGTCGGCGAAGGTGAGCGCGTCCTCGTCCTCCGGGGTGCCCGCGCCCACGGCCGCCGCGTAGGAGCTGCGGCGCAGCAGGGCACGGATGCGGGCGAAGAGTTCGTCCAGTTCGAAGGGCTTGACCAGGTAGTCGTCGGCGCCCGCGTCGAGGCCCGTGACCCGGTCGCCGACGGTGTCACGGGCCGTGAGCATCAGGATGGGCGTCGTGTCGCCGGTGGAGCGGATGCGGCGCGCGGCGGTCAGGCCGTCCATGCGGGGCATCTGGATGTCGAGCACGACCAGGTCGGGCCGGTACGCCGCGTGCTTCACCAGCGCGTCCGCGCCGTCGACGGCGACCTCGGTCCCGTATCCCTCGAAGGCGAGACTGCGCTGGAGTGCTTCGCGTACCGCCGGCTCGTCGTCGACGATCAGGATGCGCTGGGGGTCACGGTCGCCGTCTGCGGGGCTCATGGGCTCGGGGTCCTCGGGTGTGAAGGGGAGGGCGGGGCGGGGCTGGGCTGTCTGACGTTCTCAGCCTCGCATGACCGCGGGTGACGCCGGGAGGAAGCGTCAGCCCCTTACGGTGCGGCGTCGGGCTGCGGCGGACCGGCTCGCGCGCCGCGCCGTCGCCGCCGCCACCTCGGGTGCCCGTCCCGTCGGCGCGTGCAGTTCGTACGCCACCGCCAGGGCCAGCCCGACCCCGGCCGGATCGCCGCCGGACTCCGTGTGTTCGACCTGCTGGATCATCGCCCTGCTCCTCATTCCGTGAACAAGCTCATTCCGAACAAGCTCATTCCGTGGAACCGGCCCGCAGCTTCGCGAGGTCGGCCTTGACGGTGTTGATCGGGATCGCGAAGCCCAGGCCCACGCTGCCCGCCGCCGCGGACGAGGACGCGCCCGCCGCCGAGTACATCGCGGAGTTGATCCCGATGATGTTGCCGTTCATGTCGATCAGCGCGCCGCCGGAGTTGCCCGGGTTGAGGGACGCGTCGGTCTGGAGCGCCTTGTACGTCGTGGTGTCCGAGCCGGTGTCGCCGTTGAACTCCCGACCGCCGAACTCGAACGGCCACTCGCCGCCCTGCTGGCCCTGCCCCTGCTCCTGGCCCTGGCTCTCGTCCGTGGAGACCGTGACGTCCCGGTCGAGGGCGGAGATGATGCCGCTGGTGACGGTGCCGGTCAGGCCCTCGGGGGAGCCGATCGCCACGACCTGGTCCCCGACCCCGACCCCGGCCGAGTCGCCGAGCGTCGCGGTCTTCAGGCCGGAGGCGTTCTCCAGCTTGATCAGCGCCAGGTCCTTCTTGCTGTCGGTGCCGACGACCTTGGCGGTGTAGGACTTGCCGTCGTTGGTCGTCACCTTGATCTGCGAGGCACCGGCGACGACGTGGTTGTTGGTGACGATCTCGCCGTCGCCCGTGATGATCACGCCGGAGCCGGTGGAGGACCCGGCGTTGGAGTCGGCACTGATCTCGACAATGCTCGGGCTGACTGCCTTGGCGACCCCGGAGACCGTGCCCTTCTGGCTGGACGGCACCACGTTGGTGCTGGTGGAGCTGGAGGTGACGGTGTCGTTGCCGGTCAGCTCCTGGATGCCGTAGGCGGTGCCGCCGCCTATCGCCGCGGCGACGATCGCCACGGCGGCGAGCAGGGCCACCGGCCCCCGGCGCTTCTTGTGCGGGGCCGGCTGCACCGGCGGGTGGGCCGGCGGAGGCGGCCACTCGGGGTTCACAGGAGAGGATCCATGCTGGGAGTACATGCTCTCGGTCATGTCTCAGAGCTTGTCGCCCGACCATGAGAGCTTCCTGAGTGCTCTCTGAGAAGCCCGACAGAACCTCGTATGCCCGATATAAAGGCGCCCTGCCGCTGCTCAGCCGCCGGAGGCTATGCGCAGCCGCAGGACTGCCGCGTCACCAACCTGGACGGGAACACCTTCAGCCGCTCCCGCCGCGCGCCCGCGACCCGCAGACCGTCGTCGAGGACGAGGTCCACCGCGGCCCGGGCCATCGCCGGGCGGTCGGAGGCCACCGTGGTCAGGGGCGGGTCGGCGAGCGCCGCCTCCTTGATGTCGTCGAACCCGGCCACCGCCAGCTCGCCGGGGACGTCGATGCGCAGCTCGCGCGCCGCCCGCAGCAGGCCGATCGCCTGGTCGTCGGTGGAGCAGAAGATCGCGGGCGGCCGCTCGGGGCCGGAGAGGATCTTCAGGGCGGCCTGGTAGGCGTCATAGCGGTTGTAGAGGGCCTCGAAGAGGCGGCCCTCCGTGGAGATCCCGGCCTCGGCCATCGCGCGGCGCCAGCCCTCGACGTGGTCGGAGACCGGGTCGCCGACCACGGGGGTCTCCGCGATGCCGCCCATACAGGCGACGTACTCGTGTCCGTGCTCCAGCAGGTGCCGTACGGCGAGTTCGGCGCCGTCGAGGTCGTCGGTGACGACGGCGACGTCGTCGATGGACTCGGGCCGCTCGTGCAGCAGCACCACCCGGGCGTCCCAGGCCTCGATCTCGGCGGCCGCCAGGTCGTTGAGCGCGTGGCTGACGAGGATGAGCCCCGAGACGCGCATACCGAGGAAGGCCCGCAGATAGTGGACCTCGCGCTCGCCGATGTAGTCGGAGTTGCCGACCAGCACCATCTTTCCGCGCTCGGACGCGGCCTGTTCGACCGCGTGCGCCATCTCCCCGAAGAAGGGCTGGCGCGCGTCCGGCACGATCAGACCTATGAGATCCGTACGCCGGGACGCCATGGCCTGGGCCACTCGGTCGGGCCGGTACCCCAGTTCCTTGATCGCGGCGAGTACACGCTCGCGCGTGGCCGGGGCGACCGGCCGGGGTCCGTTGTTGATGACATAGCTGACCACGGCAGTGGAAGTCCCTGCCAGCCGCGCCACATCATCCCGAGTCACCTTGGCCACGCGCGGAGTCTACGCGGATATACCCGCTCTGGGCAGGGCGTAAAGGAGGTTCTGTGCGATATCCCGACCGCCGTCCGGGGGACCCGTTGCGGAAAGCGATGCCCAGGTGGGCACCGCGATACGCCTCTTACGCCTTGGCGCGTGCCTCGGCGGCCTCCAGGGCGGCCGACTTGTCCGCACTGTCCTGCTTTGCCTTGGCCGCCTTCGCCTTCGCCTCCTCGGCGGCGCGCTCCACCTTCTCCGGCGTAACGAATCGATAACCGACGTTCCGGACGGTGCCGATCAGCGACTCGTGCTCGGGTCCGAGCTTGGCGCGCAGGCGTCGTACGTGCACGTCGACCGTGCGCGTACCGCCGAAGTAGTCGTAGCCCCACACCTCCTGCAGCAGCTGGGCGCGGGTGAAGACCCGGCCGGGGTGCTGGGCGAGGTACTTCAGGAGCTCGAACTCCTTGAAGGTCAGGTCGAGGACGCGGCCCTTGAGCTTGGCCGAGTACGTCGCCTCGTCGACCGACAGGTCGCCGTTGCGGATCTCCATCGGGGAGTCGTCGCTGACGATCTGCTGCCGTCCCATGGACAGCCGCAGCCGGGCCTCGACCTCCGCCGGGCCGGCGGTGTCGAGCAGGACGTCGTCGATGCCCCAGTCCGCGGTGACGGCGGCGAGGCCGCCCTCCGTGACGACGAGGATCAGCGGGCAGCCCGGTCCGGTCGACCGCAGCAGCTGGCACAGGCTGCGGACCTGCGGCAGGTCGCGCCTGCCGTCGACGAGGATGACATCGGCACCCGGGGTGTCGACGAGCGCGGGGCCCTCCGCGGGGGCCACTCGCACGTTGTGCAGGAGCAGGCCGAGGGCGGGGAGCACCTCCGTCGACGGCTGGAGGGCGTTGGTCAGGAGCAGCAGAGAACTCATATGTCTGGTTCCTCCTCGGTCCCTGCGAGGACGTTTGTTGGTACAGCACAGCTCTGCGATCCCGAAGGCCCGTACACCTGCGGTTTCCCGCTTCGTATACAACGCTTCCGAAAGCACAAAAGGACCCGGGGGCGTCGCTGCCCGAGTCCTCTGCCCAGCAGAATAGCCCACATGAGCTCTGGTCGGGCAGGTCATGTGGCGCGTTCCACCGTGCGTCCGAACTCCGAGACGACTGGCAGAACGCCTGTGCGGACTGCCGTGCGGACCTTTTTGCGGACTGCCGACGGCGTGACGATCGATGCCGTATACGACCCGGGTACCGCTGTATACGACGCCTCCGGGACGCCTTCCGCTCATCCCGTGTTCGTCGTCGCCCACGGCTTCACCGGTGCCGTGGATCGGCCTCACGTGCGGC
Source organism: Streptomyces sp. NPDC050546 (assembly GCF_044457425.1). Taxonomy (NCBI): domain Bacteria; kingdom Bacillati; phylum Actinomycetota; class Actinomycetes; order Kitasatosporales; family Streptomycetaceae; genus Streptomyces; species Streptomyces sp. NPDC050546. The sequence continues at coordinate 55,497 of NZ_JBITGX010000027.1, forward strand.
GGGTGGCCGAGGCGTTCGCCCGGCACGGGGCCGTCGTCACCTTCTCCTTCCGGGGGCACGGGGCGTCCGGCGGGCGGTCCACGGTCGGGGACCGGGAGGTCCTCGACCTCGCGGTGGCCGTGGAGTGGGCCCGGGAACTCGGGCACGCGCGCGTGGCGACGGTGGGGTTCTCCATGGGCGGGTCAGTGGTGCTGCGGCACGCGGCGCTGTACGAGGAGGACACGGACGCGGTGGTGTCCGTCAGCGCGCCCGCCCGCTGGTACTACCGGGGGACGGCTCCCATGCGCCGGCTGCACTGGCTGGTGACGCGGCCCGAGGGGCGGGCGGTGAGCCGGTACGGCTTCGGTACGCGCATCCACCACCGGGACTGGGACCCGGTCCCCCTCTCCCCCGTGGAGGCGGCGGCGAGGATCGCGCCCACACCCCTGCTGATCGTGCACGGCGACGCCGACGGCTACTTCCCGCTCGACCACCCCCGCATGCTGGCTGCGGCCGCCGGTGACCAGGGCGAACTGTGGGTGGAGCCGGGCATGGGGCATGCCGAGCACGCGGCGAGCGGTGAGCTGCTGGCCCGGATCGCGGCGTGGGGCGCCGGCCGGGCGGGCTAGCCTGACGGAGTTCACCGTCGAGTTTCATTGAGGAAGCAGATGCCAAAGGTCACGGTGCGCTACTGGGCCGCCGCCAAGGCCGCGGCCGGGGTGGCCGAGGAGCCGTACGAGGCGGTCACGCTCGCCGAGGCGCTCGACGGGGTGCGCGAGCGACACCCCGGCGAACTCGAGCGTGTCCTGCGGCGATGCTCGTTCCTCGTCGACGGTGACCCCGTGGGCACCCGCGGACATGAGACGGTACGGCTGGCCGACGGCGGCACGGTCGAGGTGCTCCCGCCGTTCGCAGGAGGATGACGATGAGCAACCAGCCGCACGAGGGCTACGACCCCTACGGGCAGCAGCCGCAGCAGCCGCAGGCGTGGCCCGGGCAGCAGCCGTACGGCGATCCGTACGCCGGCCGGCAGTACCCCCAGCACCCGCAACACCCCCAGCACCCGCAACACCCGCAGGACACCCAGCAGTGGCAGGGGCAGACCTGGGAGACGCAGACGCACCAGCCGGTGACGGCGGCGGAGGAGACGGCGTATCTGCCGCCGCAGGGGTACGGGGCTCCGGCTCCCGGCGAGGCAGGCGAGGCTCCCGCCCCCGCCCCCGCTCCGGATCCCGATACGGGGTACGGGCCCGCCACCGTCGGCGGGAACACGCGCGTCACGGACGCGCAGCGGGCGCGGGCGGAGGGGCGGTCGCCGATCATCGAGCCGGGGATGCAGCCGGCCGCGCTGACGGCACTGCTCGGGCTGTTGCTCGCGGGTGCCGCGGCCGTGGGCACGTACGCGCTGCTGGTTCCCCTCGTCGCCCTCCAGGCCGTCACCGCGGCGGGCTGGTTCCGGCTGAACGGGATGTGGCCGGCGCGGCAGGGCATCGCGCTGGGCTTCGCGGGGGCGCTGGCCGCGGACGCGGCGCTGCTGGTGTCGGACCGCTCGCCGTCGGCGATCCTCGGCACGCTCGGGGTGTGGGTGCTGCTCGCACTGGTCCTCCAGCTGCGGTCGCACGCCGACCCGGACGAGCGGATGTACGGCCTGATGGCGACGGTCGCGGCCTCGGCGCTGGCGATCGTGGCAGGTGGTTATCTCGCGGCCGACGCGGACGCGGTGACGGTGGGAGCGGTCGCGGTGGCCGTCGCGGTCCTGGCGCGTGCCCTGCCGCTGCCGACGCCGGCGTCCGTGGTGGTGGCGATGCTCGCGGCGGCGGGCGGGGGTGTCGCGGCCGGCGCGATGACGGGGCTCGGCACGCCGGGCGCCCTGCTGGGAGCGGGCGCGGGTGCCTGCGCGCTGATCGGCCACCGGGTCGCCAGCTACGACTACCCGTCCCGCTTCGTCCACTTCACGGCAGGCGTGGCCCTGCCGCTCTCCGCCGCGGCCCCAGCGGTCTACCTGTTGGGCCGGGCCCTGGCCTAGCGCCTGCGGGGCGTTGACGGGTACCAGACGCCCGCCCCCTAGCCGCCGACATGCGCGCCGCCCCCCCCGCCGGCATGCGCGCCGCCCCCCCCCGCTGCGGGCATGCGTGCCGCTAGGGGCGGCACGGGTGGGCGCAGCGGCACCCCGCTCCGCCGGGCTGCGCACCCACCCCCCCCCGGGCCCCAGCACCGACGCACAGCTCCTGCCTGTCACAGATGATCGACAAATCCCGGGCGCTCACATCCCACGGAGTTACCCTCACGCTTGGGCGGCCACCCGGTCGTCAGGGAACGGACCGCCGTCCAACCGCCGAGGTGGGGGAAAACACCGCATGCGCGCACTGCGAATACTGCTGATCGTCGTCGTGATCCTGGGCGGGCTCTTCGTGATCGCCGACCGCGTCGCGGTGAACTTCGCCGAGGACGAGGCCGCCGACCGCCTGAAGACGACGGAGAACCTCTCGGCGACCCCCGACGTCTCCATCAAGGGCTTCCCGTTCCTCATCCAGGTCGCCGGCGGTTCCCTGGACGACATCGAGGTCGGCATCCAGGACTACGAGGCCGCCGCGGGCAACGGCGGCCAGAAGATCCGGATCGACGACCTCAAGGCCGACATGCAGGGCGTCGAGTTCTCCGGCGACTACAGCTCCGCCACCGCCACCAGCGCCACCGGCACCGCGACCATCGCCTACGACGAACTGCTGAAGACGGCGAAGTCCGAGCCGACCCAGGTCGCCCCGGGCGTCACCGCCAACGTCGTGGGCCTCTCCGACGGCGGCAACGGCAAGATCAAGGTCACCGTCGAGGCCACCGTCCTCGGCACCAAGCTGCCCGAGCCGGTATCCGTGCTCAGCTCGGTGACGGTGGTCGACGGCGAAGTCCGGGTCAAGGCCGACGGCCTGCCCAAGTTCGGCGGCGTCGACATCGCCGAGTCCCGCGTCCGGGCCATCACCGACTTCCAGCAGAAGATCGACGGCCTGCCCGGCGGCATCCAGCTGGACAACGTCCAGGCGGCGCCGAACGGCGTGGAGATCACGGTGAAGGGTTCCAACGTCCGGCTGGCCGGGTAGGGAAGGCCCGAGGCGGCCGCAGCGACCAGGGCTGTCCGGTGGGCGAGACGGCGGAGTCCGTAGCGTAGATGTGACGGCGAGTGCAGGGCGGCCGGAGCCGTGCGGGAGACGCACGGACAGGTCGCTGATCCCATATGGCGGATCTTTGCGTCTCAATATGCGACACACCGGTGACACGCGTGCCCGACCGTCCCTACGATCGACGGCATGAAGCGACAGGCGGATCTCACGAAGCGGCGGGCAGTAGACCTGTGCCGCGTCGCCGCCATGCTCTGTCGCACCTTCTGAGCGACCGCGTCGGCCTGCTCCGACGCGCGCATCCCCGCCGCCCTGGATCAAGGGCACCCGTGCGCCGCCCTCGTCATGGGCGCGCCCGCATACCTCGCACGCCCCGCCGTAACTGCCCCGGAGGAGAAAGAGCATGAGCCGCAGCGACGTCCTGGTAGACGCCGACTGGCTTCAGGAGCACCTGGACGACTCGAGCATCGCGATCGTCGAGGTGGACGAGGACACGTCCGCGTACGACAAGAACCACATCAGGAACGCGATCCGCATCGACTGGACCGACGACCTTCAGGACCCGGTCCGCCGTGACTTCGTCGACCAGGAGGGCTTCGAGAAGCTCCTGTCGGACAAGGGCATCGGCAACGACCACACGGTGGTCCTGTACGGCGGCAACAACAACTGGTTCGCCTCGTACGCGTACTGGTACTTCAAGCTGTACGGCCACGACAACGTCAAGCTTCTCGACGGCGGCCGCAAGAAGTGGGAGCTCGACGCGCGCGAGCTCGTCGCCGGCGACGAGGTGCCCGAGCGTCCGAAGACGGACTACAAGGCCAAGGCCCAGAACACGGCCATCCGCGCCTTCCGCGACGACGTCGTGGCGGCCATCGGTTCGCAGAACCTGGTCGACGTGCGTTCGCCCGACGAGTTCTCCGGCAAGCTGCTCGCCCCGGCCCACCTGCCGCAGGAGCAGTCCCAGCGCCCCGGCCACGTGCCGAGCGCCCGGAACATCCCGTGGTCCAAGAACGCCAACGACGACGGCACCTTCAAGTCGGACGACGAGCTCAAGGAGCTCTACGCCGAGGAGCAGGTCGACCTGGCCAAGGACACCATCGCCTACTGCCGCATCGGTGAGCGCTCCGCGCTGACCTGGTTCGTGCTGCACGAGCTGCTCGGTGTGGAGAACGTCAAGAACTACGACGGCTCCTGGACCGAGTACGGCTCCCTGGTGGGCGTGCCGATCGAGCTCGGCGCCAACAAGTAAGACCTCCGACCGACCTTTCATCACCCCCTTCAGGAGAACGACATGTGTGGAGCGAAGGCCGGCGGCCCCGACGCCTCGACGATCAAGCCCGGTGAGACCACGATCCAGGGTCAGGTGACCAAGGACGGCGAGCCCGTGGTGGGCTACGTCCGTCTGCTGGACTCGACCGGCGAGTTCACGGCCGAGGTGCCGACCTCGGCGACCGGACAGTTCCGCTTCTACGCGGCCGAGGGCACCTGGACCGTTCGCGCCCTCGTGCCCGGCGCCACCGCCGACCGCACGGTCGTCGCCCAGCAGGGCGGACTGGCGGAGGTCGCGATCGCCGTCTGACGGCGACAGTGCGCAGGAGGGGCCGCACCCCCCGGGTTGGACGCCTGGGGTGCGGCCCTTCGGCGTGCCCGGATCTACGCTGGACGTATGTACGCACGACGGCGGCGGACGTACTTCGCGATGATGGGCCTCTGCATCGGGCTCTTCGTTCTGGCCTGGGGTGTTGTTCGGCTGTGGTCGATCCCCGTCGCCGTCGGGATGTGTGTGGTCGCCATGGTCATTCCGCCCGTGGCGGCCATGGTCGCGAACCGGCGCGGGCCCGACGACCGCTGGTGGGACGACCCGTCCGGGGATCCCCAGTCCGACGAGTGGTGGGACGAGCTGGACGGCAAGAAGCGGCCGAGGTGACCGGCGTCCTCTCGCGTGCGGCGGGTATCCCGGCTCCATGAGACTGACAGCGGCGACTCTGGACGCGCCGGACGCGCGCGTGCTGGCGGACTTCTATCTCCGGCTGCTGCCCGGCTGGCGGGTGTGGCGTGGGGAGGACTGGCAGGACTGGGTGCACATCCGGCCGCCCGACGGCGGTACGGGACTGTCCTTCCAGACCGAGCCCTTCTACCGGCCGCCCGTCTGGCCGAGCGCTCGGGAGGGGCAGCAGATGATGATCCACCTCGATATCGAGGTCGACGACCTGGAGCGGGAGGCCGCGCGGGCCGTCGCCGAGGGCGCCCGGCTCGCCGAGGTCCAGCCGCAGGCCGATGTCCGGGTGCTCCTGGATCCGGCGGGCCACCCCTTCTGCCTGCACACGGACGCGTCTCCGCAGGCTCAGTAGACGCGTCTCGGCAGGCTCAGTAGACGAGCGCCTGGGTGTCGTCCGCCAGGGACTCCTGGACGAAGACCTGCGCGCCCGCGATGCGGACACCCTCGATGACGTCCTTCTCCGTGATCTCCCGGCGGGCCGCGCACTGCGTGCACAGCGTGACGCGGCCGGCCGCGAGGATCGAGTCGAGCAGGTCGGGCAGCGGGGCCGCGTGCGGGAGGTCGAAGTCGGCGGCGCGGCCGGGCAGGGCGAACCAGGCGGATTCGCCGGTCAGCCACAGGGAGACCTCGACGCCGCTGGCGACGGCCACCGCCGCCACCGTGAACGCCTGTGAGCACCGCTCGGGGGCGTCGGCCCCCGCCGTCACCTTGATCACCAGCTTCTTCGCCATAGCCGGAAGCGTAGTCCGGAATCGAGGTGCCGAAGGCGCCCGCGTAAGCTGGCCTCCGGCCCTGTGCACCCATTCGCACCCCGCTCAAGGAGCACCCCGTGGAGCTTTTCTTCGAAATCCTGTTGGTCCTGGTCGCCGTCGGCGTCCTCGCCTTCGCCGGACTGACCGTGAAGAAGCTGTACCAGGGCCAGCGCTGACCCCCGTCTAGGAAGTTCCCATGATCGAGATCCCGTCCGACCTTCACAAGGACCTCGTCCCGCTCGCCTTCCTGCTCGGCAACTGGGCGGGTGCCGGTGTGCACGACTTCCCCGGCTCCGAGAAGTGCAACTTCGGGCAGGAGGTCACCTTCAGCCACGACGGCCGGGACTTCCTGGAGTACCACTCCCACTCCTGGGTGCTGGACAACGACGGCAACAAGGTCCGGCCCCTGGAGTCCGAGCACGGCTTCTGGCGCATCGACGCGAACCGCAAGGTCGAGGTGACGATGACCCGCGACGACGGCGTCATCGAGATCTGGTACGGCGAGCTGGCCGACCAGAAGCCCCAGATCGACCTGGTCACCGACGCCGTGGCCCGCACGGCCGCCTCCCAGCCCTACACCGGCGGCAAGCGGCTCTACGGCTACGTCAAGAGCGACCTGATGTGGGTCGGCGAGAAGCAGACCCCCGAGGTCGAGCTGCGCCCCTACATGTCCGCCCATCTGAAGAAGGTCGTCACCCCGGAAGAGGTCGAGCGCTGGGCCAAGGCCCTCCCCGACGACATGCCGGACGACGGCATCGCCTTCTTCAAGTAGTTCTAGACTCGAGGTGTGGTGAGCACCGACTGGAAGAGTGATCTGCGGCAGCGCGGCTACCGGCTGACCCCGCAGCGGCAACTCGTGCTCGAAGCCGTGGACACCCTGGAGCACGCGACCCCCGACGACATCCTCGTGGAAGTGAGGAAGACGGCGTCGGGGGTCAACGTCTCCACCGTCTACCGGACCCTGGAGCTCCTGGAGGAGCTCGGACTGGTCAGCCACGCCCATCTGGGACACGGGGCGCCGACGTACCACCTCGCGGACCGGCACCACCATCTCCACCTGGTCTGCCGTGACTGCCAGAACGTCATCGAGGCGGACGTCTCCGTGGCCGCCGAGTTCACCGACAAGCTGCGGCAGACGTTCGGCTTCGACACCGACATGAAGCACTTCGCGATCTTCGGCCGGTGCCAGGACTGCGCGCTCAAGGCTTCAACTACCGAGTCGTAGGCTTACGTATATGAAGAGCCCCCTGCTGACCCTGCCCGGCGCCGTCCCCGCCGAGGGCGTGGACGAAGGCGTCGCCGCCCACTACGGCGACCTGTTCCGCGAGCAGCGCGCCCTCGCCGACGGCACCGGTTTCGTCGACCTCTCCCACCGGGGCGTCGTCGCCGTCACCGGCGAGGACCGGCTGGCCTGGCTGCACCTGCTGCTCACCCAGCACGTGAGCGACCTCCCCGCGGGCCGGGCCACCGAGGCGCTGATCCTCTCCGCGAACGGCCACATCGAGCACGCCCTGTATCTCGTCGACGACGGCGGGACGGTCTGGGCCCATGTGGAGCCGGGCACCCAGGAGGCGCTGATCGCGTACCTGGAGTCGATGAAGTTCTTCTACCGGGTCGAGGTCGCCGACCGCACGGCCGACACCGCGGTGGTGCATCTGCCGGCCGGCTCCATCGCCGAGGTGCCGAAGGGGGCCGTCGTACGGGAGACGCCGCACGGGCGGGACCTGTTCCTGCCGCGCGGCGACCTGGAGGCCTACGCCGAGCAGGCCGGGCCGCCGGCCGGGATCCTGGCCTACGAGGCGCTGCGCGTGGAGCAGCACCGGCCCCGGCTCGGTTTCGAGACCGACCACCGCACCATCCCGCACGAGCTGGGCTGGATCGGCTCCGCGGTGCATCTGCAGAAGGGCTGCTACCGGGGGCAGGAGACGGTCGCCCGGGTGCAGAACCTGGGCAAGCCGCCGCGCCGGCTGGTCTTCCTGCACCTGGACGGCAGTGAGGTTCATCTGCCGACCGTCGGGACGGAGCTGCGGCTCGCTGACGACGGGCCCGACGGCCGGAAGATCGGTTTCATCACGACGTCCGCCCGTCACCACGAGCTGGGGCCGGTCGCCCTCGCCCTGGTGAAGCGGAACGTGGCCGTGGACGCGCCGCTGGTGGCCGGGGACACGGCCGCGGCCCAGGAAGTCGTCGTCGAGCCGTAGGCCGTCGGGCCCTAGGTCTTCGTGCCGTAAGTCGTCGTCGCGCCGTACGACTTGTAGACCTTTCGGGTCAGATTTCGATCTGCACGGTGAACGGGCCGTCGTTCGTCAGTGATACACGCATCGCCGCCCCGAAGCGGCCCGTGGCCACCGTCGCGCCGAGCGCGCGCAGCTGGGCCACCACCTCGTCGACCAGCGGCTCGGCGACATCGCCGGGGGCGGCGGCGTTCCAGGTGGGGCGGCGGCCCTTGCGGGCGTCTCCGTAGAGGGTGAACTGGCTGATCACCAGGAGCGGGGCGTCGATGTCGCTGCATGACTTCTCGTCGTGCAGCATGCGGATCGACCACAGTTTGCGGGCCAGCTGGGCCGCCTTCTCCTTGGTGTCCTCGTGCGTGACGCCGACCAGGACGCACAGCCCCTCGCCCTCGATCGCGCCCACGGTCTCGCCGTCCACGACGACGCTCGCGCCGTCCACCCTCTGCACCACTGCTCGCATACGTCCATCATGCAGGGCGGTGAACGTCACGCCGCGGGTGGTGTGCGCATGGCACGAACGGGTGGTTTGCGCCGGGCGCCAACGGGCCGCGCGCGGCCGTATTTTGCTGCTTAACCGCCCATCTGGGGTCTATCGGGGGCACTCGTTCCCATAGCGGCCACTTGGGGTGGCACGATGCATGCACACACCGGTCGAGGGGACGGTTGAGGCACATGAGCACATCCAGCACCGGGCAGCAGTCGGGGGCTGTCTGGTCGACGTACACGGGGATCGGGGCGACGGAGTACCACCGGCCGCCCACACAGCGCACGGACAGCCCGCGGCTGCCCTCGGACGCTCCCGAGCCCGATCAGACCGCGCTGAGCCTGACCGAGCTGCGCACCCTGCGCCGCGAGGCCCAGCGCGACGAGGCCGACCTCAGCTATGTACGGAGGCTGCTCCAGGGGCGGATCGACATCCTGCGCGCGGAGTTGGCACGGCGTACACCGGCGGACGCGGCCGCCGTCGCGGCGCCCGCGGAGGTGTCCGTCGTCGAGCGGCTGGCGGAGATCCTGCGGGACGCCCCGGCCCGGCACCGCTCCTCCGCCCGCCATGTGACGCTCTCCACCCCGCAGGGCGAGGAGTCCCGGCGGCTGGCCGCGGAGATGCTCGGCGAGGTCGAGCTGTCCGACCTGGGGGCGCGGACGGATCTGGAGCTGAACACGGCGATGGGGCGGCTCGTGCGCTACGAGCAGCAGGTCTCCCGGCGGCGGCAGCGGCTCCAGCGCACGGCCGACGAGTGCGGTACGGAGATCGCCCGCCGCTACCGCGAAGGGGAGGCGCAGGTCGACGACCTGCTGGTCTGAGCCGCTCCCGGTCAGGGGGAGGGCCGGTGCCGGGAAATCCGCGCGACACCGACCGGCCCTCCGCCTAGCGTGAGCCCATGACCAGCGAAGCCGACATAGACGTACGCCCCATCGCCGAAGCCGAGCACGCCGAGTGGCTGCGTGCCGTGCACACCGGCTTCCTGCGGGGGCCCGTCGTCTCCGCGGAGGAGATCGAGGGCCGTCGCCGGAACTTCGTCCCGGGCCGCTTCCTGGGCGCCTTCGACGGTGGCCGGTGTGTGGCGACCTTCCGGTCCTTCGAGCAGCAGCTCACGGTCGTGGGCGGGGCGAGCGTGCCGGCCGACGCCGTCACCGGGGTCACCGTCACCGCCACCCACCGCCGCCGCGGGCTGCTCAGCCGGATGATGGCGCGGGACCTGGCGGCCGCCAAGGACCGCGGTGACGTCGTCGCGACGCTGATCGCCGCCGAGTACCCGATCTACGGCCGGTACGGCTTCGGGCCGGCGGCCTGGATGGCCGAGTGGACGGTCGATGTGCCGCGCGCCGGCCTCGACGCCCGCCGGTCGGGCCCCGCGGGCGGCGGCCGGATCGACCTGGTGGACGGCGACGACGTCCGCAAGCTCGGCCCCGACCTGCACGAGCGGCTGTGCCGCATCCAGCCCGGCGCCGTCAGCCGCGACGAGTTCTGGTGGAAGGTGAACACCGGCGCCGTACGGTTCGACCCGGAGTGGAAGATGCCCTTCTTCGCCGTGTACCGCTCGGCGTCCGGCGAGGTCGAGGGCATGGCCGCCTACGACGTGGACGACAACTGGGGCGAGGCCAAGCAGCCGTTGAACACGGCGACCGTGAGATGGCTGACCGGGGTGACACCGGCCGCGGAGCGCGCTCTGTGGCAGTACCTCTGCTCCATCGACTGGGTCATGCGGGTGAAGAGCGGCTGGCGGGCGCCCGACGACCTGCTCCCGCACTTCCTGCCGGACCCCCGGGCGGCCAGGATCACGTCGCTGGCGGACTTCCTGTGGGTGCGGATCCTGGACGTCGTACGGGCGCTGGAGGCGCGGACGTACGAGGAGGAGGGGACGCTGGTGCTGGAGGTCGCCGGGGTGGACGGTCTGACCGGCGGGCGGTACCGGCTGGAGGCCTCCGCCGAGGGAGCGTCCTGTACGCCGACCACCGAGAGCGCGGAACTCACTCTGGAACTGGGCGAGTTGGGCGCGCTGTGGCTGGGGGACGAGTCGGCGGTGCGGCTGGCGGCGCTGGGGCGGGTGCGGGAAGAACGAGCGGGCGCCGCCCGGAAGGCCGACGCCCTGCTGCGTACGTCCAGGCGGCCTTGGTGCCCGGACATGTTCTGAGCCGCTCCCTTCTGCCGGCGGACAGGGACCCGCATCCGTAGCGAGCTGTTCGGTTGTGGTTGTTGTGCGGTGGTGCTCACCGACCGGGCTCCCGGCTCCCCTCCGGAAGGGAGGCCCGTCTGACCATGTTGCATAAGTTGGCGACCAACTTCTCTGTACTTATAGCCGCTTGGGAGCGTCTCATAACCACCCTGCGCTGAACTGCCGGAAGATGGCGGGAAGTTGTACTGTTTGGTTGTGGACCCGGAACACACCTCCGTCAATGGACGGAAGAGGTCGCAACGGCCACAGAGAACACATCAACAGGTGGCCGACGAACTGCGCGCCCGGATCAGGTCAGGAGTGCTGCGGTCCGGTGAGCGCATGCCGACGCAGGCGCAGCTCGCCGACGAGTTCGGCGTCGAGCGCGGTGCCGTGCGCCAGGCACTGCGCATCCTGCAGTCCGAGCAGCTGCTCACCAATGTGTCCAAGGGCAGCCCGGCGACCGTCGCCTCCGACCCCGCCAGGGCGCTGACCGGCCCGCAGGCCCCGCCACTGCCCACGACGGTGGGCCTGGCGCCCCGGATCGCGGCGGCGTTCGCGGCGGAGCACGTCGAGATCGACGCGGTGTGCCTGACCTCCATCTCCCTCACGCTGGCGATCGGCGAACCCCTGCGGCAGATCCACGCCGGACGGCTGGAACCGGCCAAGGTCGACGTCCGGGTCCTGCTGCCGAGCCGGGACATCGACCTCGCCTTCCCGGTGCCGGTCGAGGGGCGCGGCGACGACTGGGTGCACGAGCGGTGGCTGGCGATGCGCAATGCCCAGGGCCAGGTCCTGGAGCACAATCTGCTGGCCCTGCGCGCCACGCACGGCATCGACGTGCACGTCACGTTCCGGGCGCTGCCCTTCACCCCGCCCGTGAAGCTGTACCTGCTCAACGGCTCGGAGGCGCTGTTCGCGTACTACACGCTGACGCGCCGGGAGGCCGAGATCGACCACGAGCAGATGGAGATGTACGACGCGCAGGGCACCCAGTCGATGCTGTTCTCCTTCCGGCAGGGGCCCGGACTGCGCGACACGACCTTCGTCGAGCAGTCGCACCTCTGGTTCAACGCGCTGTGGGAGACGATCAGTTCGGAGCTGGTGCTCACGAGCTCATAGGGCGGTCCTGAGCACCAGCAGCGCCAGCACGACGGCTCCCGTGGAGCTGACCGCCGAGTTGTTGGACTTGAGCCCCACGGTGAGAAGGAGCAGGCCGATGATGCCGACCGGGCCGTACTTCCACTGGACGAACTGCTCGAAGGCGACGACCGCGATGGCGGCGAGAAGAGTGAGGGCGGGCATTGGATTCCCCCTTCGGAAGTTCGGAAGCAAAACTTCCGCCAACTCAGGTAAGTTGGCAACCAACTCTGATTAAGTTGTCCCCACTTGGCCCCTACTCATAAACAACTTTCAAACAACTCCCGCCAGATGGATCAGAGTTGTAGCGTTTGGTCGTGATCCAGGCGGACGTGGCGGAGGACGTGGCGGAGAACGTGGCAGTGAACGGCAGCAGAAGGCTCTCGCCCCAGGAGATCGCCGACCACCTGCGGGAACGCATCCGCACGGGTGAGCTCAAGCCCGGGGACCGCCTGCCCACCCAGGCCGAACTCGCGGAGGAGTTCGGCGTGGAACGCGGAGCCGTCCGCCAGGCCCTGCGGGCCCTCCAGGAGGACGGTCTCCTCACCAACGTCAGCAAGGGCAGCCCGCCGCGGATCGCCGCGCCCGCTCCGTCCCGGGGCGAGCCCCAGCCGACGATGGTCGGTCTGGCGCCACGCCTGACGGAGGCGTTCTCGGCCCCCCGCGTCCGCGTGGACGTGGTCTGCCACACGGCGGAGACCCTGATGGTCGCCATCGGCGAACCGCTCCGCCTGATCCACGAGGGCCGGATCCACCCCGAGTCGATCGACGTCCGCATCCTCGTCCCCTCCCGGGACATCGAGCTGGCCTTCCCCGTCCCCGTGGAGGCCCACGACGACGACAACCCGGTCCACCAGCGCTGGCTGGCCATGCGCAACGCCCAGGGCCAGGTCCTCCAGCACAACTTCCTGGCCCTGCGCTCCACACACGGCATCGACGTGCACGTCACGTTCCGCGCGCTGCCCTTCACCCCGCCGGTGAAGCTGTACCTCCTCAACCAGGAGGAGGCGCTGATCGGCTACTACATGCTGACCAGGCGCGAGGAGGAGTGGGGGAGCCGGACCCTGGACATGTACGACGTCCTCGGCTCCCAGTCCCTCCTCTTCTCCTTCACGAAACGAGCGGGTCAGCGGGACGCGGCGTTCGTCCAGGAATCCCAGAAGTGGTTCGACGCCCTCTGGGAAACCATCACGACGGACCTGACACTCTCCTAGTGACTTCTGATACGGCGCAGACTGGTGCGGTGACAGTCCAGACGGAAAGCGATCCGCACGAACTCCGGAATCTGATCAGACGCGCCCGCGTCGTCCTGTGGGACTTCGACGGGCCCATCTGCCGTCTGTTCGCCAACCACTCGGCGGAGCGGGTGGCGCGCGACCTGGTCTCCTGGCTGGAGGGCCGGGGACTGCACGGGCTGCTGACGGAGGGCGAGCGAGAGTCCCTCGACCCGCATGTCGTGCTGCGCGCCGTGGACCGCCGGCACCCCGGCAGCGATCTCGTCGCCGATCTGGAGGCACGTCTCACCCAGGAGGAGCGGCTGGCCGCGTCTTCGGCGATGCCGACCGCGTACGCGGACCCGCTGATCCGCACCTGGACGGCGGTGGGGGCCCGGCTGGCGATCGCCACCAACAACTCGCCGCTCGTGGTCGCCGAGTACCTCACGAGCCGCGGCCTCGTCCCCTGCTTCCAGCCCCACATCTACGGCCGCACCCAGGAACTCCACCATCTGAAGCCGGACCCGCACTGCCTCAACCGGGCGCTGAGCGCGATGGGTGCCGCCCCGTCCGACGCGCTGATGATCGGCGACACGCCCTCCGACCACGAGGCGGCGGCACGGGCCGGGGTGCCGTTCCTGGGCTACGCGCGTAACGAACGCAAGGCCAAGCTCCTGAAGGCGGCCGGGGCCGACGTGGTCCTGACGTCCCTGGAACCGCTGCTGGCGCTCCTGCGGGCTTAGGCCGGCTCCCGGACCCCACTGGATCGTCACGGCGTCGCCTCCCGTCCTGGCCTGCGGGTCAGGCAACTCGTCGGCCAACTTGCCTGGTTGCCTGCTGATATCAGGCATGCCCGGTCAACTTGATCCCTTAACCGGCAAGTTGGACGGACTGCTTGCCTGAACCAAACCTGTTTGCTTGTCGGCCGGTGGCGGTACGTACGTCATGTGACTGCCAGGCGGAGTGGTGACGGCAAGGCGTTCCGGCATGTGGCGGAGGAGCTGCGGACGCGGATGGCGGACGGGACGTATCCGCGCGGGGCCCTGCTGCCCTCGCAGCGTGAGCTGGCCGAGGAGTTCGGAGTCTCCAGGGACACCGTGCAGCGGGTCATCCAGGAACTGGGCAACGAGAGCTGGATCGAGAACCGGCAGGGGACCAGGGCCCGGGTCATCAAGAACCAGCACATCCAGTCGGAGACGGCCAGGGCCACCCGGTCCCGGCGGCCGATGACACTGGACCCGCTCATCAGCGAGGCGTTCGAGCAGCGCGAAGTCACCCTGGACGTCTACACGCTGACGTCGGAGTCGCTGGACGTCCACATCCGCCGCCAGGACGAACGCATCCGCGCCGGCGTCATCGCGCCCGAGCGCATCGCCCTGCGCATGCTCCTGCCGTCCGAGTCGCTGGAGCTGCCCTACCCCCGGGCCGTGAACGACGAGGACGCCCCCCGGCTGCGGGACCGCTTCCGCACCATCACCAGGCGGAGCACGGAATCCCTGCACCAGGTGCTGGAGGGGCTGCGGGCGGAGAAGCTGGTCCCCTCCGTCGACCTGGAGATCCGGCACGCCCCCCTCACACCGACCTTCAAGCTCTATGTGATCAACGAGGCCGAGGTGCTGCACGGCCTGTACCGGGTCGTCGAGCGGGCCCTGGTCCTGGAGAGCGGGGACCAGGTGCGGGCGCTCGACGTCCTGGGCCTCGGCGCCACGCTGACGCACCACGTGCAGGACGGCGATCCGGACTCGGCCGGGACCATCTTCGTGGACACCATGCGCAGGTGGTACGACTCGGTCTGGGACCTGCTGGCCGAGCGACCGGAGTGACGAAAAGCGCGGGTGAGGCGCGAGGGGGCCATGGGGGCGGCTGGGTGTAGCATTCCCGCACCGCGCACCGATTGAGTCAAACGCCTGTCCTCGTTCGTACCCGAAGGGGCAACCGGCCACCATAGAGCGAGTGAACGCCGTCTCATGCGGATGGGTGGCAAATCCACCCGCATTGGCTCACCTGCCATGCGCGTCACCGGCCGCGAACCTACCGTTTGCCATACCGTCCTCCCCTTCTCGTACTTCCGGAGCGGCCCGTGGGCGCACCTCCTCTTCCCCGTCCCTTCCTCGGGGAGCGCGCCTCGCACGACGCCGCCTACCGGGCCTTCGTCATGCTGGCCGCCGAGCTGGGCCAGGCGAGCAGCGGCCATCACAACCAGAACTTCGTCCTGCCGTTGACGGAGGACGTGGCCCGGCTGGTCGGACGTGAGGCCGGGACGTCCGTGACCGTCCGTATCCGGCGGCCGGACGCGCTGCCCGTGGTCATCCGGACCTGGCAGAACGAGGCGGAGATCCTCGAGGCCGTCCGGGGGATCCTGCCGCACGCGCCGCAGTGCCTGGTCAAGCGGAACGGTTTCGCGATCCACAGCTTTGTGGAGGGCGTGCCGCTCTCCAGCGTCTGCGACAACGGCAAACCCGTCGACACCCTGCTCATCAGGGCGTTGGCCGGCCTGCTCGCCCAGATGGCCCAGGTACGGCGTGGGGCACTGCCCGCACTGCCGTCCGCCTGGCCCCGTAACGACACGGACAGCCAGGGTTTCCTCCAGACACTGGTCCACCTGGCCGACCGCCAGATCAGGCGGCCCAACTGGTCCTCCTTCGGCGGGCTGTTCGCGGCGCTGGGCATCCCGGAGGACGCTCTCGCCGGACTGGCCGGGCGGGTCCCCGCCATGGCCCGGCGGCCCTACAGCCTGCTCCACGCCGATCTGCACCGGGACAACGTGATCGTGTCCTACGCGGGTGACCCACCCCTCATCTGCGTCGACTGGGAGCTGGCGACCTACGGCGACCCGCTGCACGACCTCGCCACGCACCTCGTCCGCATGCGGTACCCGGCCCACCAGTGGGCCGAGGTGGTCGACGCGTGGGCCGAGGCCATGCAGGAGGTCCGGCCGGCCGCCGTCAACGGACTGGCCAAGGATCTGCGGCACTATCTGGCGTTCGAGCGGGCCCAGTCGGTCTTCCCCGACGTGATGCGGGCCGCCCGGTCCCTCGAGGAATCGTTCACGCAGACGAGTCTGGACGAGGCGACGGCCCAGGTGCGACGTGCCCTCGACGCGGCGGCCGAGCCGCTGCGGCTCGGGAGCGTGCCGCGTGAGGGCGAGATCAGGCGGGCGCTCTTCCGCTGGCTGGTGTCGCGTATGAACGGGGACATCAGCGGCCGGGCCTGGATCGCGAAGGCGTTTGAGTGGCGGCCCGACCGGCGTGTTCCGGAGCGTCCCGACTTTCCGTCCAGCGCGGTCCGGGAGGCCTTGCTGGCGGAGGGTGCCGCCCCGGCGGGCAGGGTCTTCAAGGGGACCGCGCACCTGAACACGGTGGTGTCGGTGCCGGGCGTCGACTCCCCCGTGGTCGTGCGGCGGAAGCTGCCCGAGGTGTGCCGCAGGGAACGAGGCTTCCTCAGCGAGCACACCGTGCTGCGCGCGATCGAGGAGTCGTCCATCGAGGTGGCGGCGCCGAGGGTGCTCGCGTTGGGCGAGACCTTCCAGAGCGACACCATCGCCCTGCACACCTACGTCGGACCGCGTGACGTCGACCGGCCCCCCAACCACCCCGTCCACGGACTGCTGCCGCACGAGGCGGACGGTCTGGTGGACCAGCTCTGCGCCCTGACGCGGGTGCGGTACAAACAGGTCGATCCGACCGCCGGTGAGGGCGCTTTCCACCGCTGGCTGCGGGACCAGCTCATCTCGCTGGTACGGGAGCTGCCGAAGGAGTCGCAGCAGCTCGCCCGGCATCTCGGGCTGCCCGACGCGGACCGGTTGCAGCTGATCCTCTCCCGGCACGAGGTGAGCCGGCGGGAGCCCGCCCTGCTGCACGGGGACCTGAATCCCTGGAACCTCGTACGGCGCGACGACCACCTGGCACTGACCATCATCGACTGGGAGATGGCCGTCGTCGGCGATCCCCTCTACGACCTCGTCCGGCACATGCACCTCACGCCGACCCGGCCGGAGATCCGGGACCGCATGTTCCGCCGCTGGGAGCGGCGGCTGCCCGCCGAGTACACCCGCGACTGGCGCAAGGACTGGCGGGTGTACCGCTGGCTGGAGATCGTGCGGTCCGCGTACGTCGATCTGGACCGCATCGTGACCGGTGCGAGCCTGGACGCCCCGAACGTGCGGCGGGCGGTGGACTCCTACGCCGTGACGCTGGCGGTCGCCACGGGCTCGCTCGGCCTCCCGGTCAGATCCACGGCGAACCCGTATCTCGCCCGCGCCCTGGCCTAGCCGCGCCTCTGCGTAGGCTCCCCCCATGAGCGAGACCGGGCTGCGTGAGCGCAAGAAGCGGCGGATGTACCAGGTGGTGTCGGACATCGCGGTGGGGCTCTTTCTGGAGAAGGGGTTCGACGCGGTGTCCGTCGCCGAGGTGGCGGCGGCGGCCGAGATCTCCAAGCCGACGCTGTTCCGGTACTTCCCGGCCAAGGAGGATCTGGTGCTGTACCGGATCGCCGACCACGAGGGGGAGGCCGCGCGGGTGGTGGCGGAGGCGGACGGGCCGCCCGTGGAGGCGCTGCGGCGGCATTTTCTTCAAGGGCTGGAGCGGTCCGACCCCGTGACCGGGCTCAACGACCATCCCCAGGTGCTCGCCTTCCATGCCCTGCTCTACGGGACGCCCTCCCTGGTCGCCCGTGCGCATACGCACCAGGAGCGGTCGGAGGCCGCGCTGGCCGAGGTGCTCGGGGGTGATCTGGACGCGCGGCTGGCGGCCGGGCAGATCATGGCCGTACTGCGGGTGCTCGCGCTGGAGAACTGGCGGCGGATCGCTGCGGGGGAGCGGGTGGCTGATGTGCGGGGGGACGCGGTGGCGGCGGCTGAGCGGGCGTTCGGCCGGCTGGCGGCGGGACTGCCGCCTCGGCTTCAGGGTGAGGCTGAGTAATAAATTTAACTCGGTTACGTTTTTTGCCGTACGCTCGGTGGAATGACATCGACCGAACCTGCCCTCCGGCATGCCCTCAGCCGTGAACGCGCCCATCACGAACGCTGCCGGGACGCTCTCGCCGCGATGGTCGAGGGCGCCGGTGAACAGGTCGTCGTCGGGGAGGACGTCTCGGCGTCGGGCGCCGACGCGGAGGTGCTCGGGTACCGGCTGCGCAGCCGTGCCAAGGAGCTGCGTGAGCTGCCCGAGGGGCCCTTGTTCTTCGGGGCCCTGCGGGCGGAGGAGGGGCAGTTGCACATCGGGCGGCTGCGGATCTCCGAGCACCCGGCCGAACCGCCCCTCGTCGTCGACTGGCGCGCACCTGTCTCGCGTGCCTTCTACCAGGCATCGGCCCGTGACCCGCAGGGCGTCGCCGTACGCCGGCGGTTCGGGTGGGCGCCCGGCAGCCGCGGGGACTCCGGCGACCTCACCGGCCTGGAGGACGAGCACCTGGGGCAGGGGGAGAGCCGGGCCAGCCGGATCGTCGCCCGGGAGATCGAACGGCCTCGTGTCGGGCCCATGCGGGACATCGCCGCGACCATCCAGCCCGAACAGGACGACCTCGTACGCGGGGACCTGGCGCTGTCGGTGTGCGTGCAGGGTGCGCCGGGCACCGGCAAGACGGCCGTCGGCCTGCACCGGGCGGCGTATCTGCTCTACACGCACCCGCAGCGCATCCGGCGCGGCGGCCTGCTGATCCTCGGGCCCAACCGCACGTTCCTGTCGTACATCGCGGAGGTGCTGCCGGCCCTCGGTGAGACGGGGGTGCGGCAGTCGACCCTCGCCGAGGAGATCGCCCGGTGGCCGGTCCGCGGTACCGACGACGAGTCCGCCGCCGTCGTCAAGCACGACCCCCGGATGGCGGAGGTGCTGCGGCGGGCGCTGTACGCGCGCGTGCGCACTGCGGGGGCGGGCTCGCTCGCCGTGCCGGACGGGTCGTACCGCTGGCGGGTGCCCGAGGCTGAGCTGGCGCGGCTCGTCGCGGACGTACGGGAGGAGGAACCGCCGTACGGGGTCGGGCGGGAGCGGGTGCGGGCACGGATCGTGCGGTGTCTGCGTGAGCGGGTGGAGCGGCGGGCCGGGCCGCCGACGAACGCCTGGGTGCGCCGGGTCGAGCGGTCCCGGCCGGTGTCCGGGTACCTCGACGCCGTCTGGCCCCGGGTGCGGCCGGAGGAGGTCGTGGCCGAACTGCTCGCCGACCACGAGGTGTTGGCCGGGGCGGCCGACGGGCTGCTGGACGGCGCCGAGCAGCGGGCGCTGCTGTGGCGCAAGCCGCCCCGGTCGTGGAAGTCGGCGCGCTGGTCGGCCGCCGATCTGGTGCTGCTCGACGAGGTGGCCGGGCTGATCGAGCATCCGGAGGGGTACGGGCATGTCGTCGTCGACGAGGCGCAGGACCTGTCCCCGATGGAGTGCCGGGCCATCGCGCGCCGGGCGCCCTTCGGCTCGCTGACGGTGCTGGGCGATCTGGCGCAGGGGACGACGCCGTGGGCGGCACGGTCGTGGCCGACAGTCCTGGCGCACCTGGGGAAACCGGACGCGGCCGTGGTCGAACTGACCACGGGATTCCGCGTCCCGCAGGCCGTCGTCGGCCTCGCCAACCGGCTGCTGGAGCGGCTGGACGTGGACGTGCCGGCGGCCCGTTCGCTGCGCGGGGACGGGGAGTTGCGGATGCGGGAGACGGACCCGGACGGGGTGCCGGCGGCGGTCGTGGACGCCGTACGGGACGCACTGGGGCGGGAGGGCTCGGTCGGGGTCGTCGCGGCGGACGCGGAGCTGCCCCGGGTGCGGGCGGCCCTGGACGCGGCCGGTATCGAGGCGGCCGGGCCTGGCGAACTCGGCGCGCGGGTGGCCCTGGTGCCGGCGAGCGTGGTCAAGGGACTTGAGTACGACCATGTCGTGGCCGTCGAGCCTGCGGCGATCGCCGAGGCGGAGGAACGGGGGCTGCACCGGTTGTACGTGGTGCTGACTCGGGCGGTGACGAGGCTGGAGGTGGTGCGGGCCAGGCCGCTGCCTTTCCGGGAAGCGTAGGGTCCGTGCCATGGCTGACATGGACGCGTTCACGGAGATCCCCACCACCACGCTGGCCGATCTGCTGGGCCGCGGGCAGGTCATGGACATCGGGATCCGGCCCCTGTGGGGGCCGGTGCCGCGGGTGGCAGGACCGGCCTTCACCGTGCGGTGCCCGCCCGGCGACAACCTGATGCTGCACGCTGCGATCTACCGGGCCGAGCCGGGTTCGGTCGTCGTCGTGGAGTCGGGCGACCTGGACTACGCGCTGGCCGGTGGCAACGTCTGCGCCGTCGCCCAGCGTCGCGGTGTCACCGCCTTCGTCCTCGACGGGCTGATCCGCGACCTCACCGAGGTACGGGAGGCCCGCTTCCCGGTGTTCGCACGCGGTGTGATCCCCATCCCGGGCACCAAGTCGGCCGCGGGGCCCCTGGGCGAGCGGGTGACCTGCGGTGGGGTGGGCGTGGACGCCGGTGACGTGGTCGTCGCTGACGAGGAGGGCGTCGTGGTGGTGCCCGGGGCCCGACGCGAGGAGGTGCTCAGCGCGGCGCGCGCCAAGCTGGCGAAGGAGGCCGCGGAGACCCTGGACGACTGGGAGTCGGCCCACCGGGCGCGGATCGAGAAGGCCCTCGCGGAGCAGGGGTTCGAGGGGGCAAGGGGCTTCGAGGGCTTCGGGGGCTGAGTCGGCTCAGCGTTCCGTGAAAGCCCCTCCCGTGCCGAAGGCCAGGGCGCCGAAGCGTTCGCCGATGTGGCGGTGGGTGGCGGCGTCCGGGTGGACGTGGTCGGGGAGAGGGAGTTCGGCGGCGTCGGACTCGCCGTAGAGGGCGAGGCCGTCGAGGTGGTGGAGGTTCGGGTCGTCGGCCGCGCGTTGCCGCACGATGCGGGCCAGTTCCTCCCGGATGACGCCGAGCGTGAGCTTCCCGGCCCGCTTCTCCGCCGGGTCGCCCATGGCGGCGAACAGCAGCCGGCCCTTCTCGATCTCGCTGAGGTCCGGGGCGGTGGGGCCGGGGGTGTCCTCGTGGATCGCGCAGTGGATGGGGGAGATGACCAGCAGCGGGGTGTCGGGGTGCCCGTCGCGGATGGTGTCGAGGAAACCGTGCACGGCCGGGCCGAAGGCGCGCAGCCGCATCACGTCCCCGTTGACGATGTTGATGCCCACCTTGACGCTGATCAGGTCGGCCGGGGTGTCCCGCATGGCACGCGCGGTGAAAGGGTCGAGCATCGCGCTGCCGCCGAAACCGAGGTTGACCAGTTCCACACCGCCCAGGGACGCGGCGATCGCGGGCCAGATGGCCGTGGGGCTCGCGGCGTCGGAGCCGTGGCTGATCGAACTGCCGTGGTGCAGCCACACCCTGCGGCCCCGGTCCGGCAGGGGCGCCACGGGCGCGTCGGTGCGCAGGGCGACGAGCTCGGTGGTCTCGTTGTGCGGCAGCCAGATCTCGACGTCCTTCTCTCCCGACGCCAGGCCGGTGAAGCGGACGGTGCCCACCGGGCCCGGCGTGACCTCGCCCTCCCAGGTGGCCATGTCGACCGTGAGGACGTTGCCCCCGGTCCCGGAGGCCTGGCCGGCCGGGCGGCCGTCGACGAGCAGGTCGTACAGGCCGTCCGGGCGGGACGGGAAACCGACGTAGTCGCGCTTGGTGCGCAGCGTGTCGAGTTCGACGGCCGTCGCGGCGGTACGGAAGACCAGCCGTACGCCCGAGGGCTGGGCCTCGGCCATGGCCAGCTGGGCGTTGGTGTTCTGGGCGCGGGCCCGGGCGGGCAGCCGGTGCGGGAGCAGGCCGTGCTCGGTGCGCTCCAGGTCGAGGGCGCCGCGCAGCAGGTCGGCCGTGAGCGGGGTGGTGATCCAGTCGCGCTCGGTGTGCTCGGTGTGATCGGTGTGCATGGTGTCAGCCTCGGGGATCCGTGGGGGGCGCGGGCCAGTTGCGCAGCAGCGTGTCGAGGGCGTCGATGATCCGGACCCAGGTGTCGTCGGTGTCGGGGGCGCTGTGGCTGAACCCGCCGCCCAGCTCGAGGCTGACGTACCCGTGGAAGACGCTGCCGAGCAGGCGGACGGCGTGGGTCTGGTCCGGTTCCGTCAGGTCGTAGCCGCGCAGCAGGGCCCGGGTCATCCGGGCGTGCCGGACGCCCGCGCTCGCGGCCGCCGTCCGCGGGTCGAGCCGCAGCTGGGCCGCGGCGTAGCGGCCGGGGTGTTCCCGGGCGTAGTCGCGGTACACACCGGCGAGGGCGGCCAGGGCGTCCTTGCCGGCCCGTCCGGCCAGGGCGTCGGCGGCCCGGTCGGCCATTTCCGCGAGCGCCAGCAGGGCGATCCTGGTCCGGAGGTCCTGGGAGTTCCTCACGTGCGAGTACAGGCTCGCGACCTTGACGTCGAACCGCCGGGCGAGCGCCGAGACGGTCACCTGGTCGAAGCCGACCTCGTCGGCGAGTTCGGCGCCTGCTGCGGTCAGTCGCTCGGGGGTGAGTCCCACGCGTGCCATACGGCTTCTCCCTTCTGCCTGAATGGATTGTGCATCCGCCTAATACCTTTAGGCAAGTGGGACCCGGATTTAGGCGTCCTGGAGGGTGCGCCGGGCGGGCGTGCGGAGCCTCCTGCCCCGCCTGGTCAGGCCCCAGGGCTTCAGCAGCGAGATCACCGTCATGAAGACGTAGGCGGACAGCGAGACGACCGGCCCCATCAGCACGTCTCCGGCGTCGGGCAGCGGACCGCCCGCGGCGACGGTGGTGACCGCGTAGTTCACGCCGGGGCGCAGGGCGAACACCGTGGCGGTCGTCGTGGCGAGGGTCAGCCAGAACTTCGTGTAGACCCACCGGTGCCGAGCCAGACCCCACGCGGTCCCCAGCGACAGCACCAGACCGCTGAGGAGCGTGAGGAACGCGACGGGAAGCAGCAGCCAGTCGGCGAAGAGCTTCATCGCCCGGACGGACGCCTCCACGGTCACGGCGGACCCGGTGGTGGCCGCAGTGGCCCCGAGCGCGAGCAGCCCGAGCGTGAGCCCGAGCCAGCTCGCGGAGGCGGTGACGTGGACGACGAGAGCGGCCCGGCGGGCGGGGCGGCTGAGTTTCGGAGTCATGGGGAACACGCTGCCGGGGCGGTGGGGCGCGGTCGTCTCCCCGCGGGAGTAAGCCGGCGTACTGGCGTCGGAGTACGGGGTGCGTCTCAAGGAACCGGCCGGATCGGGCCGGTCGCCGACCTGGGCTGCGGCCCTGGCAAGGCCGGACTGGCCCGGGCGGCGTACCCGGAACTCCGTTTCACCGTCGGCTCGATGACGGCGCCGTGATGCCGGACCGGAGCACTACCCGTCGTGTGTCCACACCCGCAACGGTCCGATCGGCTCGAAGCCATGCTGGAGGGCGACTGCCAGATCGTCGCCCTGCTCGTAGCCGACGACGGGCAGGGTGGGGAAGAGCCAGGTGAGGGCGTGCAGGACTAGTGGCCAGGCCGCGTCGGTCCCGCCGTCCCGCCCGAAGACGTTCGAGACACCGACCACGTGCTCACTGCGGGTCGCCACCGCTCCGGCGACCACTCGGCCGTCGGCGGAGTCGGTGCCGTCGGCGGAGCGTCCCAGGATCACGAAGGTCTCCGGGTCGGCGAGCAGCCCGGGACGGAACAGGTCCGCGTTCCCGGCGCCGTCGTCCCAGGCCTGTGCCCAGGCACGCAGGGTGTCCGGGTCGCCCGCCACGTCCCAGGCGAGGTCGGGTGCCGCGGTGGGCGCCCCGGCCGGACGGTGGATCCACCGCGCCTCGAACAGCACCCGGAACCCCGCCTCCGCCAAGTCGAGGTCGGCGAAGCTGTCCTTGACCGAGGCGCCGGGCGAGGCCGTGTCGATCCGTGCCACGAGCGCGTCGCGGCCGGCGTCCGGCTCCAGCGTCACCGCGTCTGGGTAGTAGAGCGGCGTCCGACCCCGGGCGGCCCAGGCCTCGGCCCCGAACTCGCCCGTCACCCCGTGCGCCCGGCACATCGCCGCACACCACTCGGCGTTGTTCCGGGCGGCGGCCCGGAGGAGCGGCAGCTTCTGCGAAGTCGTCACGAGTGCGGATCATGGCCGTGCCCGACCCGATTTGTCGAACGGTTTCGCGATCAGCGCTTCTAGGGTGTGCACGGCCAGAGTCCCCATCGATCGGCACGGAGGCGCCCCATGACCCCACTGATGAAGTTGAGCGCGATCACCCTGGACTGCCCTGATCCGCTCGCCCTGGCGGCGTTCTACCAGGAAGCCACCGGACTGGGGCTCCACCCGAAGTCGAACGCCGAGTTCGCGACGCTGGACGGTGAGGGCGGGTTCAACATCGGTTTTCAGCGGGTCGACGACTACCGGGCTCCGAACTGGCCCGGCCAGGTCGTTCCGCAGCAACTGCACTGCTGTTTCAGGGTCGTGGACGTCGATGAGGCCGAGGCCCGGCTGCTGGAAATGGGGGCGGGTAGACCGGATCAGCCGCAGGAGGACAGCTGGCGGGTCCTCACGGATCCGGCCGGGCATCCCTTCTGCATCGTCGGAGGCTTGTCCTGAGCGGTGTGCCGTGACCGGCGTGCCTTGAGCGGCGTGACGCGACCTTCGTGTCGTGACCTGCGTGTCGTGCCCGGCGTCAGATCACGCGGAAGAGGTCGGCGGCCGCGTGGACGTTCGTGAGGTCCTCCACCGCGCGGAGGTTGTCGCACAGGGTGTCCAGGACCGAGTCGGCCTCGGCGACGCGTGGGGCGCCGACGGCCACGCCGAAGACGCGGAAACCGAGCCGGTGCTTGGCCTCGTTCCAGCCGCGCGTCCACTCCTCGGTGACGCCGCAGTCGTCATCGGTGATCATCACGATGTCGCCGCGTCTGCGGGAGGCGTCGTTGAACTCCTCCTCCAGCAGGTCGGCGGCCGCGCTCAGGGGTGCCTGGTAGCTGGTGCCGCCGCCGAGGAAGGTCTCCGCGAAGTCGAGGGTCCGGGCGATGCCGGAGGGCTCGTCTGCCGGGAAGCGGAAGACCTGAAGCCGGTCCGCGGCGGAGAAGAGGATGCCGACGAAGTCACGCCCCGCGTGGCGGGCCTGGTCCAGCAGTGCCAGCGCGCACGCCTTGGCCCACGCCTCCCGGGTGATGCCGCCGGGCCCGGACTCGTACATGGAGTGCGAGGTGTCGACGCAGGCGATGATCGCGCCCCGGCCGGTGGCCTGTTCTCCCTGGCTGTCGTAGAGCATCAGCTCCCCGGCGGCGTAGCGCACGGCGAACACCGCACGCAGCTCGGGCAGGCCGAGGGCCGCCAGCTCGGAGGGGACGATGCGGGACAGGTCGTCGCCGAGTGTGACGCCGACCAGTTCCCCGGTGGCGTTCCCCACCTTGCGGGCGCGCTCGCCGCCGGCCATCTGCCGGAAGCGGCCGATCAGTTCGGCCCACTGGGCGAGCCGCCCGGTGGACAGCCGTTCGGCGAGTCGGGCGCGGTCGCCGAACGGCATCCGCTCCAGCTCACCGGGGCCGACGCCCCAGGCCCGCATCAGCGCGGCCTCATCGCGTACGGACGCGGCAGCCTTCGCCGTGGCGGTCCGCGCGGCGGCACGGATTCCGGGCATCGCGGTCGCGAGGCCTTCCGCCGCCTCCTGTGCGGCCTGCCGTGCGGCGGACTCGGCAGCCTCGGCGTTCTCCGTCGCCCGTTGTACGGCGTCGGCGGCCGGGGGCGGCACCATGCCGTCCTCGTCCGTCTGTTCGGCGGCCTGCCGCAGTGCCTCTCCTACGGCGGTGGCGGCGTTCTCGGTGTCCTGCTGGGCCTTTCCCGCCCGCTCGGCCCGCTCCTGGGCCTGCCGCGCACGCTCCAGCAGTCCGCGCAACGCGCCTGCCTGGGCCAGTACGGCCATGGCGGCGGCGTAGGGGTCGCCGGCCGTCTCCCGGTGCAGTGCGGCGAAGTCCGGGGACTCCAGCAGCGCGGTGACCACCTGGTGCTGGACCAGCCGGGCGGGGTCCATGTCGGCGGGCTCGCGCAGCCGGGGCTTGACCTTGTAGGCGGCCAGGAACACGTCCGTCAGGAGGTCGGCGACGTGGCTGTTACTTCCTTTCAGCTCCTCGGCCAGCTCGCGCAGTCCGGCCGACTGCTCGTAGGTGTCGCGCCAGGTGAGCCGGTCGAAACGGTCCGCGACCACGGCGTCGGTGTGCCGCGTGCGTATGGCGGCGGACAGGCTCAGCCACTTCCCGCCCAGGCGCCCCAACTCCTCGAGCCGGTGCGGTCCGTCGCCTGTCACAGCTGCGCCTGCACCATGCTCGCGTCCATGCCGAGGGCCTCCGTGAGCACGCGGGCGCGGACGGCGCGCTGGCGGCCGGTGACCCGGTCGATGGCGGCGGTGGAGCGGCCGGCGCTCGCTGCCTCGGCGCGTAGCTTCTCCAGCCGCTTCCCGGCCATGGCGAGCTGGTTGTGGGCCTTCTTGATGACCCAGTCGCTCAGCGCCTCGCGGGACTGCCCGGCCATCGCGTCGAGCTGGGCCTCCAGTTCCTCGATGGTGTCGGAGAGGTCGAGGGCCTCCTTGGCGTCGGGGTTGACCAGGTGAAGCACCTCGCGCTCGACGGCCGGACGCTCGGCGGGGGAGTCCCACAGCACGTGTGTCAGCACCGACAGATCGGCCTCAACGACCTCGGGGCGGCCGTCGAGGTACGCGGACGCCTGGAGCAGCCCCACCGCCTGTCGCCAGCGGCGGTCGGAGGCGACGAGTTCTCTGCGGCGCAGGGCGGCCCGCAGTGTGCACACCGCGTCCACGATCGCGTCGGGGACGTCCACGCCCGGCACGGCCTCGGTCACGGCGTGCCGCAGGGCGGCCAGCTCGATCGTGGTCCGTTCCGGTGCCGCCGGGCGGCCGACGGCGGAGCGGACCAGCGCGGCGAAGTTCGAGGGGTCCTCCAGGTATCCGACCTCGATCCGCACCAGCAGCCGGTCGTAGATCGCGGCCGAGTCCTCACCGCTGGGCAGCTCGTTGCTGGCGGTGATGGCCCCGATGAGGGGGCAGCGGATCGGTTCGCCGCCGTTCTCGGGGTGGTAGATCCGCTCGTTGAGGTAGCCCAGGGTCTCGTTCAGGGCGGCCGTGGAGCACTTGAAGATCTCGTCGATGAAGGCGATGTGCGCGGTCGTGGCGCGGCCGTCGTAGACCTGGCGGTACTCGCCCCGGGCCAGCGCGGCGACGTCGATGGGACCGAACATCCGCGTCGGCGCGGTGAACTTCGACAGCAGGATCTCCCAGTAGGCCGCCCCCTCGACCCGGCCCGTGAGCTCCCGGGCCAGCTCCGACTTCGCCGTCCCGGGCGGCCCGAGCACCAGCGAGTGCTGCCCCGCCAGCAGCGTCACCACCAGCGTCCGCACCACGTCGTCCCGCTCGTAGAACCGCTCCGACAACTCGTCGCCGATCGCCCGCAGTCTCTGGGCGGTGTTCTGAGCGTCGTGTACGTCCATCATCAACTCCTCGGCGGTGGCGCTGTGCTGGGCCGTCCGGGACGGCTGCCTCCCCGAAACTACGACGGCCGCGAGCGACATGGGCCGTGTGTCGGCGGTTCGCTCCGTACAGCTACGGGCGACGGCGTGACCCTCGCCCGCTTCCGGCGCCCGCTTCCGGCCGCTGCTGGGCGAACCCGCTTGGGTGGTGTGAGGCAGAGCTGATGTCTTCTCAGCGACGGCCCAGGAGCTCGGTGATCCGTAGGAACCCGTCGGTGCCGTGGCCCCGTCCGATGGCTCGGCGTGCCATGCCCTCGGCCGCGCGCATCACTCCCGCGTCGATGCCGTGCGCCTCGGAGGTGTGGACGATGTGTGCCATGGACGAGACGGCCGAGGTGATCGGGTTGCCGTCGCCGGAGTAGTTGCCGTTGTCGGCTTCTTCCGCGGCCTCCTGGAAGATCGGCGGGAGGATGTCGCCGATGCCCTTGGCGAACGGTGCCAGCTCACGTCCGGTGATGCCTTCGGCCCGCGCCACCGCCAGGGCGTGCACATAGCCCGCCATCGCGGTCCAGAAGATGTCGAGCAGCGCGATGTCGTAGGCCGCGGCCCGGCCGATGTCCTCGCCGAGGTGGGTGTGGGTGCCACCCAGCGCCTCCAGGGCGGGCCGGACCTCGCGGTAGACGTCTTCCGGGCCGCTGTGCAGGAACACGGCGGCAGGAGTTCCGATGGTCGTGGTCGGTGTCATGATCGCGCCGTCCAGGTAGCGGACACCGTGCTCAGCCGCCCACGCCGCGGTGTCTCGGGCCCGGTCCGGTGTGTCGGCGGTCAGATTGACCACCGTGCGCCCCTTGAGCGCGCCGGTGACCGCTTCTCGCCGCAGAATGGCGTCCACCGCGTCGTAGTTCACCACGCAGACCACGATCACACGGCCTGCGGCAACGGCTTCCTCGACCGACCGGACACTGACCGCGCCCCGCGTGGCCAGCTCACGGTCCCGGCCCTGCGTACGGTTCCAGACCGTGGTCCGTCGGCCGGCGTCCAGGAACGCGCCCGCCAGGGATCTGCCCATCGGCCCCAAGCCGAGGACGGTGACGGCAGACTCTTCGGTGTGTGGGGACATCGCTCAACTCCCATGAAAGATACCGGCAAACCATTACGAAAGGGGCGAAAGTGACGCGCAGTCGTGCCCAGGACCCGAATGTCTGCGGGGTCACCGCGGCCATCGCCGTGATCGACGGAAAGTGGAAGACGGCTCTGCTCTGGCTACTGGAGTCGGGTCCGCGCCGCCCGGGCGAACTGCGTCGGCTGCTGCCGGGTCTCAGTGAGAAGGTGCTGACTCAGGCGCTGCGCGAGATGGAGGCCGACGGGCTGGTGCACCGGGAGGTGCACGACGTGCTCCCGCTGAAGACCACGTACTCGTTGACCGCATTCGGTCGAGAGCTGTCCGAGGCGCTTGCTCCCCTCTCCGACTGGGGCCACCGCCGCCTGGAAAAGCTCGCCGACAATCGGTCGGTCTCCTGACCCATCGCCTCGTCACCCCGCTCCTCACCAGCGTCTGACGACCCTCCGGCCGCCCTTCACCAGGGTCGCCCCCTGGTCGGTCATCGCCAAGTACCCACAAAAAGGTGGCTACTCAGGGCTGTGCGTCGTCGCGTCGGCGGTGACTGTGCCAGAGATTCCTGAGGGCCTCGAGTTCGGTTCGGGGGAAGTGCTCGCCCCATTTGCCGCGGTAGCCGCTCTCGCCATAGGACCGAGCCACCTCGTCGAAGCAGCGGACCGCGGCTCGGACGAGTGCGTCGATGGAGAGATGGGCTGACCAGATCTCGGTGCCCTTGTTGTCGTGATCGCTGCCGTGTCGCAGCTCCAGCACGCGAACCCAGCTGTCGTCGCCTTCGCGGTAGAAGATCCAGCGGTAGGCCGTTGGTTCGGCTTCGAACTGTGCGCGGGTCTCCGTCTGCCCGGCGACGAGCCGGGACAAGGCGGTCAGCAACTCCTCCGGAGCACTGGTGATGTAGGACGCGGTGAGCTCCGCTTTCGCCTGGTGATCCTCAACGGTGCAGCCGGCCCAGCCGTGTCCATCCAGCGTCCAGGTCATGCGCATGTCTGCTGTCACGTCTGCTGCCCTGTCCGCTGTCATGGCTGCTCTCCGGCGAGAAAATCCTCGATGTCCGACGCCAGGGACGACATCTGCTCTCCGGCCTCCAGCCAGGTCGTCACCGAGGCGGTCCATCCTCCCGTGGCATTCCGCCAGGGGCCGCAACGTCCAGGTCAGCCCGACAAGGCCGCCGCACCGAAAGACGGCGGACATCGTCAAGTCCCTGTCATACGTGTGCCAGACCCGCTCGCCTTGCCAACCCTGGTGATCCGCAGCATCGCTCCCGCCGGGGTTGTCATCGACGCCCCGCCGCGGCCACCACCGAGCGAGAGTCGATGGCGTCCACTGGGTCAACCGCCGTCCGTGCCGTCACGGTTCCGGCGCTCGACGTACAGCCGGTCACCCGCCGGGCCGGTCCATTCGAGTCGCACGACACCGGGCACGGCGGTGTCGGCCTTGCGTGAGGGGTGGGACCAGTAGCCGGCGGCCGGGTTGCGGAAGAACGTCGCCCACGGTCGGCCGTGATGGTCCGTGAAGAAGTTGTTGTGGCCGGCTCCGACGCCCGCGGTCCACCGCTCGGAGTAGGGACCCTCGAAGGTGTCCGAGACGGCGACGACAGCGTCGTACTGGTACTGCCGGCGACCCGCTCCGGGAGTGTCGTAGGCGTATCGCGTGGTGCCGTCGGGATTCGCCGACGTCAGGTCCCAGATGGCCTGGAGGAGGTAGTACCTGCCCTCGTACCTGAACACGTAGGCGCCTTCGCGGTACGGCTCGGGTGAGTACCGCTGCTGCCGGAACCTCGGGAGGTCCGTGGCCGGGACGATGTCCTCCATGTCGTCCCGGAACCTGGCGTACAGGTCGTTGTGCAGCACGAGCCACGCGTCCCGGCCCTCGCAGTAGAGGCTGCCGTCGATGTGGAAGTAGGCGCCCGGCTCGACCACGTCCGGCCCGTCGGGGAGCGGGTTGCCGAAGGGCTCGTCGAGGTTGCCCTCGACGAGCCGGTACGGCCCTTCCGCGCCGCCCTCGCTCACCAGCATGAACGAGCCGACCTTGCGGGAGTGGTCGCCCGTGCAGGCGACGATGTACCACTTGCCGCGGAAGTGGTGCAGTTCCGGGGCCCAGACCTCGCCGCGCTTGCCGAACCGGTCGTCGTGCCAGTACTCCTGCCACGGAGCGACGACCGTGCGTCCGGGCCGGTTCTCACCGGCGAACTCCGGTGACCACACCTTGCCCTTCTCGGCGCCGGGCCGGATGCCGGTGGTGTCGGCGAGTTTCCACGGCCCTTCGAGGGAGGGGGCCACCCACACGAAGATCCCGTCGTTCCACGGTGCGGGCCCGTCCAGTCCGGGCGCGCGGGTGGTGCCTGTGGCGACGTAGACCGGACGGCCCTCGACCGTGAAGCAGTTGACGTAGGTGTCGCGTATCCACACCCGGCCGAGCTCCTCGTCACGGGGGCGCCGTTCGAGTGGGAGGAGGAAGGAGTTGTCCTCCCGCGGCCACAGGTCGAGGCGGGTGTCGGCACGTCCGTAGGGCTCGGGATCGGGCCAGTTCGACGGGTGGCGCCCCAGCGGCGCGGCCCTGCTCCGGGCAGGCGCCGTCGGTGCGGGAGCCGCCTGTGCGGCAGGTCCGGCCGCGGGCAGTGCCGCCACGCCCAGGCCGGCGGCGCCCGCCAGCAGGGACCGTCGGGGCAGGCCGCTGTCAGAGCTGGTCATCAGTCACGTTCTCCTTCGTCGTCGGGAAGTCCGCGAGGTGACTCGGCGCAGGCTTCGGCCAGCACGGCGCCCATCTCCGGGACGAGCCCGGGGACGGGGTCGTGGGTCAGTTCCGTCATCCGCAGTCGCCCTCCGACCGTGACGACACCGAGTACGTGCTCGCCGCGCAGCTGAGTGATCTGCGCGGGGCCCCACAGAGCGGAGAGCGCACAGGGGCCCTGCCGACTCGGGTGTGCGACCCCGAGGTTGGTGATCTGGAGGTCGGCCGCGGTGGCCGCGGTCATCATGGCCTCGGCGTCGCCGGAGCCTGACGGGGGATGTGCGGCGAGAGCCGCGGCTCCGGCCGCCAGCGCGGCCGGTGTGCGCTGACGGGAAAGCGATGCGCGGGTGCGACGAGAAAGCGTCCAGAAGCCCTCCACGCCATGCGTGGCGCTTCCCGTTCGGGCACCTGCGAACCGGACCACCACCTCATCGGGCAGGCCGGCCGCACGCCGCAGATCCACCGGGCTCAGTACCCGCACGAACTCCCGCCCCCGTCGGTGAAGGACCACCGTGGCAGCGGCGCAGAGCGCGGCATGCACCGAAGTGCGCTCCTGGCGACAGCGGCGGACGAGCCGCGCGGTCAGTCCCTGGTCCAGGGCGAGGGCATCGACGTGCGGCCTGCGCCCGGAGAAGGGGACGAGCTCGCCGACCGCGCTCATGCGCTCGTCGTCCTCCGCAGGCGTGCTGGTCGCGGTCTCACCGGAGTCCGCAGGCGTGCCGGTCGCGGTCTCGCCGGAATCCGCCGCCGTGCCCACGCGGGCGAGGAGCTCCTCCTGCGCTTGAGGAACATCCCCCCGCGCCAACTCCTCACCGCCCAAGGCCGCCACCAGGTCCAGCAGCGCCCGCAGACCGCCGACACCGTCAGCGATCTGGTGAGCGAACGTGAGCACCACGGCGCACCCCGACTCCCGAGGTACCAGCACGGCACGGGCCAGGGGCCCGGGCTCCGGGGGGATCGGCCGCGTCTGCTCGACGGCGACGACGGACTGCCAGGGAGTGCCGTCGGCGGCGGTCTCGTGGGGGATCGCTCCTTCGCACGCCCGGAACACCGCCTCGGGCGCGGTGCGGTCGACCGCAACACCGAGCAACGGATGCCGATCCCGCAGCGCCGCGAGCGCCGAAGCCAGCGTTCTCGCCGACACCCGGTGGTCCAGTTCGGCGACCAGCGAGAACTGGACGGGGTTGCGGTGCGTGTAGAAGTCGATGGTGCGCTCGAACGCCCCCAGCGGCCGAACGACGCGGCCCTGTTCCATGTCCCTCCTCGTCATGCTCGCGGTAGTCCCTCCATGTCGCGGGGTTCTGCCGTGGAGGCCGCCGGGCACTCGGTGCTCGCGCTGCTCGTGCCCGCTCCGGCCAGGGCCTTGAGCCGCCGGCCCGAGCGCCGGCCCGCCCACAGGACGACCAGCAGGGCCAGGGCGAGCAGCGGGTAGCCCATGGCGATCCTCGCCACGGCCAGCCAGCCCGTACGGTCCTCGTCGTAGAGCCACTGCCAGACGGCTACCCGGAGCGCGAAGACTCCCACCAGAGTGAGCGTGGCGATGTCGAACCAGCGTCGCGAGGGCTTGTCCTTCAGCCAGGAGGTCCCGGTTCCGGTGAGCGCGCCCCAGACGACGCCGGCCAGCGGGCGCCGTACGAGGACCGAGAGCAGGAAGAGCACGCCGAGGGCGAGATTGCTCCAGATGCCCGTCAGGAAGAAGCCCTTGGCGGATCCGGTCTTCCAGGCGACGAACGAGGCGACCGCGACGCCGAACAGGCCGGAGAGAGCGGGCTGTAGCGACTCCTTGCGCACCAGACGCAGTACGGAGATCGCCAGCGCGACAGCTACGGCGGCGCAGATGGCCGCCGTCAGTCCCAAGGAGGAGTTGGCCAGTACGAAGGCCACGATCGGCAGCATCATGTACACGAGGCCCGTCGTGCCGCCCAGCTGCTCCAGTGGTGTCTGTTTCGGTTCAGTCATACGAGATCAACTCACCAAGTAGTCGATTGTTTGTACGGCTTACACGGCTTACACGGCTTGTGCGGCTTGACGGCTTGTGGGACTGCTCTGCGGCCGGTTCGCCGCCTCGGACCTCAGGCGACGGGATCGCCGACGGCTCCGCCGGTGGCCGTGCGAATGGCATCGGCGAAACGCCGGGAGACGGCTGCCACGTCGGTGAACTCCGTGATGTCGGCGCCGGCGAGGACGGCGGCGCCGATGTGCTCCTCCAGCACCCGTACGACCGCGGCCGCGGCCGCGGCGTGCATCCGCACCTCCACATCGCCGGCCGGGCGCTCAAGACGGTCGCCGATGATCACGCACAGCTCCCGTTCCGTCTGGTCGCAGGCCATCAGCCACGCCGTGCGGAGCGCCGGTTCGGTGTCGGCGAGCCGGATCATCCTCATCGCGAGCGCCTCGTCGGCGGGGTCGACGGGCGGTCTCTCGTGACGGAGCCGGGCCAGTTCCGCGGCCAGGTGGTCCTCGAGGGAGCGCTGCCGGGGCCAGGCGCGCAGCACGCTCAGCAGGGTGACGACGCCCTGCATGACGACCGGCTCGGCACAGCTCTCCTTGCTGCGGAAGTGCCGCCAGATGGTGCGGGTGGAAAGGCCCACGGCCGCCGCGATCTGGTCGCCGCTCGTCGCGGCCACTCCCTGATCCCAGAACAGCCGAGCCGCCTCCCGGGAGATCTCCAGACGCAGCCGCGCACGCCGCTGCTCGCTCATTCCCCCTTTGCCCCGCGTCTCCGTCGGCACAGCGCTTTCCCCACTCCTCTTCGTGACGCCTCGGTGTGCGTCTCTTCGTGACGCCTCGGCGTGCGTCCTCAAGCGATACTATGTCACTAAGTGACATTCTGCGAGTGCTTGTCGGGCAGTCGGGTGGCGTGGCGCACTTTTGCAAGCGGGTGCTTGCAATAGTTAGCGGGATGCGGCACCGTGGAGGACATGGCATCGCTCAACGTCGGCAATCTCGGTGACTACCTGCGCGAGCAGCGGCGCAACGCGCAGCTGTCGCTGCGGCAGCTCGCCGACGCCGCCGGGGTGTCCAATCCGTACCTGAGCCAGATCGAGCGCGGGCTGCGCAAGCCGAGCGCGGAGGTGTTGCAGCAGGTCGCCAAGGCCCTGCGGATCTCCGCCGAGACGCTGTACGTCCGCGCCGGCATTCTCGACGCCGAGCGGGACCGGGACGAGGTGGAGACGCGTGCCGTCATCCTCGCGGACCCGACCCTGCACGAGCGGCAGAAGCAGGTGCTGCTGCAGATCTACGAGTCCTTCCGCAAGGAGAACGGGTTCGGGACCGGCGACGGCGCGGACGGCTCCGCGGACTCGGCTTTCGTCGGCGTCGTGGTCGGTGAAGGCGCGGCGGATACGGACGGGGACGCCCCGGACGGCGGCACCGAGATACCCAGACGCACTCGCACGGCCGACGGCGAGCAGCTCGCCGCAGGCCTGACCCGCACGGCCGACGGCGGGCAGTCCGCCGCAGGCCTGACCCGCACGGCCGACGGCGGGCAGTCCGCCGAGGACCTGACCCGCGTGGCCGACGGCGGCGAGCCCGCAGGCGGCCGGGTCAGCGGGAAGGACGGCGGCACGTCCGCCACCCGCCGGACCCGCAAGAACAACGGCGGTACGCCCGCCGCCCGCCGGACCCGCAAGAGCACCGGCGGTACGCCCACGACTCGCCGGACCCGCAAGGCCACCGGCGGCAGTGACACCGACCCGCAGCAGACGGTCGGCTGAGCCGGACCAGGGCACCGGCCGCTCCGCTGCGGATCACACCACCCTCAGCCGAACCCTCAAGCGAGAAAGAATCCGGGAGGACCCTCACCATGGCCATCACCGACGACCTGCGCAAGACCCTCAGCGACCCGACTCCGCTCTACTTCGCGGCGGGCACCGCCGACCTCGCCCTCCAGCAGGCGAAGAAGGTGCCGGCTCTGGTGGAGCAGCTGCGGGCCGAGGCTCCGGCGCGGATCGACGCCGTACGCAACACCGACACCAAGGCCGTCCAGGAGAAGGCGTCCGCCCGGGCCAAGGAGGCCTCCGCCCGCGTCAAGGAGACGCAGGAGAACCTCCAGACCAAGGTCACGGGGTTCATCGGCTCCCTCGACGCCGACTTCAAGAAGCTCGGCAGCAACCTCGACGCCGACCTGAAGAAGTTCGGCGAGAACGCCCAGGACTTCGCGCTGCGCGGGGTCGGCGTGGCCGCCGAGTACGCCGTCAAGGCCCGGGAGACCTACGAGAAGGTCGCCGAGCACGGCGAGCAGGCCGTGCGGACCTGGCGCGGCGAGGCCGCCGAGGGCATCGAGGACGTCGCCGAGGGCGTCGAGGAGCTGGCCGTGGCCGTCGAGCCGAAGGCCGAGCCCGTCGAGGTCAAGGAGGAGCCGGTGAAGCCCGCCGGCGCCAAGGCCCAGGCCGCCCCGGAGAAGAAGGCGCCCGCCGCCAAGAAGGCTCCGGCGCGCAAGCCCGTCGCCAAGAAGACGCCGCCGGCGAAGTAAGCGCGGAGGTAGTAAGCGCGAGGTAGTAAGCGCGGAGGCTGACGCGGGCCGGGCACCCTGGGGGTGTCCGGCCCGTTGTACGGGTACGGTGACCGCGTAGGGACGAGCCGAGTCTGGTGGTGGACGTTGTGCTGATGCAGGGCTTCGCAGGGTTGATGTGGCTTCTGAGCATGGCCCTGATCATTTTCAGCGGCTTCGCTCTGTTCGACGCCGCCGTGCGGCGGGAGGACGCGTACCGCGCGGCCGACAAGAAGACCAAGCCGTTCTGGCTGATCATCCTCGGTCTGGCCTTCGTCGTGAACCTGCTCTTCCCGATCCTGTCGTTCCTGCCGATCATCGGGCTCATCGCGACGATCGTGTACATGGTCGACGTCCGCCCGGCCATCCGCGCGCTCCCCGGTGGCGGCCGCACCGGGCGCGGCTCCAGCAGCGACGGCCCGTACGGCCCCTGGAACGGCGGCCGGTAGACCCCGGCCGGTAGCCGACCGGTCTCGCCCCGACAGGTCCCGCCCCGACAGGTCCCGCCCCGGCCGGGCTACGGCACCCGGTCCAGCAGCAGTACCGCCACGTCGTCCGTCAGCTCGCCACCGTTGAGGTCGCGCACCTCGTTCACCGCCGCACGCAGCAGCCGCTCGCCCCGCAGCCCCTCGGCGAACTGGCGGCGGATCATCTCGGTCATGCCGTCCTGGCCGAGCCGCTCCCGGCCCTGGCCGGTATAGCCCTCGATCAGGCCGTCGGTGTAGAGCATCAGGCTCCACTCGGCACCCAGCTCCACCTGCATACGCGGCCAGCGGGCACCCGGCAGCAGCCCGAGGGCGGGTCCGTTGTTGTCGTAGGGCAGCAGACGGGCCGGTTTGCCCGGGCGGGCCAGCAGCGGCGACGGGTGACCCGCCAGGCACAGGCCGGCGCGGCGGCCGTCCGGCGCGATGTCCACCGTGCACAGCGTCGCGAAGATCTCGTCGTCGGCCCGCTCGTGCTCCAGCACCTGCTGGAGCGTGCCCAGCAACTGGTCGCCGCACAGGCCGGCCAGCGTCAGCGCGCGCCACGCGATCCGCAGCTCCACCCCGAGGGCGGCCTCGTCCGGGCCGTGACCGCACACGTCACCGATCATCGCGTGCACGGTGCCGTCCGGCGTGCGGACGACGTCGTAGAAGTCACCGCCGAGCAGGGCGCGCGAGCGGCCCGGGCGGTAGCGGGCGGCGAACCGCAGCGGAGAGCCCTCCAGCAGCGGGGTCGGCAGCAGACCGCGCTCCAGGCGGCGGTTCTCCTGGGCCCGCAGGCGGCCCTCGGCGAGCCGGCGCTCGGCCGACTCGGAACGCTTGCGCTCCACCGCGTAGCGGATCGCGCGGCTCAGCAGCCGGCCGTCCAGCTCGTCGCGGAACAGGTAGTCCTGGGCGCCCACGCGCACCGCCTCCGCGCCGCGCTCGGCGTCGCCGGACGCGGTCAGCGCCAGGACGGCGTGCCGGGGCGCGAGCTCCAGCACGTGCTTGAGCACGGCGAGCTCGTCCTCGGAGTCGCTGTGGCCCGGCGCGGGCAGCGCGAGGTCCAGCAGGATGCAGTGGACGTCGTCGGTCAGCAGCCGCCCGGCCTCGGTCAGATTGCGGGCCGTGCGGACGCGGATCGGCTTGCCTGCCTGGTCGAGCATGTCCGGCACGATCGGCGAACCGGCCGGGTCGTCCTCGATCAGCAGCAGGGTCAGATTGGTGTGGGCGGTGTTGTTCTCCACCTTCTCCGTGCTGTTCCCGGCGGTGTCCGGCGTGCGCGGGGCCGCGGTCGAGGTGTCCGTGACGGAGTCCTCGGCGGAGCCGGCGCACGGGGACGCGGCCTGCGCCTGACCACTCTCCACGGCCGGGATCGCTCTCTGCCGCGGTATGGGTACGGGCATTGTCTTGGGTTCCTTCCCTCCCCCCGAGGGCATGGCGGGGGCGAGGGACCTCGACCCACCGACGGGGACCATAGCGGGTGTCGGCGCCGCATTGGAATGGTGTGAGCCACGCCGCTACGCCATCGGCCAGTGTCATATGCCGCGATATGTGCCGCAGTTGGACAGGCCGGAGATGCTGCGGAGATGACGAACGTCACGTCAGCACCGCGTTTCGCAGGGGGTCCGGCGTGCGGTGGGTCACGTGGGCCGGGTCACCAAAGGTGCCCGATGCCCGATATGTTCACCCGGCGTCGGTGCCGGGATCCGGCCGTACGACCCCGAGGATAGGCATGGATCCCGCCCCCGCGACGGTGATGTCCCGCCCGGGCCGCGGGGCGTGCACCATCGCCCCGTCGCCGATGTACATCGCGACATGGCTGGCGTCGTCGAAGTAGATGATGAGGTCGCCGGGCCGCATGTCCTGGACGTCGATGTGCCGCAGCTGCTTCCACTGCTCCTGCGAGGTGCGCGGTATGCCGCGGCCGGCGGATATCCAGGCCTGTGAGGTCAGCCCGGAGCAGTCGTAGGTCTTCGGGCCCTCGGCGCCCCACTGGTACGGCTTGCCGATCTGGGCCGTGGCGTACTCGACGGCCTTCCTGCCCTGCTCGGTCGCCTTGCCGCTGATCTCGTCGAGGACGCCGGAGCCGAGCCAGTCGGACTGCGCCTTGGCCGCGGCCTGCTTCTCCAGCTCGGCGAGGCGCTTCTGTTCGTCCTTCCGCAGTTCGGACTCGACCTTCTCCGCCTGCTTGATCTGCTTCTCGATCTTCTTCTGCGCGGCGGCCTTGGCCTTGCGGCCCGCCTCCAGCTTCTTCCACTGCGCGGAGGCGTCCTTGGCGTACTGCTCCAAGTCCTGCTGGGTGCGGCTCAGTTCGCCGAGCAGGCCCTTGGCCGCGTGCTGGCCCTGGCGGACCCGGACCGCTCCTTCGAGGAACTCCTGCGGGTCGTCGCTGAGCGTCAGATGGGCCTCGGGCGGCAGTCCGCCCCCGCGGTACTGCGCGGCGGCCGAGGCGCCGGCGCGGTCCTTCAGCCTGGCCAGCTTCTCCTTGCCCTTGACGATCTTCTTGGCCAGTTCGACGATCTCTGCGGACTGCTTGTCCGCCTTCTCCTCGGCGGCGTTGTACTCGTCGGTGGCACGGCCGGCGGCGCGGTAGAGCTTGTCGAGTTTCTCGCGCACGGCCTCGAGGTCCTTGCTGGGCCCGGGCGTCGGGCTCGCGCTCGGCGTCGGCTCCGGGCCGGGGCTCGCGAACGCCGTGCCCGGTGCCGCCAGCACGGTGATCGCGCAGACCACTGTCACAGCCGTCGCGATCAGGCCACGCTTGCCCGTTGCCATACCTCAGCCCCCAACTGATTAACCGTCAGTAACATCCGGTTCGTCTGGGGATGCTGCCACGACGGCGCCCAAAGCGACAGGGGTAGTGCTTCCCGCCGCCCCCGCACCGGTATGCCCCCGGCATGCTGATCTCCCCGCCTGTGTGACGAACGACTCAAAGAGATCGTTCCCGGAGGGGCGTGTCGGTCCCTGCCCGGCCTTGGCGGTGCGCCTCAGCCCCGCGGGGCCAACGCCTCCCACCGCACCGTCACTTCGCCCTGCCGCCACCGCACCGGCCCGTCCGCCACCGGCCAGTCGGCCGTCAGGTCCCGTACCGCCCGGATCCACCGCTGGCGGGCGCCGTAGGAGGCGTAGGGCGCGGCGGCCGCCCAGGCGCGGTCGAAGTCACGCAGAAAGGCGTGCACCGGCTCGCCCGGGACATTGCGGTGGATGAGCGCCTTCGGCAGGCGCTCCGCCAGGTCCGAAGGGCGCTCCAGGGAGCCCAGCCGGGTCGCGAAGGTGACCGTGCGCGGCCCCTCCGGGCCGAGCGCGACCCACACGTGCCGCCGCCCGATCTCGTCGCAGGTCCCCTCGACCAGCAGCCCGCCGCGCGCACCGGTGGCCGGGTCGGCCGGTGCGAGTCGCCCGCACAGCCGCTCCCACACGGCCGCGACCTCGCCCTCCTCGTACTGCCGCAGCACGTTCGCCGCCCGGACGAGCAGGGGCCGCTGGGGGAGGGGGAGCTCGAAGCCGCCGTGCCGGAAGACGAGCCCCGCCCGCTCGTACGGCAGCGCCGCCGCGACCCGGGCGGGCTCGATCTCGACGCCCACCACGCGCGCGCGTGGCGCGACCGTGCGCAGGCGGTGCAGCAGCTCGACGGCCGTCCAGGGGGCGGCACCGTAGCCGAGGTCGACCGTCACGGGGTCGGCGGCACGGCGCAGCTCCGCGCCGTGCGTGGCCGCGATCCAGCGGTCCATACGGCGCAGGCGGTTGGGATTGGTCGTCCCGCGCGTCACCGTTCCCACGATGCGGGGGCGGGCCGGGGCGCGGGATGTCATGCGTACGAGGGTATGCGGCCCCGGGATCCTCAGGAGTGGCCCTTGTCTGTCCTCAGGCGCCACCCCCGTACGTCCCGAACTCGGGCACCCCCGTCGACTCGAAGACATGCACCGACAGGCCGCCCGGCGTCGTCCGGTGGCCGGTGAGCCGCAGCCCGGCCGGTGCCCCGCCGTCCGGGAAGAGGCGACGGCCCTGGCCCACCACGACCGGGGCGATCACCAGCCGCAGTGTGTCGACCAGCCCGGCGGCCAGCAGGGACTGCGCGAGCCGGGCGCAGCCGTGGATCTGGATCTCCCGGCCGGGCAGCCGCTTCAGCTCCGCCACCCGGGCGGGGACGTCGCCGGACAGGACCGTGGTCGGGTTCCAGTTGCCAGCCGCTCGAACTCCTCGTCGAGATGCGGCACGAACCAGCCGCCCCGCTCGAAACCGTCGCTGGTGTCCTCGTCCGGGGCGCCCGGACGATGGGAGACACCGTCGAGCGTCAGGAATTCCTGTTCCGCGCACCACGAGCTTCATCTTGAATCCTCACCTCCCTGAAGGGAGGTGATTCCTGGCTCAGGCAGCCTCTTGGAGCAGCGCTCCAGGAGGTCTTGCGCCATCGGCACCAGCCGGGTTGAGACCAGCCCGGACGAGCATGACGCGTGCGGAGTTTTTGTCCCGTGGGGACACGAGCCCGCATGCGGTGCAGGTGTAGGTACGTTCTGACAGCGGCAGTGCGTGCTTGGCTCTCGCATCGCACTTGGCGCAGTCCATCGTGGTGTGCGCGGGGTGGACCAGGCGGATGTCCCGCCCGTGCTTGCGGCCCATTTCGACCAGGGCCTTCTTGGTGGCGCCGATGGCGGCGTCCGCGGCCTTGCGTGCCATCGTGCTCTTGGCCAGGAACTTCGGACGGAAGTTCTCCACAGCGATAGCGTCGTGATCGCGGACCACCTTCTTGGCCCACTTGCGGCCGGTGTCCGCACGCTGCCGGGCGACCGTCTTGTAGGCCTTCGCCCGCAGCTTCTTCGCCTCGTGGTAGCCCTTGGATGCTGGCTGTCCCTTCTTCGGTCTGCGTCGGGCCATCATCCGGTCGTACCGGGTCAGCTTCTTCTCGGCCTTTCTGCCATGCCCGGCGTGCGGCAGGTCGTGCATGTCAGACGTGGTGGTCGCGATCTGCTTCACGCCCCAGTCGACACCGAGCACCCGACCGGTTGGAGGTAGCGACACCACTTCGGCGGGCACGACGAAGGAGCAGTGCCAGTGCCCGAGACTGTCCTGGTAGAGGCGCACCGAGGACGGCTCAGCAGGAAGCTCCCGCGACCACACCACGGTCACGACGATGCCCCCGGCCAGGTGCAGCCGACCGTCCTTCAGCCGGAACCCACGCCGCGTGCAATTCAGGGTCGCCAGTGCCTCGGGCTTCTTCTTGTGCGTGGGCATCCCGGCCCTGCGTCCCATGGGCAGGCGCTCTTTGATGTCCTTGTGAGCCTTGGCGCGGGAGCGCCCGAAGTCACGGATGACCTGCTGCTGGACAACCGACGAGCCCTCACCCAGCCACGGGATCGTCCGCCGGGCTTCGGTCAGCATCCTGTCCAGCTGCGCCGGGCCACACGTCCGCTTCTCCCCACTCGCCTTGTTGTGCAGGTACACGGCCCTGGACTTGGCCACACACTCGTTCCACACCCACCGGCACCGGTCCCACTCGTCCGCCAGGGCCCTGAGAGCGGCGGACGACACACGCAACCGGTAGGTATAGCGGGCATGCCCGGCCTCCACAGCCGCCCCCACAGGCGCCATCCCGTCCCCTCATGGTCCCCGGCCCGGACGACATTGCGTCCCGAACTCCTCCAAGGGACCATACGTACGACCACCGCACGCGCGTCCCCAGATCCCGCAGCCGCCACCCCGACCAGCGACAACGGGCACACGCGTTCGCATCAACTGGAAACCATCGGACAGCGGCACGAATGCTGCCCGACCCTGAACGGGCACGGCGACGCTCCGCGTCGTAAAACCCGGATGCGATTCCTCCCCGGCGTGAACGCCGGGGCACCCTCGCAGGAAACAGGTGACCCTCTCCTCTCCTCAGTGAGTCAGACGCCCGGGGCCTGGAAACTCGT
This sequence comes from Streptomyces sp. NPDC050546, assembly GCF_044457425.1. NCBI lineage: Bacteria > Bacillati > Actinomycetota > Actinomycetes > Kitasatosporales > Streptomycetaceae > Streptomyces > Streptomyces sp. NPDC050546. The sequence continues at coordinate 97,644 of NZ_JBITGX010000027.1, forward strand.
CGGTCCCCGAAGGGAGGAACCGTCAGTCCTGGCGGACGATGTTCCTGCCCGGGCCGCCGGAGAGCGTGTCCGCGCCGGGCCCGCCGTACAGCTCGTCGTCGCCGCTGTTGCCCCAGATCCGGTCGGCGCCGCTGTTCCCGTGCAGGATGTCGTTGCCCCTGCCGCCGTAGATCTCGTCGTCGCCGGCCCCGCCGTAGACCGTGTCGTCACCGTCGTCGGCGCGCAGGATCTGGTCGCCCGCACCGCCGTGCAGGACGTCGTCGCCCGCGCCGCCGTCCACGATCTCGCCCTCGGTGCCCGCGTAGAGGGTGTCGTCACCGGCACCGCCGCCGGCGTACCCGAGCGCGCCCGCCCTGATGATGTCGTCGCCCGCGCCGCCCTGGACGGAGGTGCCGTCCACGCGGTTGCCGGTGGCGCCGGTCCACTGGTCGGCGCCGTCGCCCAGCTCGACCGTGTTGAAGTAGTAGACCTGGTCGGTGGCGTTGTCGAAGGAGGCGGTGTCGGCGCCGTCGCCGAGGTCCATCTCCATGGAGTTGAGCGGGGACTGGCTCTCGGGGGCCTCGACCGTGCAGGAGATCTTGGTGAGGTCCGCGCTGTCGGGGTGGCCGCAGCCGGTCCCGGCGCCGATCGGGACGACGTCGTCGATCACATAGGTGAACTGCGAGCGGTCGCCGGTGTACGACTGGGTGATGGCCACCTTGTTGGCCTGCCCGGGGGCGGCCGTGTAGGTGAGGTGCCAGCCGTACTCGTTCACCGAGGCGGTGGCCGTCGGTGCGGCGGCGGCGGCCGGGCCGGCCAGGGCGATCGGGACGGCCAGGGCTGTGCCGAGGACGGGCGTCAGAACCGATGCGGCGCGTAACAGCCGGCGGCCGGCGAGGCGAGAGGACATTGCGATCCTCCGTGAGGCAGTTGTGGATCCTTTCGTGGTGGGTGACATGTGTGGGAGGCGCCCGGTTGTCCGCTCACCGGAGTCGTCAGACCGAGTTCACCTGCTGGTCACGCTGCCGGAGCCGGCGGATCCGGGCACTCCGGGGCACCTCTCGACCTCGAACGGTTGAGCGGTGACCGGTAATGATTCGGTAAAAGTCGCGAACAGGGAAACGATCGGGGAAATGGAGCGCCCCCTTCCGGCGTTCACCCCCGTGCAGGGCACAGCGCGTCCTGCGTGAGGCATGCCCGGAGCGAGGAGGAACGCCACGTGAGCCAGTACATCGGCAGGCTCGGGCGGCGCTCCGCGTCCGCGCCCGCGCGCCTGAGGCTGCACCGCAGGCCCCGCCGGGTGGCCATGCTCTCCGTGCACACCTCCCCGCTCCACCAGCCGGGTACCGGCGACGCCGGCGGCATGAACGTCTACATCGTGGAGCTCGCGCAGCGCCTCGCCGCGCAGGGCGTCGAGGTCGAGATCTTCACGCGCGCGACCGCCGCCGCTCTCCCGCCGACCGTCGAACTGGCCCCCGGCGTCCTCGTCCGGCACATCGACGCCGGCCCCTACGAGGGCCTCAACAAGGAGGACCTCCCCGCCCAGTTGTGCGCCTTCACCCATGGCGTCATGCAGGCCTGGGCCGGTCACCGCCCCGGTCACTACGACCTGGTCCACTCCCACTACTGGCTCTCCGGCCACGTCGGCTGGCTCGCCGCCCAGCGCTGGGGCGTGCCCCTGGTGCACGCCATGCACACCATGGCCAAGGTCAAGAACGCCAACCTGGCCGACGGCGACAGCCCCGAGCCGGCCGCCCGCGTCATCGGCGAGACCCAGATCGTCGCCGCCGCCGACCGCCTCATCGCCAACACCACCGAAGAGGCCGACGAACTGGCCCGGCACTACGCGGCCGACCCCGACAAGCTCGCCGTGGTCCACCCCGGCGTGAACCTCACCCGCTTCTCGCCCGCCGACGGCCGCGCCGCCGCCCGGGCCCGCCTCGGCCTGCCCCAGGACGCGCTGATCCCGCTCTTCGCGGGCCGCATCCAGCCCCTGAAGGCCCCCGACGTGCTGCTGCGGGCCGTAGCCGTCCTCCTCGACGAGCGCCCCGAACTCCGCTCCCGCATCCTCGTCCCCGTCGTCGGCGGCCCCAGCGGCAGCGGCCTCGCCAAGCCCGAGGGCCTGCAGAAGCTCGCCGCGCGCCTCGGCATCGCGGACGTCGTACGGTTCCGCCCGCCGGTCGGCCAGGAGCAGCTCGCCGACTGGTTCCGCGCCGCCTCGCTCCTGGTCATGCCCTCCTACAGCGAGTCCTTCGGCCTGGTCGCCATAGAGGCCCAGGCGGCGGGCACTCCCGTGCTGGCGGCATCGGTCGGCGGCCTGCCGGTCGCCGTCCGCGACGGACACACCGGCTTCCTCGTACGCGGCCACAACCCCGCCGACTACGCGCGCGTGCTGCGCGACTTCGCCGACGACCCGCACCTGGCGCCCCGGATGGGCGCACAGGCCGCCCGCCACGCCCAGTCCTTCGGCTGGGACGCCGCGGCCGCCGCCACGGCGGACGTCTACACGGCCGCGATGCAGGCACACCGCCGTCGCGTACGCTCGCACCATGGGTGAAACCGGTCAGCAACAGCGCGCGGCACAGGTCATCGAGGGAGTGCTGAAGGACGCCGACCTGGAGTGGGAGAGCCCCGAGCCCGGCACCTACGTCGCACAGCTTCCCGGCACCCGCAAGCTCAAGACGACCCTCTCCCTGCTCGTCGGCCGCCACTCCCTCTCCCTGAACGCCTTCGTCATCCGCCACCCCGACGAGAACGAACCGGCCGTCCACCGCTGGCTGCTGGAACGCAACCTCAAGCTCTACGGGGTGAGTTACGCCGTCGACCAGCACGGCGACGTCTACGTCACCGGCCGGCTCTCCCTCGCCGCCGTCACCGCCGACGAACTGGACCGCCTGCTCGGCCAGGTCCTGGAAGCGGCGGACGGCAGCTTCAACACCCTCCTGGAGCTGGGCTTCGCCTCGGCGATCCGCAAGGAGTACGAGTGGCGGGTGTCCCGGGGCGAGTCGACGCGCAACCTGGACGCGTTCGCACACCTCACCCAGCGCCCTGCGGACACGGCCTAGGGGATGGCCGCCCTGTAACGCCCGGGCGGCACACCCACCAGCCTCCGGAAGTGCCGCGTCAGGTGCGACTGGTCGTAGAACCCGGTCGCCACCGCCACCTCGCCCGGCGTCCGCCCCTCGAGCAGCAGCCGCCGGGCGCGGCCCACGCGCAGGGACGTCAGGTACTGGTGCGGGGCGATGCCGTAGGCGGCACTGAACGCCCGTACGAGATGGGCCGGATGGGCGCCGACGAGCCCGGCGGCTTCCCGCAGCCCGATCCCCTCGACGACCCGCTCGTCCAGCAGTTCACGCAGCCGGCGCGCGAGGACGGGATCGGCGGCCCGTGGGGCAGCGGGGTCGCCCCGCAGATGCCCGCGCAGCCGCTCTCCGACGAACATCAGCCTGCTCTCGGCCTCCAGCTCCTCACCGGGCCGCACCAGCGCGCCGTGCAACTGCCCGACGCGCCGCCGCAGCAGCGGATCGCGCAGATCGGGCCGGTCGACGGCGGCCCCGATGAGCTCGTCGCCGAGATACGTCCCGTCGAGATACAGAACCCGCTTGCGGAACCCCTCCGCGGTGACGGGGGAGCCGTTGTGCGGCACATGCGGCGGCAGCAGCGACACGGTGTCGTGCGGCGTGCCGTGCTCGTGCCGGTCGAGGTCGTACCGCACGGCGCCGGTGTCGACGATCAGCAGCGTCCAGGCGTCGTGGACGTGCATCGGATACGCGTACTCGGTGAACCGCGCGTGGAAGACCTCGACGACACCGGCGACGGAGGGCCGCCAGGCGGAGACGCTCCGGGCGGGCTGTGAGGCCATGCAAAGAACGTACAAGACGCGGTCGGGGACCGGCGGGGACGCTCAGATCATGAACACCGAACCGATCCGCTTCGACACGAAGATCGCCGTGCTGCTGCGCGAGGACCTGGAGCCCTGGCAGCGGCTCAACGTCACATCGTTCCTGGTCAGCGGTCTGGGTACGCAGCTCCCTGAGGTGATCGGCGAACCGTACGAAGACGCGGACGGCGTGCCGTACCTGCCGATGTTCCGCCAGCCGGTGATGGTCTTCGAGGCCACGAAGGAAACCCTGGCCACAGCCCACACCAGGACCCTGTCCCGCTCCCTCCCTCGCGCCGTCTTCACGTCCGACCTGTTCTCGACGGGCAACGACCGCGACAACCGCGCGGCTGTACGGGCGGTGCCGACGGCGGACCTGGACCTGGTCGGCCTCTTGGTCTACGGCCCGAAGAACCCGGTGGACAAGGTGGTGAAGGGGGCGCGGATGCATCCGTGAAGGCTCGGGCCGGCGGAGGCGACCAAAGTCGGAGGCACGTAGACCAACGGCTGATGACAGCAAGGACGGCACCTCCCGAGACTCTTTCCCATGGAGGAAGCCAAGAAGGTCCCCTTGGGAGCCGAACTCGCGGAATCGACCTGGGCCATCGTGCTCTTCTGCGTCGGCTGCGGTGCCGTCGCCGGCGCCCTGCTCCCCCTCCTCGCCCGCTGGCTGCTGAGCCTGCCGTGGGCACCACTGGAGGGCCCGGCCGAACTCCTCACCTCGATCCCGGAACCCGCCCTCACCCTGGGGACGGTCACGGTGGGCGCACTCGCCAGCCTGTTGCTGGGCCTCACCGCCGTGCACGAGTCGCTGTCGGTGAGCATCTCCGACACGCACGTGACCCTGACCATCAGGGAGAGCACCCAGTCATTCGCTCGTGAGGAAATCACGGCACTGTTCCGGGACGGCAAGCACCTGGTCGTCCTGGCCCCGGACGGCAGGGAACTGGACCGCGAACACTGCGGCCTGACCTGGCCCCGCCTGACCGACACCCTCACTGCGCACGGCTACCCCTGGGCGGAAGAGGACCCGCACCGAGCCGCCTACCGCCGCTGGGTCCCCGGCACCCCAGGCCTGCCCCCGGGCGCGGACGCCCTGCTCAGGGCACGCGCCCGGGCCCGAAAGAACTCCGACGACGCCGACGACGCCCGGGAGCTCCGCGGCGAACTGCTCCGGCTGGGCGTGGTCGTACGGGACGAGGAGAAGCGGCAGTACTGGCGACTGCTCCGGGAGGCCTGATCACGGGGTGCAGGCCTCGGCGATCGACAAGCTGTTCTCATACAGGTGGTGCCGCGTGATCCGCCCACCCTCGACGGTGAGCCGCAACGCGAACGGCCCCTCGAAGGACTTCCCCGTCGCCCGTACGGTCCCCGCCAAATACCCCGTCAGCACGGCGTCCTTCCCGTCCACGAGAAAGGCGTCGACAGAGGCACGGGCGTCCTCGGGAACGGTGTACTCCATCAACTCCTCTGCCTGCGCGGCACACTCGGCAGCTGTGGACCGCGGACGTATCCACGGCACTCCCGGATTCTCGGCGAGCACCCAGTCGACCTTGTCGGCGAAGAGCGCGGTGAGTCCCTCGGTGTCGCCGGCGAGACGGAGCTCGAGGAACTTCTGAACGGTGGCGCGGGTGGCGTCCGCGGTGGTGGTAGGCGTCATGAAGCTCAGACTGCCGGGACACCGCAGGAGTGTCGATTACTTCCCGGGTAAGGACACTCGGCGTCGATCACTGCCCGACGCGACCTTCGATCAGCTCGCGCAGAAGGTCGGCGTGGCCGCAGTGCCGCGCGTACTCCCCGATCTGCGTCACCAGGACATCGCGAAGAAGCTGTCCACCGGGTTCGGGCCCGAGGTCGGAGAACCCGGCGTTCTGGGTGGCGAGATCGTCGATGCCGGCCAGTCCTCATTGCGATCCTCCTCGGTCCGTTGAGCTTCGGCGCGTCGTCATCGGCCATCACGCGCCGAAAATGCCGCTCCTCCTCAGCCATGTGCCGCACCAGCCCGAGGAGCGACATCGTGGACGGCGGCACGGACCGCCGCGGATCTGCTCGGCGTCCAGTCCCGCGCACTTCATCTCCAGGTGAGGCGAAAGTGCCGCAGACAGTCGAGCAACGCCCCACACTCGTCGACGACTTCGGCGTCAGTCTCACAGGCGTCGTCGGCCGGGTCCACCCGCATGTCGCGGCCTGCCGTCAGAAGGCCTCTGGTTTTCTGCCCACCATCTGAACCTGGACGATCGGTTCGGAATCGCCATGATCTGTTGGTTCATGAAATGCCTTGGCCAGCGTTTCCCACCTGGTTGCCAGCCGCGCACAGAGGAGCGAGACATCCTGCTCCGACAGTGAACTCACCGATCCGCCCATCCACCAGTCCTGGCGATGTCCAAGAACGTCCGCCAAATCCTTGAGTCGCCGATTCCTCGCTTTTTGAGCAGCAGCTACGCCGCTTGTGCGGGCGCTGTCCCCATCGACGGATCGGCCGATCAAAGGGTCGTCGCTGTACGTCGGGTATGGAACTACGAATTCGTAGGTCACGTCATTCATCGAGGAGTCGTGCCCGAATTGACGCATCGCCCTGATGAGCTTGTAGCGTGTCTGCCAGTGCCGCCTGTTCTCAAGCAGATCGGCTGCCAGATCCCATCCCTCCTTCTCCTTCTCCAGCCACTCGTCGAGTCTCTTCTGTGGCAGGCTCCCATTGTAGGTACGGGTGCTGCGGTAATCCCATACAGCCGCAGCCGTGGAGGCCAAGCCTTCGATAAGCCGCTGTTCGTAATAGAGTAGCTCGATCTCTTGCACATTGTCAGGGCGGGACCGGTTCGGACTTCTCGTGGGGAAGTGGCGGTTTGCCCAGCGGGTGAATTCTGGAATTCTGCGGAGAGCGGCAAGATCGGGATCGTCCTCCAGAACCCATGCGCGAATCGAGCTGGCGAACCCACTGTCCTGGAGCCGCAAAGACGATTCGAGGTATTTCACAGCCCTGTCAGCCAGTTCCGTGACCTTCTTCGCCTTCTTCACAGCCTCCTTCACATCCGTTCCCCTCTCCTCACCCTTCTTGAGCGAGACGGACGGGACCTCGTCCGGTGCGCGCCCGTCGGCCGGCGGCATGCAGACGGCAAAAATGCACGCGACATCGTAGAAGTCCTGCCAATGCGGGAACAGGCGGGAAAGCCTCATGCCGTGACGGCCGAACAGCGCTCGGCGTGACGCGACATGTGCGTCGACAGGCCAGTACATTTTCACTGATCCGTGCGCGAACTCGAACGCGCGTATTTCGTGCCAGACTTTATTCGCGATGGCAGGTCGATTGATGACCCTGTAGGCCGCCAGGTATTTGAGGCCGTGGGAGTCGGGAGCCTTCCCGAGGCGAAGATTCCGAGTCCAACTCCGCCGGACCGGGTTCCATAGCAGCAAGAGACGCAGAGCGGCTCGCGGAACTTTCCGCTCCGGGACGACCCTCGGGAAAAAATACGCTCGGCTCAATCGCTGTGCTCGGGCTTGCCCCAGAAACTGGAAGAACTCTTGCTGAAGCAACAGCCTCTTCGGATCCCCTCTGAGGGAGCCGTCGAACAGCACTTCTTCAAGCTCTGCGGGAAGAGCCTGCCCGGAGGGCATGACGTCCTTTTCGTTCGGATTCCCGTCCTGATCGCAAAGGTACTGTTGGAAGGCTGGAAAGTATCCTCCGAATATCTCCGTGATTCGACCGCGGACGATTGAGCACTCTTCCTCCCGCTTGCCGGAGACCTCGTATTCTGGCGACCATTCGTCACTCAAGCGCTCGCCCATACCCAGCAGGATTGCTTGACGGTATCGGGCCATGAGCAGGGGGACCCGCCACCAGCCCCTGCCGACGGGAACGCCCTTTCTGTGGAAGTAGACTGGTTTTCTCGTGAAAGCATGGTAAAGCTTCAGGTCGTTGTTCGAGGGGGCGAGGTCGATGACCCCTTCATATGTGACCAGGGCATCGAGATGCTGTCCCAGCTGCTCTTGAAGCAGGCCGACCTCAAGCCGGAGATAGGGATTGCGAGGATCAAGCTTCAAAGCCTCGAAGTAATGCCCGAGAGCTTCATCGAAACGCCTTCCCACCTTGCACTTTTGTGCTTGTTGGACAAATTTGAAGAGCTTGCCCGGTATCGCGAGACGCCGCCACGCCTGCCATGGCGGCCTGTCCACGAGTTTCGTCAGCGGCAAGATGAAGGCGCATACTTCGTACGCCGCCTTGTCTATGGCCAGTTCCCAGGTCTCGTCTGTACAGGAGATGGGCTGGCTGGCCCACTTGGGCAACACCATGACCTGTACGGTCACACCGCGCTTCCCGTCCTCACTGTTGAAGAGGGCGCCGTTGACCTGGTAGGCGTAACTGATGTTGCCGGCGGCCAGCAGGCTGCCGATGTTCACGGCCAGGCTTGCGCCGACGTTCCTCGTGTCCACCGTCGGACTGCGCAACACCTCAGCGAAATCGATTTGTTGCGCTCCTCCTGGAATCGGCGCCGGAGCCTGGATGTTTACCTCGTTGAGTCTCTCGCGGAAGTAGGTCGTCAGCCGGTCTGTTGACATACCCTGTCTGGTCGTCTCATCTCTGAGTGGGGGCACGGAAATGGGCCCTGGCGCGCTTATTTTCCGGGCCATGCTGAACCGTCGCCAGCAGTAGACGGCTATGAGAAAGGCAGCGGCAAGAATGAAAAACCTGAAGGGTCGCAAATGATAGAGAAGCTCTAGAAGCGGGTTGCCTTCCCGATTTCTGAAGTCGGCCCAGAAAGCCGCCACCCCGCAGAGTACGGCCACGGATGCGATGACGCAGAGAGACAGCCACAGCGTGGGTCGGGGCTGGGGGACGGTAGCCTCGGCCCAGTGGCCTTGCTTGCGGATCTTCCGGGACATGCGGGCCTCCAGAATGGAGTGAGTGCATGCGGCCCTACGTCCTCTATGTTCGATTCTAGGAAGCAATGCGTCCGTTTGCACGCCGACGCCCGTCCATTGATGAACGGTCAATTTCCCGCAAATCTCCCGCTTTGCGGGCGGCTGTATTGATGACGCGCTGACATGCGGAACCGCATGTCCCGGTTGATCCTGAAGGAATGGCGGACCGATTCGCGTGATCGCGCCGTCGCCCTCAGGCGGTCGACGCGTGCGCGTCGATGGCGAGATCTTCGGGCCGGCCCACAACGTGGCCGATGTCGCCGAATTCCTCCGCCGCGCCGGGCTGGAGACCGACCCGGAGGAGGTGGCGGGGTGCCGTGGATCGACTGGCGCGGAGTGGGGCCCGAGCGCTAGGGCCCATAGGCGAGTTGGGGTCCGTAGACGAGTTGGGGTCCGTGGACGAGGGGCTGACGCATCGCGGGCAACGCATCCCGGTCGTCCCGCTGCCCGGCTGCCCGTACGCGCGTCCGGAGCGGCTGGTCGGCCGCAGCCGCACCCCGCCCCGGCGGATGCCGATTCCATTGCGTCGGCCTGGTTCGTGCAGCCGCCGTGCCCGCCCGCGTCGGTGGCGGTGCTACGTACGCACCACCAGACTCTGGGAACCCACGGCCACACCGGCACGGTAACCGGAACCCCAACCCGAACCGGTTTGACCCGCCCCGGAAAGCGCCTGGGCCTGCGACCCTTCACGGCCCCACGACAGCAACAAGCCCCCTGCCCGCGGGAAATCCGCAGACAGAGGGCGTGATCAGAGCGGCCTACTTCTTCTTGCCCTGGGTCTGGCGGGCCCGTTTTCCGGCCCTGGTCAGCGGGCCGCGCTCCTCAACTGACCTGCGGTTGAGCCGTCGTTGTTGATCGTTGTTGGTCGTCGTCGGTCGACCTCGGAGGGCCCAGAGAGGGCCCAGCGGCATCGCCCCGGGCCGCACTCCCGAAGAAGAGCAGCCGAGGGCGGCTCGCCGAGACGGCACCCTGCGTCGCCTCGCTGTTAGAAGCTCTCCTTGCCAGTGAGACAGGTCTCGCCCAAGCAACGCCACGAGACGCTGCCTGTTGGGTCGACGTCTGCTGTCATGCCCGGATGCTCTGTCCAGTTCCCCTTGATGGATCTGCCGCAGTCCGGACACGGCCGGCGCGGGATGAGCTGGCGTTCGGATCGGTGGTAAATCCGCTGCACGTTGTCCATGAGACGACGGTGACACGGATTTCGCGGTTTGTCTGAGCCGCCTTCCCCCGGCGCAGATCAGGCACCCGCTGACTCGGGCTGGAGGGCCAGACGGTTTTCAAGACCGGCCGTTCCCACTCGACAAGACGCCATAGACGGCCCCGTTCTAACCTGGCGGTACGAGTACATCGCAACGGTTCCAGTGATCGCTGTTTGAACAGCATGCGGCTCGCTAACCGGCGCGGGTGCGGGTACCAGTCGGCGGGCCGCATGCCCTCCCAACGCTTTGGAGGCTAATCCCAGTTGGGGACGGGCAGGACCGCAGCTTCTTCAGCGCCTTCCCATGACACGCGGAACTCGCGCGGCACGGGCGCGCCCCAAGCTCCGAGCACCATGAACTCGGTCGACTCGCCCTTTCGAACCACGGCGTCCTCGGGCACCTGACGTGTCAGGCCCTTAGGGTGATCACCGACGTCAACCTGCACACCCGTAGCAACCTCTGACCCGGTGTTGCGGAGGACGAATACGTTCTTCTTCGGCCGATCCAACTCCCAGGAGACTGCCTCTGCATGGCGTACGGGTTGCGCGGCGATCTGCGCCTCTGCGTGCGCTTGAACGGCTGCGGGCAGCCGTTCGATGAGCCGCTGGAGAGCCTCCTCTGTGGCGAGTGCCCTTCGCTCGGCTGCATCTGCATGGCGTCGGGCTATATCGTCGGCTTCTATCTGCCTTCGGGCCTGCCGCCTCTGCTGCCACAGGCCGATTGCGACGGTGAGGACCGCGACGAGGACACCGATCCATCCGGCCCAATCGCCTGCTTCGAGTGCCATGGTCATGGCGGGACGATAGCTCGTGGTGCTGACAGGACAGGGGCCACACCGTGGCCATCGGTCGTGAGGTCTAGTGACGGAATCTGAGATCCCCACATCTGGTCGAGTTCGGGGTATTGGCGCAGGCCGGTCGTCACGCCCCGAACCATCTGGTCCGGGGCGATCGGCTTCGGCCTGGGCACGGTGCCAACCGGCAGTCCCACCGCCCACCGGTCCCTTTCAAGCGGCGAACGGGAGCCTGGCCGGCTTCGGCGTGCGGTCAGTGAACCCGTGATCCGCCAGCCGTGCCGCTCGCTGTGCAAGCCACCCAGAGACCCTTGGCCCACCGTTCACCGCAGTGCCCTCGCGAACCGTACGGACGTGCTTGAAGCCCTGTGCGAGGTAGTACCGCTGGAGCCCCTCGTTTGTTGTCCACGCGTCCAGTCGGAGCCACCGAGCGCCAGCACGGTGTGCGCGGTCGCCCGCCCAATCGAGCAGCCGGCCACCAAGGTTCTGCCCTGCGTACTCGCGGGCAACGGTGAGCTTGTTGACGAACATCGACGGTTCGTTCAGTTCCTCGTGAGTCCACAGACCGTCTTCAGCGTCCGGGGTGAGGGTGATCGTTCCGGCAGTCGTATGCCCGTCGCGGAGCATAAACACAGTGCCCGCTTCGATCGTGTCCAGCAGCTTGTCAGCAGGGTACGGGCGGCTCCACTGGTCGGATCCGAGACCGCGCAGCCAGGCCGCCGCCTCCTCACGGAAGGCGAGCAGGCTAGCCACGTCGTGCGGCTCTGCGGGAGCGATGATCACGCGTTCTCGATTCGGGCAGACAGTTCGCCGATCTCGTAGTTCATCCGGTTCAGGTCACCCCGGAACGTCGTGATCGTGCATCGGATGGGGCGATCCGGCGAGTAGCCCGTTCGAGTCCAGAGCATGACCGGCACACCGGCTCCAATCTCGAGTAGGCGAGCCTCCTCAGGCGTGGGCATCCGAGCCGCGATCTCGTCGAAGTACCCGACCTGTTCGATGCCCCGGGAAGCGAGATACCGCGTCGTGCCCTCAGCGATGTCGCCCGGCTCAGCCAGTCGCGGCGACTCGTCTACCAGCCACGATGGATAGTAGGTCGCCTGTGTGGACCATGGGACGTCGTCCACATAGCGATGACAGAACCGCAACACCGTCTTCGTACTCGGCTCGATCTTGAGTCGCTCAGCGATCTCCTGCGACGCCGGCAGCATCTCGACACGGAACGTCTGGTGCGGCCGGCGCCCCGCGTTCGTCACGTCTGTGTTGTACGCGTCGCCGTTCTGCGGAAACGTCAGGTTTTCGAAGCGAGACGCGTTGAGCTTGAACACCTCGTGCGACTTGACCTCGTACCCGAGTCCCTGACTGGACGAGATCAGTCCCTCACTGACCAGCAGACTCAGCCCGTTGCGGATGGTGTTCCGCGACGCGTCGAAGCGCTGCTGTAGGTCGTTCTCAGAGGGCAGCCGCGATCCAGGCTCATGGGTGCCGTTGACGATCTCGCGGCGCAGGACGTCGGCCACTTGCCGGTACTTCGGCTGCTTGTTCATGGCCCCATCATGACGCACTCGCGCAACTTGTTGGTACATGCAGCCCCTAACCCCTTGACGCATCACTGTCCGTCGGTGCAGCATCACTACATCAGCTTGTACCAACAAGTTGAGCAGGTGGTGCAACCCCCCCAAGTGTGCCCTCCTGTGCCGAAAACTCAACAGCGTGATCCGCCACAGACGTGACGGCCGTGACCACACCGGCCGAGGTGAGCGGAGACCAGTCGGTCATCTCCCGTCAGGGACACGCGCCGACTCAAAAGAACGGATCTGCCCAAGGGCACGCACGCCGCGCGAAGAGACCGAGATGCGATTCCTCGGAGGAGCGGGACTGAGGCACAGATCCATATCGCGCAGTACGGGCCGTCACCTCCCGCAAAAGGTGTCCGGCGCGGCTCAGGTCCGCGTATCGACTTCCGCCGCATCCGTGTGGCGGCCGGTTGCCTCCGCTGCTCGTCTCGCACGAGCAGCGCTGAGGGGAGCCGGATATCCCGACTTCAACGGCGTGCGGCCCCGGTGCGGGAACACCGGGGCCGCTGTTCGGGCCGTTCCACCCTGTGAGAGGAACCACGACCCAATGAAGACCATCGCCACTGTTCAGGACGCTGTTACCGCGTTCGCCGACTTCATCGAGCCGACGAACGCTGAGCTGGACGCGATCGAGCAGGAGATGCCCGTCATCCTGGCGGACGTTGACCTGCTGGACGCGCAGATCGTCACTCTGGACCGCATCCCGACCGAGCTGGACAACCGGCGTCTGCGCCGGGCCCGCCGCAGGGCGCTGGCCGCGCGTATCGCCCTGGCCGCCAACCGCACCGCCGCCGCGTCGGTCCCCGGAGGTGCCGCATGAGCGCCACCGCCCGGAGCCTGAAGGACGTGCACGCCGAGGTGAAGGCCGAGATCACGCGGACCGACACCAAGACCGGTCTCCTGCTGGCGTTCGTCGGCGCAGTGCTCGCCGGCGCCTGGACGGTCGCCCGCGACCTGCCCCTGACCCTCCCCGCCTACGTGGCGGGCGGGCTCGGGATGGTGCTGCTGGTCGCGGCGGCCGGTCTGCTGCTGCGCTCGACCCGGCCGAACCTGCGCGGCCGGCACGGCTTCCCGCTGTGGGCCACGCTCACCGCCGAGGAGATCACCGACGCTGTCGCGACCGACCTGGCCGCCGACATCGCCAGCCTGTCCCGGCTCGCGGTCGCCAAGTTCAGGTGCCTGCGCCGTGCGGTCGACCTGACCTGTGCCGGTGGGGCGCTGCTCATCCTGGCCGCCCTGCTCACCGCGGGGGGTGCGCTGTGAAGGCCGCGAACCTGCTGCGCCTGACGCGGGCGAAGACGGTGCTTCCCGCCGTGGCGATGACGGCGGTCTCGATGGTGCTCACCCTCGCCGTGGTCGTGATGTGGCTCGGTGAGGCCATGCCGCAGGGGGTCGCCCTGGTCGTCGGGCTCGGTCTGGACGGTGGGTGGCTGGCCACCCTCGCCTACGAACGCCGCCTAGCCGCCCAGGGCGACCACAGCACCCCGGTGACCGTGGTCGGTTGGGTCTTCGGGGCCGCCGCGACCGGCGTCCTGGTCGCCCACGCGCTCATGGCCGAGCAGGACTCCATCGGGGCCTGGCTCGCCGTCTCGTGGCTGCCGCTGGCGGCGAAGGCACTGTGGCTGGTGCATGGGCTGTGGGAGCGCACCGCGCTCACCCCGGATGCGCTGGATGCGATCCAGGGCATTCAGCAGGAGGCGCGCGACGAGGCGGCCGTGGCCCGTGCCCGGTTGCGGTCCGACGCTGCCACGGAGGAGACCCGGTTGACGGCCGTGACGCAGGCCGGAGCCCGCGTCGCACACGTCCAGGCCAAGACCGCCGAGGCCCTCGCCGAGGCGTGGTCGACGCTGGAGAAGGCACGCCAGGGTGAGGACACGTCCAGGGCGCTGACCAGCGTGACGAGCCGCGTCACGCCCGACGTCACACCCCGCTGGGAACTGCCCGTCTGGGGGCCCTCGGAGGCGGTTCCCGCGTTGGAGTCGGGACCGGCGCTCACCGACGAGGCGCTTGACGTGCTGGTCGACGAGATCCGTCACAGTGAGGTCCCGGCCCTGTCCTATCGCGAGATGGCTGCCCGTTTCCGTACGGCCGGTCACTCCGCTTCTGAGGTCCGGTTGCGGGCCGCGTGGAAGCGCGTGGCGTGATGTCCGCCGCGTTCGGCAAGTGCTTCGACCCTGCCGGAAGCCGCTACGGCGTCCCCACCTACCCGTGGCGCTACGCCCCCGACGGATTGGCCACGCGCAGGCAGTTACGGGCCCTGGGCCTGCGTCCCGGGGGCCAGCCGATAGCGGCGCAGGTCATGCGGTTCAACCGCAGGTCCGGCGCCGCCCGCGTCGCCTTCCTCTACCGCGTCGACCTGGCCAAGCCGGTGCGGCCGATGACCTCGCGCCGGTGGGGCGCTCTGGCGCTGGCGATGCTCGCCCGCCGCACCTGCCCGTCCTGCGGGCTCGATGCGGGCTACGTCATCCCCACCTCACTCGGCATGTGCGTCACCTGCGCCTACCCCGACGAGTGCGCCGCCTGACCTGCGCGAATTCCTGAGACGGAGACAGTTCGTGAAGACATCCGTGAGCACGCACAAGCTGCCCGGCTACGGCTCCACCCTGCGCACCTCCAAGCGGCTGACCGAGCAGGCCGTCAAGCTCGTGGCCCGCTCCGTGTC
>NZ_JBITGX010000028.1:0-105143 GCF_044457425.1 Streptomyces sp. NPDC050546
TTTCCCTTTCCGGCGGTTCCGACTCTATCAGATCCTTTCGGGCCTGATCCCCAGTCAGTGGGGGTTGTCTTTGCGGCTGTTGGGCCGTTCCGACGTGTCCAACCTTAGCGCGGTCTCTCGCCGTTTCCCAAATCGAGTCGATGTCGAGTCGATCAGGTCGTCGAGTCCCAATTCGAATTGAATTCGGGCACGCCGAAATCAACTCGCTGAGAGCGATCTTGCTAGTGGTTGGGTGCCGCTTGAGCGGCGGATGTGCGTCGCAGAACCGTTACGGCTCCGCGGCAACCCGAAGAACTTTACGGATCGGGCAGGGGGGGTGTCAAGCGGCCCTTGTCAAGATCTTTTGAGGGGACGTCAGTCCAGATCTGAGAGGCGGCCGCCGGCGTCCGGCTGGGCGTCTTCCACCCTGCGCAACAGGCGGGTGAGGACGCCGCCGAGCGCGGTCCGCTCGACGGGGGACAGATCCTGGAGCAGGTCCTCCTCGAAGACCGACGCCAGGCGCATCGCCTCCAGCCACTTCTCACGCCCCTCGGATGTCAGCTCCACGATGACTCGTACGCGGTTGGACTCGTCTCGCTCTCGGGTAACCAGCCCTTCGCCGACCATGCGGTCGATGCGGTGGGTCATCGCGGCCGGGGTGAGGCCGAGGCGCTTGGCGAGGTCGCTGGGGCCCAGACGGTAGGGAGCGCCGGAGAGGACAAGGGCCTTGAGGACCTCCCACTCCGTGTTGCTGATGCCGAGGGTCGAGGTCTGACGGCCGTAGGCGACGTTCATACGGCGGTTCAGGCGGGAGAGGGCCGAGACGATCTGCTCCACCTGGGGGTCGAGGTCCTGGAACTCGCGCTGGTACGCGGCGATCTGCTCTTCGAGGGTCGGCTCGCTGGGGCCGGGGGTGTCGCCCATGGCGGCAGTATGGCACGGCCGTTCTTTGCCTTGAAGTCCTTGGGTATGTACTCTTTAGCTTCGAAGTTTAGTTTCGAAGTCTTCACTCCTAACTTGTGGAAGAGGTGAACGTGACCAGGGCGATGGGCGCAGCGATGCGCCGGATTCACGTGGGTAACGCACTCAGCGCGTTCGGGCTCGGCTTCACGGTCCCGTACCTGTACGTCTATGTGGCGCAGGTAAGGGGACTGGGGGCCATGACGGCGGGTCTCGTGCTCGCCGTCTTCGCTGTGGCCGCGCTGGTCGTGCTGCCGTTCGCCGGGCGGGCCATCGTCCGGCGTGGCCCGCTGCCGGTGCTGCTCGCCGCCCTGATCACCGCCGCCATAGGTGCCTTGAGTCTGGGGGTCGCGAGCAGTGCGGCGGCCGTGCTGGTGTCGGCTGCCCTGCTGGGGGCGGGGCAGGCCGTGATGCAGCCGGCGCTGGCGACGATGATCGTGGACTGCTCGTCGGCGGAGACGCGGTCGCGGGCGTTCGCCATGCAGTTCTTCCTGCAGAATCTCGGGCTCGGTGTCGGCGGGCTCATCGGTGGTCATCTGGTCGACACGACCAGTGCCGCCTCCTTCACCCTCCTCTTCGCGATCGAGGCGGCGATGTTCCTACTGCTGGTCGTGGTGATGGTGACCGTGCGGATGCCGCACGCTCCGCGGATCGAGGGCGCGCCCGTGGCGTCGGGGCGGGGCAGCTGGAAGCAGCTGCTGGGCAATCGGGCCATGGTGCAGCTGTGTGTGCTGGGCTTCGTGTTGTTCTTCGCCTGCTACGGGCAGTTCGAGTCGGGGCTGAGCGCGTACGGGGTCGAGGCCGCCGGGATATCGACGTCGGCGCTGGGGACGGCGCTGGCGGCGAACACCCTGATGATCGTCGTGGCGCAGTTCGCCGTGCTGCGGTTCGTGGAGCGGCGGAGGCGGTCGCGGGTGATCGCGGCCGTAGGGCTGATCTGGGCCGTGGCATGGGCCGTCGCGGGGTACGCGGGGCTCGGGCACGGAAGCCAGGAGATGGCGACGGCCGCGTTCGTCTCGACGTACGCGTTGTTCGGGCTGGGCGAGGCGATGCTGTCGCCGACCGTGGCCCCGCTGGTCGCCGATCTCGCTCCGGAGGGGATGGCCGGGCAGTACAACTCGGCGTTCGCCCTGGTGAAGCAGCTCGCGCTGGCCGTCGGGCCGGCGGTGGGCGGGCCGCTGGGGGCCTCGCTGCACGCGCCGTACATCGTGGCGTTCCTGTTGTTCTCCCTCGGGATCACCGTCCTTGCGGTGCGGTTGGGGCGGCAGCTGACCGAGGCGCAGGATCAGCCGTGGCTCGTGAAGAGCCGGGTCGTGGCGCGGGGTGGTGCGCCCGTTTCCGCTGACGTCTGATCCGGGGCCCGTCGGTTAGGTCGTCCGGGTGCGCGGCAGGGCGAATTCGCACCACACCGCCTTGCCGCCGTCCGGGGTGCGTCTGCAGCCCCAGTTCGACGCGATGGTGGCGACGATGGCGATGCCCCGGCCCGACTCGTCGCCCGGTTCCGCGCGGCGGCGCCTGGGGAGGTGGTCGTCGCCGTCGGTGACCTCGATGATCAGGCGGCGGTCGGTGCGGCGCAGGCGCAGGCGCATCGGCGGGGTGCCGTGCTGGAGGGAGTTGGCGACCAGTTCGCTGGTGGCCAGGACGCCCAGGTCGTGCAGGTCGGCGGGGAAGCGCCAGCTGGTGAGGACGCCGGAGGCGAAGGCACGCGCGCGTGGGGCCGCTTCCACACCGCCGAGGAGTTCCAGGGCGGCGTTGCGGAAGAGCTCGCCCTCCGCGCCTGTGCGGGCGGGGTGCTGGAGGACCAGGACGGCCACGTCGTCGTCGTGGTCGGGTGTCACTCCGGCCGAGCGGACCAGGCGGTCGCAGACGACCTGGGGTGTGCCGGTGGCGCCGGCCAGGGCGCGTTCCAGGGCGGCGATGCCCTCGTCGAGGTCGGCGTCCCGGCGCTCCACCAGGCCGTCCGTGTAGAGGACGGCCGTGGAGCCGGGGCTGAGGGGGATCGAGCCGGAGGAGTGCATCCAGCCGCCGGTGCCGAGCGGGGGGCCGGTGGGTTCCTCGGCGCGCAGGACCGTGCCGTTCTCGTCGCGGACCAGGATGGGGAGGTGGCCGGCCGAGGCGTAGACCAGCTTGCCCTCGTTCGGGTCGTGGACCGCGTACGCGCAGGTGGCGATCTGGTTGGCGTCGATCTCGGCTGCCAGGCCGTCGAGGAGTTGCAGGACCTCGTGCGGGGGCAGGTCGAGGCGGGCGTAGGCGCGGACCGCCGTGCGGAGCTGGCCCATCACCGC
Organism: Streptomyces sp. NPDC050546; assembly: GCF_044457425.1. Lineage (NCBI taxonomy): Bacteria > Bacillati > Actinomycetota > Actinomycetes > Kitasatosporales > Streptomycetaceae > Streptomyces > Streptomyces sp. NPDC050546. The sequence continues at coordinate 3,225 of NZ_JBITGX010000028.1, forward strand.
CGCCGCCCGGACGCCGCGGCCCATGACGTCGCCGATGACGAGGGCCGTGCGGCCGCCGCCGAGGGTGATCACGTCGTACCAGTCGCCGCCGACCGCGGCCTCCGTGCCGCCGGGGTGGTAGGTGGCGGCGACGCGCAGGTCGTCCGGTTCTTCGAGTTCCTGGGGGAGCAGGGATCTCTGCAGGGTCACCGCTGTTTCGCGCTGGCGGCGTTCGCTGGCGCGCAGGCGTTCGGCGGCTTCGGCGTGGTCGGTGACGTCGGTGGCGAAGACCAGGACACCGCGGCCCTCGCTGCCGCCCTCTCCGTCGCCCTGGGCGACCGGGGTGCAGGTGAAGGTGTAGGAGCGGCCGTCGGGGGCCTTGCGGGACTTCACCGTGCGGGGCTTGCCGCTGCGCTGGACCTGGTCAAGGAGGGGGAACAGGCCGAGGGCGTCCAGCTCCGGGAGGACCTCGCGGGCGCGTTCGCCCAGGGGGCGTACGCCGAAGGCGGTCGTGTAGGCGTCGTTGACGTAGGCGATGCGGTGGTCGGGGCCGTGGACGAGGGCGACGAGGGAGGGGACGCGGTCGAGGACCTCGCGCACCCGCAGCTCGTCGACGGCGGGTACGGACGGTGTCTCGTCGGTCAGCTGTTCGGCGCGGGCGGCGGGTACGGAGCCGTCCCCCCGCCGGTCCGGGGAGGCCGTCTGCTCGGTCCGCGCTGCGGCGCGGCGCTGCGTTCCGGGGAGCCGGGCGCTCCAGCGCGTGAAGTTCACGAATCCTTGCCTCGTGTAGTCGTCGGCGGCCGGCACCGGAACCGGCCGGGGCCCCGGGGGCCCGCACCGGGGCGAGCGGTGGCACGCCCGCGGTGGTGGACCAGTCTGGCAGTGCGTGGACCGGACCGGCATCCGTCAGACGCCGGGCCGGCCGGTGGAGTTCCTGGGTCCGGTCAGGACGACCCCTTCGGGTTGTGCGGGGGGTCTTGAGAAGGCTTTCCACCGGCCGCGAGTTCGAACTCCGCCCGGGGGTGTTCGAGTGAACCCAGCGAGACGATCTCCCGTTTGAACAGTCCGGCCAGGGACCATTCGGCGAGCACGCGCGCCTTGCGGTTGAAGGTGGGCACGCGGCTGAGGTGGTAGGCGCGGTGCATGAACCAGGCGGGGTAGCCCTTGAGCTTGCGTCCGTAGACGTGGGCGACGCCCTTGTGCAGGCCCAGGGAGGCGACCGAGCCGACGTACTTGTGGGTGTAGGTGGTGAGGGGTTCGCCGCGCAGGGCGTGCACGATGTTGTCGCCGAGGACCCGGGCCTGGCGGACGGCGTGCTGGGCGTTCGGGGCGCACTCGCCGCCCGGTTTTTCCGCGGTGACGTCGGGGACGGCCGCGGCGTCTCCCGCGGCCCACGCGTGCGTGGTGCCCTCGATCGTCAGTTCCGGGGTGCACTTGAGCCGGCCGCGGCCGTTGCGGGGCAGGTCGGTGGCGGCGAGGACGGGGTGGGGTTTCACACCGGCGGTCCAGACGACCGTGCGGGTGGGGAAGCGGGCGCCGTCGCTGAGGGCCGCCACCCGGTCCGCGCAGGAGTCCAGACGGGTCCGCAGGCGTACGTCGATGTTGCGGCGGCGCAGTTCGGTGACGGTGTAGCGGCCCATCTCCTCGCCGACCTCGGGCAGGATGCGGTCCGAGGCCTCGACGAGGATCCACTTCATGTCCTCGGGCCGGATGTTGTGGTAGTAGCGCGCGGCGTAGCGGGCCATGTCCTCCAGTTCGCCGAGTGCCTCCACACCGGCGAAGCCGCCGCCGACGAAGACGAAGGTGAGGGCCGCGTCGCGGATCGCGGGGTCGCGGGTGGAGGAGGCGATGTCCATCTGCTCGATGACGTGGTTGCGCAGGCCGATGGCCTCCTCGACGGTCTTGAAGCCGATGCCGTGGTCGGCGAGGCCGGGGACCGGCAGGGTGCGCGAGACGGAGCCGGGGGCGAGGACGAGCTGGTCGTAGGTCAGCCGTTCTCCGCCCGTGCCCTCCTCAGGGGTGGCGAGGGTGCTGATGGTGGCGGTGCGTTTCGCGTGGTCGACGGCGGTCGCCTCGCCGATGACGACGTGGCACCGGTCGAGGACGCGGCGCAGCGGTACGACGACGTGACGGGGGGAGATGGCGCCGGCGGCGGCCTCGGGGAGGAAGGGCTGGTACGTCATGTACGGGTCGGGTGTGACGACCGTGATCTCCACCTCGCCCCGGTCCAGTTCCCGTTTCAGTCTGCGCTGCAGGCGCAGGGCCGTGTACATCCCGACGTAGCCACCACCGACAACGAGAATGCGCGCACGTTCCTTCACCATCCCATGACGCACCCGTCGCTTGCGTTTGTCCACAGCCTCGACCAATTGTGTGACCGGAGCGGAAGAGCGCGCGGAGTTGGCCGGATTATCGAGCTGTTATAGAAACGCGCAGGTCAGGTGGGGTGGCGTGGGGGGCGCGCAGGGGCACATTCAGGACGTATACGGCCCGTACTCCGATCGGTGGGCGCTCCGTGCGGAACCTGCCCCTTCTGAATTGACTCCCTCTCAACTATGTTCGTGTGTCGACGGGGTGTAGGGGGATGCGCTCACCGGGTCCGCGACGGGCGGGCCCGCGGACCCGGGCCTGTTCCCCCGTCCCGGCATCGAATGGCGGGGAGTCTCCGGGGGGAGACGTCATTACCGGGGGAATGCGTATGCATGTTCAGGATTCTCATTGGTCGTCCGCGTCCGCTCTTACGGCGGGTGGCGCGACGTTGAGCGCGGCGGTGGGCGGCGGACGCGGGGACGGCCCGCGCACGACACCGCTGCGCGTGGACGCACAGCGCAATCTGGAGCACGTGCTGCGTGCGGCGCGTGAGGTCTTCGGCGAGCTGGGGTACGGCGCGCCGATGGAGGACGTGGCGCGGCGCGCGCGGGTCGGTGTGGGCACGGTGTACCGGCGGTTCCCGAGCAAGGACGTCCTGGTGCGGCGGATAGCCGAGGAGGAGACCTCCCGGCTGACCGACCAGGCACGTGCGGCGCTCGGGCAGGAGGAGGAGCCGTGGTCGGCTCTGTCGCGCTTCCTGCGTACGTCGGTGGCCTCCGGCGCCGGGCGGCTGCTGCCGCCGCAGGTGCTGCGGGTCTCGGTCGAGGAGGACCGTGCCGGTCAGGCGCGGGTGCCGCAGCAGCGGACGCAGCCGGGTACGACGGAGCTGCGGCTGGTTCCGGAGGAGCCGGTGGCGGTGGCCGCGGTACCGGTGGTCGCCGCGGAGGACGACGCCGGGGCGGCGGCGCTGCTCGAGGTCGTGGGTCAGCTCGTGGAGCGGGCGCGTGCGGCCGGTGAGCTGCGGCCGGACGTGTCGGTGTCGGACGTACTGCTGGTGATCGCGACGGCCGCGCCCTCGCTGCCGGACGCGGCTCAGCAGGCGGCCGCCTCGGCCCGGCTGCTGGACATCCTGCTGGAGGGGCTGCGCTCGCGGCCGTGAGCGGGGCCCCGGAGCAACACGGGCCCGGAGCAACAGGGGCCCGGAGCAAGAGGGGAGCCTTCCCCGAAAGGGTGATGGCTAGTACTGGCGTGCGGTAAATCCCCTCGGATGAGTGATCGTCCGAACTCCGGGGTCCTGATCAAGAGCCCCTGTGGCACTCTGACCCGGTGGTCTGGACGGGTTGGGCGGCTGGCGGGGGCTTTCCGCGATGAGCGTTGACGGGCGGGACGAGTCGAGCGGTAACGGTGACGCCACGGCCGGCGGCCCGTTCCCGCCGCAGGTGCCGAACCAGGGCGGGCGCGCGAGCGTCCCGCCGGGCGGGCAGCCGGCTGACGGCTCGGTCCCGGCCCAGCGCGACCGGCACGAGGACAGCGTCCTGCCGCCACCCCGTGAGCTCCCGCCGGCCGACGCCGAGCTCATCGAGTGGATGCGGTCGGGCGACGACACGGCGTACGAGGAGCTGTACCGGCGCCATGCGCAGGCCGTGCGCCGGTACGCCCGGACCTGCTGCAGTGACGCGTACACCGCGGACGACCTGACCGCCGAGGTCTTCGCCCGCATGCTCCAGGCGGTGCGCGGCGGCTCCGGTCCTCAGCACGCCGTCCGGGCGTATCTGCTCACCTCCGTGCGGCGCGTCGCCGCCTCCTGGACGAGGTCGGCGCGGCGGGAGCAGCTCGTCGACGACTTCGCGGTCTTCGCCGCCCAGTCCGCGCACGGGCCCGACGTGTCCGACGGCGACACGCTCGAACTGGGCGCGGACGTACGGGCCATGCACCACGCCGAGCGGTCCATGGCCATGCAGGCCTTCCGGTCGCTGCCCGAGCGGTGGCAGGCCGTGCTCTGGCACACCGAGGTCGAGGACGAGTCGCCCAGCGAGGTCGCCACGCTCTTCGGCCTGGACGCCAACGGCACCCGGGTGCTCGCCAGCCGGGCCCGTGAGGGCCTCAAGCAGGCCTACCTCCAGGCCCACGTCAGCGCCACGCTCACCGGCGACGAGGAGTGCGCGCGCTACGCCGACCAGCTCGGCACCTACGCCCGCGGCCGGCTGCGCACCCGTGCCGAGCGCGGGCTGCGCAAGCACCTGGACGAGTGCGCGAAGTGCCGGCTGGCCGCGAGCCAGATCGCGGAAGTGGCCGGTGGCATCCCCGCCGTCGTACCGGTCGCCGTCATCGGCTGGTTCGGCGCCGCCGGGTACGCCAAGGTGACCGGGCTCATCGCCGGAGGAGCGGGAGCGGCCGGTGCCGCGGGTGCGGCAGCGACGGCGGGCGGAGGCTCGTCCGGCGCGGCAGCGGGCGCGGGCGCCGGTTCGTCCAGCACGGCAGCGGGCGCCGGTTCGTCCAGCGCGGCAGCGGGCGCGGGCGGAGGCTCGTCCGGTGGGGCGGGAAGCGGCGGCGGTGCGGCGGCGTCCGAGGGGATCGGCGCGCCCCTGAAGGCCGGTATCGCGGCCGGTGTGGTCGCCGTGGGCGTCGTGGCCGCGGTGGTGATGGCCCTGGCCGGCAACGAGAAGCCGAAGGACGAAGCGCGGACCTCTCCTCCTCCCCCGACTTCCCCGACGTCGCCGGTGGTGCGGCCCGGCGAGCCCACGCCCTCGTCCTCCCCCTCGGAGGGGGAGCCCGGGCCGCGGCCACCGGGGATCGTGCCCGCGCGCGCCGAGACGCCCGCGCCGACGCCGGCCACGCCGGGGACGGGCCCGCGTCCCACCCGGTCCTCGGCCGGGACACCGGCACCCGCACCGGAGCCCACCCCGACGCCCGCGTCCCCGAGGCCGACACCGCCCCCGGCACCCACGCCCACACCGCCCCCGACCGAGGCGCCGCCCGCCCCGGCCGTCTACCAGTGGAGCGAACTGTCGTACGACATCAGCGGTGACGGCACCGAGCCCGAGATGCGGATCGGGTCGAGCAGCTGGGTCTGGAAGCGGTACGGCATGTCGGTCGGCGACCAGCGGTACGCGCACGGCGTCACCGTGCACGGCCGCTCCTCCGTCACCATCGACCTCAACCGGTCCTGCTCCTCGTACGACGCGCTCGTCGGTGTGGACGACATGACGCTGAGGCTCGGCAAGGTGTACTTCTCCGTCTACGCCGACGGGGTACGGCTGTGGCGGTCCGGGCTGGTCGAGGGCGGGGACCCGGCCGTGCCCGTCCATGTGAACCTCGCCGGCCGCAGCACCGTACGGCTGGTCGTGGAACCGCGGGGCGCCCTCGACAGCGTGGCCCTGGCGGACTGGGCGGAGTCGAAGTTCACCTGCGCCTAGCCCGGCTCGGCGGCGTACGAACTCCGTGCCTCGTCCAGCTCGCGCAGGACGTCGTCAGCGGTGAGGGCCGTGCCCCGGGCGCGCTCCGACTCGCAGCGGCCGCTGCCCAGGGCGGCGCGAGCGGTGGCCGCGGCCCGTTCCGCCTGGGTGTGTTCCGGCATGGGGCGGGGGCGGCCGGCCCGCCAGTGGTCGCCGGCGCCGAGCAGTCGCGCCGCGCGCGGGAAGTCGCCGAGGTCGGCCAGCAGTCCCGCAGCGGCGTCCACGACCGTCGCCCGGATCATGTCGGAGCACCGCCGTTCCACGGCATCGCGCAGGGCTCCGGCCAGTTTGGCCAGGGCGGGCCCCGGGGCGGTCTCGCTCGCCGTGATCACGGCGTCGATCAGATCCAGCATCACCATGAACTGGGGCGGCGGAGTGCCCCGCTGGGCCTCCCCGCGCGCTGCCTCGCACAGCTCGCGCGCCCGAGCGATGTGTCCCTCCTCGAACGCCATCTGGGCCCGCAGCAGCAGGACGAACACCTTGGAGTCCGCCACGACGTACCGGTCGGCGGCCGCGCTCGCCTCGTCCAGCGCCGCCAGCGCGGCCGGGCGGTCTCCCGCGCGGTAGGCGATCTCGGCGAGCCGGGCGATGAGGAACGGTGACTCGGCGTACGCGCCCACCTCGTAGGCGAGCCGCAGAGCTTCCTCGTACTCCCCCTTGGCCTCCTCGAAGCGGCCGCGCGCCATGGCGGCCTCGCCGGCCGCGCTGCACACCTGGGCCCGCAGCCAGCGGTCTCCGGCGCGGCGGCTGAGGGTGCGCAGTTCCGCGAGGTCGTCGTCGACGCCGTCCAGGTCGCCGGGGGCGTCGACCACCATGTGCGTGCGGAACATCAGGGCGACGGCGGTCTCCCAGTCGCCGCCGTGGGCACGGCAGTTGGCGACGGCGGAGTCCATGGCGGCGCGGACGTCCTCCAACTCCCCCACGAAGGAGGCGATCATCGGCCAGACGAGCCCCGGGATCCGGGCCGCCTGTGGTCCGCCGGCCTCGAAGTAGGCCCACACCCGCGTCACATACTGGCGCCGCTCACCCACGAACGCGTTCATGGGCGTGTCCTCGGCCATGAAGAACAGATGCAGCATGCGCAGTTGCATCCGCAGGGCGTGCAGCGGATGCTCCGCTTCCCCTTGGGGAGCGGTGAGGAATTGGTCGACGGGGTCGGGCACATCCGGCGCGCCGCCGGACGGCACACGCCCCGCGGCATCCCTCGCCGCTCCCAGGCGCAGGGTGCGGTCGAGCCACTCCATGCCCTCGTGCCGGTAGGTGCGCAGCCACCAGAACCAGCCCATGGCCAGGGCGAGGGCACCGGCCTCCGCCTCGTCCCCGGCGGTGAGGGTCCGCTCGAGGGCCGCGCGGATGTTGTCCAGCTCGGTCTCCAGGCGGGAGATCCAGGGCAGTTGCCCGGTGGAGCGCAGCAGGGGGTCGGCCCGCTCGACGAGCGCGCGCACCCACGCGTGGTGCCTGCGCTCGGCCGCTGTCCGCAGCCGCGGCACCTCGGCGGCTCGCTCGACCGCGTACTCGTGGATGGTCTCCAGCATGCGGTACCGCATGCCGGTGGAGTCCTCGCCCTCGCCGGGGGCGGCCACGACGAGGGACTTGTCGACGAGCGCCCCGGTCAGTTCGGCGGCCGGACCGGTGCACACCGCCTCGGCCGCCGCGAGGTCCCAGCCGCCCGCGAACACGGACACCTCGCACAGCATCGTCCGCTCGGCCTCGTCGAGCAGGTCCCACGACCAGTCGACGACGGCACGCAGGGTCTGCTGGCGGGGCAGGACCGTACGGCTCCCGGAGGTGAGGAGGCGGAAGCGGTCGTCGAGCCGGTCGGCGATCTGCCGGGGTGTGAGCAGCCGGAGCCGGGCCGCCGCCAGCTCGATGGCGAGCGGCAGACCGTCCAGCCGCCGGCAGATCTCCGCCACCGCCCGCTCGTCACGCAGCGCGGCGTCCGTGTCGGGACGGACCGCGGCGGCACGCTCCGCGAACAGCCGACGGGCCTGGTCCGGGCGCAGGGGCTCGACCGGACGCACCAACTCGCCCGGCACGCCCAGGGGTTCACGGCTGGTGACGAGGATCGTGAGTCCGGGGCAGCGGGTCAGCAGGGTTTCGGCGAGGTGGGCGGCGGCGCCGATGACATGCTCGCAGTTGTCAAGGATCAGTACGTGGCTGCGCGGGGCGCAGTACTCCACGAGCAGGGCGACCGGGTCGTCCGGCACGGCCGTCAGCTCGCTGGTCATCAGCACGGTCTCGCGCAGACCGAGCGCGCTGACCACCGCTCCGGGCACCGCCTCCGGCCGGTCGAGCGGGGCGAGCTCGGCCAGCCAGGCCTGCGGAAGCCCGGCGGCGGCCTCCTCGGCGAGACGGGTCTTGCCGGAGCCGCCCGGTCCGGTGAGGGTGACGAGCCGGGCCCTGTGCACATCGGAACGGATGGCGCTGATCTCGGGTTCCCGGCCGACGAAAGAGGTCAGACGGGGGCGGATGTTGCCGGTGCGCTCGGCCCGTGCGGTCGGGGGTTTCCGGTTCTGGGCTGCCGCGCCGAGCAGTTCGGCGTGCAGGGCGCGCAACCGCGGGCCCGGGTCGGTTCCTAGGCCCTCGGCGAGGGCTCGGCGGGCGGTCTCGTACGCGGCGAGGGCGTCGGCTTGCCGGCCGGAGTCGCGCAGGGCGCGGATGAGAAGCGCGTGCAGGGGCTCGTCGTACGGGTGTACGGCGGTCAGTTCCCGAAGTTCCGGTACGACGTCCGGCGCGCGGCCGAGCCGTAGGCGGGCCTCGGCACGGGCCCGGGCCGCCTCCAGGCGTGTGGCCTCCGGGCGAGTGGCCGCGGAGCGGTCGGGAAGGTCGGCGAGGGCGGGGCCGCGCCAGAGGGCGAGGGCGTCGTCGAGATGCCGTTCCGCGAGGGCGGGGGTGTCGGCGGCGAGGGCGTCGGTGCCGTGCTGCACGAGCCGTTCGAAGACGAAGAGGTCGATGTCGTCCTGTGTGGCGGTGAGGCGGTAGCCGCCGGATTCCGAGGTCGTCACGGCGTTCTTGCCGAGTGCGCGGCGGAGGCGGCCGATGAGGGCCTGGAGGGCGGCGGGGGCGTCCTGGGGTGGGTCGTCCGGCCATACCTCGTCGATGAGGGTCTGGGGTGTGGTGGTGTGGGAGGGGCGTAGAGCGAGGGCGGTGAGGAGGGCGCGGAGGCGGGGGCCGCGGAGGGGTATGGCTGTGCCGTGGTCGTCCTCTGCCGTGGTGGTGCCCAGGATTCTGTACCGCACGGGGTCATTGTCGCCGGGGTGGCGGTTTGGGGCCGCGGGGTTTCGGGGGGTGGGGTGTTGCTGCCGTGCGTTTTCAGGTGCCGGGCTGCTGAGGGGGAGTTTCGCAGCCCGGCGCGAGTAGGTGCGCGGTGTTGGTGCTGGGGGCGGGGGGGTTTCGCAACCCGGCGCGCGTAGGTGCGCGGCGTCGGTGCTGAGGGCGGCGGGGGGGGCGCAGCCCGGCGGAGCGGGGTGCCGCTGCGCCCACCCGTGCCGCCCCTGGCGGCACGCATGCCCGCAGCTAGGTGTGTGTGGTCGTGGGTCGGCTACGGGCGTCGGCCGCCGGCTCCTGCGCCCAGGGCTCCCCGTTGTGGGGCGATTCCTGCTGGTACCGCTCGTTGGCGGGCCGGGGTGCCTGTCCAGCAGGTGCCGCGGCGGGCCAGGAGGCGGCGGAGCCAGAGTTCCAGGGAGACCAGGTCGGCGAGGCCGTCCAGGGGAAGGGGTTCGCCGGCCGCCGCGGAGCGCAGGGCCTTGCGGACCACGCGGGCCTCGACCAGGCCCGCTTCCGCGAGGAGGGGCGTGTCGAAGAGTGTCACCAGGGTGTCGGCCGCCACCCTGAGGCCCGTTCGGGCGGCGGCCGCCTCGGTCGCCTGGGTGGGGACGCCCCAGCCGGGCGGCAACTCCCGTACCCCGGCGCCCTCCAGCACCGTACGCAGGATCGCCGCACGTGCCCCGGGGCGTACGCGCAATGCCTCGGGCAGCGCGCGGGCCGCGCGCACGACCTGGTTGTCGAGGAAGGGCGCGTGCAGCCGCTGGAAGCGGATCTCCGCGGCCTGCTCCAGCACCCGCAGGTCCGCCGCGTGCCGCGCCAGCGCCGCACGCGCGCGGAAGTCGCCCGGCCGCTGCCCCGGCCCCACCAGCTCCGACCGGTGCGTGGACGCCTGAAGGCGAACCGATACTTCAGCGAGTGCCTCACCGGTCAGCCAGCGCGCGGCCGGCCCGGGTCTGCCCCAGGTCAGCGCGGCGAGCGAGGCCTCCACGGCGCCACCGGGCGCGTCGAAGCCGTCCTCCGGCCGGTGGTCGAGCAGCCGCTCGGCCAGGGACTCGACACCCGACCGGTACGGCGTACGGGACAGCCGTCGCGCCGCCGCGTACACGCGCGCGGGGACCAGCACCGACCCGTCCGCCTTGGCCAGCGCGGCGACCGGCCGCACGAGATGACGCCGCCGGCGGTCCATCAGCAGGTCGGCCAGCCGGGCCGGATGGGCGTCCAGGACCTGACGGGCCCCGTAGCCCGTGAAGTGGTCCGCGCTGCCGGCCGCCAGCCGTGCCCGGTGCCTGGCCGCCGACACCAGGCACGGCCCGGGTTCGTCGGTCAGCGGGCCGTCCAGGTCGGCGTACGGAAGGGTCTCCTCGCCGCCCGCCACGACCACGTGGTGCAGCCGCGGGTTCGCCGCCAGCGCGCCCGCCCGCTCCAGCTCGGCCTCCTGCCCCGCCACGGCGAGGTCGTTGAACGTGACCGCCAGCAGCCGCTCGCCCGCGCCCGTGCCGTGTCCCAGCACCGTGCCCGGCATCCCGGGCAGCCCCGAGGCCAGCAGCGCCAGCGTCCCCGAGGCCGGCCCGCCGGACAGGTCCGCCCCGATGCCCGGGACGGGCATCCCGCGCGCGGCCCGCCGCTCGGCGGGTCCCATGCCGGGCACGGGGCCTGGGTCTATGTCCGCCCCGGGGACGTGGCGCGGCGCGGACAGCCGGGTCCGTACGGCCTCCACGAGCGCGTCGCGCACGGCGTCGACCGCGCTGTCGGGGTCGGCCGGAGGCGCCGCGACCGCCAGCGAGGCGACGGGCTCATACCCGGCGATCTCCCGCGCACCGGCGCGCAGGATCAGCGCATGCCCCGGCGGAATGCGCTTCACGCCGTCGTACGGCGTGGAGTCGTGCAGCGCGGCGGGCACGTCAGGGGCGGCCAGCAGCGCGGCGAGGTGCCCGAAGTCGAGGTTGGCCTCGATGAGGTCGGCCAGCGGCAGCGCGGCCGTCGCGTACGCCGTACCGCCGGCCCAGGGCGTGTGGAACACCGGCCGCGCGCCCGCGAGATCGCCGCAGACGGTGAGCCTCCTGCCGACCTGCACGATCGCGGTGTAGCTGCCCGGCCAGGCGGTCAGATGCCGAAGTGCCCCGCCGCGCGCGGCGAACAGCGCGACGCGCAGCTGCTCGTCGGTGGCACCGCAGATGCCGAGGACGGCGATCCGGGTCCGGTCGTCGGCCTTCACGACCCGCACCTCGTCGGGGCGCCAGTCGCCGACCGCCCACAGCGGATCGGGGTCGCCCCACAGGAGTTGGGAACCCACCGGGTGCACGGTCTCGCCGTCCTGCCCCGTCGCCCCCGCCGAACCGGCAGCGAGTGCTCCCGCGGCGGTGCTGCTCCATCCCACCAACCACCGCATCGCCGCCTCCACAGGCTGTGGACAACCAGTGCACCGTACGAACCGGTTCACCATGCTGCCATGAAGGAAGCACTCCAGAGGGTCCTGACGCCGCTTGCGCTCCGTTGAATGCGCCCCGGCGGCGACACCCGCACCGCCCCGGACGCCCCCAACGCAGAAAAGGCGGCCACGACGCAAGGCACGTCAGCGACACGTCTCCGACACGACTGCGGCGCGAATGCGCCCCCGATACGCGCCCTGACTACGCCTTATGCGCCCTCAAGTACCGTGGTCGGAGCCCTGATACCCCATGACCGACGGGATCGATTTTCGGCCAAATCGCCGATACGCGGACAGCGTCGAACACGCTCCGTACAGGCTTGGCACAGCACCGCCCGATCGCGCAGTCCGGGAGACGGAGCACGCCTCCCGGACCGTTCCGCCGCCCGCGGGGATGTAGGCGGCGGTGTCCCCCAGCCCACTGGATCCAGTACAGCGGGCCGACCCACGCAATGACCATGGAACCGCTCCCGCGATGGCTGGAGAAGAGCGCACGGGCAGGCGCACGGCCACACAGTGGGAGCACGTCGCAACAGCCCGTATCTGAACCGCACTTCAGTACGGACCACAATCCCGCCAACCGGAACAATGCCCCTTAACGCTTGGGATGCGGCGAACTACGCTGGGTTTACGAATGCCGCGTGGTTATGCCAGTGCCGGCAGCCGTCTGTGTCGAGGGGTGGCTCATGTCCAGGGAGCAACGCGGGCCGAACGAGAAACTCGGCGCCGTTCTCGCCCTCGCGGGAATCAGCAACGCGGGCCTCGCGCGGCGGGTCAACGACCTCGGCGCCCAGCGCGGTCTGACGCTTCGCTACGACAAGACGTCGGTGGCGCGCTGGGTGTCGAAGGGCATGGTGCCGCAGGGTGCGGCGCCGCACCTCATCGCCGCCGCCATCGGCCAGAAGCTCGGCCGCCCGGTGCCGCTCCACGAGATCGGCCTGGCGGACGCGGACCCCGCGCCCGAAGTCGGCCTCGCCTTCCCGAGGGACGTCGGCCAGGCGGTGACGTCCGCGACGGAGCTGTACCGCCTCGACCTCGCCGGCCGCCGGGCCGGGACCGGCGGCATCTGGCAGTCCCTGGCCGGATCGTTCGCGGTGAGCGCGTACGCGACTCCCGCCTCACGATGGCTGATAACCCCGGCCGACAGTTCGGTCGCGCGTGACGTGGGCCCCGGCGAGGGCTCCGGCGCACCGCTCAAAGTCGGCCACAGCGATGTGCAGAAGCTGCGGGAGGCCGCCGAGGACGCGCGGCGCTGGGACTCCAAGTACGGCGGCGGCGACTGGCGTTCGTCGATGGTCCCCGAGTGCTTAAGGGTGGAGGCCGCTCCGCTGCTGCTCGGCTCCTACTCCGACGAGGTCGGCCGGGCCCTCTTCGGCGCCTCCGCCGAACTCACCCGGCTCGCGGGCTGGATGGCCTTCGACACGGGCCAGCAGGAAGCGGCCCAGCGCTACTACATCCAGGCGCTGCGCCTGGCCCGGGCGGCGGCGGACGTCCCCCTCGGGGGCTACGTCCTGGCCTCGATGTCCCTCCAGGCCACCTACCGCGGCTTCGGTGACGAGGGCGTGGACCTCGCCCAGGCCGCCCTGGAACGCAACCGCGGACTGGCGACGGCCCGCACCATGAGCTTCTTCCGTCTCGTCGAGGCACGCGCGCACGCCCGCGCGAGTGACGCCCCGGCGGCCGGCGGCGCCCTGAAGGCGGCCGAGAGCTGGCTGGAGCGCGCGCGTCCCGGCGACAACGACCCGAGCTGGCTCGGCTTCTACTCCTACGACCGTTTCGCCGCCGACGCGGCCGAGTGCTACCGCGATCTCAAGGCGCCCCGCCAGGTCCGCCGCTTCACCGAGCAGGCGCTCTCGAAACCGACGGAGGAGTTCGTCCGCTCGCACGGTCTGCGCCTCGTCGTCTCGGCGGTGGCCGAACTGGAGTCGGGAAACCTGGACGCGGCGTGCGAGCAGGGGGTGCGGGCGGTGGAGGTCGCCGGGCGTATCTCGTCCGCCCGGACCACGGAGTACGTGAAGGATCTTCTGCACCGGCTGGAGCCGTACGGGGACGAGCCGCGGGTGGTGGAGCTCCGTGAGCGTGCCCGGCCGCTGCTGGTGGCTCCCGCGTGAGCGTCCGCCGGGTTTCTGTGATCTTGGAGCTGCGGATCTCGTCGTGGCCGTTCGCGCAGTTCCCCGCGCCCCTGGAGGCGTGCTGCCATCGCCACGTTTGAAGGCGATGTCAGTGGCGCAGTGCACTATCGAGGTGGGAGGTGGTGCTCGTGCGGTTCGCCTACGACTGTGACGTGCTGGTGATCGGCGGCGGGATCGTCGGTCTGTCGACGGCGTACGCGATCACACGCGCCGCACCGGGCACACGTGTCACGGTGCTGGAGAAGGAACCGGGCCCTGCCCGGCATCAGACCGGCCGCAACAGCGGAGTCATCCACAGCGGCGTCTACTACCGCCCCGGCTCCCTCAAGGCGCGCTACGCGGTGCGGGGCGCCGCCGAGATGGTCAAGTTCTGCGCCGAGTACGGCATCCCGCACTCCGTCACCGGCAAGCTGATCGTCGCGACCGACCGCTCCGAGCTGCCCCGTCTGCACGCTCTCGTGCAGCGCGGCCGGGAGAACGGGATCCCGGTGCGGGAGCTGTGCGCGTCCCAGATCATGGAGTACGAGCCGGAGGTGCGGGGCCTCGCCGCCATACACGTCGGTACGACCGGCATCTGCGACTTCGTCGCGGTCGCCCGCCAGCTGGCCCACGGCTCGGGCGCGGAGATCCGCTACGGCACGCGGGTTGTCCGTATCGACCGCCGCCCCGAGCTGGGCGTCGCCGCGCTCACGTCGGCCGGGGACGTGGTGCGCGGCCGGGTCCTGGTGAACTGCGCGGGCCTGTACAGCGACGAGATCGCCCGGCTGACCGGGGACGACCCGGACGTCCAGATCGTGCCGTTCCGTGGCGAGTACTACGAACTCGCCCGGCCGGAGCTCGTACGGGGCCTGGTCTACCCCGTCCCCGACCCGGCGTTCCCGTTCCTCGGGGTGCATCTCACCCGCGGCATCGACGGCGGTGTCCATGTCGGGCCCAACGCGGTGCCGGCGCTGGCCCGCGAAGGGTACGGATGGGGCACGGTCCGCTGGGGCGAGCTGGGGTCGACCCTGGCCTGGCCGGGATCCTGGCGCATCGCGCGCCGGCACTGGCGGTACGGGGCGGGTGAGCTGCGGCGGTCGCTGTCCAAGGCGGCGTTCACGGACGCGGTGGGCAGACTGCTGCCGGGGGTGACCGAGGGCGACCTGGTGCCGACGGCGGCGGGGGTGCGGGCCCAGGCCGTCCTGCGGGACGGCACGCTGGTGGACGACTTCCTGATCCGTGAGGGCGCTCGTACGGTGCATGTGCTGAATGCACCCTCACCTGCGGCTACGGCGTCGCTGCCGATCGGTCGGGAGGTGGCGCGGAGGGCGTTGAGCGGGCTGTGACGGCGGGCTGTGACGGCGGGCTGTGACGCGGGGCACGGATGGTTGTCGGGTGCCCGGCGTTGGTGCTGGGGGCGGGGGGTTTCGCAGCCCGGCGTGGCGGGGTGCCGCTGCGCCCACCCGTGCCGCCCCTAGCGGCACGCATGCCCGCAGCGGGGGGGGGTGCGCGTGCCCGCGGCTAGGTCGGCACGGCATGCCCGCAGCTAGGGCGGCGCGGGGGCGCAGCTGGGGCGGCGCGTGTGCCCGCGGCTGGGGCTGCTGGCCGTGGCGGCCGTAAAATCGGCTTCACTGTGTCTGACTCCGTGAATACCCCCGAAAGCCCCCGTCCGCCCACCACTCCCGACGGCGAGCACCCCGACCACGCGCCCGGTGTGTCCATCCGGCACACACGGGCCAAGGGTGAGCCGCGCTTTCCCGACGGGCCGAAGGCCGATCCCGCCGGGTCGCACTTCGAGCGGCGGATCCGGAGTTTTCAGCCGCGGCGGAGCCGGGTGACCGCGGGGCAGGCGGACGCGCTGCAGCGGTTGTGGCCCAAGTGGGGACTGGACATCGACGGGCACCGAGGGCTCGACCTCGCTGATCTGTTCGGCAACGACAACCCCGTCGTCCTGGAGATCGGCTTCGGCATGGGCGAGGCGACCGCCCGGATGGCCGCCGCCGACCCCCGCACCAACATCCTCGCCGTCGACGTCCACACCCCAGGCCAGGGCAACCTGCTCAATCTCGCCGACCGGGACGGCATGTCCAACATCCGGGTAGCGAACGGCGACGCGATCATCCTGCTCCGCGAGATGCTCGCCCCGGACTCCCTCGACGGACTGCGCGTCTACTTCCCCGACCCCTGGCCCAAGAAGCGGCACCACAAGCGCAGGCTCATCCAGCCCGACTTCCTGACCCTCGCAGCGACCCGCATCAAGCCCGGCGGGACCGTGCACTGCGCCACCGACTGGGAGCCGTACGCCGAGCAGATGCTCGAGGTCCTCACCGCACACCCCGACTTCGAGAACACGCAGGCGGACGGCGGTTTCGCGCCCCGTCCCGACTTCCGTCCCCTGACCCGTTTCGAGGGCCAGGGACTGGACAAGGGACATGTCGTGAACGACCTCCTCTTCCGTCGCGTACAGCACGTGGACCAACCCCCCGCCGGCGTCTGACCGCCCCCGGCCTCTTCCGCCTGCGGACAGCGCCCATCCGTCGTTAGGGTCAATGCCGTGGCCACCTGCCCCCCACACCCGTCGTACCCCAGCGGTCCCCCCGACGGCGTGCCCCTCACCGGCACATCCACCGCCGGTCTGCGGCACGCCCACTGGTGGCAGCGCGCCTGGGTGCGCTACGGCGCGCTGTCCACGCTCCTCGTGATCTCCGGCCTGGTCATCCTGGCCCTGGTCCGCGAGGAGACGGGCACGGAGGGGTTCCTGGTCGGGCTCGGGCTGGCCGTCCTCCCGGTGCCGCTGCTCATAGCCGCGTTCCGCTGGCTGGACCGGGTCGAACCGGGCCCCTGGCGGAACCTGCTGTTCTCCTTCGCCTGGGGCGCCTGCGCGGCGGCGCTGATAGCGATCGTCGCCAACAGCTTCGCGACCCAGTGGATAGCGACGGCGACCGCGGACCCGACGAGCGCGGACACGCTCGGCGCGACCGTCATCGCGCCGGTGGTCGAGGAGTCGGCCAAGGCGGCGGCCGTGTTACTGGTCTTCCTCTTCCGGCGGCGGGACTTCACCGGCATCGTCGACGGAGTCGTCATAGCCGGCGTCACGGCCACCGGCTTCGCGTTCACGGAGAACATCCTCTACCTGGGCATGGCCTTCGGCACCGACCAGCTCGCCGGGCACACGGGCATCGCCTCCGTCACGGCGGCGACCTTCTTCGTGCGGATCGTCATGTCGCCGTTCGCGCACCCGCTCTTCACGGTCCTCACGGGCATCGGCTTCGGCATCGCCGCGCTCTCGGCGGACCGCCAGCACATCCGCCGCGTCGCCTTCCCGCTCTCCGGGCTGCTGCTCGCGATGGGGATGCACGCGATGTGGAACGGGTCGTCGGCGTTCGGTGAGTACGGGTTCTTCGCCGTGTACGCGGCGTTCATGGTGCCCATCTTCGGGCTGCTGACGTGGCTGGTGATCTGGACCCGGCAGCGGGAGCTGAGGACCGTACGGGCGGAGCTGCCCGCGTACGCCGTCGCCGGCTGGCTGACTCCGGCCGAGCCGTACGCGCTCGGCTCGATGCGGGCCCGGCGGATCGCCCGCCAGTACGCCCGCCGGCACGCGGGGAAGACCGCGGCGCGGGCGGTGGCGCAGTACGAGTCCTACGCGACGTCTCTGGCGTTCCTGCGGCACCGGGGCCGCCGCGGCCGCGCCGGTACCGACTTCGTCGTACGGGAACGGGAGCTGCTGGAGGAACTGTGGCGCCGCCGGGAGGCGGCCCGCCCCGCGCTGGACCACGCGGCGCGGATCACGGCCCCTCCCGTACCGGTGGCGGCACCGCCCTGGCCGGTGCACGGGGCGTACGGGTACGGCCATCCGACGACGCAGTACCACTCCGCCCCGACGACGCCGTACCCCGCGTACAACCCGTACCGCTCGTAGCCGCGACGCCCGGCCCACACGAACCACTCAGAACCCTCAGAGCTCTCAGAACCCTCAGAGCCTCAGAACCCTCAGAACCCTCAGAGCCTCAGAGCCTCAGAGCCTCAGAGCCTCAGGCCGAAGCCTCCGTGAGCCGGTCCGCCTCCGCCTTGGTCAGTGCGAGCTCCCCGACCCCGAGCAGTGCCGGCAGTTGTTCCACCGTCCGTGCGGACGCGATCGGGGCCGCCACCGTCGGCTGGGCCGCGAGCCAGGACAGGGCGACCGTGGCGACGGGGACGTCGTGGGCCGCGGCTATCTCGTCGAGGGCGTCGAGGACCCGGCGGCCCCGCTCGGTCTCCAGGTGCTTGGCGGCACCGCCGGCCCGCGCACTGTCGACGGTCGTACCGGTCCGGTACTTGCCGGTGAGGAAGCCGGACGCGAGCGCGTAGTACGGGACGGCCGCCAGGCCGGAGCGCTCGGCGAGGTCCTGGAGCTCGCCCTCGTAGGTGTCGCGGGAGACCAGGTTGTAGTGGGGCTGGAGCGCCACATAGCGGGCAAGGCCCTCACGGTCGGAGAACTCCAGGGAGGCCCGCAGCCGTTCCGCCGAGATGTTGGAGGCGGCGATGTGCCGGACCTTCCCGGCCTTCACCAGTTCGTCGAGCGCCCCGATGATCTCCTCCACCGGCACGTCGGGCCGGTCGAAGTGGGTGTAGTAGAGGTCGATGTAGTCGGTGCGCAGGCGGCGCAGCGAGGCGTCCGCGGCGGCCTTGATGTTGGCGGCGGACAGGCCCTGGAACTCGGGGTGCTGGCTGACCTTCGTGGCGACGACGACATCGGCGCGGTTGCCGCGCGCCTCGAGCCACTTGCCGAGGACGGTCTCGGACTCGCCGCCCTGGTTGCCGTCGACCCACGCGGAGTAGACGTCGGCGGTGTCGACGAAGTTGCCGCCGGCGGCGGTGTACGCGTCGAGGACGGCGAACGACTGTGCCTCGTCCGCGGTCCAGCCGAAGACGTTGCCGCCGAGGGCGAGGGGGAAGATCTCGAGGTCGGAGGAGCCGAGCTTGCGAAGGGAAGTCATGCCTCTCGTCAACGGCCGTGCCAGAGCGGCTCATTCCGGAGCGGACGCAAAGGTCCTGTAAACCAAAGACCGGCAGCCCTGACGTCGGGGGGTCGTCGTCAGGGCTGCCGGTGCTTCGACTGGCTTGTGGCGCTTACGGGGTCAGGCCCTTGCCCCGCAGCCACGCCATCGGGTCGATCCCGCTGCTGGAACCGCCGGAGTGAACTTCGAGGTGCAGATGGGCCCCGGTGACGTTGCCGGTGGCGCCGACGCGGCCGATGACATCGCCCGTGCTGACCTTCTGGCCGACGCTGACGCCGATGGAGGACTGGTGCGCGTACCAGATCTCCGTGCCGTCATCGAGGGTGAGGACCGTCTTGTAGCCGTACGAGCCGTTCCAGCCCGCCTCGGTGATGGTGCCGCTGTGCACCGCCTTGATCGGCGTGCCCGTGGGGGCGGCGAAGTCGAGACCCGTGTGGTAGCCGGAGGACCAGTAGGCGCCGGCCTGACCGAAGGTCGAGGTGAGGGTGTACGAGGAGGTCGGCAGCGTGAACTGCTTGGCGAGGGCGGCGAGCCGCTCGGCCTCGGCCTTCTTCTCGGCCGCCTCCTCCGCCTTCTTCTTGGCCTCGGCGGCCTTGGCCTTGGCCTCTTCCTTGGCCTTGGCCACGGCTTCCGCGGCCGCCTTCTCGGCGGCGTCGGCGGCGTCCTGCGCGGCCTTGGTGTCGATCTGGTCCTGCTGGTGCTCGACCTGGGCCATGATCCGGGCGCGCAGCGCCTCGCCGGCGCCGGAGGAGTTCTGCTCGGTGTCCGCTGTGGCCGTCGTGCCGAGGCCGCTGAGCGGAGTGGAGGAGCCCGCGGGGGTGTCGTCGTCCGAGATGAGGGAACCCACCGAGGGCAGGTCCGGCACGGAGATGGACACCGGCGGCTTACCGGTCTGGGCGCTGGCCATGCCGCCCGCGCCCACGGCGGCTATGACGCCGACGCCCAGGACGGTGGAGCTGCGGGCGAGGCCTCCGCCGCGCTGCTTGGTGACGCGATGCCGGCCACGGACGGGACGGATGGATTCCTCGGTGGGGTTCCACTCCTGGAACGGGCCCTCGTCGGTGCGCTGACCGCCGTAGCCGAAAGTTTCGGTGTCGCGCTCGTTCCGCGCGAACGGGGCCGCGGGGGCAGGCCGGTTGGACGCCACGTGGGCGTACTCCTTTCCTTCCTTCTCGCCTACCGGGTTAGCTGACGGGTTCGGAGCAGGAAGGTCTCCTACGCGCGTATACCGACCGTGCTTCCACGGCGGTTTACGCCCGATTCACCCCAAGTGGTGGTTCCCCGGTTCCCTTTCGGGATTCGGCGCGTGCGCACGGAGCCGCCTTCTGTGACGGCTGGGACGACCGCGCTGCGTTATCGAACGTTAATAGACCCGGGGAGTGGATTCCAGCGATTCCACTTGATCATTAACCTTTTTCGTGCGGACTTACCTGCCATGACCGGCCCAAATCGGGCGAGTTGCCCGTTCCGCAAGTGACTGCTGGGTATTGACGGCGTGTCAGTTGTTCTGCGGAGCGGCGCCCTTCACTCACGGGCAGTAACCGCGGTGCGGAAAGCAGAAATACACCGAGGGCCGGAACCCTTTCGGATTCCGGCCCTCGGCCTTCAGTAGCGGGGACAGGATTTGAACCTGCGACCTCTGGGTTATGAGCCCAGCGAGCTACCGAGCTGCTCCACCCCGCGTCGTTGTGATTCCAGTGTACGCCATCCGCGGGACCACTCTTGACCACGTCGTGCTCAGCGGCAGGATCCGCCCTCGCCCGCCCCTACAGCAGATGACGGTTCGGGGCCTTGGCCCGCTGCTCGTGCTCCGGGAGGACGACGACCTCCGCCCCGCCGGCCGCCAGGACTCCGCTGCCGTCGGCGCCCTGGACGAAGGTGTCCGGCTCGCGCCAGGCCGTGACCACGCGGCGTACGCCCGCGTCGAGGAGCAGCCGGGCGCAGGGTGCGGGGCGGGAGGCGCGGCGGGCACAGGGCTCCAGGCTGCTGTAGACCGTGGCGCCGGCGAGGCGCGGGTCGGACGGGTCGAGCTTCGCCAGGGCCGCCTCCTCGGCGTGCGCGAGGGGGTCGCCGCCCTCGCGGGAGTGGCCGCGGGCCAGTTCCGTGCCGTCGGCCGCGACCACCACCGCGCCCACGCTGAACGCCGTGTCCGACGGCGGGCAGAGGTCCGCCAGTTCGCAGGCGAGGGCCAGCCAGTGGTGGTCGGCGGCGATGGGGAGGGAGCCGGTGCCCGGGGCGGTGGGTTCGTAGCGCATGAGGACCACGTCCTCGATGCGACGTGTCTCCAGCAGCCGGAGCCGGCCGCCCTGGTAGCCGCCGGGCCCGAAGAGGCGGGGGGCCTTCGGATCGCCCACGAAGAGCGGGGCGAGGACGAGCTGGAGTTCGTCGGCGAGGCCCTGGGTGAGGAGCTGGGTGTGGATCAGGCCGCCGCCCTCGACCATGAGACGTCGTACGCCCCGTACGTCGTGCAGATGGGTGAGGAGCCGGCGCCAGTCGAGGTCGGCACCGAGGGGGACCACGTCGGTGGCGAGGCCGAGGGCCCGGGCACGCTCGGCGCCCTGGTCGGTCGTGTACAGGACCTTCTCGCCGCCGGTGTGCCAGAACCGCGCCTCCGGGTCGAGGTCGCCGGTGCCGCTGACGGTGACCTTGAGGGGGTACTCGGGTCGGCCGGCGGCCGTACGGGCGGCGCGGCGCTCGTCCGAGTTGACCAGCAGGCGCGGGTTGTCGGCGCGGATGGTGCCGGCGCCGACCAGGATCGCGTCGACGGACGCCCGGACCTCGTCGACCCGGTCGAAATCGGCCGGGCCGGACAGCAGCAGGCGTTCGGGCCCGGTGTCGTCCAGATAGCCGTCGAGGGAGACGGCGGCGGACAGCAGGACGTACGGGTGAGGCATCGACGCTCCCCGGTCGGATGGGACGGCGGACGGGCGGGACCTAGGGCATGTCCCGCCGGGTCTTGGTTCAAGTTTGAAACAAACCTACACTGGCGGCATGACGACTCGCTGGCTCACCCCCGAGGAGCAACGCGCCTGGCGCGCGTACATCGCCTCCTCACTGCTCCTGGAGGACGCGATCGACCGGCAGCTCCAGCAGGACGCCGGCATGCCGCACCTTTACTACTCCATCCTGTCCGTCCTGTCGGAGTCCCCCGAACAGCGTCTGCGCATGACCGATCTCGCCGAGCGGCTGAAGATCACCCGCAGCCGCCTGACGTACGCGGTGACACGGCTGGAGAAGGACGGCATGCTGCGGCGCGAGGCCTGCCGGTACGACAAGCGGGGCAGCATCGCCGCGCTGACCGAGGCGGGGTTCGCCGTACTGGAGCGGGCGGCGCCGGGGCATGTCGAGACCGTGCGGAGCTTCGTCTTCGACCGGCTCAGCGAGGAGCAGGTGGCGCAGCTGGAGGAGATCTCCGCGGCGATCGCGCAGGGGCTCCAGGAGGACGGGACCCGGCCGACGTCGGACGACGTGCCGTGGCGGCGGAGGTCCTCCACGGCCTGTTCGTGAGGCGGCTCCCTGGGACCCCTTGGGGCACATTAGTGAGGCACGTCACAAGAGGCTGAAGCTCGTTGCTTCAAATTTAAAGCAAGGGTAGTGTTCCGAACCGTGGATCTGCTTCAAATCTGAAGCAGACGGCTGTGCAGCCGAACAGGAACGGAACCCGGAGGCCCCGCATGCCCGACACCCCCGCCGCACTCGCCACCCCGCGCTCCCGCGTCCGGGTACCGCTTCGCTTCCACGACGGCTACCAGGTCGACGCCGAAGTCGTCACCTTCCACGGACTGGCCGACGACCAGGAGCACGTGGCCGTCGTCCTGGGCGAGCCGGGCCCGGTCCCGCTGGTGCGACTGCACTCGGAGTGCCTGACCGGGGACGTGTTCGGCTCGGCCCGCTGCGACTGCGGTCCGCAGCTGCGCGAGGCGGTCGAGCGCATAGCCGACCGCGGCGGCGTGCTCCTCTACCTCCGCCAGGAGGGCCGGGGCATCGGCCTCTACAACAAGCTCGACGCGTACGCCCTCCAGGACGAGGGCCTCGACACCTACGAGGCGAACGCCGCCCTGGGGCTGCCGGAGGACGCCCGCGACTACACGGCGGCGGCCCAGATGCTGAAGGCCCTGGGCATCGGGGAGCTGGACCTGCTCTCCAACAACCCCGACAAGGCAGACCAGTTGCGCACCCTGGGCGTCGATGTGCGCGACCGCGTCCCGACGGGCGTCTTCACCACCGCGCACAACGTCCGCTACCTGCGCGCCAAGGTCCTGCAGACCCAGCACACGCTGCCGCTGGCGGCGCTGACGGAGCTCAGCGCGGGCTGAACGGGGCCCGGCCCGGCCGGGTGTCGAACGGGGCTGCTTGTCCCTCGGCTCATCGGGTACAGCCTTTTGAAAGAGGGCGACCTCCGCAGGACCCGGAGCTTATGGAAAGTGACGTTTCGTGACCGATCTCGGCGCCCCCGGCGACTCCCGGGCGAGGGGACCGGGCGACGGACCGGAAGCCGTCGCGTCGCAGATCGCCGATGCCGTGGACAGTCTGACGGCCCTGTGGTCGGTCGCCGCCCAGGAGGCGTCCCTGCGCCTGTCCCCGCACCAGCTGCGGGCGCTGCGCACCGTGGAGGCGGCGCCCGGCCTGAACGTCACGGCCCTGGCGGACGAGCTGGACATCGGCCTCCCCACGGCCAGCCGGCTCTGCGACCGGCTCGCTGCGGCCGGCCTGCTGGAACGGGCCCCGCACCCGGGCACCCGCCGCGAGGTGCAGCTGTGTCTCACCCCGCACGGCCGGCATGTCCTGAGCGACGTCGCGGACCGCCGGACCGAGGCCCTGGCCACGGCGCTGGCGGCGATGGAACCGGCGGAACGAGTGGCTCTGAGCCGGGGGTTGCGGGGATTCCTGACGGCACGGGACAAGGCCGGGCCGCACCCTGACGGAACTGAGTGAGTCAGGCCCCCGAGCCGTGCCGGCCCCCGCCGCCGGCGCCCAGTACGGCCACACATGTGTCGTCCCGCACCGGCAGGGCCGCGCTCCCGGCGTCCCGCAGCACCGCCACGGCCACCACCGCCGGGTCGCAGGAGAGGAGCACGCCGTCGTCGGGCGGCGTCCAGCGGCCGGGCAGACCGTCGCTGTGCAGGACGAGCAGGCTGTCCTCCTGCCACGGAACGCGCTGCACGGGCACCGACGCCGGGGCCTGCGCGCCCACGATGCCGGGGTGGGACAGCAGCGGCTTCCAGGTGCCGTCGGTGCGCAGCCGGCCGCCGATGTTGCCGATCCCGGCGAAGCTCAACTGCCTAGATACGAGGTCGAGTTGGGCCACGGCGACCGCCGCGCCCCGGGTGGGCCGCAGGGTCCTGCCCAGGCGCCGCAGGATCTCGGCGGGCGGCAGGCCGGCCACTGCGCGCAGTTCGGCCACGGCGGCGCCGGACGCCTCGGCCGCCTTGGGCCCGTGGCCGAGCCCGTCGGCGAGCAGGAGGGTCACATGGTCGCCGCCGTACACCCGGCTCCACGCGTCGCCGGAGTACTCGGCCCGGCCGAGGGGGACGTTGACGCCGCCCACGCGCGGGCCCGGCGCGGGCCGCGACCCCCTGACGGCCCGTTCGTGGCCGATGCGGGCCACGGCCACGGTGCCCCGCCCGGGGGCGCTGTGCAGGTCGAAGTCGTTCGCTATGCGCCGGCACGTGCCGAGCCCGGCGCCCAGGGAGGACGCGGTGGTGTAGCCGTCACGCATCGCCGCCGCGATGTCCGGGATGCCGGGGCCGTGGTCCAGCGAGACGATCTGCACGGACGTCTCCGGGGTGCCCTCGTCGCCACGCTGCCCGCGCTCCCCGCGCTCGCCTCGCTCTCCGCGCTCCCCGCGCTCGACGAGGTTGATGACGACGCGCCCGCCGTCCGCGTGCCGCAGCAGGTTGGTCGCCAGCTCCGTCGCCACGAGCGCGGCGGTCGCGGTGCGGGGCGCGGGCAGCCCGGCGCGGGCGCTGGCCTCCTCGGCCGCCACCCGGACGTCCCGCACCCGGGTCGAGTCGTCCACCGGCACGTCCCACACCCTGCTCATCAGGCCCCCGGCCGGGACGGCGGTACGGCGGTGGCCCAGGCGGTGACGGTGACGGTGGTCCCCTCACCGGGCCGGCTCTCCACCTCGAACTCGTGCACCAGCCGCTTGGCTCCGCTCATGCCGAGACCGAGCCCGCCGCCGCTGGTGTAGCCGTCGGTCATCGCCTGGTCCAGGTCGCGGATGCCGGGCCCGGTGTCGACGAAGGCCAGCCGCAGGCCGCTCGACGGCCCGAGGCCCAGCGGGGTGATCTCCACATGGCCGCCCCCGCCGTGGACGAGGGTGTTGCGGGCCAGTTCGCTCGCCGCCGTGACGAGCTTGGTCTGCTGCACCAGCCCGAAGCCGAGCTCGGCCGCGGCCTGCCTGACCTGCTGCCGTACCCAGGCCAGATCGGCGTCCGAGCCGATCGGCAGGCTCGTCGGCGCGGCATGGCGGGAGGCCTGCATCAGGGACTCCCCTCACTGTGACGCTCACCGGCGGCGAGCAGCTCCATCGCGCGTTCGACGTCCAGGGCCGTACGCAGTCCCGGCAGGGTGAGCCCCAGTTCGACCAGGGTGATCGCCACCGCCGGACGCATCCCGGCCAGCACCGTACGGGCGGCCAGCAGTCCGGCTCCGGCGGCGATCTCGGCGAGGACCCGCCCCAGGAAAGAGTCGACCATGTCGACGCCCGAGATGTCGATGACCACCCCGGTCACCCGCGTGTGCGCGATCCGGCCCGTGATGTCCTGCTGGAGCTGCTCGGCCATCCCGTCGTGCAGCTCTCCCTGAAGGGTGACCAGCAGGGTGTCGCCCAGCTGGAGGACCGGCACCGTGAAGGCGTGTCCCCCCGCGGGTCCGGGCAGCCCCGGCCCGAGCCCGGTCACCGCACGCCCGCGTCGGCCGCCGGGCCGGCCGACCGGAGCGGCGCGATCTCGACGCCCTGCCGGCTGAGCGCGTAGGCCAGCGCGTCCTCCAGGCTCGCGCGCGTGAGCACCGTGCCGAGGTCGATGCCCAGATGGACGATGGTCTGCGCGATCGCGGGCCGGATCCCGGAGACGATGCACTCGGCACCCATCAGCCGGGCCGCCGCCACCGTCTTCATCAGATGCTGGGCGACCAGCGAGTCGACCGTGGGCACACCGGTGATGTCGAGGATGGCGAACCGGGCGCGCTCGGCGACGATCGCGTCCAGCAGGCTCTCCATGACCACCTGGCTGCGCGCGCTGTCCAGCGTGCCGATCAGCGGCACGGCGACGGTGCTCTCCCAGAGTTTGATCACCGGGGTGGACGCTTCGAGCAGCTGCTCGCGCTGCCGTGCGATCAGTTCCTCGCCCGAGCTGACCAAGGTCTCCATCACGACCAGGCGCAGCGTGCCCATGAGCACCGTCAGGGCCAGCACGCCTTCCTGGGCCTCGGGGGCGTACGGGTCCGGGAACTCGGCGCGCAGCAGCTCGGTCACCGGTTCGCGCAGGGCGGCCACCTCGGCGGCGACCCCGTCCGGGTCGAGTCCCGTACGGGCGCGGGAGGCCGCCATCCGGCCCAGCTGATCGCGCACCGGCTCGAATCCGGGCGCCCGGATGTCCTCCGACCGGCCGGAAGCCGCCACCGCCGCCAGCGCGGCGGCCACGGACCTGCCCGCCTCCACGGCCTCGTCCCGTGAGACGGTGAAGACCGTGCGGAACAGCGCGGCGTCCGCCCATCGTTGGGCCACCTGCTCCCGGCGCTGTTCGAGGAAGGCGCTCACCTGGTAATGGGCCGGCTCCTGTTCCGCGTTCCGTTCCGATTCCGACACTTGCATCGCTCCCTTGCACGGACCGGACCGGGGCCGCGTTACGGCACCCCAGCCGTTACTTGCCGTATGACAAACATTAGTGCCGACGGGGGGCAACACCAAACAACTGCCCCTCGCCGCCCCTGGCCTGCGCCTTCCCCGTCCCTCATCGCCCACGCCAGTCCAGACACACCACCAGGGCGTCGTCGTCCGCGACCGGCCGGCCACGATGGCCGCTCAGTTCGCGCAGGACGGCCCGGGGCACATCGGCGGCCGGGAGCAGCCGGGTCGACTGGATCGCCCGGGCCAGAGCGGTGTCGCCGTACGCCTCTCCGCCCGGGGAGGCGACGTCGTATACCCCGTCACTGACGAAGACGAGCCGGTCGCCGGGCTCGGCCTTGAACTCCTGGGCCACGTAGTCGGTCTCCTCGAACATGCCGAGCGGCAGCTGGGCGTCGAAGTCCACCCGCTCCACCGCGCCCCGGCGCAGCCGCAGCAGTTGCGGGGACCCGGCGTCCACCGCCCGGACCCGCCCGGTGGCCAGGTCGAAGTCGAGCATGAGCACGGACAGGTAGCAGCGGCCCGAGTAGTGCGCGTAGACCGCCTGGTCGGCCAGGGCGGCCTGGTCGGCGAGCGGGAGACCGGCCCGGCGCGCGTTGCGCAGGGCGTTGATCGCCAGGTTCGTCAGCAGGGAGGCCTCGATGCCCTCGCCCATGCCGTTGGTGACGTAGAGGCTGAGCCGGTCGGCCGTGGCGGACCAGTCGAAGTTGTCGCCGAAGATCGCGTACGCCGGTTCCAGCTGGGCACCGAGCTCGTACTCGGGGCGGGCGCAGGAGCGGCCCGGCAGCAGCTGCCACTGCATCTCGGCGGCCAGGGTGAGGCGGTCCCTGCGGCGTGCCTGGAGGTACAGGTCGGTGTCCCTCTCGGCCACGACGACCTCGTGTGCCAGCACCTGGGCGATCTCGGCCAGTTCACCGAGACAGCCGTCGGCGTGCTCACCGCCCGGCAGGACCACGGTCAGTACGCCGAGCCGGTCGCCGCGCACGGTGACGGGCAGATGCACGCGTACGACGTCACTCGACGGGGTTTCCACATACGGTTCCTGAGCCCCGAAGGCCCGCCCCGCCGGGCTGTTGTGCACCGACACCGGCCGGAGGGTGTGCGGCAGCACGGACACCGGCTGGAGCACCGTCAGTCCGTAGTCCGCAAGGAAGAGCTCGACGGAGTCCGCCGCGTACTGATCGGTCAGTACACGACGGACCGCGTCCAGCAGTTGATGGGGGGCCGCCGTGCGCAGGGCGCGCTCGGCGGCCACGAATCTGTTCACGATCGTCGTCACGATGGTCGACACACCAATCCTTGGTCCGAATACGCGGTGGGCGGCTGTGACCCTTGCCCGGGCCGCCCCTGGCAACCCGGGCGCCTAGTACGCTGACGGCCACCCCGGCGCCTGCGAGAGTGTGACTGTGACTTCCCTCCGACCCCGCCCCGAGCCAGCAGAGGTCGCACGTGTGACCTCCACGGCCGCGGAGTTGCTGGAAGTCCTGTGGGGCCGGGCCTCGACGGCACCCGCCTCCGCCTCCCAGCTGCGCGTGCTGCTCATCCTCGAGCACCACGAGGGCATCAACCTGCGCACGCTCGCCGACTCCCTGGCCTCCACACCGCCCTCGACGAGCCGGCTCTGCGACCGGCTGCAGGCGACCGGGTTCGTCGAGCGCGTGGTGAGTCCGGTGGACCGGCGCGAGGTGCGCCTGCGCCTCAGCGGCCGGGGCCGTACCTTCCTCGCCGATCTGCGCGTACGACGGGAGCAGGCGCTGCGCGACGTGCTCGACCAGATGCCCGCGGCCAAGCGGGTCGCGCTGCTGCAGGGTCTCGAGGCGTTCTGCGACGTGGCGGCGGCCCGGATACACGACGCCTCCGACGACTCCGGCTCGCCCGGCAGCCGGACTGCCTGAACTCCTCCCCACCACGCCGCCCCACCCTCCAGTCCGTACCGTCGCAGACTTTTGTGGGTACCCCGACACCGCCCCGACCTGCACCGACTGTGGTCAACGTCTCGATGGGGCATATGCGGGGCATGAGCCGGGCGACTGCGGGTAGCGGCGCTGAAGGTGGCCTGTCGGGGGATGGAAGCGGGCCGGGACTATATGGGAGGGCCCGTGACGGCGACGACGCGCATCGGCACGACGACGGATTCCGGTACCGAGACCAGTGAGGTACTGCCCCAGATCGCCGAGCCGCAGAAGCTCGCCCCGCAGGACGCGCGCGAGCTGACCGGACAGTTCCTGGACCGGCTCGCCGTACTGGAGGAGGGCACTCCCGAATACCAGTACGCGCGCAACACCCTCATCGAGATGAACATGTCGCTGGTGCGGTTCGCGGCCCGCCGGTTCCGCGGCAGCGGCCAGGCGATGGAGGACGTCGTCCAGGTCGGCATCATCGGGCTGATCAAGGCGATCGACCGCTTCGAGGTCTCCCGCGAGGTGCAGTTCACCAGCTTCGCGGTGCCCTACATCATCGGCGAGATCAAGCGGTTCTTCCGTGACACGTCCTGGGCCGTGCATGTGCCGCGCCGGCTGCAGGAGGCCCGTACGGAACTCGCCAAGGCCACCGAGGAACTCGCCTCCCGCCTCGGCCGCGCGCCCCGGGTCGCCGAACTGGCGGCCCTGATGAACCTCACCGAGGAGCAGGTCGTCGAGGCCCAGGTCGCGGCCAACGGCTACCTCTCCTCGTCCCTCGACGCGACGGTCGGCGGCGACGCGGACGAAAGCGACGCGACGCTCTCGGAGTTCATCGGCGAGGAGGACCCGGCCCTCGAACTGGTCGAGGACTTCCACGCCCTCGCTCCCCTGGTCGCCGAACTCGACGAACGCCAGCGCCTCATCCTCCATCTGCGCTTCGTGGAGGAACTCACCCAGGCCGAGATCGGCGCCCGCCTCGGCATCTCCCAGATGCACGTCTCCCGCCTGATCTCCCGGACGGTGGCACGACTGCGGGCGGGGATGCTGACGACGGGCTGAGCCACCCCGAGAACGAACCGAGCCCCAGTTCAGAGAATCTGAACTGGGGCTCTTCGGTAGGCCCTGTGGGACTCGAACCCACAACCAATGGATTAAAAGTCCACTGCTCTGCCAATTGAGCTAAGGGCCCAGGCGATGTTGCCCCCACGAGCATAGCCGCAGGACGGCGAGTCTCCGATCGGGTATCGGAACGTGACGGTCACACACCACCGTACGGGACGCACAGCAGAGCGCCGTGGTCCGCCCGTCGGGGCGGGGCCACGGCGCTCCACACTGCTATGCGTCAGCTATGCGTCAGCTGCGCGTCAGCCGTTGCGCTTCCAGCGCGGCTTGTCCTCGCGGCGGCCGAAGGAGCCGCCACCGCGGTGGTCGTCACGACGGCCGTTCGGGCGGTCGTGCCCGCCGGAGCGGTAGCCCGGACGGTCGTCCCGGCGGTCCCGGTTGAAGGGACGGTCGCTGCCGCGGTGCCCGCCACGCTCGTCGCGGCGGAAGCCCGGACGGTCGTCCCGGCGGTCGCGGTTGAAGCCGCCGCGGTCGTCACGACGCTCGAACGAACGGCCGCCACGGTCGCCACCGCGGTCACGGTCGAAGGAACGGCCACCACGGTCGTCCCGGCGGAAGCCACCACGCTCACCCCGGTCACCACGGTCGTCCCGGCGGTCGCGGTTGAAGCCGCCGCGGTCGTCACGACGCTCGAACGAACGGCCACCACGGTCACCACCACGGTCCCGGTTGAAGCCACCACGGTCGCCACCGCGGTCGTCACGACGCTCGAACGAACGGCCACCACGGTCGCCACCGCGGTCACGGTCGAAGGAACGCCCGCCGCGGTCGCCACCACGGTCACGGTCGAAGGAACGCTCCCGGTCGGCGTACCGGTCACGCCCGTAGCCGCCGCCACGCTCCTCGCGCCGCTCCCGGCGCTCGTACGACGGGGAGGACTCGGAACGCTCCGCACGCTCGACGTCCTGCGCGGTCGGCTGCTCCGGCACCGACACCTCGGCGACGGCCGGGGCGTCCGCGGTCTCGCCGGCCACCACGGCCGCGGGCTCCTCGCCCCGCTCACGCGCGACCCGCGCGAGCAGCCGGTCGGACTCCTCACGCAGCTCGGTCGCACGCCGCTGCGCCCGCTCCAGCTCCTTGGTGAGCTGGGCGACCTCACGCTCGGCCTGCTGCGCGGAGTTGCCCACGGACTCGGCCTGGACCTCGGTCATCGACCGGGCGCCGGTGATCTCGGCGACCTCGGGGTCGAAGGCCGCGCCGCCCTGGATGATGTGACGCCCGGCGTCGACGCCCGCGTCCTCCATCAGCCGGAAGATCTGGCGCCGCTGGTGCGGGAGCGAGAGGGAGACGACGGTGCCCGTGCGGCCGGCACGCGCCGTACGGCCCGCGCGGTGCAGGTAGTCCTTGTGGTCTCCGGCCGGGTCCACGTTCAGCACCAGGTCGATGCCGTCGACGTGGATACCGCGCGCGGCGACGTCGGTGGCGACCAGGACGTTGACGTAGCCGTCCTTGAAGTCGGCCAGCGTCCGCGTCCGCGCGCCCTGGGTCATGCCGCCGTGCAGCGCGTCGGCCTTCGCACCGGCGTCGCGCAGCTGCTCGGCGACGCGGTCGGCGCCCAGCTGGGTGCGGACGAAGATGATCGTGCGGCCCTTGCGGGAGGCGATGGCCGCGGTGACCGGCGCCTTGTCCTTGGGCTTCACGATGAGGATGTGGTGCGACATGGTCGTGACGGCGCCCTGGGCGGCGTCGACCTCGTGGCTGACCGGGTTGTTCAGGTACCGGTCGACCAGGGTCTTGATCTCGTTCTCCATGGTCGCGGAGAACAGCATCCGCTGGCCGCCCGCCGGGACCTGGTCCAGCAGCTCGGTGACCTCGGGCATGAAGCCCAGGTCGGACATCTGGTCGGCCTCGTCGAGAACGGCGATCTGCACGTTCTCCAGGGAGCAGGCGCCGCGGTTGATGATGTCGCGGAGCCGGCCCGGGGTGGCGACCAGGATGTCGACGCCCCGCTCCAGAGCGTAGATCTGGTTGCCCATCGACGTACCGCCGCAGACGACCTTCATCTTCAGCCCCATGACGTCGCCGTAGGGCTGGAGCGCGTCGGCGACCTGCATGGCCAGCTCACGGGTCGGCGTGAGGATGACGGCGCGCGGCTTGTGCTTCTCGGTGCGGCCGCCGGCGAGCGTCGCCAGGGTCGGCAGACCGAAGGAAAGGGTCTTGCCGGAGCCGGTGCGGCCACGGCCGAGGATGTCCTTGCCGGCCAGGGCGTCCGGAATGGTCGCGGCCTGGATGGGGAAGGGGGTGGTCACGCCGTTCTGTGCGAGCTTGCGCACGACGCCCTCGGGCAGACCGAGGTCGGCGAAGGTCACTTCGGGGGTGCTGTCGGCTGCCTCGTTCTCGGGCACGACGACGTGATCAGTACTGGCGATGGACATGCGAATGCGAAACCTTCCGGAGTCTCGATCGGCACGCGCCCGTCAACTCCGTGATTCGCGATTCGCAATACGACCGCCTCAATGCGGTCCACCACGGCAAGGGAGAGTACGCGCCACACGGCGCGCTCTGTAGTGGCGCCGGGCAAGAATGGGATCAAACGATCTGCCACCATACGCACTCCGGGCCCCGCAAGGCAAACCGGACTCCGCAGGAGACGGACAGGGACACAGGGACGCCCTCCGTCGGCCACTGGCCTGGAGAACCTCCCGTCGGTTTCCAACCCACCACCCCCACAGCCTGTTCCCGCCAAGCCCTCGCCGTGACACAGCTCACCGCAGGGCTATGCCGGTTCCCCGGCCTCCGGAGCCGGTTCCCGCTGTGCCAGCTGCGGCCCCGGTGGCTCGTGCGCCGACGACGACGGCTCCGGCGTCGGCTCCGGTGATGCCGGCGGCTCGGGCGGTGTCGGCGTGGGCTCCGGTTCGGCCGTCCGGGTGGGAGTGGGCGGCGCCGGAGGCTTCGGCGTCGGCTTGGCCGGCTGCCCCGGCTTGGCGCCTCCCGGCGCGGGCGCGCTCACCGCGGCGGACGGCGAGGCCTCGGCAGACGCCGACTCCCCGGGCTTGCCACGCTCACCCTTCGCGCCCTTCTTTCCCTTGCCGTGCCCGTGCTTGCCGTCGGCCGCCGCGCCGACGCCGGGGCCGCCGCCCGGCCCCGCCGGCCCGCCGTCGGGCGCCTCCCCCGCGCGCTGCCCCGCGGAGTGCGACGGCTTGGCACTCCCGCCCGCGCCGTCGGCGCCGACGCTCATGCAGCCGGCGGCGGCGGCGACGGCCACGACCGTGGCGGCCAGGCGGACGGGTACGTACAAGGGGCGCACGGGGCCACCTCCGGGAAGGGTGATGGAGTCAACACCTTCAACTCCCGCCGCCCACAAGAGGACACGCGCCCCGCGTTCACATCCCGCTCAGCCGTAGCCCAGGGCGTGAAGGCGCTCGTCGTCGATGCCGAAGTGGTGCGCGATCTCGTGCACCACGGTGACCTCCGTCTCCGCGACGACGTCCTCCCGCGACTCGCACATCCGCAGGGTCGGGTTCCGGTAGATCGTGATCCGGTCCGGCAGCACCCCGGCGTACCACTCCCCCCGGTCGGTCAGCGGAGTCCCCTCGTACAGCCCGAGCAGCTCGGGATCGTCCGCCGGCGGTTCGTCCTCGACGAACACCGCGACGTTGTCCATCAGTCGGGTCAGCTCCGGCGGAATCCGGTCGAGCGCCTCGGCGACCAGTTCCTCGAACTCCTCGCGCGTCATCTCCAGCACAGGCCCATTGTCGGCCACGACCCGGCCGTACGAGAGCCATCCGGCGTCGCATATCCGGCCCGGGACTTGGGCATACGGGATCAATGGCCCGCGTCCCCGCCGCAGTCCTGAGTGTCCTGAACCCGATCCGCAAGCCCCCGCGCGCCCTGGCCCGTCGCTACCGCTCCCGCCAGGCGCCCACCACGATCGAGCTCGTACGGCAGCCGCACCCGTGGGGCCGCGCGGTGGGACTCGTCGCCGTCGTCCTCCTCGGCGCCTGGCTGGGGCTGCTGGTCGTGGGCAACGTACGGGTCCCGGTCGGCCCCATGAACACCACCATGACCCTGCGCCCCTCCTTCACCGGAGGCACCAAGATCAACATCTCCCCGCTGGGCGCCCTGGCGCTGGACAGCCACAACGCCCCCGTCCGCCTGGACGTGAACGTCGACCAGCTCGACCCGGATCGCTCCCAGGCCCTGGTCGACCACCCCGAACGCCTCTCCGGCCTCCAGGACGAGGTCACCGAGGACGTCGGCCGAGGCACCCTCGACCTGGCCGTCCGCTCGAGCGTCGCCGTCGTCGCCGGCGCCACCGCCCTCGGCCTCGCGGTCTACCGCCGCCCCCGCCGCGCCCTGGCCGCCGGCGGCCTCGCCCTCACCCTCCTCGCCGCCTCGGGCGGCACGGCCTACGCCACCTGGCGCCCCGACTCCGTCCTGGAACCCAAGTTCTCCGGCCTGCTCACCTCGGCCCCCTCCCTGGTCGGCAACGCGCGCAGCATCGTCACCGAATTCGACGTCTACCAGAAGGAACTGGCCCGCCTGGTCACCAACGTGACCAAGCTCTACGACGCCACCTCGACGCTCCCGGCCTACGCGCCCGACCCCTCCACCATCCGGGTCCTGCACGTCTCCGACATCCACCTCAACCCGGCGAGCTGGAAGATCATCGCCTCGCTCGTGGAGCAGTACAAGGTGGACGTGATCGTCGACTCGGGCGACACGATGGACCACGGCACAGCCGCGGAGAACGGCTTCCTGGACCCCATCGAGGACCTCGGGGCCCCCTACGTCTGGGTCCGTGGCAACCACGACTCGATGCTCACCCAGCGCTATCTGGAGGACCTGAAGAACGTCCACGTCCTGGACGACGGCCGGGCGAAGACGGTCAAGGGCCTGCGCTTCGCGGGCATCGGCGATCCGCAGTTCACGCCGGACCGCTCGAAGCAGCTCGGCGCCGCCCAGTCCCAGGAGCTGGCGGGTGCCCGGCTGGCCACGGCGCTGCGCGACCAGCGCACGGCCGGCACCCCGGTGGACGTAGCCGTCGCCCATGAACCGGCGGCGGCCCGCGAGGTCGACGGCGAGGTCCCCCTGGTCCTGGCCGGCCACCTCCACCACGACGAGACGGAGGTCCTGAAGTACGGCACCCGGCTCCGCATCGAGGGCTCCACCGGCGGCAGCGGCCTGCGCGCCATCGAGGGCAAGCACCCGGACCCCATCGAGGCGTCGATCCTCTACTTCGACCGGGACTCCCGCCACCTCCAGGCCTGGGACGAGATCGAGCTGGGCGGCCTCGGCCTCACGACGGCCGAGGTCAGCCGCCACCTGCCGGAGGAGAACCAGCCCGGCGCGAGCCCGTCACCGAGCTCCCCGAGCACCCCCACGGAGGGCACCCCCTCCGCCTCCCCCTAAACCGTTTTGGCGATAGGTCCCGGCATCCCATATGCTTCTCACGTCCCCGACGCGCTGAGAAGCGCGCAGGCGGGCCGATAGCCCTCATCGTCTAGCGGCCTAGGACGCCGCCCTTTCAAGGCGGTAGCACGGGTTCGAATCCCGTTGGGGGCACGCACCACCCTGTGCGACACTGTCGTACGACACGCTTGGTCCTGTGGAGCAGTTTGGAGTGCTCGCCACCCTGTCAAGGTGGAGGCCGCGGGTTCAAATCCCGTCAGGACCGCTGAGGTTTCACGTGAAACCTCGTGGCT
Source organism: Streptomyces sp. NPDC050546 (assembly GCF_044457425.1). NCBI lineage: Bacteria > Bacillati > Actinomycetota > Actinomycetes > Kitasatosporales > Streptomycetaceae > Streptomyces > Streptomyces sp. NPDC050546. Next base: position 38,295 of record NZ_JBITGX010000028.1, read on the forward strand.
GGGTAGCTCAGTTGGTACGAGCGTCCGCCTGAAAAGCGGAAGGTCGCCGGTTCGACCCCGGCCCCAGCCACCGCAGCCCTTCAAGGGCATGAGCCCCTCTCCGGGATCCCGGAGAGGGGCTCTTTTGCGTCGTCTACGCCAACCGGTACGCCAACGCTGCTCGACAGCCACGGGGCCGACGAGGCGCTCCGAATGCACGCACCGGCCCTGCCCCACGATCGGCTAGGTCTCGGCGCGCTGGCACCACCGTCAAGCACTGCCACCCGCTGCAAGGACGGATCCACATATCCTGCGAAAGCCCACCAGGGACTTCACCCTTGTGACAGCATGGCTTCCCGCAGACGGAAAGGGAGAGGTGTGCGCTACTACGGACACATGATCTTGGCCCTTGCCAGAGTCGACGGGGCACAAGGCCGGCTCTTGGGAACCTGCTTTCCGGTAGCACCTCGCCATCTTGCGACAGCTATGCATGTCGTCGGACCGAACGACGCAAACATGGTTGCTCTTTTCCCAACGGTAACCGGAGGGGAAGACTACCAAGACACGACCGTGACCGAGTCAAATTTCCTACAGGTGAGGATTGTCGAAGCGGACCCGATTCGCGACATCTGCATTTTGGAATTGTCACCGGGCAACTCTGCGGAGTTCAGTTATCAGTTGAGCGGAACAGACATGATTCCCCCCGGGGCAGACGTGGATATCTACGGCTTCCCTCACATGGACTCAGGCCGCAGAGTAGTGACCGTGCAGCGCAGTCAGGTTGGCGCCAAAGTATTGATCCCGAATCAAGGGATTAAGAATAAGCACATCGTGGTTAACACTCACGTCAGGCCGGGCCAGTCAGGGGGACCTGTCTTCGATGTCCAGCGCGGCACCGTGTGCGCCATGGTCACCGGAAGCTACACGCCCGCCATCGGCGGATCCTTCATGATCGGCGGCGTCGATCCGAGCACTCTGCACCAGACGGGCCACGCTGTGAGCGCGGAATACATCAAGGATATGATTTCGTGAGTCAGATGAACGCTCTTTTGGTCGACGAGCAGGAATTCTGGCTCTCCGAGCTGCCCAACTATCAGCGGTCGACCGTCAAAGCAATGCTCGACGACGGAATGGACTATGAGAGTGCCGCATCGGCATGGATGAGCGGAACGGTAGCGACAGGTACCGCTCCATTCAGCGCAACTCTAGGCCCAAAGGTTTTCTTCGATAAGTTTCTAGATCAGCTTCACGACTTCCTCTGCACTGGCCTCAACTATGAAGAGGAACGAGCAGCCGTGATGTCCGGCTTCAAGCCGAAACAGACCGGCTTGGCCGCCACCATCACTGCGGCAATTGCGCCACATCTCGGCGCTGCGCCCGTCTTCCTCGCTCCAGCAATTGCACTAATACTCTGCGCCATCGGGAAGATGTCGCTCGGAGCTTGGTGTCAAATGCAAACCGAACGTCGCGCTTCTCAAGGCACCGGCACTTCAACAGAACAAGAGCCAACGGAGCCTTAACCACTCCTGGGCTGAGACGACGGCAGGGGGGTCTCAGCCCAGGCCGTAGCGGCCTTCAGGTCAATTCGCCAGAAAGCCTCCTCAGAGCCTTTCGTTGCTCGTCGATCGACGCGTGCGCGTAGACCCTCATGGTCACCCCGATGTCGCTGTGGCCGACGATCTGCCGGACCACATGAGGCGGCACCCCCAGGTCGAGTAGCAGAGAGACAGCGGAGTGACGCAGGTCATGAAACCTGATCTCCAGGCCCAGCCGGGAGCGCAACGGGTGCCAGCTCCGCCGCAGGTTGTCCGGCTCAAGAGGGGTGCCGATTCGGGACGTGAAGATCAGCCCGTGTTCCTTCCACTCGATGCCGGCGGCGGCCCGCTCCTGCGCCTGCCGCTCGCGGTGTTCGGTGAGCGCCTTCACGACGACCGGAGGCAGGGGGACGGTACGGACTGAGGCGAGAGTCTTGGGCTTGACCAGCCTCAGCTCACCACCGACGCGCTGCAGAGCCCGCTCTACGATCAGCGTTTCCCGGTCGAGGTCGACCGCGTCCCAACGCAGCCCCAGCAGCTCGCCCCGCCGCATCCCCAGTACCAGGGCGAGCACGTACAGCGCGTGCAACCGGTCTTCAGCCGACTCCCGGATGAGCAACCTGGCGTCGGCGACGCTGAGCCCCTTGCCGGTGTCGTACGAGGGCGTGGGGACCTGCACGAGCTGAGCGACGTTCCGGACGATCAGTTCCTCTCGTACGGCGTTCTGGAGCGCGTTGCGGAGTACGGCGTGAATGGACTGAACCATGCGGCGCGACAGCATGGCCTTGCAGCACTCCCCCGCCGCGCAGCACTGCCGCTCGGGCCGTTCCTTGTCCCAGCCGTGCTTGCAGCACTGGCACTCGGAGGCAACGCGGGCCATCCACGTCCGAACCTCGGCGGCCCGCAGGGTACGGATCTTCCTGCGGCCGAGCCCGGGGATCAGGTGGACACGAGCCACGCTCTCGTAGCCCTGGTAGGTCTTGGGGCGGCGGTGGACCTTCACCACGGTCGCGAGCCAGTAGCTCAGGTAGTCCTCCAGGTTCATGTTCGTGTCGGGAACCGGGATGCCCTGGTTCTCCTGCGCCTGGAGTTCGGTGATCTTCTGGCGCACCTCGTCACGGGTCTTGCCGTAGACCGAGACGCGCTTGCGGATGCCGCTGGTCGTGGTCACGTACACGCGGCCGTGGTACGTGCCGTCCTTGCGGATGGTGATGCTGCCCTCGCCGTTGGCGCGCTTGGCCATCAGGCGGCCTCCTCCAGTCGGTTTTGCATGAAGGCTTGGACCGCGTCAGCAGGGACCCGGCGGGCCCGGCCGACGGTGAAGCTCGGGAGTTGCTTGGAGCGAATCAGGTCGTAGACCTTGAAGCGGCTCAGGCGGAGAGCTGTCATGACCTCAGGAACCGTCAGCGCCTGGTGGGTGGTGGGCAGGGCGGTGCGCATGCGGTGACTCCTCCGGGGCAGTCCGTCGGGGGGTCTCTCTGAGGGCCGCTACTTCCGCTACCGCCGCTACCGCGCAGGTCAGGGGCCTGTTCGAGGTAGCGGGAAGGGGTAGCGGTAGCGGATGGGTAGCGGCAACCTTTGCCGGTTGCCGCTACCGCGTTAGTGCTGGTCAGGCCGCGTTTTCAGTGCCCGGTAGCGGAGGTAGCGGACTTTCCGGGGGTGGGGGGCAGTAGCGGGCCCACGCGTCGGCGAGATCGGCGGTGTAGTAGCCCTTGAGGACGCTTCCGGCGGTCTTGATGTTGCGGGAAGCGATGGGCTCGTTGTCGGCCGTCATGTACTCGGCGAGCATCCGCGACAGGCGCCGGTTGTCGAGGGGCTTGCCGTGCAGGTCGGCCCAGGGGGCGTCGTCGAGGGCGTTGAGCCGGTCGAGGATGGCGACGGTGGGCAGGCGGTCGATGCCGACCATGACGTGATCGCGTAGGTCGGTCAGCAGGCGGACACCGAGACTGCCTTTGTCGTTGGCCTTGGAGGCGGTCACCAGCGTCACGCATGCCGCACGTGCTCGCTCAGGCCAGTCACCACCGGCCGCGTCGGCGATGGCGAGCAGCGGTTCCCACACATCCGCCGGGCGGTCGGCCACCCCATCCGGCATGTCCGGCCACGCCCCCATGACGACCTTGCGTGCCTGCTCTGCCCACTTGGCGAGCTGGTCACGAAGCTTGTGGCCTTCCGCCTCGTGGATGCGGGCCCGGAAGGGCTCCACCTTCTCGTTCCTCGCCCGGCGGCGCATGCGGATGATGACGGAGCGACTCATGATCGTGTCAGGGAGGTTGCCGAGTCCGGCGACCGCGACCCCGCAGTACGACGGGAAGGCCTGAACGGTCTGGTTCCCACCGTCGCCGATACACCGGTAGGTGACCCCGGTGCGGCGATGTCCGGCGTTGAGGAACCCGCGCAACTCCTCGTTGTCCCCCGCCTTGGGGCCGAAGACGGTGTCGATCTCGTCGAACAGGATCGTCGGCTTGGCGTTGCCTGCGGAGACGGACCGGAACAGGGCGGCGGCGGACGCGTTGACGGCGGTCATGGGCTGCGGCACGAGCGTTTCCACGATCTCCAGTGCCCGAGTCTTGCCCGACCCCGGTTCCGGGGACAGGAAGGCGATTCGGGGGGTGGAGTCGAAGCAGTCGAGCAGGTGGGCGTGCGCGTCCCACAGCGCGACTGCGACGTATGCGGCTTCGGTGGGGAAGACATTGAAGCGGCGGTGGAAGGCTTCCACCTCGTCGAGCAGCGCGGCGCCGTCGATGGGGCTGGTCATGCGGCGGCCCTTCCTTCCTGGGGGTTGCGCAGGGGGCACACGGTGCGGTGGGCGGTGTGGTCGTCGATCAGGGCGAGCACGCGCGGCTTGCCGACGGCCGAACGGTCGCGTCCGCACGCGCATTTCGAGGTGGCGGTGGGCACCGCGCCGCGCGGGGCGACGATGTGCAGCCACGCGATGAGGCGGCGGCCGTCGTCGCCGTGCGGGTCAGGACTACAAGCAGTTCGGTCGCCCTTGCGGGCGGCGCCTTTCGGCTCGCCCACGGCCGCAGCGTCCACAGGCTGTGGAGCGGCGTGCGGCCGGTGCGGAGTGTTGGTGGGGCAATCCAGGGCGGGGGGAGTAGGCGCCGTCATGCCGCCTCCCGTGGGGTGGCGTGGGCGATGACCCAGTCCATGGCGCTGCGGATGGTGGTGCGGCACTCGGCCGGCGGCAGGCCGGTAGCCTCCCCCGCCCCCTGGATTGCCTGCTCCACCACGTGCCGGGGGATGTCGCCCCACGCCACGAACCGCGCCACCTTGCAGGCGCTGCGGTGCAGGGTGTTGTTGCGGCCGTTCGGCCCGCCCTCGGACGTGGCAGCGACGACGGCGCACTCGCGTTCCAGGGCGGTCCGGGCGGCGAGGGTGCCGTCATGTACCCGTACCGCCACCGGGGCGGGCCTGTCCGGCTCCGTGAGCAACGCGGCGAGCCAGGTGGGCAGTTCGGCTACGGGCGCGTCGTGGGCGACCTCGTAGGCGCCGTCAGGGGTGGTGCTGCCGGGGGCGACGACGTAGCCGCCCCAGGCGCGGGTGTCGATGTGCGGTCCGAGACGGTCCACGCTGCACTTCAACCGCACCCCGGGCGGGGCGGTGAAATAGAGGTGTTCACCGCGCGCGGTCCGCACCCGGTAGGTGTCCGGGAGGACCTGCCCGGCGCGCTCGCAGAGCGCTTGCAACGAAGTGGCGCCGTCAGGCGCTCCTTCTGGCTCTTCTGCCTTGACCGGGTCGAGGTCGATGACGAGCAGCCCGGCCGGGCCGGTCGCGATCCCGACGTTGTACGGCCGGTGCGCCCACGCGGCGTGGATCAGGTCGGGGTCGGTGGTGGCTCGTTCCTCCGGGGTGCGGTGTCCGTTGGTGCAGCGTCCTGTGCTGGGGCAGGCGCGTTCGGCGTGCCCGGCCGGGCGCTTGCTGCCGGGATGGAGCGGGATGACCGGCCAGCCGCGTTCGGCCGCCACGAGGGCGGACGCGAGCAGCGGCAGACACTCCAGGTCGACGCTCGCGATCGTCGGCGGCGAGCCGGTGGCTCGCCGGATATGCACGGGTTGCGTCATGCTGGGAGACCTCCACAGGTCCGTTGAAGGGCTGGTGGAAGGCGGCGGCCCCGGTTCTTGGTCGGATGGGGGCCGCCGTCGTCGTTGTGCGGGTGGTCAGGCGGCGGCGGACTCGTCGCCGCGCGTGGCGGTCAAGCAGCCGTCCAGGGTGCGGACGACGGTGCCGCCGGTGGTGAGAGCCTTGACGGCCTTGGACACGGCGCCCTTGGACAGCCCAGTGAGCGTCACCAGGTCCTTCTGCCGGACGGGCTCATCGGCGGTCTCGATCGCCTTGAGCACGCGGGCGGTGGCGCTGTCCGTGGCCGGTGCCTCGTCGGTCGCGGTGTTCTTGACGAGGGTGAGCGTGGGGGCGCCCGCGGCTTCCACCGTCGGCGCGGCGGTGCGGGACCACGGGGTGCGGTCGGGCAGGGCGATGACCACGCTCTTGTCCATGTAGCGGACGTTGACCGGATCGGGCTTGCGCTTGCCGTCGCGGATCAGCGCCACGCCAGGGACGGGGAGTTCGTCGGCGTTCCATCCCTTGGCCTGGGCGTCCTCGCCGAGCACTACGCGGGCTTCGGCCGGCGTGCGCACGGCGAGGCAGATGGAGACGCCGATCTGCGGGGCGATCTGCTTGGGGATGCCGTCGCCGATGGTGGGCTTCTGGGTCATCCACCACAGGTCGATGCACGCGGCGCGGCCCATGCGGGCGATGGACTCCAGGGCCGGGAGTGCGGAGCGGTTGGCGGTGCGGGTCTTGCCGTCGCTGGTCTCGGTCTCGTAGGGGACCTTGTCAGCGGCGGTCATGACCTCGGCGCCCTCGTCGACGACGACCGTGATGCGCGGCCGGTCGGCGGTGGGGGTCCAGGTGTCCTGGCCCTTGGGCAGGATGCTGAGCCGTTCCAGCATCTCCGTCTCCAGCTCGTCGGTCACGTCGATGACCTCGTGCGGGGTGGAGGCGACGCGGGCGCGGTGGTCCCACAGGCGGCCTTCCACGCGCTTGAGGTCGATGATGACGAGCGCGTTCGTGGCGCCCTCGGACGCGTCGAAGAGCAGCGGCCGGGAGGCCACCGACTTACCAGCGCCGGACCGTCCGGCGATGAGCAGTCGTTCGCCGAGCGGCACGGTGACCTGCTCGCCGGTGACGGTGTCGATGCCGAGGGAGCGCCGCTCGGGCGTCCACTTGAGGTCGTCGCCGTCGGCCGCGCTACGGGTACGCAGGATCAGTTCGGCCCAGCCGCCTTGCTTGCCCGCCTTGATCTGCATGCGCAGGCTCGTGCGAGCCCCGAGCAGGGCACGAACGTGGTCCTCGGCCGAGCGCAGCTTGGTCGCCGTCCAAGTGCCGTCCAGACGAACGGCACACACGATGCCCGCCTCGGTCAGCTTCGGACGGCCGGTCAGCGTCCCGGCGAGGCCGCGCTGTTCGGCGTGCTCCTTCCAGTGCTGCGGCTGAAGGCGCTTCAGCAGCGCCGACTCTTCAGCAGTGGGCTTCAGGCCGCTGGTGTCGCGCTCGCGCACCGCGATCCACACCGACAGAGCGGTGACGGCCGCGACGACGGCGACGGCCGACCACACCCATGCGCGGGCAGAGACCTGGGGCAGCCACACGTATCCGGCGACGCCGAGCGCGGCGGCGGTCTTGGTGGCGAACAGCCACATGGAGTCCGGGACTCGCCGTTTGGCCGTGCGCAACTCCCGCTCCGCGCGGTGGCGGATGGGGGTGACGCCCTCGGGGTCGATGGCGCGCGCGGTGGCGAGCGCACGGCGAGCATCGCGCACGAGGGGCTTGCGGTCGGCGCGCAGGGCGCGGCGGCGTTCGGCTTCCTTGCGCCAGCGATCGGCGGTCCAGCGGGCGGCGGTGGCTGCGTACTGGCGGTGGGTGCGCCAGACTTGTCCGTGACTCACGGGTGTCCTCTTCTCTGGGATGTGGGTCGGTGGTGACGGGCCCTGCGACGGCCCGTCACCACACGCGCGGGTTACGCGGAGTGAGCGTGTTTCCGGTTTCCTGGTTTCCGAGGCGGCCCCTACGCGTGTGCGCGCGAGGACGGAAACTTCCGTCACCGTGCGTCGCTACGGGGGTTGTGGCGGCCGGACGGCCTTCCGGGGGTCAAACCCCATCCGGAAGGCCCTTCAGGCGCCCTGCGGGCCGCCTACGGCCTTGGGGTGGTTCAGCGGCCCTTCCGGCCGCGCTTGCCGGTGCCCTTGCCGCTGTCGCCGACGGCGCGAACGACGGTGACGACGGCCCAGCCGAGCACGAGCGCGATGAACGCGAGCATCGCCAGGTTCGCGGCGATGGCGGCCAGGGCGCCGACGAGCAGCGGGCCGAAGTAGACGCCGGCCGCGACCGCACCGGCCCCGACCCCGGAGCCGAGCGCGACGCGCTGCACCGTACGGTCCGGCGGCGCCTGGTGGATGTGCACCACCTGCGGCCCGGAAGGCTGCTGGGCGGGCAGGGAGGCGGGATCGGCGTAGACGTGCTGGCCGTCGGGGAGCTGCACGACGGTCAGCGGGCGGTGTGCGGGGAGCTGTTCCATGGCGCACCCTCCGGGGCGTTGTCGGGGAAAGCGCAGGCAGAGCACATGCCGAGCGACGGCGGGATGACGTATCCGGCGTCACGGCGGCAGGCGGGGCAGGTGCGGCGGGCAGCGTTGGCCTTGGCCAGGGCCGCCCACCGGGCCGGGGTCATCGCGCGCACCGGCTTGGCGCGGTCGATGCGGTAGAGGTAGGCGACCAGCGGGCCCCGACGGCGCCGGGGTCGCTCCAACTGAGCGGCGACGTCCTGACCGCCGGGGCGGAGTCCGAGGGCGCGCAGTTGGCGGCGGGTGGCGTAGCCGTCCGGGGCGAGCCGCCACCGGTAGACGGGCAAAGCAGCCATCAGGCGACCTGAAGGCCACGTTCGGCACGCAGGGTGTCGCGCAGGGTCCGGGCGTTCGCCGGGGAGGTGCGGACCTCCCGGCGGATGCCCTCGGCCGTCAGCCTCGTGTCCGGCCAATCCGCCGTCACCTTCCGCGCCTCGTCGAGCAGCTCATCCGAAGTGCGCTTCGGACGCGGGGTGCGGGCGACCTCGGGCACGCGGCCCGTCGCCCGGCGCGGGCTGGTCGACTCGGCAGCCACCGCACGCCGCTCGATCAGGGGCACGGTCGGCTGCTCGATGGCCCCGACCGGCTTGGCCGGGATCTTCGACTTCAGGAAGCCGACGGCCACCGCTCGGGGCAGCGCCGTGACGTTCGGCGTGATCGGCGCCGGGGTCGATACCACGAGGTCAGGACTAGACCGATTCCTCTCGGTATTGGTCGATTCCTCCGCATTCGCGGTCGGGGTCGTGATCGAGGTGGGGCGGTGGTGCAGCACCTTCGCCACGAGGTCGGAACCGAAGTAGATCGATCCGACCGGCAGCGACGTAGCGAGCAGCACGAGCGCCCAGTTCGCCGCGTCCCAATCCGCGACTCGGCCCAAGTCGACCGTCTGGCCGTGCAGCTCCGGGACCAGCCCGTGCACGTAGTTCAGCACGAGGGAGGCGACGGTGTAGCCAGCCAGCACCCGCAGTGCGAACGTCCGATCCTGTCCGGCGAGCACGAGCGTCGCGATCAAGGCCAGGGCCATGAGGCCGTCGACGACGAACGGGTACAGCGTCGCGGCCGTCTCGTCGGCGCCGATGGCGCCCGCGATGTCGCGCAGAGCGTTCCAGGACACCCGGAAGGCCATCGCGACCACGACGACCAGCGCGAGCACGAGGGCGGTGCGGCCCTTGCGGTGAAGACTCATGCTGCACCCCCCACCGTGAGCAGGGCGGCCAGGATGAGCAGTGCTCCACCGGCACAGGTCAGGTCGACGGCGCGGCGCAGCGTCGTGAACTTGGCGACCGCGAGCCGGGACAGTCCGGCGATGTCAGCGGCCAGGTCCCGCTCCACGGCGGCGGTGATCTCCTCGGCGGTGAGCGTGGCCCACAGCGGGAAACCATGTCGGCCGCGAAGGTTCGGCCGGGTCGAGCGCAGCAGGAGCCCAGCCGCCGCGACCAGCAGCGCGATGCCGGCCCCGCCCACGAGGTAGGCGGGCAGATTCAGCGGCAGGTCACGGGCGACCGTCCACGCGCCGGCCAGGACCGCGCCGACGAACGCCAGCAGCAGACCGGTCTTCGTGTCGGTCCGCGTGATCTCCGCCTTCACCTCGGCGTGCGCGACGGCCAGGGTGCGTTCGGTGGCGCTCATGCGGCGCCCCCCGGCAGGCTCGCGCCAGCCGCGCGGTTGACCAGCGCGACCCGGGCGGCCAGCGCCCGGCGACGGGCCCGGCGGATGCGACGGGCGTCCAGCTCGGTCTGCGTGCGGTCCAAGGTGATGATCTGCGCGTCGAGCAGGTCAACGTCCGCCAGGATGACGGGCATCTCCTGCTCGATCGCGTCCAGCTCAGCGTCCGTCGGCTCCATGAAGTCGGCGAATGCGGTAACAGCGTCCTGAACAGTAACGATGTGGTCCATGGGTCGTGGTCTCCCTAGCAGGTGAAACGGCCCGAACAGAGCCCCCGGAGTTGCACCTCCGGGGGCTCGCGCCGTTGAAGTCGGATCGTCCGGCTCCCCTCAGCGCTGCTCGTACGGGACGAGCAGCGGAGGCAACCGGCCGCAGCTCAGAAGTGCTGCGGTGGTCTGGCCAAGCGAATGTCTCCTCTGGGAACACGAGCTCCCGTTTCAGGCGTATGGAGACATGACCTTTCGGTCTAAGCCCTCCCGAATGCCCAGGGTCGGGGGCGCCCTCGGCCCGCTCTGTCCCGGGCCCCTTGACCTCGAACAAGCCCTGAAAAAGGCCGCATCGAGGTCCACACCCTCCGATCTGCCGTTCTGACCGGCGGGCACATCCCTAAGGTTCCCTAGGGTTCCCTGCGGTGTCAAGCGGTAAGCTAGGGAACCTAAGGGCACTACGACGAAGGAGCTGACGAAATGGCTGGTCAGGCCGACAATCGAGCGCCGTACGCGCGGATTGCCGCCCACTACGCGGGCCTGATCGCGTCGGGTCAGCTACAGCCGGGATCACTTCTGCCGAGCATCAAGAACCTCTCGGAAGAGTGGAGTGTGAGCACCGCGACGGCCGAGAAGGCGTTGCGGAAGCTGCGCAACGACGGCCTTGTGAGAGGGATTCATGGGATCGGAACGGAAGTCTTGGACCGCCCCGGCCCGATGTCTTCGGGGTCCCAGCGTCAGGACCGGGGCCGCCGTACCGGATCGAGTTGGGGGTCAGGCGAGCGGTCCGACTCGCACCAGGCCGCCGTGGTGCCTGCACCGGCAGACGTGGCTTCAGCCCTGGAAATCCAGCCCGGTTCCGAGGTCATCCGCCGGCGCCGGGTGTACAGGGACCGACACGGCATCGTGGCGCACAGCACGTCGTGGATCCCTGCTCAGTACGGAAAGCTCATCCCTCAGTTGGCGACGAGCGAGCGGTTGACCGGGGGAACCTCGCTCCAACTCATCGCTAAGGCGACCGGCCGCCCGATTAGTCATCGGGTCGACTCCGCCTCAGCACGGCTACTGACAGCAGAGGACGCGCAACTCCTGGAACTGGATCCGACGAACCCACCCGCAGAACCGGTGGTCGTGATGACAGCAAAGTTCATCGACAGCGAGGGTGGCATCGTGGAGTACGGCGTCGACCTCGGCGCTCCTGGGCGTACCTGGCGGACGGAATCGGAGGTCTTCCAGTGACGGTCGACGACGACACGCTCTTGAGCGTGCTCGAAAGTCGCTTGGGTACTCTGCTAGCCGCTCGCCGTAGTGGCCAGCTCACATCCGAAGCCGAAGCCGAGATGTCCGCCATCTCCCAGACCCTCACGAGATCGATGCCGCCACGCCCGCCGTTCTGTGTCCTGATGGCCGGCCTGCCCGGCTCCGGCAAGACCACGCTTGCCCGCGCTCTCACTGCACGTGGGTTCGTGCGGCTGTGCCCGGACGAGGAGATGTTTCGCCGCCATGGTGTGTACGGGGTGGACTTCCCGCGGGGCATCTTTCCCACCCTTGAGCGTCCGGTCCTCGATGATGTCGCCGTTGAACTTCGGGATCACCTCCAGGCAGGGCACGACGTCGTGGTTGACCATGGCTTCTGGACCCAGAACGACCGTGCCCGGTGGCGAGCCATCGCGACTGACGCCGGCGCCACGCCGGTGCTTGTGTATCTCGCAGCAAGCCACGATGAACTCTGGGCACGGATCAGCAAGCGCAACGAGGACCACGCCCACGATCCCAACGCGATCTACTTCGCCGAGAGTGACCTTCAGCGGTACCGCACGCGCTTCGTCCCGCCCGAGTCGGATGAACCGCACCTCAAGTACGACGGCGATCCTGCGGCCGTAATCGCGGCACTCGAAGCCAAAACCGACACACACTGAGACGCGCTGTGCACGCTGTCCTGAACGGTGCCGCGCCCGTAGGGACGGCACCGAAGGGCGGCTCAGCGACAGTGATGCAACCAGTAGAGCGCGAGCGTGATCACTCCGCTGAGGGTCGCCTCAACACCAGTCATGAATCTGTCACACCCCAGGTCAAGGGCCCATTAGCCGCCTGAAATCGCTGCACTCTATTGATTCGCCAAATCCCAAGCTTCCAAAATAAAGGGGTGGTCGGTGGGTCGGATCTCCTGGATCTGATTCAGGATTGACTGAACTTCCTCTACTAGGTCAATAGAACTCATTTGACTTAGCAGTGCAGGAATGTCGGGCGTCGAACGATTTTCAGCAACACTGGTGAGCATTGAGGCCCTGTCTTCAATACTCATAACGGAAATTAGTTCCGCGAGCTTGTCGGCGTCACGCCTAGAAGCGCATTCCTCTTCAATTTGCGATGCCCAAGCAACCCAACCCCTTTCCTTTAGAATGCTCACGAAGGTAGGAATATCCTCAGAGTTTCGGAACCAGGCGACTCTAGAAAGGGCCCTGCCTACGAAGCTGTTGGCCATCCGGCCAACATCTTGGCCGCCAACCAGGACTAGAAAATCTGCCAGGGACTCAAGATCCTCTCTCTCGGAAACGTAACCTGCAATATCTACCGCCAATTCTCTATAGTTTTTTTCCCACAGGATGGTGCACAGTTCCTGTACGGATTCGCCCGGCGTCCACCGGCCGATCGTCATGCCCATCTCGTATGCGCCGAGGTCCCCTTCCCTTGCGTGTAGCCGCATCATTTCTCGCGCCATGTCTTCAGGTTCGGTCTCGAGGATATACCTCCTCCTCTCCTCCTTTACTTGGCGATCCCTCTCATTCGCTTCCGCTGCCGCTTGGGCTGGATCGTATTGCTGTGAATCTCGGCTGACCTGCAAGGCTTCCAGCTGTTGTCGCAAGTCGTCCGCGACAGCTCGCGCTTCTGCGGCTGCGCGATTCGCAGCTTCTAGCTCACTGGCCTCGCGTGCTTCCTGACCCGCCTGAGCTCGTTCTTCTGCCTCACTCAGACGTTCTTCCAACAGCTGGCATCGCGCCTCTGCCTGTTGGCTCTCCTCGTTAGCTCGCTGTAAATCTGACCGCAACTGTTCTACTTCGGCCTTGAGTCGTTCGAGTTCTTCCGTATAGGAATCCTCCGTTAAAGACAATTCTCTAGCCAGGACTTCTCTTTGCCGTGTCTCATTTTCCCATCGAGTGGTGAGTTCAAGTTGTTTTATTTCAAGTTGGGCAATTCGCTGCTCTCGTAGTTGCAGACCTTCCATCAGAACCTGTTCACGGATAGTTGCCTGCTGAGCACGCAGGTCCGCATACTCAAGCTGATCTTGCAGCTGTTGCACCTCGTGAAGTTTCTTATTACTGGACGCCAAGGCTTGCCGGTGGGCGATTTTAATGTGGTCAATGACCTCCTTCTGTAGCGGTGCCTTCCGCGCCTTAGTAACCTCTGTGAAAAGCTCAGTGACGAAGTCCCACGGTGGTACTCGTGAGCCGTTCAGGTATCGCGAAACGGCCCCTGGGTTTCGATGAATGCGTACCGCGTATCTACGCACCGAAATATTCAGAGCTGCGAAAACTTCGCGAAGTCTTTCCGCAAGCTTCGCGGCCTCCGGGGGGACGTCATCCCCTATTGGCTGAAGCGCGGACGAACCCTTTGACAAGTCGCACCTCTCAAGGCGTGGGCGTTGCCAACAGCTGGCAACGCGTTCCAGTAGCGGCAACACCCCTAGCTGCGACCAGAGTTGTTGACGAAGGGCTTCGGGCCTCAACACCATCCTAGGGAGTGACGCAGTGTCAGCCTCTACGTTTCCTCAGGGTCCTCGTTTTCATGGAGACCTTGAAGTTCTGGTCAGCCTGACAACACTGCTGGCATGGCTTCAGACGCAGGAGTCTCCTGCCGTCGTGGTGCTCGTGTTGGCTGTGTGGGCGTTGATCATCGGTAGGTCCTAGGGTGTCGGGCTGATGCCGCCTGCCTTCTCATCCTTTGGGTCCGAGTGCTGATGACATCAGCAGGTGACATCAACGCCCGCGTACATCTACTGACGGTCGCGGATCATGCGTAGCATCGTTCTTGGGCATCACCTGGTCGATGGGCAGAGCTACCGGAGTGAGACGAGCAGTCGCACCCGCCTACGGATCAGATGATCCGAAGGGAACGGCCTAGCCCCAGGTGGGCGGCCCGTGGTGTACGCCAACCCGTACGCCAACAGCAGCGCACAACCACGGCTCGTCAAGGTCACCGGCGCCCAGCACGATCGGGCCCTCACCCGCCAGGACACGGCCTGAAAAGCGGAAGGTCGCCGGTTCGACCCCGGCCCCAGCCACCGCAGCCCGTTCAGGGCATGAGCCCCTCTCCAGCATCGCCGGAGAGGGGCTCAGTCGTGTCGTGGCTCATGTCGACGGCACGTCCTGTCGAGGGCCGACCCAGGTAGTCAGGGCAGTCAGCAGCGCATTGTGGTCGTGGTCGTCCGCGGCCCAGGCGATATAGCCGTCCGGGCGGACCAGCAGCACGGCCGGGGCCTTCGCGCCGGCGGCCGGGGTGACGGTGATCGTCCGGTCCTCCCAGCCCGTCACCTCGGGAAACCGGCTGACGAGCACGAAACGGCAGGCGCGCAGGGCCTCGTACAGCCGCGTCGCGGAGCTGGAGCCGGTGGCGGGTCCGGTGCTCGGGGCGAGTTCCAGGTCGGGAGCCCGGTGGCCGGTGCGGGGGTGGGTGCCGGAGGGTGCCGGGTAGGAGATGGCGATGCCCGTCGCCTTGGCCACCAGGCGGTCGGCCACCGGAGGGACGGCGGCGGCGACGCGCGAGAGCAGGTTCATGGCGGTGCTCAGCACGGGCGAATGGATCAGCGCCAGGCGCATCATCCTGCCGCTGTCCCGGATCACTTCCCGACCGATCGGATGCCGCTCGGCCTGATACCCGTCGAGCAGCCCCTCCGGCGCCCACCCGCGTACCACCGCCGCCAGCCGCCAGGCGAGATTGGCGGCGTCCTGGAGACCGGTGTTCATGCCCTGACCGCCCGCCGGAGAGTGCACATGCGCGGCATCGCCCGCGAGCAGCACCCGCCCGAGCCGGTACCGCGGCACCTGGCGCTCGTCGGTCTGGAAACGGGACAGCCAGCGTGGGTCGTGCATGCCGAAGTCGGTGCCGAGGGCCTTGCGGGTGATCGTCCGCACCTCCTCCAGGTCGAGAGGCGCCTCGACCGGCAGCTGCCTGTCGCGGTCCCAGGCGACCACCCGGTGCCAGCCGTCGCCCAGCGGGGAGACGAAGGCGATCCCCTCCCGGACCGCGTTCGCCACCGGCATGGACTGCGGCACGGTCAGCCGGACGTCGGCGAGCATCACCGAGCGCAGGGCGGCCCGGCCGGGGAACGGGAATCCCAGCGCCCGGCGCACCACACTGTTCATGCCGTCCGCGCCGACCAGGTAAGCGGCCCGCCGTGCCCCCGATGTGCCGTCGGACCGGCGCACGGTCACGCTCACACCGTCGGCGTCCTGCTCGACCCCGGTGACCTCCGCGCCGGTCACCACCTCGGCCCCGAGCGCCTCGGCACGTTTCGCCAGCACCGCCTCGGTCGCGTACTGAGGGGTCAGCAGCATGTAGGGGAATCGGCTCGGCAGCCGCCGCAGATCGAGCTGGGCATCCCCGATCATCTGGAGCTTGCCGATCTGGACACCGCCGGCGACGAGTTCGTCGGCCACACCCCGGGCGTCCAGCAGTTCGAGCGTCCGGGCATGGACCGCGAAGGCGCGGGTCAGCTGCGACCTCTCGGTCCGACGCTCGAGCACGGTGACGGAGACGCCCGCCGCGGCAAGGTCTCCGGCGAGCATCAGACCGGTGGGACCGGCACCCACGATCAGGACTTCGGTGGCTTTGGACATGGGACGGGAGGCCCTCCCATCGTGAGCGACTGCCGTACGGCCTCACCGCCATGCAATCCCCGCCCGAACGAGAAACGGTCAAACCTCACTCCGTGCCGGACACGAGGGCCGGCCGTCCTCCCACCGCGGCTCCGGGACAAAACCGTTCGCCACGGATTTCCCGGGGATGAGATCCTGGATCCCGTATGTCTACGCACCCCGCCCCCGCCCTCGGCGCCCTCGCCCCCCGCCTGACCGAGCTGTCCCTGCGCGACGCGCACCGGCTCGGCCGCAGGCTCGAAGGTGCGCGCAAGATCCGTAAGCCGGAGGCCCAGGCCGCCGTGCTCGCCGAGATCGAGGCGGAGGTCGCCAAGGCCGAGGAGCGCATGGCCGGGCGGCGCGCCCGCGTGCCCGAGGTCACGTACCCCGAGCAGCTGCCGGTCAGCCAGAAGAAGGACGCGATCGCCGACGCCATCCGCGACCACCAGGTCGTGATCGTCGCCGGTGAGACAGGTTCCGGGAAGACCACGCAGATCCCGAAGATCTGCATGGAGCTCGGGCGGGGCGTCCGCGGCATGATCGGGCACACCCAGCCCCGTCGTATCGCCGCCCGCACCGTCGCCGAGCGCGTGGCGGAGGAGCTGGACACTCCGCTCGGCGAGGCCGTCGGCTGGAAGGTCCGCTTCACCGACCAGGTCGACCCCGAGGCCACCTTCGTCAAGCTGATGACGGACGGCATCCTGCTCGCCGAGATCCAGACCGACCGCGAGCTGCGCGCCTACGACACGATCATCATCGACGAGGCCCACGAGCGGTCCCTCAACATCGACTTCCTGCTGGGCTACCTCGCCCAGCTGCTGCCGAAGCGCCCCGACCTCAAGGTCGTCATCACCTCGGCCACCATCGACCCCGAGCGCTTCTCCCGGCACTTCGGCGACGCCCCGATCGTCGAGGTCAGCGGCCGTACGTACCCCGTGGAGGTGCGCTACCGGCCTCTCCTCGAAGAGGACTCCGACGACGCCGACCGCGACCAGATCACCGCGATCACCGACGCCGTGGAGGAGCTCCAGAAGGAGGGCAAGGGCGACATCCTCGTCTTCCTCTCCGGCGAGCGGGAGATCCGGGACACGGCCGACGCGCTCACGAAGAAGCAGTACAGATTCACCGAGATCCTGCCCCTCTACGCCCGGCTGTCGCACGCCGAGCAGCACCGTGTCTTCCAGCCGCACACCGGGCGCAGGATCGTGCTGGCGACCAACGTCGCCGAGACCTCCCTCACCGTCCCGGGCATCAAGTACGTCATCGACCCGGGCTTCGCTCGGATCTCCCGCTACAGCCACCGCACCAAGGTCCAGCGCCTGCCCATCGAGCCGGTCTCCCAGGCCAGCGCCAACCAGCGCAAGGGCCGCTGCGGCCGTACGTCCGACGGCATCTGCATCCGCCTCTACGGCGAGGACGACTTCGACGCCCGCCCGGAGTTCACGGACGCGGAGATCCTCCGTACGAACCTCGCCTCCGTCATCCTGCAGATGACCGCGGCCGGCCTCGGCGACATCGAGAAGTTCCCCTTCATCGACCCGCCGGACCACCGCAACATCCGCGACGGCGTACAGCTCCTCCAGGAGCTCGGTGCCTTCGACCCGGCCCAGAAGGACCTCCGCAAGCGGCTCACGCAGACCGGACGCAAGCTCGCCCAGCTGCCGGTCGACCCGCGGCTGGCCCGGATGGTGCTGGAGGCCGACCGGAACGGCTGTGTCCGCGAGGTCATGGTCATAGCCGCCGCGCTGTCCATCCAGGATCCGCGCGAGCGCCCGTCCGACAAACAGGCGCAGGCCGACCAGCAGCACGCCCGTTTCAAGGACGAGACCAGCGACTTCCTGGCCTTTCTCAACCTCTGGCGCTACGTCCGCGAGCAGCAGAAGGAGCGGGGCTCGTCCTCCTTCCGCCGGATGTGCAAGCAGGAGTACCTCAACTTCCTTCGCATCCGCGAATGGCAGGACATCTACAGCCAGTTGCGCACGGTCGCGAAGCAGATGGGCATCCACCTCAACGAGGACGACGCCCCGGACGACCGCATCCATGTCTCCCTCCTCGCGGGCCTGCTCTCCCACGTCGGCATGAAGGACGTGAAGGAGGCCGGCGGCGAGGGCGGGCGAAGCACGGGGAAGAACGAATACCTGGGCGCCCGCAACGCCAAGTTCGCGGTCTTCCCCGGCTCGGCCCTCTTCAAGAAGCCCCCGCGCTTCGTGATGTCGGCCGAACTCGTCGAGACCTCCCGCCTCTGGGCCCGCGTCAACGCGAAGATCGAGCCCGAGTGGGTCGAGCCCCTCGCCGCCCACCTCGTCAAGCGCACGTACAGCGAACCGCACTGGGAGAAGGACCAGGCAGCGGTGATGGCGTACGAGAAGGTCACGCTGTACGGCGTTCCGATCGTGGCGCAGCGGAAGGTCAACTACGGCCGGATCGACCCGGAGGCCAGCCGCGAGCTGTTCATCCGGAACGCGCTCGTCGAGGGCGACTGGCGCACACACCACAAGTTCTTCTCGGACAACCGCCGCCTCCTCACCGAGGTCGAGGAGCTGGAGCACCGGGCCCGGCGCCGGGACATCCTCGTCGACGACGAGACGCTGTTCGACTTCTACGACCAGAAGATCCCCGAACACGTCGTCTCCGGCGCCCACTTCGACTCCTGGTGGAAGCGCAAGCGGCACGAGCAGCCCGACTTCCTCGACTTCGAGCGCGAGATGCTCATCAACGAGAAGGCGGGCGAGGTCAGCAAGGCGGACTACCCGGACTCCTGGCGTCAGGGGAACCTCAAGTTCCGTGTGACGTACCAGTTCGAGCCGGGCGCGGACGCCGACGGCGTGACCGTCCACATCCCGCTCCAGGTCCTCAACCAGGTCACGGACGAGGGCTTCGACTGGCAGATCCCGGGCCTGCGGGAGGAGGTCGTCACGGAGCTGATCCGGTCCCTGCCGAAGCCGATCCGCCGCCACTACGTCCCCGCGCCGAACCACGCGCAGGCGTTCCTGGACACCGCCGTCCCGCTCCAGGAGCCCCTCACGACGACGATGGCCCGCGAGCTGCGGCGCAAGGTCGGCGTGCCCTTCGAGGCGGACGACTTCGACTGGTCCAAGGTCCCCGACCACCTCAAGGTCACGTTCCGGATCGTCGACGAGCGGCGTCGCAAGCTCGCGGAGGACAAGGACCTGGAGGCACTGAAGCTCCAGCTGCGGCCGAAGGCCCGCAAGGCCCTCTCCCAGGCCGCGGCGGCCACCGCGGAGCGCCAGGGCGGCGAGTCCCTGGAGCGCAAGGGCCTCACCGACTGGACGATCGGCACACTCACCCGCGTCTTCGAGACCCGGCGGGCCGGCCAGCCGGTGAAGGCGTATCCGGCGCTGGTCGACGACGGCGACACGGTCTCCGTACGTCTCTTCGACACGGAGGCGGAGCAGGCGCAGGCCATGTGGAAGGGCACGCGCCGCCTGATCCTGCGCAACATCCCGGTCAACCCGGCGAAGTTCGCCTCCGAGAAGCTGACGAACGCGCAGAAGCTGGCGCTGTCGGCGAATCCGCACGGCTCCATCCAGGGGCTGTTCGACGACTGCGCGATGGCGGCGGCCGACAAGCTGATCGGGGACTTCGGCGGGCCGGCGTGGGACGAGGAGTCCTACCGGAAGCTGTACGACAAGGTCCGCGCGGAGATCGTCGACACGACGGTCCGCACGGTGGGCCAGGTGCAGCAGGTCCTGGCCGCCTGGCAGGCCTGTGAGCGCCGTCTGAAGGGCGTACGCAGCCCCGCGCTGCTGCCGAACCTCCAGGACGTACGCAAGCAGCTGGACGCCCTCGTGAAGCCGGGCTTCGTGACGGAGGCGGGGCTGCGGCGCCAGCCGGACCTGATGCGCTATCTGGTGGCGGCGGACCGGCGTTTGCAGCAGATGCCGGCGAACGTCCAGCGGGACACGACGCGGATGCAGAAGGTCCACGAGATGCAGGACGAGTACGCCTGGCTGCTGGAGCAGATGCCGCAGGGGCGGCCGGTCCCGTCGTCGGTCCTGGACATCCGCTGGATGATCGAGGAGCTCCGGGTCAGCTACTTCGCCCATGCGCTGGGCACGGCGTACCCCGTCTCCGACAAGCGGATCGTCAAGGCGATCGACGCGGAAGTCCCGTAATCGCCCGTGCGCGTTGGGTGAGTTCGCGCAGGGCCCCGCCCCTCCTGTACAGTCTCTTCTCGCAGCGCAACGCACAAATAGCGCCCCGAAACCTGGTCCTGTGGAGCAGTTTGGAGTGCTCGCCACCCTGTCAAGGTGGAGGCCGCGGGTTCAAATCCCGTCAGGACCGCAGTGAAGTGAGCAGGGCCCGCATCCCGCAAGGGACGCGGGCCCTTTCTCATACGCGTCAAGGCCGCGGGCAGAGAGCCCGGATCTTCGGATCCGGGCTCTTTTGTGTGTCCTGACCTCCGTAGGAGCCTCCAGAGCTCCCCCACGCCGTCTTGACGGCCCCTCATCCGCTCGGTACCCAGAAACCAGGGCCGTTCCTGTGCGGCCTCCTGGAGGTGGCGTATGGCGGCATCGGCTAGGCACGAGACGCGGGCCCTGCTCCGCGCGCATCTGTCGGCCGCGTCGTCGTACCGGCACCTCACGCGTCACTGTCCGGTCTGCCACCGCCTGCTGCGCCTGGTGATGGAGTCCTCTCCGGGCCGGCCCCAACACCCGTCCGAGGGCGGGGTGCTGGAGCCGGAGGCTCCACTACCGCACCCGCGCCAGAGCTAACAAGCCGATCGGTATGTGACGGGTGTCACCGCATGAGTTTTGGAAAGTGCGGTACTTACACCTCGCCTACAACAGGTCAATTTAATATGTGCAATTGCACCCCACCCCGGGGTGCCGCACACAGGAGATCCGACACCCCTCCCCAGACTCCGACAAGGCCACTCACAGCAGGCCCGGCAGACAGGCGGTCGGCGCACAAAAAGATCGCGCTGGACCCGGCGGAGTCCAACGCGATCTACGACGCACCCTGTTACGTGCCTGCGAAGCTCTGACTGGCTTGGGCGTGGGGCCTGTTGGGGCAGGACCCGCGTCGCTTGGAGCTAGGGTTCCGGACGCCGCGGCCAGTGGGGGACCAGCCGGTTTGTCCGGTATTCAATTGTTCAGGCCTCGCTGCGCTGCTGCGGAATGCCCGCGAGCAGAGCGCGGACCTCAGCCTCGCGGTAGCGCCGATGCCCGCCGAGCGTGCGGATCGACGTGAGCTTGCCGGCCTTCGCCCACCGCGTGACCGTCTTCGGGTCCACACGGAACATGGTGGCGACCTCAGCCGGGGTCAGCAGCGGCTCGGCATCAGGGGTGCGAGCGGTCATGAGCGGCCTCCTCGGGAGAACCGAACCTTCTCGGTTCTTTCCTCTAAATTCTGCACCTTGACCCGCGTTGCCCGAAATGGCGGACGCGAGTCGAGTCGGTTATAGGACGAACGGCTTGTCCTCGGCACTACAACTACACCATCCGTCCAGCCTCGTCGGCCAAACCGATGGAATTGCCCCTCCAGGTGTTCATCAGCGACGGAAGCCGATGGACCATGCCATAGCGGACAGTCACGCCGCTGTGACGATCAGTCACAGCGGCGATCAGGAGTCACGAGACCCCCCAAAGCGTGCAATGCTGAGATTCCGCCCATAGTGCAGCACTACGGGACGGAAGGAGCCCCCCGGACTCCTTGTCCTATTTTGGCATGAGGAGGGGCAAGGGGCGCAAGAGCCACGTACGTGTAGTCCGTCACGCTTGGCCAACTTGAGAGGTACGCCCGGATCGGGTTTTACGTCCCTTGTTGACGAAGCCTCAGGAAACGCACAGTCCGCTTCAGGAAGTCGGTGCGAGGACAAAACCTCAAATCGGGCGGTTCGTCAAACGTCAGTTCGTGACCGACCGCGAGCCGTCCGTAGGGATCACAAGGTCAGAGGTCAGTTGGCCGACCGAAGATCCCGCACGGAACGCCACCGCTCCACCAGCCGCCCGTACGCCGCCCCCGCGGCCGTCCCGTCGCCCCGGCGCAGCGCGGCGATCCCCTCGGCCACGTCCGCCGCCGAGTGGTCGTCCTCCAGCGCCCCGGCCGGCACGGCGTGCACCAGACCGCCGTAGTCCAGTTCCACGAGCGAGCGCGGGTGGAACTCCTCCAGCCAGCGTCCGACGTCCATCAGGCCGTCGATCAGCGGCCCCTCGTCCATGGCCTCCTTCAGGGCCTTGAGGCCCCGGGCCACCCGCCGCCGGGCCTGGACCATCGGCGTGCGGTAGCGCAGCACGGGCGGGCTGTCGACCGAGGCGCCCTTGTCGTACTCGCGCTCCTCGTCGGAGACCAGCACGAACCAGTTGATCGGCACCTGCCAGGTGGCCGTACGGATCCATGGCCGGGCGTCCGGGTTGATCGCCAGCCAGCGCTCGTAGTCCTGGGTGGCCTGGCTCCGCAGGAAGGGCGGCAGGACCGCGTCCAGGACGGGCTGCGGGAGCTCCTCGGAGAGCTCGTCCAGGGCCAGCCAGCCGCGCAGCCGGGTGCGCCAGGGGCAGACGCAGACGACGCCGTCGACGTCGAGCACGAAGGCGTCCTCGCTCTCGTGCACCGGCACCGGGACCGGCGGGGTGGGCGCCAAGTCGGCCAGGGCGCGGCGGAGTTCGTCCTGATACGAGGGACGGTCCGTACGACGTGCGTAGCGGGCCCAGTGGCTGCGCTCCGGCTCGGGGAAGGCGGCCAGCGGTTCGTACACGCGCAGATAGGTCGCGTAGGGGACGATCACCGAGGACACCTTGGGCACGCCTGCTCCCTCCCCCGCGCTCCGTCGCGAAAACCTGCGGAACCCACTCACGAACGCACGGGAAGACTATGCAAATCGTCGCACGGCTGTACTCCGCACGGAGGGGATCCTGTGCGCGGTGCCTCCGATGGGCGCACCAGGCTCTAATCTCATGCTCAACAGCTCCCGCCACCCATACGGGAGCCCAGCCCCACCCGCCGCAACTTACTCAGGAGTCACCACAGTGACCGACGTAGCCGGCGCGCCTGCTGATGTACTGCACACCCTGTTCCACTCGGACCAGGGGGGTCATGAGCAAGTCGTGCTCTGCCAGGACCGCGCGAGCGGCCTCAAGGCCGTCATCGCCCTCCACTCCACCGCCCTGGGCCCCGCGCTCGGCGGTACGCGCTTCTACCCGTACGCGAACGAGGCGGAGGCCGTCGCCGACGCGCTGAACCTCGCGCGCGGGATGTCGTACAAGAACGCCATGGCCGGTCTCGACCACGGCGGCGGCAAGGCCGTGATCATCGGCGATCCGGAGCGCATCAAGAGCGAGGAGCTGCTCCTCGCCTACGGCCGCTTCGTGGCCTCCCTCGGCGGCCGCTACGTCACCGCCTGCGACGTCGGTACGTACGTCGCCGACATGGACGTCGTGGCCCGCGAGTGCCGCTGGACGACCGGCCGCTCCCCCGAGGCCGGCGGCGCCGGTGACTCCTCCGTCCTCACCGCCTACGGCGTCTACCAGGGCATGCGCGCCTCCGCCCAGCACCTGTGGGGCGACCCGACGCTGCGTGCGAAGCGGGTCGGCATCGCCGGTGTCGGCAAGGTCGGCCACCACCTGGTGGAGCACCTGGTGAAGGAGGGCGCCGAGGTCTTCGTCACGGACGTGCGCGAGGACGCCGTGCGGCGGATCACCGAGCGGCACCGGGACGTGATCGCCGTCAAGGACACCGACGAGCTGATCCGGGTCGACGGGCTGGGCATCTACGCCCCCTGCGCGCTGGGCGGCGCCCTGAACGACGACACCGTGCCCGTGCTCACCGCCGAGGTGGTCTGCGGTGCCGCCAACAACCAGCTCGCCCACCCGGGTGTGGAGAAGGACCTCGCCGACCGCGGGATCCTCTACGCGCCGGACTACGTGGTGAACGCCGGTGGTGTCATCCAGGTGGCCGACGAGCTGCACGGCTTCGACTTCGAGCGGTGCAAGGCCAAGGCGGCGAAGATCTACGACACGACGCTGGCCATATTCGCACGTGCGAAGGAAGACGGCATTCCGCCGGCCGCGGCGGCCGACCGGATCGCCGAGCAGCGGATGCACGACGCGGCCGTGGCCCGCCGGGCGCGCTGAACCGGAGGCGGATGCGGGACTGACCCGGAGGGGTCTCGTACGTTTGGCCGGTACCCGTCGGTGGGCAGTTAGAGAGAACTCTCACTTCTACCGGCGGGTCGACCGCCGATAAGTGGTTAAAATCGCGGTTGACCAGCGAGGACGGGGCGCCTCGAGGGTCCTGGGCGCGGGCACGTCATGCGGGCGACGTACCGTATGGGCGCGGGCTCAGGTACCGTGGAAGCCCTACGGACACGGTCTCTCTGCGGAGAGTCCGTGCCGGACCATGAACGCGTGTCAAGACTCTGGGGCCGTCGAGCCCCGTCGTTGAGGGGGTCGAGCCATGGGGCGCGGCCGGGCCAAGGCCAAGCAGACGAAGGTCGCCCGCCAGCTGAAGTACAACAGCGGTGGGACTGACCTCTCACGCCTGGCCGAGGAGCTGGGTGCATCGCCTTCGAATCCGCAGCCGCCTAACGGCGAGCCGGTGGTCGAAGACGATGATCAGGATGAGGACCTGTACGCACGGTACGCCGACCTCTATGAGGACGACGACGAGGATGAGGACGGCCAGTCCTCACAACACCGTCGCGGCGCTTGACCCTGCACTGAGCACTCACCCGGTCGGTGACTCCGGTCACCGACCGGGTTCTGTGCTGCCCGCAGGGTTACGACCGTGCCTCAGCTCGCGTAGTCACCGATCAGGGCGGCGCCGGTGGTGTGCTCGCCCCGGTCCGTGATCTCTCCTGCCACCCAGGCGTCCACGCCACGGTCGGCCAGGGTCGCCAGGGCCACGTCCGTGGACTCCTGCGGCACGATCGCGATCATGCCCACGCCCATGTTCAGGGTCTTCTCCAGCTCCAGGCGCTCGACCTGACCCGTCCGGCCGACGAGGTCGAAGATCGGGGCCGGGGTCCAGGTGGAGCGGTCGACGATCGCGTGCAGGCCGTCCGGGATCACCCGGGCGAGGTTCGCCGCGAGTCCGCCGCCGGTGATGTGGCTGAAGGCGTGCACCTCGGTGGTGCGCATCAGGGCCAGACAGTCCAGCGAGTAGATCTTCGTCGGCTCCAGCAGCTCCTCACCGAGGGTGCGGCCGAGCTCGTCGATGTGGGTGTCCAGCTCGAGTCCCGCCTGGTTCAGCAGGACGTGGCGGACGAGGGAGTACCCGTTCGAGTGAAGACCGGAGGCCGCCATGGCGATCACCGCGTCACCCGTACGGATACGATCCGCGCCCAGCAGCCGGTCGGCCTCCACGACACCCGTACCGGCGCCGGCGACATCGAAGTCGTCCTCGCCCAGCAGACCCGGGTGCTCGGCGGTCTCGCCGCCGACCAGGGCGCAGCCGGCCAGCACACAGCCTTCGGCGATGCCCTTGACGATGGCGGCGACGCGCTCGGGGTGGACCTTGCCGACACAGATGTAGTCGGTCATGAACAGCGGCTCGGCGCCGCAGACCACGATGTCGTCCATGACCATGGCGACCAGGTCGTGGCCGATGCTGTCGTAGACGCCCAGCTGGCGGGCGATGTCGACCTTGGTGCCGACGCCGTCCGTGGCGGAGGCGAGCAGGGGACGCTCGTAGTTCTTCAGGGCGGAGGCGTCGAAGAGGCCGGCGAAGCCGCCGAGGCCGCCGAGGACCTCGGGGCGCTGCGCCTTCTTCACCCACTCCTTCATGAGTTCGACGGCGCGGTCGCCCGCTTCGATGTCGACGCCCGCGGCTGCGTAGCTGGCGCCGCCCTCGGCGATGGGTGTCTCAGACATGGCTGATGAGAACCTTCGTGTCGTACGGCAGGTGTTACGGGCCGGCTACGGGCGGCGGATCGCGTCGGCGGCGGCCGTGGCGGCCGGGCCGGCGGCCAGCTCGGTCTCCAGGAGCTGCTTGCCGAGCAGCTCGGGGTCCGGGAGCTCCATCGGGTACTCGCCGTCGAAGCAGGCGCGGCACAGGTTCGGCTTGGCGATGGTGGTCGCCTCGATCATGCCGTCGATGGAGATGTACGCCAGGGAGTCGGCGCCCATCGAGGTGCCGATCTCGTCGACGGTCATGCCGTTGGCGATCAGCTCGGCGCGGGTGGCGAAGTCGATGCCGAAGAAGCAGGGCCACTTCACAGGCGGCGAGGAGATCCGGATGTGGACCTCGGCGGCGCCGGCCTCGCGGAGCATGCGGACCAGGGCCCGCTGGGTGTTGCCGCGCACGATCGAGTCGTCGACGACGACCAGGCGCTTGCCCTTGATGACTTCCTTGAGGGGATTCAGCTTCAGCCGGATGCCGAGTTGGCGGATGGTCTGTGAGGGCTGGATGAAGGTGCGGCCCACGTAGGCGTTCTTCACCAGGCCCGAGCCGAAGGGGATGCCGGACGCCTCCGCGTAGCCGATGGCGGCGGGGGTGCCGGATTCCGGGGTCGCTATGACGAGGTCGGCGTCGACCGGGGCTTCCTTGGCGAGCTTGCGGCCCATCTCCACGCGGGAGAGATAGACGTTCCGGCCGGCGATGTCGGTGTCCGGGCGGGCCAGATACACGTACTCGAAGACACAGCCCTTGGGCTTCGCTTCCGCGAATCGGGAGGTGCGCAGGCCGTTCTCGTCGATGGCGACGAACTCGCCCGGCTCGATCTCGCGGACGTACGAGGCGCCGCAGATGTCGAGGGCCGCGGACTCGGAGGCCACGACCCAGCCGCGCTCCAGGCGGCCGAGGACCAGCGGGCGGATGCCCTGCGGGTCGCGGGCCGCGTACAGCGTGTGCTCGTCCATGAAGACGAGGGAGAAGGCGCCCTTGACCTGCGGGAGAACCCTGTGGGCGGCGTCCTCGATGGTCAGCGGCTTGCCGTCCTCGTCGACCTGGGCCGCGAGGAGCGCGGTGAGTAGGTCGGTGTCGTTCGTCGCCGCGACGCGCGGGGTGCGGCCGCCCTCCTGCTTGGGCAGATCGGCGACCATCTCGGCGAGCTGGGCGGTGTTGACCAGGTTGCCGTTGTGGCCGAGCGCGATGGAGCCGTGCCCGGTGGCACGGAACGTCGGCTGGGCGTTCTCCCACACGGAGGCACCGGTGGTCGAGTAGCGGGCGTGTCCGACCGCGATGTGTCCCTGGAGCGAGCCGAGGGAGGTTTCGTCGAAGACCTGGGAGACCAGGCCCATGTCCTTGAAGACAAGGATCTGAGAGCCGTTGCTGACCGCGATTCCCGCGGATTCCTGGCCTCGATGCTGGAGGGCGTAGAGCCCGAAGTACGTGAGCTTGGCGACCTCTTCGCCCGGAGCCCAGACACCGAAGACGCCACAAGCGTCCTGGGGGCCCTTCTCACCGGGGAGCAGGTCGTGGTTGAGTCGTCCGTCACCACGTGGCACGCCACCGAGTGTAGGCGAGGTCGACCACTGGTCCGAATTGGGGATAACGGACTTTTTGGTGGATCACTGCCCGGCGACCGCTCGCACGCTAGTTCCGTTTTCGCTGGTCAGCGTCAGAGTTCGATGATCGACTCCGTACTTCAGCTTCCCGTCGAAAAGACGCAGCAGGGTCTTCTCGCCGGACATGAGTGAGTCTTCGCACATCATGCGGGTCGTGGCCGGAGGGCCCAGGGTGATACTGCCGTCGCGCACGGTGGCCTTGGCGTTGACCTTGTTGCAGCCGAGGCTTCCGGAGACGGTGCCCTTCTTCTCGTCGAAGGTGAGGTGGGCGCGGCCGTCGGCCTCCGGGGTCGTGACGGTCCACTTGGTGCCGCTCAGCTCGGCGTCCTTGGCCTTGGTGAGACGGACGGTGTCGCCCTTGTCGGTGGTGAGGGTGAGGCGTTCGCCGTCCACCTTCGCCTTGAACTCCTGGTCGGAGAGGGTGCGCGCGAGGGTCTCCTCGAAGGCCATGGGCTTGTTCTCGCAGGCCATCTCCGTGGCCATGGTCTTGCTGAGCCGGATGCGGTCGCCTTCGACGGTGGCGTCGGCGCCGAAGTTGTTGCAGCCGAAGCTGCCCTCGGCCCGGCCCTTGTCGATGGTCACGTGGGCGCCGGTGGGTGCCTTCTGGGTCTTTCCTTCCGCGGTGACGCTGTCCACGCTCCACCGCATGCCGGTCACCGCCGGCTTGTCGGCACCGACCGAACCGCTGCCGCTGTCCGCCTTCTCACTGCCGCAGGCCGCCATGAGCGGGACGAGCATGGCGGCGGCCGTCAGGGTCATGCGCTGCTTCTGCCTGTCCATGCCACTTCGACGGGGGACACGGGGGGATCGGTTCCCCTTATGTCATCAGGGGCAGGTAGGGGGACAGGTCCGCGCGCTCTCCACTGGCGCTGAGCTGCGCGTCCTGGCGTGCCTGCGGCCAGGCCAGCCGCCCGGTCGCCAGCCGGATCCAGGTGAGCGGGTCCGTCTCGACGACATTGGGCGGGGTGCCCCGGGTGTGCCTCGGACCCTCCACGCACTGCACCACCGCGTACGGCGGCACCCGCACCTCCGTCGAGCCGCCGGGGGCCTTCGCGGCGAGCGCGTCGGCGAGCAGCCGGGTGCAGGCGGCCAGTGCCTGACGGTCGTAGGGGATGTCCAGGCCCGGGACGGCGGCGTTGAGGTCGTCGGTGTGGACGACGAGTTCGACGGTGCGTGTGACGACGTAGTCGGCCAGGGGCAGGGCGCCCGCGCTGGTGGGGAGCAGCCGGCCGGCGGGGTGCGCGTCGAGGTTCGCGGTGAAGCGGTGCTCGGCGCCGGCGAGGTGGACGTCGAGGTCCGGGTGCTCCTCGGCCAGGCGGCGGGCGGTGCCGGCGATGGCGGGGGCGTCGTCGGCGATGGCGAAGGGCCAGTCGAGCAGTCGGCCGTCCTGCCGCGCGGGCTCGGGTTCCCCGAGCAGCCGGTCCACGGCGTCCAGGGCCATGGCGCAGTGCGCGGCCAGCTCGCGCACGGTCCAGTCGCCGAGGCGCGTGGGCAGGGCCAGCCGGTCGGGGCCGAGGGTGCCCACGGCCCGGCGTATGTTCCCGAACTGGGCGAGCACGGCGGCTCGCGTCTTGGCGGGGTCGTAGGCGCGGGGGCGCTTCTTGGCCGGGGGCATGAGGGGCAGCCTAGGCGGGGGCTGTGACAGCGGGTGCCTCGAAGGTCTCGCCGTTGCGGGGCACGCCGAGGCCGCTCCAGGTGAAGGGGAGCCCGCGGGCCGCGTCCGGGTCCGGGGCGTCCATCAGCTGGAAGTGCAGGTGCGGCTCGGAGGAGTTGCCGGAGTTGCCGCAGCGGGCGAGCGGTTGTCCGGCCCGGACGCGGTCGCCCTCACGGACGGTGAGGGAGCCGCGCTGGAGGTGGGCGTAGGCGGCGTAGGTGCCGTCGCCGAGGTCGAGGACGATGTGGTTGCCGAGGATGCGGCTGACTCCGGCCATCTCTCGTACCGAGCCTTCGGCGAGCATCAGGTACAGCAGCCCGGGCAGTGAGTTGCGGCTGAGGTGGTCGCGCTGCCCGTCCGCGGCCCGTACGACCGTGGCGTCGGCGACCGCGAGGATCTCGGCGCCGAAGGCCGGGAAGTCCTGGGGGCGGCGGGCGAGCGGCCACAGCCACCGGAAGGCGGGGCGGGAGCCCGGCTCGGGCTCGGCGAGGATGTCGATGGCGTATGTCTGCCCGTGGGCGTGGAGTCCGTGGCTCGGGGTGCGGTCGGCCGGGCTGTTCAGCGCGGACCAGCGGCCGGTCACGGGCGGGGCGACTTCGAGGGGTTCCCTGGCCCGGCGCGAGCTGTCCGGGGCGCCGCCCCACCGGTGGGCGACGGCGGCGACGGCGTACGCGAGGAGCAGCAGCAGGAGGTTCCACAGGATGGGGTAGCCCCAGCCGAAGCACATGTGGGCGATCACCAGGCCGATGAAGGCCAGTTGCAGGCCCTGGAAGGCCACCATGCCGAGCTTGTGTGCGGACATCCCGTCCCCCGTTTCCTCTTCCTCGCCGCTATGGTCTGGCCGTCGCCACCGCCACCAGCAGTGGTACGACGCGCTGGGCCGGTACCTCGTAGCGGCCCCGGCCGGTGGTGTGCAGCCAGCCCGTGCCGGTGAGCTGGCGCAGGTGGTGGTAGATCTGGCCGGTCGTGCCGACCTCGTCCAGCTCGGCGAGTTCGGCCGCGGTGCGCCGGCCGCCGAGGATCTCGCGGAGCAGCCGGAGCCGGACCGGGTGGCCGAGCGCCGCGAACGACTCGGCGGACGCCGTCCAGTCCTCCTCCAGCAGCCCCTCCGTCAGGGCTCCCATCTGCCACGCGTACGGTTCGCCCGTCGGCAGGCGCACGGAGCCGGTGTAGAGGACGCCTCCGTCGGCGGCCCCCAGTTCGGCCAGCTGCTCCCGCAGCCCGTTCAGGGCCCAGAAGTCGCCCCCTTCGAGGCGGGGGCCGGTGCTGCGGGCGCCTTCCAGGGCCGCCAGCCGGCGTTCCAGGTCGGCTACGCGTTCTTCGAGTTCCACTCCCACGAGATTACGGAACTACGTAATATCGTGCAACTCCCGCGACGGAGGCCGCGCGGTCAGACAGCGGCTCTCGGGGTGAGGCTCTCGCGTCTCAGTGCGCGCGACACCGCCACCAGTTCCCGTACGTCGGCGTCGAGGCTGTCGTTGTCGGGGGACGCCACCTTGAGGGCCCTGGCCGGGCAGGGCCGGCCGCCCGCCTGGGCCCGCAGGGCCGCCGGGAGATGGGCGGCTATCACGTCCGGCTGGGCTCCTTCCTGTACTCCCCGCATCGCCAGGTAGGGGCTGACGCGCACCAGGCCGTCCCGGCATTCGATGGCCCGGCGGTAGTAGTGGCGGGTCATGGCCCGCATGCGCAGGCGCTCCCACCGCGCCGAGGCCGGGCGCTCCCTCAGCGCGCTGTCGGGGTAGGCGGCGTGCAGCAGGGACCACAGGGCGTGCAGTTGCCGGTAGGCCCGCCTGCGCCGCTGCCACGCGGACGCCGCGGCGAGCCGCGCGGAGACGCCCGGGTAGCTCACGCCGATGGCGAGCAGGGGGATGCCGACGGCGAGCAGGACGGTCGCGCCGCGCCCCACCAGGGCGGGACAGTCGACGCCGGCCGTGCGGACCACCATGCCCAGCACGCGCAGCGACGCGGCCAGGGCCATGCAGACCAGCGCCAGGGCCGTCAGCCGCAGACCGACGGAGAAGGACCGCTCGGGGACCCTCAGGTACGGGCGGACTCTGCGCAGCGTCGTCGTCAGCGCGTAGACCAGATAGAGGTGGGACGCGACGACGAGGACGACGATGCCGGGCACCGCCGGATCCGCCGAGACGAAGGTGACGGCGCGAAGACGCGAGGGAGTCCGGACGTAGGCGAGGAGGACGACCAGCGCCACGACGGCCAGGAGCGCTCCCTCCCGGCGGGTCCGGCCGCGCGTGTTGGCACGGTCGTCGCCGACGGGCCGGGAGAAGAGGAGCAGCCAGTAGCCGGTGTCCAGCAGGAGCACGGCGGTCAGCAGCAGGGCCGCGCCCTGCCCCAGCAGGACGTCGACCTTCGGTGCCACGCTGTGCAGCCCCAAGGAGAAACCCGCGGCCGCGCAGACGAGGCACAGGGTGACCGCGAGGAGTGAGCGGTTGCGGGGTGCCCTGGCCATCTGGTGCAGCTTCCACAGGACGGCCACGCCGAGCAGCGCGAGGGTCACCGCTGTCACAGGAGCCCTCGGCTGTCCCCGAGTGCGCTTCTCACATCGGTCAGGGCGGCGTCGCACGCCGGGGGCGCGGCGGTGCCGTCACAGACCGTCCATTCCATGATGATCGTCGCTATGGTCTCGGCTTCGCGCTCCTGCGTGTCGTCGTACAGCGTGCGGCGCAGGGCCCGGTCGATGGTCTTCGGCGAGAGGTCCAGGGTCTGCTCGGACCAGACCAGGTCGTCGCAGCTCTCGTTGTGATGCCGGGCCAGCATGTGTCCGACCTCGTGCAGGATGATGTGGTCCTGGTGGGTCTTCGTCGTCTCCTGCTGGAAGAAGACGTAGTCGGCGGTCGGCGTGGACACCCAGGCCCCGTACGGGCCCGGGACCTCCAGGGGGTAGGGCATCAGGCGCAGGGGCCGGCCGCGGCTCTCTCCGAGAAGCCGGCACAGTTCCTCGACCGGCAGGGGTGAGCGCACCCCGAGAGCCCGCAACTCGCGCTTGCACAGGGCTCTCAGCCGCCGTTCCTTCAGCCAGTCCACGCGTCCCCCCTTGCCCGGCCGGGACCGCGCCCCGTCGCTCGGTCAGGCGTCGTCGGCACCCCGTCGTTCCACTTGTTCCAGCTTCTCCGCCTGTTCCAACTTGTACACGACGTCCAGGAGTTCCATGACTTGCCTGCGGCGCGTGGGCGACAGCTCCCCCGCCCGCAGGGCCATGAGCTTCACATCGCCGTTCTCCACCATCCGGGCCATCCGGGTCTGCTCGGCGACGAGCGCCTCCAGCCGGCCCTCGACCCCCTCGGAGACCTGGTCGTCGAAGAAGTAGGCGGCCGGCACTCCGAAGAAGTCGGCCAGGGCCTGCAGATGCCGGAGCGTGGGGTTGGTCTTCTTCTCCTTGCGCAACTGCCAGATGTAGCTCTGGGAGATGTGGACACCGGTCTCTCGAATGGCGGCGGCGACCTGCTCGTTGCTGTACTCGGAACCACCGTCCGGCCGCACTGTGGCGAACAGCCGGTTCAGCTTCCCGGCCAGGCTGGCAGGCGTCTCATGGCTCATCTCGGTCTCCATCGGGTCGCTGAACGTTCTGCGGCGCCGTAGCCCCGCCGCACCCTCGTTCTGCACTCAGGTTAAAGGTGCGCACCAGGGCCCATTGATGTCAGTTGCGTGTCGATCTCGTGTGAAGTACGGTGCCGAAAACGGCGCTTCCACTCACGTAAAAGGCCTGGAACAGGCCCGATGTACGCAGGTAGAGCCGATCAGTCGCCACATCGCGGGAGTCTGGAGACAGCGTGTCGAATCACGGTGGGGCAGAGGTGACTCCCAAGCCGCGCATAGGAGACCGGGCCGGGATCCTGGCCCGCGCCCTGATGGCGGTGATCACTCGGCGCCCCCTCGGCACAGCGTCGGGCACGACGGTGATCCGGCACTCCTCCGAAGTCCGCTCCATGGTCATGGTCCTGACCCTGATGGAGATCCCGCTGGCGTTCCTCGTCTCCGAGATGCTTCCGCCGGCCGGCCGGATCCCGCACGCGGTGCTGGAGCTCGGGCTGATCCTCACCGGCTTCGGCGTCCTGGCCGCCGTGGCCCGCAGTCCGCACACCGTCTCGGCCGATCGGGTCGCCCTGCGCACCGGGTTCATGGGCGGCATGGAGCTGCCGCGCCCGATGGTGCGGTCGGCGAACCGGTCCATGAGGACGATCGAGGGACGAGGACTGCGCCCCGTCCCGAACGAGGCCTCGGCCGTGGCGTGCTCGATCGGCAGCTCCGTCAACATGCGGGTCCTCCTGGAGGAGCCCGTGCCGGTCGAGCTGGGCGACGGGCAGAGTCTCGACATCGACACGGTCTACATCTCGGCGGACTCGCCCGACGCGATCACCCGGGCCCTGAAGAACAGCGCCCTGCACCGCTGACGGCGCGAGCGAACCGATCGCCGCCACCGGCAGACACCTGTGCCCCGTCGAGTGGGACCTCGACGGGGCACAGGCATGACTTGCCCCGGCTTACGCCAGCAGCGCCGGAATCGTCGCCTCGTGCGTCTCGCGCAGCTCGGACAGGGGGAGAGCGAACTCGCCCTGGACGTCCACGGAGTCACCGTCGACGACACCGATGCGGGTGGCCGGGAGGCCCCGCGCCCCGCACATGTCGTTGAAACGGAGCTCCTCGGAGCGCGGCACGGCCACGACCGCGCGGCCCGCCGACTCGGAGAAGAGGAAGGTGAAGGCGTCCAGACCGTCCGGGACGATCAGGCGGGCGCCCTTGCCGCCCAGCAGCGCCGACTCGACGACCGCCTGGATCAGACCGCCGTCGGACAGGTCGTGCGCGGAGTCGATCATGCCGTCGCGGGAGGCGGCGATCAGGATCTCGGCGAGCAGCCGCTCGCGCTCCAGGTCGACCTTGGGCGGCAGGCCGCCGAGGTGGTCGTGCACGACCTGGGACCAGGCCGAACCGCCGAACTCCTCACGCGTGTCGCCGAGGAGGTAGAGCAGCTGCCCCTCCTCCTGGAAGGCGACCGGCGTGCGGCGGGCCACGTCGTCGATCACGCCGAGGACCGCGACCACCGGGGTCGGGTGGATGGCGGCCTCGCCCGTCTGGTTGTAGAGGGAGACGTTGCCGCCGGTCACCGGGGTGCCCAGCTGCTGACAGGCGTCGGCCAGACCGCGCACGGCCTCCGCGAACTGCCACATCACCGCCGGGTCCTCGGGCGAGCCGAAGTTCAGGCAGTCGGAGACGGCGAGCGGCTTGGCGCCGGTGGTGGCGACGTTGCGGTACGCCTCCGCCAGCGCCAGCTGGGCGCCGTGGTACGGGTCGAGCTTGGCGTACCGGCCGTTGCCGTCCGTGGCGATCGCGACGCCGAGGCCGGACTCCTCGTCGATCCGGATCATGCCGGAGTCCTCGGGCTGGGCGAGGACCGTGTTGCCCTGCACGAAGTGGTCGTACTGCGAGGTGATCCAGGACTTGGAGGCCTGGTTCGGGGAGCCGACCAGCTTCAGGACCTGGTCCTTCAGCTCCTCCGAGGTCCCCGGCCGCGGCAGCTTGTTCGCGTCGTCCGCCTGAAGCGTGTCCTGCCAGGACGGGCGGGCGTACGGGCGCTCGTAGACCGGGCCCTCGTGGGCGACCGTGCGCGGGTCGACGTCGACGATCTTGCCGCCGTGCCAGTAGATCTCCAGGCGGTCGCCGTCGGTCACCTCACCGATGACGGTGGCGATGACGTCCCACTTCTCGCAGATCTCCAGGAACCGGTCGACCTTCTCCGGCTCGACGACCGCGCACATGCGCTCCTGCGACTCGCTCATGAGGATTTCCTCGGGCGAGAGCGTCGAGTCGCGGAGGGGTACGTCGTCGAGGGTGACGCGCATACCGCCGGAGCCGTTCGACGCCAGCTCGCTCGTCGCGCAGGACAGGCCCGCCGCACCGAGGTCCTGGATGCCGACGACCAGCTTCTCGGCGAAGGCCTCCAGGGTGCACTCGATGAGCAGCTTCTCCTGGAAGGGGTCGCCGACCTGGACGGCCGGGCGCTTCGACGGCTTGGCGTCGTCGAAGGTCTCGGAGGCCAGGATCGAGGCACCGCCGATGCCGTCACCGCCCGTACGGGCCCCGTACAGGATGACCTTGTTGCCCGCGCCGGAGGCCTTCGCGAGGTGGATGTCCTCGTGCCGCATCACACCGATGGCACCGGCGTTGACCAGCGGGTTGCCCTGGTAGCAGGAGTCGAAGACGACCTCGCCGCCGATGTTGGGCAGACCCAGGCAGTTGCCGTAGCCGCCGATGCCGGCGACGACACCCGGCAGCACGCGCTTGGTGTCGGGGTGGTCGGCCGCGCCGAAGCGGAGCGGGTCGACGACGGCGACGGGCCGCGCACCCATGGCGATGATGTCGCGGACGATGCCGCCGACACCCGTGGCCGCGCCCTGGTAGGGCTCCACGTACGACGGGTGGTTGTGCGACTCGACCTTGAAGGTGACCGCGTAGCCCTGGCCGACGTCCACGACACCGGCGTTCTCGCCGATGCCGACGAGCAGCGCGTCGCTCTGCGGTGCCTTCTCGCCGAACTGGCGCAGGTGCACCTTCGACGACTTGTACGAGCAGTGCTCGGACCACATGACGGAGTACATGGCGAGCTCGGCCCCGGTGGGCCGGCGGCCGAGGATCTCCACGACCCGCTCGTACTCGTCCTTCTTCAGGCCGAGTTCGGCCCAGGGCAGCTCGATGTCGGGGGTCTCGGCCGCGTGCTCGACCGTGTCCAGAGGCGTCCGGCTCATGCGTTGACCAGCTTCTTGAGGATCGAGGTGAAGAACGGCAGGCCGTCGGTACGACCCGTACCGATCAGCTGCTCGACGGCGTGCTCGGGGTGCGGCATGAGGCCGACCACGTTTCCGGCCGCGTTGGTGACGCCGGCGATGTCCCGCTGCGAGCCATTGGGGTTGAAGTCGAGGTACCGGAAGGCGACGCGGCCCTCGGCCTCCAGCTGGTCGAGCGTGTACGCGTCGGCGACGTACTGCCCGTCGTTGTTCTTCAGCGGGATGTGGATCTCCTGGCCGGCCGTGTAGTCGGTGGTCCAGGAGGTCTCGGCGTTCTCGACGCGCAGCTTCTGGTCACGGCAGATGAAGTGCAGGTGGTCGTTGCGCAGCATCGTGCCCGGCAGCAGATGGGCCTCGGTGAGGATCTGGAAGCCGTTGCAGATGCCGAGCACCGGCAGACCGGCCTTCGCCTGCTCCAGCAGGGGCTCCATCACCGGCGAGAAACGGGCGATGGCCCCGGCGCGCAGATAGTCGCCATAGGAGAAACCACCGCACAGCACCACGGCGTCGACCTGCTTGAGGTCCTTGTCCTTGTGCCAGAGGGCGACCGGCTCGGCGCCCGCGACCCGGATCGCGCGCTGCGTGTCCCGGTCGTCCAGACTGCCGGGAAAAGTGACGACGCCAATACGAGCGGTCACTTCACGGCCTCCGCGACTTCCTCGACCCGTACGGTGAAGTCCTCGATCACGGTGTTCGCGAGGAAGGACTCCGCAAGATCGTGAATGCGGGCGAGGGCGGCCTCGTCGACCGGCCCGTCAACTTCCAGTTCGAAACGCTTTCCCTGGCGGACGTCCGAGATCCCCTCGAAACCCAGCCGCGGCAGTGCGCGCTGCACCGCCTGGCCCTGGGGGTCGAGGATCTCCGGCTTGAGCATGACGTCGACTACGACGCGTGCCACGTGCACTCCCGGTGGTGTGGTGCTGAGCAGGTTCCTGCAGTGGTTTCAGACTACCTGCACAAAATTTCTACGCGCGTCGACTTGTAGGAAGCTACGTGACGGTCATCACGATCCCGCATCGTCGGGGCCACACACGAAAATTTCCAGGAAAGATTCCGGGTCGTCACCTGAAACCTATTGCGTTCGGACACGCGGAAGGATTTAGTCGGACTTCACAATGCATTGCACGGCACTGTACAAATGAAATTGGCAAGTGCCGCAGGAAGGGACCGATATTCGTGGCGCAGAAGGTCGTGGTCACTCTCTTTGACGACATCGACGGCTCGGAAGCGGCGGAAACGATCGCTTTCGGACTGGACGGCAAGTCGTACGAGATCGACCTGAACGAAGGCAATGCCGACGAACTGCGGAAGGCCCTCGCGCCTTACGTGGAGGCCGGCCGCAAGCGGTCCCGCTCGGGCAAGGCGTACCGGCAGACGGAGGTCGCCCCCGACCCCTCGGCCGTACGGGCCTGGGCCCAGGCCAACAAGATGGAGGTCCCCGCGCGCGGGCGCATCCCCAAGAAGGTCTACGAGGCGTTCACCGCCGCGCAGTGACGGCCCCGTGAGCCCCGCCCGACGGCCGGCCATCCGCCCCTCGCGGCAACCGACTTGCGCAGCACCCCGGCTGATCAGTTAGAGTCTGGAGCACGCCGAGGGGCGAGGCCGAAAGGCCCAGCTCACGGAAACATGCGGGTGTAGTTCAGTAGTAGAACATCCCCCTTCCAGGGGGAAGGCGCAGTGTGCGATTCCTGTCACCCGCTCTGCATCACCGTACCGACCACTCCTGTGGATCAGGTAGGCTGGTGCCCGCACCGATCGGTGACCGTGCTTGTTCAGGCGGGCGGTCGGGGGCAATTGCGGACGTAGCTCAGCTGGTAGAGCGCAACCTTGCCAAGGTTGAGGTCGCGAGTTCGAACCTCGTCGTCCGCTCGGAAATGAGACCCCGGTCCTGATGGACCGGGGTCTTCTTCGTGTTTCCGTTCCTTCATCATCCGGTCGTTCTGACATTTGTCATGCCGAGTGATGACAGCGCGCACTGCTCCCGGGGCCGTGGGGCCGGGACCCTGAAGGCATGGAGAAAAGCGGACACGAACACGTGATCGAGGTCACTGACCTGCGGCGTGTGTACGGGGGCGGGTTCGAGGCGGTGGGCGGGATCAGCTTCTCCGCGCGGCGCGGCGAGGTCTTCGCACTCCTGGGCACCAACGGCGCGGGCAAGACATCGACCGTGGAGGTGCTGGAAGGGCTCGCGCCGCCGACCTCCGGGACGGTGCGGGTGCTCGGCCATGACCCGTACACCGAGCGGGCCGCCGTCCGCCCGCGTACCGGCGTCATGCTCCAGGAAGGCGGCTTCCCCTCGGAGCTGACCGTCGCGGAGACCACGCGGATGTGGGCAGGCTGTGTGAGCGGGGCCAGGCCGGCGCGGGAGGCACTGGCGCTGGTCGGCATGACCGGGAAGGCCGACGTACGGGTCAAGCAGCTGTCCGGCGGTGAGCGGCGGCGCCTGGACCTGGCGCTCGCGCTGCTCGGCGGGCCCGAGGTGCTGTTCCTGGACGAGCCCACGACCGGTCTGGACGCCGAGGGGCGGCGGGACACCTGGGACCTGGTGCGGGCGCTGCGCGACGGCGGTACGACGGTGCTGCTGACCACGCACTACCTGGAGGAGGCCGAGTCACTGGCCGACCGGCTGGCCATCCTGCACGAGGGGCGCATCGCGGTCACCGGCACACCGGCCGAGGTGACGGCGACCCAGCCGTCCCGGATCTCCTTCGAGCTGCCGGAGAACTTCTTCGTGGGCGACCTGCCGCCGCTCGACCAGCTGGGCGTGTCCGGGCACGAGATGGACGGACGGGTCGTACGGCTGCGCACGCGTGAGCTGCAGCGGGCGGCCACCGGACTGCTGGTGTGGGCCGAGCGGGCCGGAGTCGAGCTGCACAGGCTGGACGTGCGGTCGGCCTCGCTGGAGGAGGCGTTCCTGGGGATCGCGCGAGAGATGTCCGAGAAGCCGGCGCCGGTCCGGGAGCGTGTGGCATGAGCACACCGGTCACCACCCCCGTCGGCCGTATGGCCGCCCTCGCACGGGCCGAGATGGTCCTCTTCGGCAGGAGCAAGGGCACGCTCGTCGCGGCGCTGTTCGTGCCGCTGACCCTGCCGTTCGCCATGCGGTCCGCCGTGGAGGAGCTGGACCTCAAGGACGCCGGCCTCAGCGTCGGGCTGGTCATGCTGCCCGCGGCGATCGGCTTCTCCCTGCTGTTCGCGGTGTACTCCTCGCTCGTCGGCGTCTTCACCGCCCGGCGTGAGGAACTCGTCCTCAAACGGCTGCGCACCGGCGAACTGCGGGACGCGGAGGTCCTGGCCGGGGCGGCGCTCCCGGCCGTCGTCACCGGGTTCGTCCAGTGCGTGCTGCTCGCCGTGGGCTGTACGGTCCTGCTGGACCTCGGCGCGCCGTCGGCGCCCCATCTGGCGGTCCTCGGGCTGCTGTTGGGACTGTCGGCCTCGGTGACCCTCGCGGCGCTCACCGCGAGCTTCACCCGGACCGTGGAGAGCGCGCAGGTCACCACGCTGCCGGTGTTGATGATCACGATGCTCGGCTCGGGCTTGATCGTGCCCCTGGAGCTGCTGCCCGACCGCCTCGCCTCGGTCTGCGAACTGCTCCCCCTCACGCCCGTGATCACCCTCGTGCGCGGCGGCTGGAGCGGCGACCTGTCCGGGGCCGAGGCCCTGACGGCCATCGCCACGGCGGTCGCCTGGACGGTCGTGGCGGTGTTTGCTGTACGGCGGTGGTTCCGGTGGGAGCCGCGACGCTGACGAACGAGGCAGGGGGCGGGCTGGAGATGCGCGGGGCGGGCACGTGGTGGCGCGGGAAGAGCACCCCGGCGAAGGTGGAGACGTACACGCGGTGGTCGTTCCACACCCTCGTGGTGGTCCAGGTCACCGTGGTCGGACTCGTCCCCTTCGCCCATGCCCCGCGAGGGGTCGCCCTCCGGATCTTTCTGCTGGTGTGCGGGCACGCCGCGATCTGCGCGGTCACCGCCTCACGCGCGCTGGACTGGAAGCGCGGCAGCCGCGAGCAGCCCGTGCGCTGGGTCGTCGCCCTCGCCGCGACGACCCCGGCGGCCGCCGTCATCGCCGTGAGCGCCGTGTCGCACGGTCCGGACCCGGAGCGCGTGGCACCCACCCTCTTCGTCGGCATCGTGTCCTGCGGCACCGGCTTCATGACCCTCGGGCTGCGCAGCACCCGGCACATGTTCTGGGGCGTGCTGGCCGGGTCTGTCGGAGCGGGGGCGGTGGCGTTCTCACAGGGCTTCTCCTGGCCCGCCTCGGTGGTCGCGGTCGGCGTGGTGCTGCTCGTCACCGGATTCCTCACCTTCACCTGCGTCTTCTCGGTGTGGCTGCTGGACGCCGTCTACGAACTCGCCGAGGCCAGGGACACCCGCGCCCGGCTCGCCGTCGCCGAGGAGCGGCTGCGGTTCGGGCGGGACCTGCACGACGTGATCGGACGGAATCTGGCCGTGATCGCGTTGAAGAGCGAACTGGCCGTGCAACTGAACCAGCGAGGGCGACCGGAGGCCGTGGAGCAGATGATCGAGGTGCAGCGGCTCGCACGCGAGTCCCAACGGGAGGTGCGGGAGGTCGTCCGCGGGTACCGCGAGGCCGATCTCGGCGCCGAACTCGCCGGTGCACGGGGCGTGTTGACGGCGGCCGGAATCGACTGCACTTTCACCGGCCCGGCCGCCGGGCTGCCCTCGCCGGTGCAGTCCACGCTCGGCTGGGTCGTCCGGGAAGCGGCGACGAACGTGCTGCGGCACGGGGACGCGCGGCGCTGCGCCGTGCTGATACGGGTGGAGGAAGGCCTGGTGGCGCTGTCCGTGGAGAACGACGGAGTGCCGCAGGACGCCGGGGCGCGTCCGAGCGGTGGATCCGGCCTGGCGGGGCTGAGTGAGCGGCTCGCGGAGGTCGGCGGGACGCTGCGAGCCGGGCCCACCGAGGACGGGCTGTTCCGGCTGGCCGTCGAGGTGCCGTTGCCGTCGGACGCCGAGGCTGCCCGCTCCGTGAGCGAGGTCACGCCATGACCGTACGGCTGCTGCTCGCCGACGACGAGCACCTCATCCGCGGGGCGCTCGCCGCGCTGCTGTCGCTGGAGGACGACCTCATGGTCGTCGCCGAGGCGGCCACCGGGCCGGAGGCGATGGCGATGGCCCGGGCGCACGAGCCCGATGTCGCCGTACTGGATCTCCAGATGCCCGGCGCCGACGGTGTGAAGGTCGCCACATCCCTTCGCGCCGAACTGCCCGGCTGCAAGGTGCTCATCGTCACCAGCCACGGGCGGCCCGGGCATCTGAAGCGGGCGCTGGAGGCCGGGGTGCGGGGGTTCGTGCCGAAGACCGTGAGCGCGCAGCGGCTCGCGGAGCTCATTCGTACCGTGCACGCCGGCAACCGTTACGTCGACCCGGAGTTGGCCGCCGACGCGATCGCCGCCGGGGACTCGCCGCTGACCGCGCGGGAGGCCGAGGTGCTGGAACTCGCCGCCGACGGAGCGCCCGTGGCGGAGATCGCCGAGCGGGCCGCACTGTCGCAGGGGACCGTACGGAACTATCTGTCGTCGGCGGTGTCGAAGCTCGGGGCGGAGAACCGGCATGCGGCGGTGCGTCTCGCACGGGAGCGAGGTTGGGTATAGTGGTTCCCGCGCCACGGCGCATGCGAACGTAGCTCAGTTGGTAGAGCGCAACCTTGCCAAGGTTGAGGTCGCGAGTTCGAACCTCGTCGTTCGCTCCAGCGAGAAGCCCCCCGGTTCCGGCCGGGGGGCTTCTTCGTGTCTTGCGCCGGGTGCGGCCTAGGCCCAGGTCAAGCCCGTCAGGCGCTCGTACGCCTCCACGTACTTGGCGCGGGTGGCGTCCACGACCTGCTGCGGCAGCGCCGGCGGGGGCTGCTCGCTCTTGCGGTCCCAGCCGGACTCCGCCGAGGTCAGCCAGTCACGGACGAACTGCTTGTCGTACGACGGCTGCGCGCGGCCCGGCTGCCACTGGTCGGCCGGCCAGAAACGGGAGGAGTCCGCGGTGAGGACCTCGTCCGCGAGGACCAGGTCGTCTCCGTCGAAGCCGAACTCGAACTTCGTGTCCGCGAGGATGATGCCCCGCTCCCGGGCGATGTCCCGGCCCCGGGCGTAGACGGCGAGGGTCGCCTGGCGCAGTCGGGCCGCGGTGTCCGCGCCGACCTGGCGGGCGACCTCCTCGTAGGAGACGTTCTCGTCGTGCTCGCCGACGGCGGCCTTGGTGGCCGGGGTGAAGATCGGCGCGGGCAGCTCGCTGCCGTCGACCAGGCCCTCGGGGAGGGCGAGGCCGCAGACCGTGCGGGTCTCCTTGTACTCGACCAGGCCCGAGCCGGTGAGGTATCCGCGGGCCACGCACTCCACGGGGACCATCTGCAGGGACTTGCAGACCAGCGTGCGGCCCGCCCAGTCGGCGGGGGCGCCAGCGGGCGGTTCGGTGCTCAGGACGTGGTTCGGAACCAGGTCGGCGAGCTGGTCGAACCACCACAGGGAGAGCTGGGTGAGGACCCGGCCCTTGTCCGGGATCTCGGTCGGCAGCACCCAGTCGTACGCGGAGATGCGGTCGCTGGCGACCATCACGAGGTCGCCCGCCTCGTTCTGGTACAGCTCGCGCACCTTGCCGGTGTGCAGATGCACCAGACCCGGAACCTGGATCGGCTCGGGCTTTTCTACGAATCCGGACACGGTTCCTCCCCGTGGTTCTGTCCTATGGCTTGATTCTCCCGTATTCACGGGCGATCACGGACAGTGGGTCAGTCGCGTTTGCAGATGCGGTCCAGGAGATTTGCGGTGGCGCGCTGGATACGGGGGTCGGCGTGGTCCGGGCGGTCCAGGGCCGGGGTCCAGGCGAACGTTCCGGATGCGAAGATCCAGGCGCCGGAGGGGGCGCGGTAGAGGGACGTCTCCTGGTGGCGCCGGACGCCTTCCTTGTCGGTGTACGGGGAGTGCGCGAGCAGGACGCGCTCCTCGTGCTCGGGCAGCGGGGTGCGCGGGAAGTAGCGGTCGGCCTCGCCCGCGACCAGGTCGGCGATCTCGTCGCCCTCGTGCGCGCCGGTCGCCTCCCACAGCCAGTGATCGGCGTTGCGCACGATCAGGGGCCCCGGCTCCGGGACGTGCCCCACGTACTGGATGCCGATGAGCTGCTGCTCCGCCCGGTCGATCTCCCGCCACAGCACCGGCTTTCCGGGGCCCCTGCGTTTGCGGCAGGTCAGCAGGCGGTCGGGGACTCCGGACGGGGAGGGGCCCAGTTCCACCTGCCAGTACATGGAGTTGGCGGAGAGGAAGACGAGCGAGGTGCCGGCGTCGCGGGCGAGCTCCACACTGCCGCGCATGGCGGCCGACCAGTACTCGTCATGGCCCGGGAAGACCAGTCCGCGGTAGTGGGTGGGGTCGACGCGGCCCGCGTGCAGGTCGCTCGCAGTGGCATAGGCGATGTCGTAGCCGTAGCGCTCGGCCCAGCGGATGAAGTCGTAGGCGTGGCCGACGTGGAGCGGCAGGCCCGCGCCCGCGTACGGGCGGTCGAAGGAGACGGTCGTGGCCGCCTCCGACTCGCCCAGCAGCCGGCCCTTCGCGTCCCAGGCGTGGTAGAGGCTGGCGCCTGTGCGGCCGTCCTCCGGATAGAGGTTGTACGCCTGCCAGGTGATGTCGGGCAGGACGAGGAGCAGGTCGGCGGGCTGGTCGTGGCGGACCGTGAACGGGACGTGGGAGCGGTAGCCGCCGGCGGTGGTGAGGACGGCGACGTACGCGCCGATGTTCCAGTACGACGGGATCTGGAGTCGCCAGGAGAGCCACCAGTGGTGGCAGGAGACCGTACGGTCCGCGGTGAGCGGCGCGGGCTGGACGATGCCGGACAGCCTCGGGCTGGTCGTGATCTTGGCGGCTCCGTCACCGCCGTAGTGGCCGATGCGGTAGATGTCGACGCCGAACTCCTGGGGCGGGTCGACGGTGATGTGGAAGTCGATGGCCTCGCCGGGCGCGACCGCGCCGGTGGAGGTGAAGCCCTTGATCTGGCGGTTGACGTCGTCGGCCGCGCGGGGGCCGTTGGAGCGGGTGGTCTTCCTCGGGGCGTGGGGCGCGTCCTGGTCCACGTACCAGGGGACGACCTGGCCGGTGTCGTCGAAGTACGTCACCGTGCCGCGCAGCCACGGAACGGGGCCCTGCCCGAAGGGATCCGTCACGGCGTGCGCCAGCGCTCCCGACTCCCAGCGGCGGATCTGCTCCGAAGCCATGGCTGCTTCCCCTCCCCTTCGCCCCCGTGGTGGTGCCTGC
The DNA here is from genome assembly GCF_044457425.1 of Streptomyces sp. NPDC050546. NCBI lineage: Bacteria > Bacillati > Actinomycetota > Actinomycetes > Kitasatosporales > Streptomycetaceae > Streptomyces > Streptomyces sp. NPDC050546. The sequence goes on from NZ_JBITGX010000028.1 coordinate 82,327, forward strand.
TGGTGTGATGCGTGCGGTCTGTGTGTGAGTGCGTGGTGAGTGCGTCCTCTGTGGTGCCGTCGCGCTTATGTGCTTGTCGTATGTCGTCAGCCCTTGCCATGCGCGCGAACGGTCCAAGCACATCACATAACGCGCGCACTTCGTCACTGTTCGTTTTGAATTGGCCAGAAGTGGAAGCGGGTGCTCCGGCGGTCAGACGAGCCGGACCGGCTTCTCCGGGCGTATCCCCAGCTCGGCCAGCCAGGCGCGCAGGGGGGTGGGGTCGCCCTCCTCGATCAGGGTGAGGATCTTGGGCGCGAGATCGGCGGTGCGCTCGCCGTTGTGGAGGAGCGTGGGGCCGTCCAGCCAGTCCAGACCGGGCGTCGCTCCGGCGGTGTCCATCGCGGCACAGCAGATCATCGCCGTGAGGTGGTCGGCGAGCAGTTCACGGGCCGTGCGCGGGGGCTGGAGGGGGAAGAGGGGGAGGGCCCGGTCGTCCCAGAGGGCGAGGGGGTCCGGGGTGGCCGGGGAGCCGGCGGCGGGTGCGGCCGTGGCCGAGGAGGCGGTGCCGGAAGTGGCGGTTCCGGAGGTGGCGGTCGACGGGCGGGGCGTCGCGGCGGTCTCTTCGCGGGCCAGTTCGGCGCTGAGGCGGGCGGCCAGGTTGGCGCTGCGGGGGGTGGTACCGGAGAGGTCTTCCTCGTCCTCGTCTTCGTATTCGTCGTCCCCGTTGGGGGGAGGCGGTGGTTCCGGGGTGCCGGTGGGGAAGGGGGGCGTTTCGCCGGTCGGGGCCGTCAGGTGGTCCAGGACACGGGACAGGGTCGGGCTGCCGGTGGCGGGGGCCGCGGGTCCTGCGGCGGGGCGGACGCCCATCGCGTCCAGGACGCGGTGGAGCCGGGCGGCGTCGATACGCCATCTGCGGTCCACAACCTCATCCGGATACTCGCTCCAGTCCACCGGCGACCAGTCGGGCCCGGGACCGGCGGGGCCACCGTGGAAGAGGCGGGCCGCGAGGAGGGAGGCGGACTCGTCGACCGCGCCCGGCTCCTCCAGCAGATCGCAGGCGGGCCGCTCCCCGAGACGGGACGCGAAGCCCTCGGCCAGGCGGTCGCGCCGGGACAGCTCCGTGAGCGCCGCCACCACGCCGGCGTCCAGCCGGGACGGCCAGCGGCCCATCCGCCAGGCGGGCAGCGCGACGCGGGTCAGCAGCCGGTCCCAGCCCGCGTACGCCAGGCCCACCTGCTCCTGGGCGACGATCCGCAGCCCGTAATCCACAGCCTGTGCACGCTCCGCGGCCGCGGCCGCCACGCCCCGCTCCAGCTCGGCGGCATGGAGGCGGCAACTGCGCAGCAGCAGCCGGGCCACCCAGCCGACGCCGGCCAGCACGGCCCGCGACACCGGATCGCGGCGAGGCGCCGAGGTCACGGCCACCGCGGCGTCGAGACCCCGGACGAAGCGCCGGGCCGCGGCTATGTCCGGGTGGGCGGAGGGGCCCGTACCGGCGACGACCGGGGCGAGGACCGCGCGGAGCTCGCCGACCCGCATCCACCACAGGAAGGGGGAGCCGATGACGAGGACCGGCGCGACCGGGTGCCGGCGGTGCGCATGCTTCCCCGCGCCCGCTATGTCGTCGTGCTCCTCGGCCGGAGGCGGTCCGTGGGCCGGGTGGGTGCGGTCCTCCAGCCAGCTGTCGCAGTCCGGCGTGAGCGCTATCGCGGAGGGGGCGGGGACCTCGAGGCGGTCCGCCAGGTCACGCACCATCCGGTACAGGTCGGGAGCCGCCTCCTCGGCGATCGGGACGGTCGGGCTCATGGCCGGACGGGCCCGGGCGACGACCAGGGCGATCCCGGCGGCGGCGAGCAGTACGAGGACGGCGACCGGCGTCAGGACCCAGCGGGCGGCGTCCCAGCCGGGACCGGCGAGACGGCCGGAGAAAGCCCCGGCGAGCAGGATCACGGCGACGGCCGCGGGCAACAGGGCGACGGCCAGCGCGCGGCTGCGGATGCGCAGCACGACCAGTGCCCGTGCCCGCGCGACCTGCGCGCCTGCCTCCACACCCATACCGGTCACGACCGACCTCACCCCCTCCCCGTTGACCTGACGCTTTCCTTGCTCACTCCCCCACTGTGGCACCCGCCACTGACATCGCAATGCCGGTGGGCCAAGTGCCGGAACGCTTGCGCCGCACCCTAGTTGGGGCTCAGCCCCCCGTCAGCCGGATAGGGCATCGGTCACTCGATGGAATGGCTCTGGGGAGAGGTGGATGACGGAAAGCGATGGTCAGGCCCGCACCTGCCGAAAACTTCAGGCCCCGGATCCTGAGACGGATTCGGGGCCTGTGGGGTTCATCGGCGGCGGGGTGGTTTCCCCCGGTTCGGAGTGGGTCCGGCTACGCGCCCGCCGCCTTCGCGGCGATGTCCGTGCGGTGCTGGGAGCCGTCGAGACGGACGCGGCCGACAGCCGTGTAGGCGCGGTCGCGGGCCTCGGTGAGGTCCTTGCCGGTGGCCGTGACGGACAGGACGCGGCCGCCCGCGCTGACGACCGCGTCACCGTCGCTCCTGGTGCCGGCGTGCAGGACGTAGGCGTGCGGGGCGTCCTGGGCGGCGACCTCGTCGAGACCGGTGATCGGGTCGCCGGTACGCGGGGTGCCGGGGTAGTTGTGCGAGGCGATGACCACGGTCACGGCCGCTTCGTCGCTCCAGCGCAGCGGCTCCAGGTGGGCGAGATTGCCGGTGGCGGCCGCCATCAGGAGACCGGCCAGCGGCGTCTTCAGGCGGGCCAGGACGACCTGGGTCTCCGGGTCGCCGAAGCGGGCGTTGAACTCGATCACGCGGACACCGCGGGAGGTGATCGCGAGACCGGCGTAGAGCAGGCCGGAGAACGGCGTGCCACGGCGCTGCATCTCGTCCACGGTCGGCTGCAGGACCGTCTGCAGCACCTCGTCGACGAGCTTGGGGTCGGCCCACGGCAGCGGGGAGTACGCCCCCATGCCGCCCGTGTTCGGCCCCTCGTCGCCGTCCAGCGCGCGCTTGAAGTCCTGGGCGGGCTGGAGCGGCACGACCGTCTCACCGTCGGTGACGGCGAACAGGGAGACCTCGGGGCCGTCGAGGTACTCCTCGATGACCACGCGCTCGCAGGCGGCGGCGTGGGCCCGGGCCGCTTCGAGGTCGTCGGTGACGACGACGCCCTTGCCGGCGGCGAGGCCGTCGTCCTTGACGACGTACGGAGCGCCGAAGGCGTCGAGGGCCGTGTCGATCTCGTCCGCCGTGGTGCAGACGTACGAGCGTGCCGTGGGCACCTCGGCCGCCGCCATGACGTCCTTCGCGAAGGCCTTGGAGCCCTCGAGCTGGGCGGCCGGGCCGGACGGGCCGAAGACCGGGATGCCCGCCTCGCGCACGGCGTCGGCGACACCGGCGACCAGCGGCGCCTCCGGTCCGACGACCACGAGCTCCGCGCCGAGCCGGGTGGCAAGCGCGGTGACGGCGGCGCCGTCCAGGGCGTCGACCTGGTGCAGCTCGGCGACCTCGGCGATGCCGGCGTTGCCGGGGGCGCAGTGCAGCGCGGTGACGTCGGGGTCGAGGGACAGGGAGTGGCACAGGGCGTGTTCGCGGGCGCCGGTACCGATGACGAGGACCTTCACGGGGGTCAGCCTAACGGGAAGCGCCGGGTTTTCTTTGTGCGGGCTTCCGAAGGGGGTGGGGGTGTGGGCTTGGAGGTTTCTCCGAGGGGGGTGTCACGGACCGGCGCGGGCGTGACGGACCGGCGCGGGTGTCATGGACCGGCGCGGGTGTCATGGACCGGCGCGGGTGTCACGGATCGGCGCGGGTGTCACGGATCGGCGCGGGTGTCACGGATCGGCGGGTCACCGAGCGGCGGGGGGGGACCGAGGGGCCGTCGAGGGCTCAGCCGTGCGGCTGGGCTTGTGTTCGGTCGGGGTGGGGCTAGCCCTCGGCGGCTAGGGCTGATCCGTGCGGCTGGGGCCAGTCCTAGCGGCGTCGGCTCGTCCGGGCGGCTTCGGCCAGTACTGGCCGGTTTCGACTCGTCCGGGCGGCTAGGGCTCGTTTGAGAACTCGTCCATCACCGTTGCTCCCAGCTCCCGGACGATCAGGTCCTGGCCGGAGAGGGCCGACTCGTCGAGGTCGGGGTCGTCGTCCTCGGGGATGTCGTCCTCGACGGAGACGGACCGCGGCTTCGGGGCGGAGGGCTGGGGAGCGGGGGCGGACGCTGCGGGGGCGGAGGCGGGAGCGGGCGTGCTCGACTGCTGGGCGGGAGTGGACGGGGCGGTCGACTGGGCCGGGGCGGGACGCTGGGCGGTTGCCGTACCGCCGCTGCCGCTGCCGGCGTTGTAGCCGCCACCACCGGAGCTGTGACTGCCGCCGCCATAGCCACTGGCGCTGCCGCCGTTGCCTCCTCCGAAGCCGGAAGGGCCGCCCGGAGCCGGGGGCGCGGAGCCGCCGGAGGGGTCGACGATCGCCTCGATCTTCCACTGGACGTTGAACTGCTCGCCCAGCGCCTGCCGCAGCACGTCCTCGCTGCCGCTGCTCAGGAAGTTGTCCCGCGCACCCGCGTTGACGAAGCCGAGCTGGAGGGTCGTGCCGTCGAAGCCGGCCACCTGGGCGTTCTGGCTGAGCAGGATCCAGGTGAAGCGCCGACGGTTCTTGACGGCCTCCAGGATGTTCGGCCAGAGCATGCGGGGGTCGAGACCGCCTGCGGGAGCGGCGGCGGGGGCGGCCGGAGCGGAGGCCGAGGGGGCCGGTGAAGGTGCCGGTGGGGTACTGGCGGTGGGGGTGCTCGGGGCGGGTGCGTTCGCCGCCGGGGCGTTGCCTGCCGGGGTGTTGGAGGCGGGTGCGCCCGGGCCGGCCGTGGGCCAGCCACCGGGACGACGGCCGCCACTGCCCGCGGAGGCGGCGGTGGGCCAGGCGCCGGGGGCCGGGGCGGCGGGGCTGGGTGCGGGCGTCGAGGGCGCTGGGGGTGCCTGGGCCGGCTCGGAAGGCTGGGGCGGCTGGGGCGGCTGGGCGTGCCCGCTGGTGGTGGGGCCGGAGGCGGCGGGGGGCTGCTCGGCGGGGGCACCGGGGGGCCCACCGGGGGACCCCGGGGCACCGGGAGCTTCGGGGACGTACCCGGCCGCAGCCGCCGTATCACCGCCACCGCTACCAACGCTGCCACTGCCACTGCCGCCGCTGTTCCCGCTCCCCGGTGCTCCGGAAGCCCGTACGGCCGCACGGGCCGCGGCCGGACCGCCACCGGGCGGAACCGGAGCAGCAGCGGCTGCCGCCGCTCCGCCATGCCCCTCGGGCCCGGGCGCGTAGCCCATGGCGGGCATGCCGGCGGGTGCCGCGGAGAAGTTCACGCCGCGCTCGATGCGGTCCAGGCGGGCCATGACGGACCGCTCGTCGCCGTAGGCGGCGGGGAGGAGGACGCGGGCGCAGATCAGCTCGAGCTGGAGGCGGGGCGAGTTGGCGCCGCGCATCTCTGTCAGTCCCTCGTTGACGAGGTCGGCGGCCCGGCTCAGCTCGGCGGCGCCGAAGGTGCCGGCCTGGGCCTGCATACGCTCGACGACATCGGCGGGGGCGTCGATGAGCCCCTTCTCCGCCGCGTCCGGAACGGCGGCGAGGATCACCAGGTCACGCAGCCGCTCCAGCAGGTCGGTGACGAACCGACGGGGGTCGTTCCCGCCCTCGATGACGCGGTCGACGACCTCGAAGGCGGCGGCTCCGTCGCCGGTGGCGAAGGACTCGACGACGGAGTCCAGGAGGGAGCCCTCGGTGTACCCGAGCAGGGCGGTGGCCATGGCATACGTCACACCGTCCGCGGCGGCGCCGGCGAGCAGCTGGTCCATGACGGACATCGAGTCACGCACGGAGCCGGCACCGGCCCGCACGACGAGCGGGAGCACACCGTCGTCGACCGGGATGGCCTCCTTCTGGCACACCTCGCCGAGGTAGTCCCGCAGGGTCCCGGGCGGGACGAGCCGGAAGGGATAGTGATGGGTCCGCGACCGGATCGTCCCGATGACCTTCTCGGGCTCGGTGGTCGCGAAGATGAACTTGAGATGCTCCGGCGGCTCCTCGACGACCTTCAGCAGCGCGTTGAAGCCGGCCGACGTGACCATGTGGGCCTCGTCGATGATGTAGATCTTGTAGCGGCTGCCCGCGGGTCCGAAGAAGGCCTTTTCACGCAGGTCACGGGCGTCGTCCACGCCACCGTGCGACGCGGCGTCGATCTCGATGACGTCGATGGAACCGGGGCCGTTGCGCGCGAGGTCCTGACACGACTGGCACTCACCGCACGGTGTGGGCGTCGGCCCCTGCTCGCAGTTCAGACACCGCGCCAGGATCCGCGCGCTGGTCGTCTTGCCACAGCCGCGCGGCCCGCTGAACAGGTACGCGTGGTTGACCCGGTTGTTGCGCAGCGCCTGCTGCAACGGGTCGGTGACGTGCTGCTGCCCGATGACCTCGGCGAAGGTCTCCGGGCGATAGCGGCGGTACAGAGCGAGAGACGACACGCATACGAGGTTATAGGCGCCCACTGACAACGAGCCCCGCCCCGGGAACGCAAACGCCCCCCACGCACCCGCCAGAGCCAACCTACCCTTGCTGCCTTCCGGCCCTGGGGGAGTTCAGTCAGATAGCGCCGCGTGGGGAGCTGCGCCAAGGCTACCTGATGTCAGGGGCAGGGAACGAGTTCGCGAGCACTCCTCCCAGTCATGTAATGTCTTCGACGGAGGATTCGCCTAGAGGCCTAGGGCGCACGCTTGGAAAGCGTGTTGGGGGCAACCCCTCACGAGTTCGAATCTCGTATCCTCCGCCAGTGCCTCACCGGGCACGATGTCGAAGGGCCCCACCGTTCGCGGTGGGGCCCTTCGACGTTGTCCGTCTCAGTTTCCGTCCACGAGGAGGCTCTGCACCTCGTCGATCATGTACGGCTCGATGTCCTGCCAGGCGACGCGTCCCTCAGTCCCATCGCCTCGCGAACTCAGCTCCGGCCAGCAGGTCGCCGGTCCGCACGATTGGATCATCGATCCCCATGGCCAGCAGGACATCCGCGGGAAGGGCTACGTACTTTCCCTTCACCTTCGTGACACGACAGGGGAAGCGGCCCGCCCTCACCAGCCCGCATGCCCTCGATGCCTCGACCCCGAGGAGATCTGCCACCTTGCGCAGGGGCACTGGCTCGGCCAGCCACTGCGACAGTCGCCTTGCATCCTGGCTCACCCGGCTTCCTGTTGCGGTCCGTCGAGTTCGTCGGACTCGCCCTCGGGCACCTGCCCCGCAGCTGAGGCGAGGAACGCGTCCAAGAGGCCGAGGCGGTGCAAGGTGGCACCCATGCGTTCACCGCTGATGCACTCCCGCAGCAGCGAGTCCACCTCGCCGACCACCTGGATGTCTGACTCGTTCCGGATGGGCGAGTAGCCGTCATCAGGCAGGCACGCGCGGTCGGAAAGACTATGGGGATCCGTCGTGCGCTCGGCCGGATCAGCCCGCTCCACCGCCCAGCCAGCGGCATTGGCGGCTCTGACGACCTCGTCACGGACGTTGTCGCCTTCGACGGCCACTGCCAGCCCGTACAACGCACCGAACACCATGGCTGACCTCACCTCCGCTACGTCGACGCAGAGCCTCCGCGACACTCTCGCGGCCGACTTCCGCAGGTAGGGGATGACGAAGTAAAGCGCGAGCAACTGGCTGCGCTGAGCCAAGTTCGGGACGTCGCTGCGCGCATCTCGCCCCACGCACCGCCACAATGCATCCCGCAGGGCAACATCAGCCGCGTGGCGTGCCGCTGCTTCCTTCGCCTCCGAGAGCGTGAGGTGCTCACCTACCGAACATCTCTCCCCGGGTGCATGTGGACAGATCAACTGTCCACTGAGCAACTGCGAAACCTTCAGCTCAACCGACCTGAAGACGTCCGCCGACGGCAGCAAGGACATGGACTCTCCTCCAGTCGTTCCGACAACGACTGGAGGCTGGCCGCCGCGAAAGGCAGCCATCCGTGTCTGCCCCTTCGTGCGCCGGTAAGAGTGAACGGCACGAGCTAGCTGAGTGAAGGGGCATGCCTCGGCGACCATGTGCGGAAAGGCTCATGAGTTGGCCATTTCCATCCTGGGCTGACCGATCGGAGCAAGCTCTGGTAAGGGCGTTTGCACCAAGAGTATGGTCCTTTGTATGGCGACTAAGAAAGTGACAGTGACGATCCCTGAGGACCTCTTGGACGAGATCCGCGCCGAAGCGGCTGAGCGGGGGCTTTCCGCATATGTAGCCGAAGCGCTGCGCTTCAAGCGCGACCGGGACCGGCTGCTGGAGCTGGTCGACTGGCTGCAGGAGGAACACGGCCCGGTCACCGAGGACGAGCACGCGGCAGCACTCGCGGAACTCGAAGATCTCGACACCGAGCACGATCGCCGCCGCGCCACCGGAGGACCCAACGCCGGAGAGGCCGCGTGAAGAAGCGCGCCAGTGAGCACGGACACAGGCCACTGCGTGTCTTCGTACTCGACTGCGAGGCCTTGTCCCTGGCCGTGCGTGGCGACCGGAAGATGATCGCCTGGCTCGACCTGGCGGCCAGGGGGGAGGCCGAGGTGGTGACGTCTCCCATGACGCTGGTCGAGGCGTACGACGGCAGAACCACCGAGCAGCGCTGGGACTGGGTGCTCTCCCGGCTCAAGGTCTCCGACATCGGAAGGGACGAGGCCCGCGAGGCCCGGCGCCTCCTGGCCGACGCCGAGCTGCACGGTCACAAGTACGCGATCGATGCCGTGCTCGCCGTCATCGCACGCCGGCAGAAGGGGCAGGTCACCGTCTTCACCTCGGACGTGGACGACCTGGAGAAGCTCCTCCCGGACTCCATCGTCGTCATGAAGGTATGACCCGGCGTTCTGGTCCCGGTCGGATCCTCTCGGGGGCGGATCAAGGTGTCGTGCTGGGGATGACGCAGTTCTTCGGTTGGGGTTTGCCTGTGGGCCAGCCGAGGCCGACGAATTTCAGGGTGCCTTCGCCTTTTCGGCCCGGGTCCAGTTCGACGATGGCGGCCGGTTTGTCGTAGGCGTTGCCGCCCGTGGTGAGGCAGATCAGGCCGCTGGTGGCCTGGACGCGGTGGCGGGACTGGAGGAGGGACCACTGGCGGCCCACGTCCTCGCGGGTGGGGGCGGTGGTCTCGGGGGCGCCTCGCTGGGCCTGGTGGAGGGCCTTGCCGATGGTGATGAGGCCGTCATAGACGAGCATCGTGCGGGAGTCGTCCAGGTTCGGGGTGGAGCCGAGTGTGATGCCCTCGCGTCGGGTGGCGGTGATCTGGTTCCTGAGGATGTCCAGGGCCGCCTTCGGTTCGGTGAGGTATTGGGGGAGGTCCTGGGTCCGCGGCTTCCTGCTGGGGGCCGCCGTGTGGGTCTTCGTCCACTTCGTCAGTTCCGTCGTCCAGGCGTCCGGGTGTGCGGGGGCCGCGTACTGCACCGTCACCTTCGCCCTGCCGTCGTCGCCGCGGAGGTGGGCCCAGTCCTTCTCCGTCATCGCCTGGCGCAGTGAGGCCGCGTCGGAGCCGCTGACGATGGTGTAGTGGCGGTTCTCGCAGCCGACCTGGGCGAGCTTGAGGGCGAAGATGCGCAGGTGGAGCGTGCGCCCCGCGAAGTAGATCGTGTCGGCCTCGGAGTCGCAGATGTTGTTGGCCGTCTGGGTGAACTGGTTGCCGGTCGAGCCCGCCTCGTCGATGGACGGGGACTCGAAGGACATCGCGGCGGGGCCGGCCGGGCCCTTCTCCTTGATCCTGCTGAACGCCCTGGCCAGCGACTCGTTGTAGCCGTCGGGGCGTTTGTCGTAGACCAGGACCGTTCTGAGGTTCCGGCGGCCGCGTTCGCCGTTGAAGTTGGCCAGGGCCTGGGCCGCGTCGTTGTTGGTGGGGAGGATGCGGGCCAGGCCGGGGAAGCGCAGTTCGGCCATGCCGTCGGCCTGGTCCTCGTTCGCGATTCTGTCGCCGCTGATTCTGGCCGCCAGGACCGGGATCCTGTTCTCCGTCAGGCGCTTCACCGCCGCCTCCGTGGCGGCGAGGCTCAGGTTGAAGCCGGTGACCGCGCGCAGCCGGTCCTCCGGGGAGGCGGCCATCCGGAGCAGGGCGTCGACGACCTTCGCCTGACGGCCGTAGGCCCGGCCCGGGTTGGCCAGGACCAGGCGGATCCTGGGGGGTTCGCCCTCGCCCTCGTTGGCCTGCCGCTGTCCCAGGTAGGCGCCCTGGAGGTCGCTGCGCATCTGCCGGCGCAGGGCCTCGCGGTCCGACTGGAGCGGCAGCATCATCGCCACCGTGACATGCGGCTGGTTCGCGATCCTCTGGTTCTCGCGTGCGATGGCCCGGGCCACGTCGGCGATCTCCGGGGTGCCGAAGTCGTAGCCGTCGCCGTTGACGCCGACGCACTCGTCCTCGATCCGCTCGACGCCGTCGGCGCAGGTGTCCGGCCTGCCGAGGAGGGCGGTGGTGAGGGCCACGCCTGCCACGATCGCCCCTACGAGGAGCACCGCGTAGAGGATCTTGCGCCATCTGGGCATGCCGTCATCTCCTTCGCCGGAGCTGTTCGGTGCAGGTGCAGCGCAGCAGGGGCTGCTCGTTCTCCGCCAGGCCGCTCCAGTCCGTCGCCGTCCTGCTGAGCCGGCCCGCGCCCTCGAAGTCCATGATCGAGAGCAGGTCCAGCAGCTTGGCCAGCGTGCGGGCCGTCTCCTTGCCGGTCGGCCTGGTCCGCTCCTCGCACAGCCACACCGCGTGCAGCAGTTGGTCGACGGTCCGGCGCAGCGGCGGGCCGTCCGCCGCCACCAGGCCCTGGGCGCGCTCCCGCCGGGCGTCCGCCCCTCCCGGGTACGGCGCTTGGGCGATCTCCAGAAGGTCCGCGCACCAGGCGCCGGGGCGGCCGGGCAGTGTGGCGGCGAGGTGGCTGACGACGTCGTCCGCGCCGCCGGACACCAGGTGGTGGTTCATCCGGTGGGCGGTGAGCGAGCGGAAGGCTCCGTCGCCCCTGTCGCTCCCGTCGCCCACGTCGCCCCGGGCGTTCCCCGGCTCCCCCGCCGCGCGTTCCGCGTAGTGGTCGCGCAGCAGATGGTGGTCGGCGTACCAGGCGGCGCCGCCGGGGCGCAGTCCGTAGAGCCGGTGCACCAGCAGCTGGCGGAGGCCGAAGTCGCCGATGAAGTGGCGTTCGCAGGCGGGCCATCCGGTGTCGGTGAGGAGCTGGGTCACGTGATGGGCGGTCAGGTGGTGGACGTGGCCCGACTGGTGGTGGCGGAGCAGGACGTCCGCGCACTCCGTGTCGTGGGCCACCGAGAGGTGGGAGAGGAGGTCGAGCCACTGGGACCGGTGCTCCGTGGGGAGCCGTACGGGTAACTGGTCCAGGATCAGTTCCCGGAGCAGGACGTCCGCGACGGGGCGTTCGGGGGTGTCGTCGCCGGGGAGGCGCAGCGGGGCGTCCAGGATGTCCCGGTCGTTGGCGTCCGCCGGCATGCGGAAGGCCGCGGCTGCGGCGGAGAGGCGGATCACCGTGTGCGGGCGGCCGCCGCTCAGCCGCGCCACGGCCGCGTCGATCCGTCGGCGGTTCGTGCCGCCTTCTGGCTCGGCGCGCTGCTGTCTTCGTACCGTTTCGCGCCGGAGCTGGTCGCCGGTGAGCAGGGGCATCCGCAGCAGGACCACGCCGTCGGCGAGGGGTGCCCGGTCCGCGGCCCCGTCCGTACGGCGGGACCAGGCGGGCGGGGCGCCGTCGGCCGGACGGTACTCCGCCGGGGGCGCCACCTCCTCGGGCGGCAGGCCGCCGTGCAGAAAGGCGCCGCCGTCCGGACGGCGTGCCGTGCCCACGATCACCACGCGGTCGCGCTGCCCGGCCCGGCGGTCGGTGAGTACGGCACGCAGCAGCCGCTCGCCGAGGGGCGACTCGGCGTGGTCCAGCAGCATCGCCGGGCGGCCGACCCGGCGGAGCCAGCCGGAGGGCGAGGCGTACGCCGCCTCCAGGTCCTCGCGCAGGGCCCGGAACAGGAAGCTCTCCGCCACGTCCCGTGACTCGCCGCCGGCACGGAAGTCGGCGGCGAGAATGCGCAGTCCGATCCTGGGCTGGCCTGCCGCGCCGGGGTAGGAGCCGTAGAGCCGCCCCAGTTCGGCCCTGCCGCGGGGGGCCAGTCGCTGGAAGAGGGCGTCCAGCAGGGCGTTGCTCACGGCCGCCGAGTACGGGTCGAGTGCTTGCCCGTACAGGGTCATCAGCAGGTTCCGGATGGCGCCGCGCAGCACACCCCGCCAGAAGTCGCCGGTGACCAGGCCGCGCAGGCGCTGCTTCTGGGCCAGGCCCTCGTAGCGCTCGGCCTCCGTCGCGACCGCCTCGGGCGTGCCCTCCGTGACGCCGGTCGCGATCATGGCCAGGCCGGGGAAGAGCCGCGGGAAGGCGAACGAGCCGCCCGTGCCCTGCCAGTTGCCCAGCCGGCGGGCCACCTCGACCAGGGCCTCGGTCGTGGCCGAGCGGGCGCCGGGCTCCGGGTCCGCGCGGTCCGCGTACACCGGTGAGGCGCAGTCCAGGTGGATCACCGGCACCTTGGCGGCGAAGCGGTCCCGTACGGCGCGCAGCAGCCGGCCCTTGCCCATGCCCGGTCCGCCGGTGAGCAGGACGACGGGCAGGTCGGGGCCGTACAGCAGGTCCCGGCCGGTCCCCGACGGCGTCCGCCCGAGCAGCCCCGCGAAGAAGCCCTCCTCGCCGAGGAGTTTCTCCAACCCCAGTTCTTCACACACGGACCCCCCATGGAGTGCCTGCCCGCCCGGGGGCGGGTGACCCGTGACCGATGTGCCAGAAACGATCCAGTGGAACACGGAACCTCTGACCGGACAACGGGGGCCGCACGGAAGGGAGTTACCGATTTACCGGTGCTCGAGCGGACCGGGCCGAGGGTCACCCCGCCGGCGGTCGCTCGTCGGTCCGGTCCGACGCGGGCCAGACGTAGGGCAGGTCGTCGGGGACCCCGGGGAACAGCTCCGCGTACGTGGTCGCGTCCTTGCGGACCAGGGCCGAGCGGTGGCTGCGGTGGAAGGTGTCGTCACCCAGCCAGGGCGGCAGTTCGCCCTCGGCGGCCAGCAGGGGCTGGTCCCTTACCGGTGCGTGGGGGCGGGTCGCCGCGAGGTCGGCGACCAGAGTGGCCGCGCAGCTGTCCTGATGGCCCTGTTCACGCCAGACGCGGCAGATCTCCAGGCCGTAGCGGACCAGCGCCTCCTCGTAGCCGGCCCACATCCGCACGGCCGGATGCCGGCGCCACGCGTAGTCCGGTACGACCAGGCCGCGCAGCACCTGCAGCGCCTCGACCCGCTGTTTGCCGAGCCGGCGGCGGTCCAGGACCAGGGCCGACTTCCGGAAGCCGGGGTAGGGAAGGAAGGTCTGCACTCCGTCCTCGCACTCGGTCCTCGCACTCCGTCCTCATACTCGGTCCTTACGCTCGGTCCTCACGCTCCGTCCTCACAGGAGAGGCAGTGTCTGTTCCGCCCAGATGGTCTTGCCCGTGGCGCTCTGGCGGGTGCCCCAGCGCTCGGTCAGCTGGGCGACGAGGAGCAGGCCGCGGCCGCCCTCGTCGTAGGAGCGGGCACGTCGCAGATGGGGAGCGGTGCTGCCGCCGTCGGAGACCTCGCAGATCAGGGTCGTGTCATGGATCAGGCGGAGCTGGATCGGCGGCTCGGCGTGGCGGATGGCGTTGGTGACGAGTTCGCTGACGACCAGCTCGGTGACGAAGACGGCGTCGGACAGCCCCCACCTCGCCAGCTGCGCCACCACGTCCTTGCGGGTCTGGGCGACCGCGGACGGGTCGGCCGGCACCGCCCAGGTGGCGACGTGGTCCGCGTCGAGCGCGCGGGTGCGGGCGATGAGCAGGGCCACGTCGTCCGCCGGGCGCCGCGTCAGCAGGTCGGACAGCACCGTGTCGCACAGGGCGTCCAGCGAGGTCGCCGGGCGGGCGAGGGCCTCCCGCAGCCGGTGGACCCCGGCGTCGATGTCGCGGTCCCGGTTCTCGATCAGGCCGTTGGTGTAGAGGGCGAGCAGGCTGCCCTCGGGGATGTCGATCTCGGTGGCCTCGTAGGGCAGGCCGCCCACGCCGAGCGGGGGCGCGGCAGGGAGGCCGACGAGCTCGACGGCGCCGTCGGGGCTCACCACGGCCGGTACGGGATGCCCGGCCCCGGCGAAGCAGCAGCTCCGCGACACGGGGTCGTAGACGGCGTACAGGCAGGTCGCGCCGACATCGCCCGCCCCGGAGGGTTCCGCCGCACCCCGCTCTCCCTCCTCCTCCCTGTTCAGCCGGGCGACGAGGTCGTCGAGGTGGGTCAGGAGCTCGTCGCACGGCAGGTCGATGTCCGCGAGGGTGCGTACGGCCGTGCGCAGCCGCCCCATGGTCGCCGAGGCGTGCAGGCCGTGGCCGACGACGTCGCCGACGACCAGCGCCACCCGCGCGCCGGAGAGCGGAATGACGTCGAACCAGTCCCCGCCGACCCCGGCACGCCCGCCCGCGGGGAGATAGCGGGACGCGACCTCGACCGCCGCCTGCCGGGGCAGCCGCTGAGGCAGGAGACTGCGCTGGAGGGTGACCGCGGTGGCTCGCTCCCGGGTGTAGCGGCGGGCGTTGTCGATGCTCACGGCCGCCCTGGCCGCCAGCTCCCCGGCCAGGACCAGGTCGTCGTGGTGGAAGGTCTCGGCGCTGCGGTAGCGGACGAAGAAGGCGACGCCCAGGGTGGCGCCACGTGCGGCCAGGGGCACGGTCATCACCGAGTGGATGCCGAACGCCCGGACCCGGGCGGCGCGGACGGGGTCGCGTGCGAGCCAGCCGGCGAACTCCGGGTCGGACACCTCGTGCAGGGCGGGCCGTCCGGTGCGCAGGCTCTCGAAGGGCGCCGAGCCCGGAGGGTAGGTATCCACCTGGCCGGCCGCCACCGCCGACTCCGGTGCCCCCGGGGTCACGGACCGCAGCGCGGCCCGCCGCAGCCGCAGCGGCCCGTTGGCCGGAACGGCGTGCGCGGGCGGTTCGGCCACGTCGTCCAGCGCCTCCAGCAGATCGACACCGACGAAGTCGGCCAGGGCGGGGACGGTCACGTCCGCCAGCTCCTGGGCCGTGCGTGTCACGTCGAGCGTGCTGCCGATACGCCGGCCGGCCTCGGCGATCAGCTGGAGCCGCTTGCGGGCCCAGAACTGCTCCGTCATGTCGTGCGCGGAGAGGCAGACGCCCTGGACGGTGCCGTCGTGGTCCCGCAGCGCGGACAGGAAGACCGACCAGGCGTGCTCGTGGTCCTCCCCCGGGGCGCGCAGGTAGTTCTCCTGGTACTCCGGCTCACCGGTCCGCAGCACCCGGGCCATGCCGCGTTCCGCGCGCTCACCGGCGTCGTCGTCGACGATCTCGGACACGCGCAGTCCCAGCATCTCCTCCTCGGTGAGCGCCGTGGAGCGTTCCATGTCCGCGTTGGCCCGCCGCAGCCTCAGCCGGGTGTCGTAGATCGCCAGGGCGCAGCACGGGGACTGGGCGAAGCTCCAGCTCACGAGGGATTCGTCGAGGCCGGCCCGCGGCCGCGGGCCGGTCAGGGCGGAGACGATGAGCCAGGCGCGGGGGCCCGTGCCGGGCTCCCTGTGGTGGGCGAGGATCCTGACCGTCAGCTTGCGGCCGTCGCGGTGCCGAAGCGCTACGTCGCCGCTCCAGCGGGGGAGTCCGGCGAGGGCGGGCATGCCGCCCCGCACGGGGATCGGCTCGGCCAGCAGATCCGCGGCGCGGCGGCCGGTCATCTGTCCGGACACGTACCCGAGGAGTTGCTCGGCGCCCGCGTTCCAGCCGGTCACCGTGCCGTGTTCGTCGAGGGTGATGCGGGCGGTGAGGGCTTCGCCGACGAGTGCTTCGAGGGCTCCGGGTGCTTCTCCGAGCGACCGGCCGGCCCGGCCGACGCTGACGGGCTGCTCCATGATCGGTCATCTCACTCTCGGGGTGAATCAACCGTAAACCCCGGATATGCGCAACTATCACCTGGTTACCCCGATTGCGGCCGGTCTCACCGTGCCACCACCGGCCGGCGGAGCGGGGCGAGCAGGTCCGCGTCCTGTTCAGCAACCGCTGCGGCCCGGGTGCCTAGGACGTGATCCGCACCCGCTTCGACACCGTCACCTGGTCGACGTCCGACACCCGCACGGTCGTCTTCATCGTCCAGGTCCCGGGGAGGGGCAGGTTGACGGAGTTGGTGCTCCAGTAGCCGATGTCGGTGAGTCCGGCGTCGATCGGGCCGACCTTCTTGGAGGGCAGGGTGAAGGTGATGCGGACCTCGGGGACGGTGATCGGGCCCTGGTCGGAGCCGTGGACCACGGCCTGGACGCCGTTCTCGCCGACCCGCCCGGGGTCCAGGGTGACCTGAACAGTGCCGCGACCGGTCAGGGACTTCACGCCCGTGTCGTAGGGCACCGTGATCAGGGTCGTGGGCGGCAGCGCGCCCGCCGGGGCCTGCTGCGCGGCCTCGGCCTGCGCGCGGCCCGGCAGCGTGGTGGTGAGCAGGGTCGTGATCAGCAGCACCACCGCGGCGACGGCGACCTCGATGAGGACGGAGCGCCGCAGACCGCGCCGCTGTTCCTCTCCGTCCCCGTCCCCCGACCCGAGGGCCTGCCCCTCCGGCCGCTCCGGCTCCCCGGCGTCGGGCATCCCGGGCTCTCCGGCGTCGGGCGTCCCTGGCTCCCCGGCGGCTTCCGGCGCCAGCGGGGCGCCGACCGGCTGCGCGACCCGTTCGCGTACGGCCGCCACCGTCCGGGTGGTCGCCGGGGCCGCGAGACGGGCCGTCCAGCGGCGCGAGTACCCGGCCGCCAGCACCAGCACGGTCACCGCGGCCAGTTTCGCCAGCAGCAGCCGGCCGTACGAGGTGCCGGACAGCGCGGAGACGGAGCCGAGGCCCCGCCAGGACTGGTACACGCCGGTGACGACCAGGACCGTCACCGAGGCGAAGGCGATACGGGAGAAGCGGGGCACGACCTCCGTCAGATCCTCGCCGGACGAACGGCGCAGGGTCAGGAGCAGTGCCACGAGCCCGCCCAGCCAGACCCCGGTCGCCAGCAGGTGCAGCACGGACGACGTCATCGCCAGCGGCACCTGGATCCCGGCGGAGGCGTGCTCGGCCACCGCCCAGGTCAGGGCCAGTGCGGCGGCCAGCGTCGTGCCGGAGGCCAGCGCCACGGGGTCCCGGCGGTCACGGTGGTCACGCCGCCTGGACAGCCACACCAGGAAGACGGCGGTCAGCAGCAGAACGGCCAGCCGGGCGAGCAGGGCCAGGCCAGGGCGACTGGTCAGGGTGCGGCCGAGGGCGGAGGCGTCGAAGGCCGTCGCCGGGCCCGCGCCCGCCTCGTACGGGGCGCGCAGCAGGAGCAGGACCACCGTCGAGCCCAGCAGCGTCCACCATGCCGTCACCAGCGGCCTGCGCAGCGGGGACCTCTTCGCGGGACGGCACAGCAGCGCGAAGGCCGCCGCTCCGACGAGCAGCGCGGCGGCGAGGTAGGCGAGGTAGCGGGCGGCGTCGTAGAGGCCACCGGTCAGCGGGTCCTCGTCCGGGCCGGTGTCGATCTGCGTGCTCGTGGCGGACCGTTTGCCGACGGAGAAGGAGAAGGCGCCGGAGACCGGGTGGCTGTCGGCGGACACCACCCGCCAGGCCACCGTGTAGGTGCCCTGGGCGAGCTTCCTCGGCAGGCCGACCCGGGCCGTGCCGGAGCGGCCGTCCGCGTGCGTGGCCTCGCCGGTGTGAACGCGGCGCTGGTCGGGGCCGAAGACCCGGAAGGAGTCGTCGAGCAGGCCTACGGACTCGGTGAAGGTCAGGGTGACGCTGCGAGGGGCCTGTTTGACGACGGAACCGTCGTCAGGGTCGGTGCCGCTGAGGGCTGCGTGGGCCGAGGCGGGGGCTCCGCTGAGGAAGAGCAGGACCAGCACGGTGCCGAGCAGCACCAGGGCTTGGCTTCGCCGGGGGTGTCCGACATTGCGCTCCTCGTTCCGCCGTGGGTCCACGTGGTTCTCCGGGGTCGGGCTGTACGGCTTCCGGATACGTACGGATGAGAAGGGTGTAACGCTCATCGGGGTGGTCGGCGTGTGCAGTGAGGCGGCCGCGGGCGGGTGGGGCTGGTTCGCGCCCACGCGGCGGAGCCGCACATCGACACGGCCCCGCGCCCCTATGTACGTGACAGTTCCGCGATCCGATCAGCCTCGGTCGGGAAACGCGCCGTCAGCTCCCGCTCATCCCCGTGCTCATAGCCCTCGAACGTGAAGCCGGGCGCCATCGTGCAGCCGAACAGGGTCCACTCTCCGCGAGTGCTCCCGCCCATCCACGTACCTGCCGGGACGGTGAACTGGACGTACTGGCCGCCCAGGACGTCCGGCCCCAGCAGCACCGTCCGCGTGCTCCCGTCGGGGGCGAGCAGGAGAAGCTCCAGGGGATCGCCGAGGTAGAAGTGCCAGACCTCGTCGGTCGGGAGGCGGTGGAGGGCGGAGAAGGCGTCCGTCGTCAGGAGCGCCACGATCGCCGTGCCCTCGGGTCTGCCGTCGGGGCGTTCGGGGCCGGCCCAGGTCTGCCGGAACAGGCCGCCCTCGCGCGGGATCGGCTCCAGTCCGTAGTGGGCGACGAGCTCGTCGGGAGTCACCCGGGGAAGAGTAGTTCCCGGTCGAGGAAGGCGAGCTGTGCCTTCTTCTCCGGCAGGTACACGTCGGGGAGGTCGATCTCCGGCAGGACGACCACCGGCCCGGCCGTGAAGCCCAGCTTGAGGAAACGGGTGACCGCCTTCTCGTTGCGGACGTCCGGGTCGACCACGACCCGCCGCCGGTCCAGGCCCAGCAGGACGTACCCGGCGACGGACGCCACCAGCCGGGCCGTCCAGCCGGAGCGCGCGCCGCCCGGGCCCGCGGGGGCGAGCAGCAGGTGGACGCCGATGTCGCCGGGCCGGACGTCGTAGCACTCGCTGACGCGGTCGGCCCCGGGCTCATAGGTCTGGAGGAGGGCGACCGGCTCGCCGTCCCTGACGACGAGGAAGGCGTGGTGGGTGGCGAGGGTGTCCAGGTGGGCGTAGGTCTCGGCCACCTGCCGTTCGGTGAGGTCGTTCATGCCCCAGAAGGCGGCCCGGTCCTCGTTCACCCAGCGGTGGATCACGGCGGCGTCGGCCTCCGGGTCCAGCGGCAGGACGCGGACGGCGCCGAAGCCGTCGGTCGCCTGCTCGTGGACGGCCGTGCGGGAGGCGTACGGATCAGACATCGGTCTCCTTCTTCAGCAGGGTCCAGTCGGTGACGACCGGGACGAGCTCTCCGGCGAGCCACCGGGTGAGCTGGTCGCGGTGGTGGGGCGAACCGGGGACGCCCGAGGCGCCGAGCGGGACCACCCAGCGGCTGTCGTCGCGCCGGGCCAGGTCCCAGACGTAACGGGCCGCCGGGCCGCGGGCGGCGCGGTCGGTGAGGCCGGGGACGCCCGAGGTGCACAGCACGCAGTCGTGGTCTCCGGACAGCGCCGGTTCGTCGTACGGCGTCTCCGGGTGCAGCGGCCGCCAGGGGGCGAGGCGGTGGGTGTCGCCCCAGACGCCGGCCGGGGGCCGCCCGGCCACTTCCTCGACCGCGGCGCGGACGGCCGCCGGGCGGTCGATTCCGTACAGGTGCTCGGCCCGCAGCAGGTGCTCGAGGGCGAAGCCGACCCGTGGGAGGAGGGCCAGCCAGGGCTGGAACACCTCCGGGTAGGCCGGTGGTACGGCGAGCGCGGCGAAGGCCGGGTGCGCCGCCAGGTGTCGTACGACCGCTCCGCGCACCGCCGCGTAGCGGGCCGCGTCGGCGCTGTCGGCGTCCATACGGCGGTCCCAGGAGAGGAGTCGGTCCCTGAGGGCGGCGGCCTCGGGGGTGAGACCGTCGAGGGCGCGGAGGTGGTCCAGGAGGGGGCCCACCGAGGCGAGATGGGTGTCCGTGTGGATCGCCGGCATGTCGGCGGCGGACCAGCGCTGCTTGCGGGAGAGCAGTTCGGCGATGCGGCCGGCGCGGTGCGGCGGGGCGAACTCGACGCCGAGGGGTTCGGCCGGGCCGCGCTGGTTGGCCATGACGGCGACGCCGTCGGTGAGCCCGGCGCGGGGCGTCTCGTGCCGTCCCCGCCACTCATGGCCGGGCTCCCAGGCGGGCACCACGCGCACGCGGTTGGCCTCGGCGCGCAGCGGCACCCACCCGGCCACGCGGTGCAGCACACCGCCCTCGGTGTCGGCTGCCTGGACGACGTTGACCGGCTCGGCCCACCGGTCGAAGGCCCGGTCCACGTCGGCGACCCGGCGGGCCCGCAGCAGCGGCAGCAGGGCGCCGAAGCCGAGGTCGCCGGTGACACGGGGCGGGTACCGCAGGCTGATCGCCACGGGCGGGCCGACGGGGTCGACCGGATCGGAGGGAGCGGAGAGGTCGGCTGGAACGGCGGGAGCGACCGGATCGGCGGGAGCGGAGAGGTCGGCTGGAACGGCGGGAGCGACCGGATCGGCGGGAGCGGAGAGGTCGGCTGGAACGGCTGGAGCGACCGGATCGGCGGGAGCGGAGAGGTCGGCTGGACCGGCTGGAGCGACCGGATCGGCGGGAGCGGAGAGGTCGGCTGGACCGGCTGGAGCGACCGGATCGGCGGGAGCGGAGGGGTCGGCTGGACCGGCTGGATCGGCAGAACCGGCTGGATCGGCGGCAGCGGAGGGGCCGCCCGGATACACCGGGTTCACCGAAGCACCCGCACCCGACGAGTCCGTCGGAGCACCCGCCCCCACCGAGCCCACCGGCCCACCGTCCAGCCCCCGCGGACCCGCCGGGTCGCCCGATGCCGCCGGATCCGCCGGCCCGCCCTCGTACGCCGAGTCCATGGGATCGCCGTCGATCCCGTCGGGTCCCCCGATGATCACCGGGCCCCGGGCTGTCTCGATCACCTCGACCTCGACCGGCTCCTCGCCCGCCACCTCGACGGTCTCCGTGTGCCGGGTCGCCCGGTGCCAGGCCCCGTCCGGGCCGAGGGCCTCCACGCCGGCCCCGGTGCGCCGCAGCCGCTCCCGGTAGAGGTCCTGGTAGTCGGACATGGCGTTGGTGATCGCCCAGGCGACGGAGCCGGTGTGCCCGAAGTGGGCGATGCCGGGGACCCCGGGGACGGCCAGGCCCACGACGTCGAACTCCGGGCAGGACAGGTGGATCTGCTGGTAGACGCCCGGGTCCTCGATCCAGCGGTGGGGGTCACCGGCGATGACCGCCTGCCCGGTGACGGTCCGCTCCCCGCTCACCAGCCAGCCGTTGGAGCCGGAGGTGCCGGGGCCGTCGGTGGCGAACAGCCCGATGGCGTCGGCGTCCAGGTGGTTCAGGGCCTGCTCGCGCCAGAGCTTGGCCGGGAACCCGGCGAAGAGGATGTGGGTGGCGAGCCAGACGCCGAGGGGCGTCCAGGGGTGCCAGGTTCCGGGGGTCAGGCCGGTGCGGGAGAACTCGGGGGCTTCATGGCCGGTCTCCGCCAGCCCCGCGTTCACCCCGTCCACATACGCCCGGACCCACTCCGCCGTCTCGGGGTCCCGTCTCTCCAGCTCCGCGAAACAGCGTCTGGCCGTGTCGTCGAGTCTGGCCCGTCTGGCGAACCGGTCCCAGGCCAGGGCGCTCTCGCCGAGGAAGGACGCCGAGGTGCCCTGGGCCCGGTGCCGCTCGACCTCCAGCTGCCAGGCCCGGTCGCGGGCGGTGACGCGGCCCTGCGCGTGGGCGAGTTCGGCCGCGCTGCCGGCGCGCAGATGCGGAATGCCCCAGGCATCGCGGTAGATCTCGGTGGCCACGCTGTGCCCTCTCATTCTTTAGGTTAGGCTTGCCTAAGTTAAAGCAGTGGCCGGAATCGTACGCTAAGGGGCGGAAAAGCAATGGCGCAGGGGCGGGGTTGGGAAGGCGCGGTCCTCAAGCTGCTGCGCGCGAAGGATTTCGTGTTCACCGTGACCGGCGCGCGGGACATCACCCCGGACTACCGGCGGCTCTCCTTCACCGACGGCGGTCTGCTGGCGGCGACCGGCGTCCATCCGACCATGTGGGTCCGGCTGTGGTTCGACAACGCGGGCAAGCCCCACCAGCGGGCCTACACCCTGGTCGACCCGGACCCTGAGGCCGGCACCTTCAGCCTGGAGTTCGCCCTGCACGAGGGGTGCGCCAGCGACTGGGCCAGGACGGCCGAGCCGGGCGACACCGTCGAGGCGACCGTCCAGGGCACCGGCTTCGAGCACCCGAGCCCCGCGCCCTCGCACGTCTTCGCCGTCGGCGACCCCGCCTCGCTGCCCGCCATCAACTCCCTCCTCGACGCCCTGGGTTCCGCCCCGGCCACCGTCTGGTTCGAGGGCGGCGGCGACGACCTGCCCTTCCGCACCGACCCGGCCCGGCACGAACTGCGCAAGGTGCCGCGCCAGGACTCCGGCGCCCAGCTGGTCGACCGGGTGAAGGCGGACCTGCCCGGACTGCTCCAGGGCGCCTCCGACCCGTACGTCTGGATCGCCTGCGACACGGCGACGACCCGGACCCTGGCGGCGTACGTACGCAAGGAACTGGGCCTGCCCAGGCAGCGGGTGCACGCGCTGGGGTACTGGCGGGCCTCCTAGGCCCTGTCTTCAAATCCCCCTCTGCCCCACGACGCCCGGCACGCACTCTCGCTGCACCGGACACAAGCCCAAGTACGTCCAGTACGAGGACTTGCGCCCGGCACACCGAGAGCACACACCGGACGCCGCGGGGCCGCCCTTCGGGCGACGAGGGGGATTTGAAGACAGGACCTAGGTGTATTGACCCGCGGGGTTGTTCACACGGCTGATGGGTGGCTGACCTGCGAGTGCGGTGTGGCAGCGGTGGTGGTTGTAGGCGTGGAGG
>NZ_JBITGX010000029.1:0-89530 GCF_044457425.1 Streptomyces sp. NPDC050546
GCGAACAGCGGCGTCGCGAACATCAGCAGCATGATCGTGCCGTGCATCGTGAACGCCTGGTTGAACTGCTCGTTCGACATGATCTGCAGACCCGGCCGGGCCAGCTCGGCGCGCATGAACAGCGCCATCACGCCACCGATGACGAAGAACGCGAACGACGTCGCCAGATACAGCGTGCCGATCGTCTTGTGATCCGTGGTCGTCAGCCACTTGAGGTGCCTCATACCCCGCCTGTGTCCGAGCCCCGCCCGGACGTCACACTGCACGCACGCGACGAGAATCACGAAAACGGGTGTGACGATCGAGAAGGTGCCGGACACGAACGGGACATGAGCAACGACGAGATCTTCGCCGCTGCCTACCGCGAGCACTACTGGGCGGTCAGCCGCTATGTCGCGAGGCGACTGGACGGGCGGGCCGGCGAAGTGGAGGAAGTGGTGGCGGAGGTGTTCACGGTCGCCTGGCGCCGCCGGGCCGACCTGCCGCCCTCCCCGCTGCCCTGGCTGTACGGCGTGGCCCGCAACTGCCTGGCCAACGCGGTGCGCGGGCACGGGCGCCGCCGCCGGCTCGTCGACCGGCTCGGCAACGACGACACGGCTCATGGGCGGCACATCGCGGTGGGACCCGAGGCCGACACACCCGGCGCCTGGGTCCACGAGGCACTCTCCCGTCTCTCCGCGTCCGACCAGGAGGTGCTGCGCCTGACGGCCTGGGAGGAACTCGGTGTCGACGAGGTCGCGGTCGCCCTCGGCTGCGGCAGCCGGGCCGCCGCCATGCGGCTGCACCGGGCACGCCGCCGCCTGAGAACCGAGATCGACCGCATGGCACCCGAGCACGCCAAGGCCGACGCGCACTGCGTGGGAGGGCGGGACGATGACTGACGCGTCTTCCGGGTCGACCGGCGGTATCCGGCACCGTGCCTCGTGTCCGTCGCCGCCGACGACGGACGGGTGCGCCGCGTCGAGGGCCGTCCCTCGTCGCGCCCGCACCGCCTCCCCTGGCGAGGCCCCCACGGCCGGCTGGGCCGGCGCCCCGCGCCCCCTGCCCGCCCCCCGCATGACCGCCCCGAAGGAACACGGCCATGGCTGACGAACTCGAACTGCTGCGCGGCGCCAACCCGGTGCCGCACGACGGCCCCCACTTCGGCGACGGCCCCCTGGACCACGACGCCGAGCGCGGGCTCGAGCAGCTGCTGCGTCAGCGGCCCTCCGGCCGTCCGCGGAACCGGCTGCTGCCGGGCCCGGGCCGGCCCCGGCTGGCCTGGGGGCTCGTGGCCACGGCCGTCGTCGCCGCCCTGACCCTCACCCTCGTGCTGAGCGGCCCGGACACCACACCGGCGGTCGCCGCACCTCGCCCGCTGGTGGTGCAGTCCGGCTCCACACCCGTGCCCCTGGACCGGCTGGCCGAGCGGGCCGAGCAGGCCGCGGCGGACGGCTCGCCCCGTCTGCGCAAGGGCACCCACGTGCAGTCCTGGAGCTTGGGCATGTCGGACGGCAAACCCCCGATCACCCTGCCCGAGGAGCGCATCGTGCGCTGGCGGGCCGATGCCGGCCACACCGAACTCGTCGTGGCCACCGACCCGAGGCATCCGGGCCGCCCGGTCCTCTCCGACGCGGGCGGCGAGCCACACCTCGTCGAGGACGGGCACGTCATCAGCGACCGGACCTACCCGCCGAGCTGGAGCGACGCCCCGCCCCAGTCTCCTCCGCCGCGCGACCCCGCACGGCTGCGCGCCTATCTGACGGAGGCCCAGTACACCGACGGGGCGCTGACCCCGCCCCAACTGCTCGACGCCGTCGAGGTACTGCTCGACCACTGGACCCTCGGAGCCCGGGAGACCGCGGCGCTCGTCCGGCTCCTGGCCGACGCCGAGGGGCTGCGGCCGGTCGGCCAGGTGACCGACCGGCTGGGCCGGCGCGGCCAGGCGTACGTGTACGACGGCTCCGGCGTCCGCCACATGCTGATCACGGACCCGGCCACCGGCGCCGTCCTCGGCCTCGAGAGCACGTTCACCGCCGACGAACCGGAGTACGGCGTCAAGAAGGGCGACGTCATGTCGTACAGCGCCTGGATGCGCTGATGATCACACACCGGGCGGACGCTACTCGTCCCAGGCCTGGATCAGGGTCTGTTCGGTGATCTTTCCGCCGCGCAGCGAGATCATGGACTCGGACAGTACGCGCACGCCGTCCGCGTACTGGCAGCTCTCGCTGTAGGCGGCCTCGTCGCCCTGGACGACGCACCGCTCCATCTTGTGCGTCATGTCGCGGCTGTAGACGTCCTCCAGCATCCGGCCGATCTCGTCCCGGCCGTGCAGGACCTTGGGGTGGCTGGGCTGGGTCGTGCGGTCCACGATGCGCAGTTCCGCGTCGTCGGCGTAGAGGGAGAGCAGAACTTCGGGGGTCTGTCCTTCCACGCCCCGGCGCAGGGTGTCTCGGTCGAAGGCGGGGTCTGCCGCGGTTCCCATGATGACCTCCTTCGAAGGGCCGCGACCCGACGGGGAGCGGGCCGCGAGAAGTCTCACCCTTGAGCCTCCTCCCGCCCGCCGCGCTCGGCAAGCGCAGCCGGGTCACCGGCCCTGACACAAGGGCTCAGTCGGCCGCGGCCAGGAACTGGGTCGCCGCCAGCTCCGCGTAGAGGGGGTCGGAGGTCACGAGTTCGCGGTGGGTGCCGACGGCCCGGACCCGGCCCGCGTCCATCACCACGATCCGGTCGGCCATCGTCACCGTGGACAGCCGGTGCGCCACGACGAGCACCGTGGTCGTACGGGCCACGTCCGCGACGGTGTCGCGCAGCGCTGCCTCGTTCACCGCGTCCAGCTGCGAGGTCGCCTCGTCGAGCAGCAGCAGCCGGGGGCGGCGCAGCAGGGCGCGGGCGATGGCGACGCGCTGCCGCTCACCGCCCGACAGTTTGGTGCCGCGGTGTCCGACGAGCGTGTCGAGCCCCGCGGGCAGCCGGGACACCAGACCGTCGAGACGGGTCGTCTTCAGCACCCGCGCGAGCGCGTCCTCGTCCGCCTCCGGGTTGCCCAGCAGCAGGTTGTCCCGCAGCGAGCCCGACAGGACCGGCGCGTCCTGCTCCACATAGCCGATCGCGGCCCGCAGTCGGGTCAGCTCCCAGTCGGACAGATCCCGGCCGTCGAGCGTGATCACGCCGGAGTCGGGGTCGTAGAACCGCTCGATCAGCGAGAAGACGGTGGTCTTGCCTGCGCCGGACGGGCCCACGAACGCCGTCATGCCCTGCGCGGGCACGGTGAACGTCACGCCGTGATGGACGTACGGCAGGTCCTCGGCATAGCGGAAGCGGACGTCGTCGAAGGCGAGGGCGGCGGGCTCCGCGCCGGGGGAGGGCAGCGGCGCGAACCGGGCGGACGGCTCGGCCGGCAGGCGCAGCGCCTCCTGCATGCGGGTGAGGGCCGCGGCGCCCGTCTGGTACTGCGTGACGGCGCCGACGACCTGCTGTATCGGCGACATCAGATAGAAGACGTACAGCAGGAACGCGACCAGCGTGCCCACGTCGACCGCGCCGGTCGCGACGCGGGCGCCGCCCACCGCGAGCACCGTGATGAAGGCGACCTGCATGGAGAGCCCCGCCGTGTTGCCCGCGGCCGCCGACCACTTGGCGGCCCGCACGCTCTGCCGCCAGGACTCCTCGGCCGCCTCGTGCAGCGTGTTCTCCTCACGGTGTTCGGCGCCGGACGCCTTCACGGTGCGCAGGGCGCCGAGGACCCGCTCCAGCGAGGCACCCATGACACCCACCGCGTCCTGCGCCCGCCGGCTCGCCTTGTTGATGCGCGGCACGATCACGCCGAGGATCACCGCCGCTCCCGCGATCACGGCCAGTGTGACGCCCAGCAGCACGACATCCACCAGGCCCATCATCACGATCGTCGCGACGAGCGTGAGTCCGCCCGTGCCCAGACCGACCAGCGAGTTGGTGGTGACCTGGCGCAGCAGCGTGGTGTCGGAGGTGATGCGGGCCATCAGATCCCCGGGTTCGCTGCGGTCCACGGCCGTGATCCGCAGCCGCAGCAGATACGACGACAGGGCACGCCGGGCGCCGAGCACCACCGACTCGGCGGTGCGCTGCAGCACATACGAACCGAGTGCCCCCACCACCGCGTTGGCCAGCACCAGCGCCGACATCGCCAGCAGCGCTCCCGTGATGGCCCGCTCGTGCGAGAGGTCGTCGATCAGGCCCTTGGCCACCAGCGGCAGCAGCAGCCCGGTCGCCCCGGTGACCAGCGAGAGCACGGCACCGGCGGCCAGCGACCAGCGGTGCGGCCGGACATATCCGAGGAGCAGCCGCCAGGGAGGCACGGGGGTATCGGTCTCTGCGAGGCTCACGTCGCTCCTTCGGCGTCGGGCGGAGCGTTCAGGCTACGGCTCGGGCCTCGTGCGGTGCCCGGTATTTCGCCGGTGGGCGAACTCGTGATCATGCGTCTGAGGTGGCCGATCCGTGCCCCTTACCGATCAGTCGCGCGTAGGGTCGGAAGGGACGGATCCGGCCGACGAAGGAGTCAGCGCGATGGCGCAGGAAGTACGCGGTGTGATCGCACCAGGCAAGGACGAGCCGGTGCGGATCGAGACGATCGTGGTGCCCGACCCCGGCCCCGGAGAGGCGGTCGTGCGCGTCCAGGCCTGCGGGGTGTGCCACACCGACCTGCACTACAAGCAGGGCGGCATCAACGACGAGTTCCCCTTCCTGCTCGGCCATGAGGCCGCGGGCGTGGTCGAGGCGGTCGGCGACGGTGTCACCGACGTCGCGCCCGGCGACTTCGTGATCCTCAACTGGCGTGCGGTGTGCGGGACATGCCGGGCCTGTCTGCGCGGGCGGCCCTGGTACTGCTTCGACACCCACAACGCCGGGCAGAAGATGACCCTCGCCTCGACCGGGCAGGAGCTCTCCCCGGCCCTCGGCATCGGCGCCTTCGCCGAGAAGACGCTGGTCGCCGCCGGGCAGTGCACCAAGGTCGCCCCGGAGGTCGCCCCGCAGGTGGCCGGGCTGCTCGGCTGCGGTGTCATGGCCGGCATCGGTGCCGCGATCAACACCGGCCAGGTCGGCCGGGGCGACACGGTCGCCGTCATCGGCTGCGGCGGCGTCGGTGACGCGGCCGTCGCCGGGTCGCAGCTGGCCGGAGCGGCGCGGATCATCGCCGTCGACATCGACGACCGCAAGCTGGAGACCGCCCGGACGATGGGCGCCACCCACACCGTCAACTCACGCGAGACCGACCCGGTCGAGGCCATCCGCGAACTCACCGGCGGCTTCGGCGCCGACGTCGTCATCGAGGCGGTCGGCCGCCCGGAGACGTACAAGCAGGCCTTCTAC
The DNA here is from genome assembly GCF_044457425.1 of Streptomyces sp. NPDC050546. Lineage (NCBI taxonomy): Bacteria > Bacillati > Actinomycetota > Actinomycetes > Kitasatosporales > Streptomycetaceae > Streptomyces > Streptomyces sp. NPDC050546. The sequence goes on from NZ_JBITGX010000029.1 coordinate 5,332, forward strand.
GCCCGCGACCTCGCCGGAACGGTCGTCCTCGTCGGCGTGCCCACCCCGGAGATGAAGCTCGAACTGCCGCTGCTCGACGTCTTCGGCCGCGGCGGATCGCTCAAGTCGAGCTGGTACGGCGACTGTCTGCCCTCCCGCGACTTCCCCATGCTGATCGACCTGCATCTGCAAGGGCGCCTGGACCTCGGGGCGTTCGTCACCGAGACCATCCAGCTCGACGAGGTGGAGAAGGCGTTCGAGCGGATGCACCACGGCGACGTGCTGCGCTCGGTGGTGGTGCTCTGATGACCACCCGAGTCGAACACCTCGTCACCTCCGGCCAGTTCAGCCTCGACGGCGGCACCTGGGACGTCGACAACAACGTGTGGATCGTCGGCGACGACCACGAGGCGATCGTCATCGACGCCGCCCACGACGCCGACGCCATCGCCCGGGCCGTCGGGGACCGCAGGCTCACCGCCATCGTGTGCACCCACGCCCACAACGACCACATCGACGCCGCCCCCGCCCTCGCCGAGCGCACCGGCGCCACGATCTGGCTGCACCACGACGACCTGCCGCTGTGGAAGCAGACCCACCCGGACCGGGAGCCCGACGCCTGGCTCGTCGACGGCCAGACGATCGAGGCGGGCGGCGCCGACCTGCGCGTCCTGCACACCCCGGGGCACGCGCCCGGCGCGGTGTGTCTGTACGACCCCGGGCTTGCCACCGTCTTCACCGGCGACACGCTGTTCCAGGGCGGCCCCGGAGCCACCGGCCGGTCCTTCTCGCATTTCCCGACGATCATCGACTCGATCCGCGACCGGCTGCTCACGCTGCCGCCCGAGACGAAGGTCCGCACCGGGCACGGAGACTCCACGACCGTCGGCGCCGAGGCCCCGCAGTTGCAGGAGTGGATCGCCCGGGGTCACTGACCGCGTGTCGCCGGCAAAAGGCGACAGAAGATGTCCGGCTTACCCGTCACTCTCGAAGCACCACGCATTCACGGCAACGGGAGGTCGGACATGTCAGCTCCGCTGAAGGACAAGGTCGCACTGGTCGCCGGTGCGACCCGGGGCGCGGGACGGGGCATGGCGGTGGAACTCGGCGCGGCGGGCGCCACCGTCTACGTCACCGGACGCAGCACGCGCACCCGCCGCTCCGAGTACGACCGGCCCGAGACCATCGAGGACACCGCCGACCTGGTCACCGAGGCCGGCGGACACGGCATCGCCGTCCCCACGGACCACCTCGACCCCGCGCAGGTCCGCACCCTCGTGGAGCGGATCGACGGCGAGCAGGGCCGCCTCGACATCCTCGTCAACGACATCTGGGGCGGCGAGAAGCTCTTCGCATGGGACGCCCCGCTCTGGGAGCACGACCTCGACAACGGGCTGCACCTGCTCCGGCTCGCCGTCGAGACCCACGCGATCACCAGCCACCACGCCCTGCCCCTGCTGCTGCGTCACCCCGGCGGCCTGGTCGTCGAGGTCACCGACGGCACCGCCGACTACAACCGCGACAACTACCGCGTGAGCTTCTTCTACGACCTCGCCAAGACGTCCGTCCTGCGCATGGCCTTCGCCCTCGGCCACGAGCTCGGCCCGCGCGGCGCCACCGCCGTCGCCCTCACCCCCGGCTGGCTTCGCTCGGAGATCATGCTGGAGGTCTTCGAGGTGCAGGAGGAGAACTGGCGCGACGCCCTGGAGCGCGTCCCCCACTTCGCCATCTCGGAGACCCCGCGCTACGTCGGCCGGGCCGTGGCCGCGCTCGCCGCCGACCCGGACGTGGCGCGCTGGAACGGCCAGTCCCTCTCCAGCGGCGGCCTCGCCCAGGTGTACGGCTTCACCGACCTCGACGGCAGCCGCCCGGACGCCTGGCGCTACCTCGTCGAGGTCCAGGACGCGGGCAAGCCGGCCGACACGAGCGGCTACCGCTGAGCCACCCCCGGGGCAGTACGGTCGGCCCATGACGGACACCAGGCGCTTCGAGGGATACGGGGTTCTCATCACCGGCGGGGCACGCGGCATCGGCGCCGCCACCGCCCGCCGGTTCGCGCGGGAGGGCGCACGGGTCCTGGTGGCCGACCAGGACCCGGCCGCGGCCACCCGGACCGCGCGGGCCCTGCGGGACGAGGGGCTCACCGCCGAGGGCATCGAGTGCGACGTGGCCGACCGGGCGGCCGCCGAGGCCGCCGTCGCCCACGCCGTCCACACCTTCGGTTCGCTCGACGTGCTGGTCAACAGCGCCGCCCACTGCTCGCCCGACGCGCCTCTCTTCGAGGACGAGCCGGACGAGTCGTGGGCGCGCGACCTCGACGTCACCCTGTCCGGCGCGTACCGCTGCTGCCGTGCCGCGCTGCCGCACCTGGCCGCCTCGGGCCGCGGCGCCGTCGTCTCCATCGGCTCGGTCAACGGGCTCCAGGACTTCGGCAACCACGCCTAATCCTCACGTAAGGACGGGCCGGGCCAGTGCTTTACCCCCCGGACTGTTCGAACAGCAGGGCTGTCATGCCTGTACTCAGCCAGGCACTCGGTGTTTCAGAAGAGAGCGGCGGGCAGCCCTGCGGCTTGTGGTGACGGCCTGGCGGGTGCGGAGCGGATGCCTGAATCACGCCGGGCTTTGACGCCTCGCTGTAGACCGCGCGGCGTTCGGCACCTGCTCGGCCGTCCACCGCTGGCATCCATGGTGCGGATGTTGATGCTCATCGGTCCTGGACACACGCCTTAGCCACACCTGGGTTCATGGGCCCTTTACGCAGAGTGGCGGTGTCCAGGACTGTTGAGCGTCAACACCCGCGCCTTGATCACTCGTTGGTGTTGGTGGTGCGAGCCCGCTGCATGGTGACCTCTTGTGAAGCCCGAGCCGTCTGAGCTCCTGCAATAGACCGAGGCCCGTGGGGCGAGCTGGTGCCACGAACAGCTACTGAGGTGGCGGACCGGCCAACGAGGCTGAGTCCTGGGATTAGGTCGCTGCGTGGTTCCGCATGAGCTCGTGACCAGCATGAACAGCGCACTCTGGGGAGGAACATTTTGATCTACTGCGGCATCGACTGGGCCGAGAAGACGCACGACGTCGCCCTGGTCGACGACAGCGGCCAGTTACTGGCCAAGCGGCACATCACCGACGACGCTGCAGGCTACAAGATCCTGCTGGACCTGTTGGTCGAGTACGGCGACGGCGAGGAGAACCCGATCCCGGTCGCGATCGAGACCTCGCGCGGCCTGCTCGTGGCCGTGCTGAGGACCGGCAAGCGGCAGGTGTTCGCGATCAACCCGATGGCCGCCGCCCGCTACCGCGACCGGCACTCGGTCTCACGCAAAAAGTCCGACCCCGGCGACGCCCTGGTGCTGGCCAACATCCTGCGGACCGACATGCACGCCCACCGTCCGCTGCCAGGCGACAGCGACCTCGGCCGGGCCGTCGCCGTCCTCGCCCGTGCTCAGCAGGACTCACTCTGGAACCGGCAGCAGCTGTCCAACCAGCTCCGTTCGCTGCTGCGGGAGTACTACCCGGCCGCCCTCGCGGCCTTCGAGCCCTGGCGCAACGGCCTGTGCCGGCCGGAGGCCCGGGAGCTTCTGAAGGCGGCCCCGACACCGACCCGGGCCGCGGGGCTGACCCGCACGCAGCTGGAGGCCGCGCTCAAGCGGGCCGGCCGCAAGCGCGGAATCGCCCCCGAGGCTGAGCGGCTCCGAGGAGTCTTCCGCGGCGACTACGCTCACCAGCCGCCGCTGGTCGAGGACGCGCTGGGCAAGCAAATGCTCGCGCTCCTGGTCCAGTTGGAGGCCGCCTGCACCGCCACCGACGACCTCGCCGAGGCGGTCGAAGAGGCTTTCCCTCAGCACCCGGACGCTGAGATCATCCTCAGCTTCCCCGGCCTCGGCGTCCAGCTCGGCGCCCGGGTGCTCGCCGAGATCGGAGACGACCGGTCCCGCTTCGCGGACGCCCGCGGCCTCAAGGCATACGCCGGCGCCTCGCCTATCACCAGGGCCTCCGGCAAGAAGTCGAGCATCACCCGCCGATGGGTCAAGAACGACCGCCTCAACGCCGCTGGCTACCTCTGGGCCTTCGCCTCCATCACCGCCTCACCCGGCGCCAAGACCCACTACCGGCGCCGCCGCGACGACCACGCAGACTGGCATGCAGCAGCCCAGCGCAACCTCTTCAACCGCATGATCGGCCAGCTCTACCACTGCCTCCAGAACCGCAAACTGTTCGATGAAGACACCGCCTTCCCGACCGCTCTCGCCGCAGCTGCTTGACACGTTGAGCGCCTGAGGTGTCTACAGCGCCGCCAAGGCCGGCCTGGGCTCCCTGACCCGCACCCTCGCCGGTCACGCCGCCGCGCGCGGTGTCCGCGTCAACCTGGTGGTGCCGGGCACCGTCCGCACCACCGCCTGGGAGGGCCGCGACGAGGACCTGGAGGCGCTGCGCCGGCTGTACCCCCTGGGCCGGGTCGGCGAACCGGAGGACATCGCGGCGGCCGTCACCTTCCTCGCCTCGTCCGACGCCTCCTGGATCACCGGCACCACCCTGGTCGTCGACGGCGGCCTCACCGCCGTCAACACCGGCTTTCACGACGCCCTGCGCCCCTAGCGGGGCCGTGCCGCGCAGCGCTTCCCCCCGGTCGCCGCGCGGTGAGGTATGTCACCGTTTCGTCGCAGGCCGAATCCCCGCACAACCGAAGCCGCCCTCCGCCCGTCTAGCTGGCAGAACACCGCAGACTCACTCCGCGAAAGGGCATGACGAGCCATGGGGGACGTACGCAGACGGGGAGCCGTCGCACTCGGGATCACCGGCCTGGTGGCACCGCTCACACTCGCGCTCGGCGCCACCCCGGCGCAGGCCGCGAGCTGCACCACACAGACCGGCCCGTACCAGAAGCAGGTGGAGAAGTTCCTCGGCCGTCCGGTCGACGGCAAGCAGTCCGCCACCGACTGCAAGGCGATCCGCGCCTTCCAGACCAAGCACGGCATCTCCCCGAACGCCGGCTACGCCGGACCCGTCACCTGGGGCGTGATGGACCTGATGCTGAAGCAGAAGGCCGTCGGGACGAACCCCAACAAGGACGGCAAATGCCCGGTCAACAAGGGCCGGATCGCCTGTGTGAACCTGACCCTCCAGCTGAGCTGGATCCAGGACGGCAAGAAGCTCGTCTACGGTCCCGTCCCGGTCCGCACGGGCCGTGACGGCGACGAGACCCGCACGGGCCTGAAGAAGATCTACTGGCGCAACATCGACCACGTCTCCTCCATCTACGACGTGCCGATGCCCTACGCCCAGTTCTTCGACGGCGGCCAGGCCTTCCACTCGGTCGGCATCAGCGTGTGGAACCCGCCGGGCTCGCACGGCTGCGTCAACATGACCAAGACCGACGCCAAGAAGTACTGGTCGCTGCTGAAGAAGAACGACGACGTCTTCGTCTACGGCCGCAAGCCGGGCACCTGATCCAGGCACCCGGCCCGCACCGGCCCCTACTGCGGCGCGTCCCCGAAGTCGGGGATCTCCAGCCGCACCCCGCCCTGCCGCGCGGACTCGTGCGCGATGATGCCCGGCAAGGTGTAGCGGGCGGCCACCCACGCGTTCACCGACGGCAGGGTGCGCGAGTTGACCGCGGTCACGAAGTCGTCCACCAGGAAGTGGTGGCTGCCCTCGTGGCCGTTGTGCAGATTGTCGAACTCCCTCGGCAGCCGCTCCCGGTCGTGCACGGGCGCCGACCCGGAGGTGAAGGCGGCCCACAGCTCCGGCGCGATGTGCTTTAGCGACGGGTCGTCGGGAGCCATGGTGGGCTTGGGTTCCAGCAGTTCGCTGATGTCCTTCACGCCCTGCTTGTCCTGCCACAGGGCGACCGTGGCGAGCTGCTCCATGCTCGCCTCGGTGCCGAAGAAGCGGAAGCGCGACTCCCGGATATGCGAGGGGTAGCCGACCCGCCGGAACTCGTTCGTACGGAACGAGCCGCCGCCGGCGACCTCGAACAGCGCGGTGGCGTTGGAGAAGTCGTTGCCGAACTGGCTGACGTCCTTGTCGAAGACGCCGTCGCCCCGGTCGTCCAGGACACCGATCGCGGACACGCTGACGGCGTGCGTCTGCCAGGCGCCCAGCACCCCGCCGATCGCGTGCGTCGGGTACAGCAGCGGGGGATAGCTGGCGGTGGCCTTCCAGTTCTCGCCGCCGCTGTACTGGTAGGCCTCGTAGAAGCCCAGGTCCATGTCGTGGACGTAGTCGCCCTCGGCGTAGAAGAGCCGCCCGAAGGCGCCCTCGGCTATCTGGTTGCGGGCGTGGACGGTCGCCGGGTTGTACTCGCTGGTCTCGCCCATCATGTAGGTCAGGCCGGTGGCCTTGACCGTGTCGATGATCGCCGCGATCTCCTCCGTGCTGATCGCCATGGGGACCGCGGAGTACACGTGCTTGCCGGCGTTGAGGCCCTGGAGCACCAGCGGGCCGTGCGTCCAGCGCTGGGTGAAGATCGCGACCGCGTCGACCTCCTCCGACTCCAGCATGGCCTGGTACGACGGGAAGGTGCCGGCCAGCCCCTGGGCGGAGGCGAGTTGCTCGGCCCGCTCGGGCAGCAGGTCGGTGACGTAGACGTCGCTGACGCCGGGGTGGGCCTGGAACAGGGTGGCGAACTGGCCCGAGAACTGTCCGGCGCCGACGATGCCGATGGAGAACGTCATGTGAGGCGTGCCCTTCACTGGTCGGGTGATCACTGCGAGAGGATCAGGTTGATCTGGTCGTTGGTCTGGTCGAGGCTGCTGACGGGCTTTCCGTTGCCGTAGATGTCCTCCATCGCCGGCTGCATGAGCGCCGTCATGTCGGCGGAGTAGCTGGCGATCGGGTACGAGAACGTCCGGAAGCGCTTCTTGTCGGCCACGGGGTCGGTGAACGACGAGACGTCGATGCCCTTCTTCTTGTACGCGGCGACCGCGGCCTCGGTCCCGGCCGCGGTGGCGGGGAAGACGACGCCGGCTTCGCCGACGACGGTCTGGCACTTGTCCGAGGCCAGATACGCCACCCACTTCTTGGCGCCCGTCTTGTTCCGGGAGGCTTTCGTGACGGAGTCGGCGAGGCCGTTCATCATGGTGGCGCGCTTGCCGGTCGGGCCGGCCGGGGTCAGGGCGGTCCTCATCTCCCGGCCTTTGAAGCCCGCATAGGTGGAGATCATCCAGGCCCCGTCGAACGCGGTGGCCGCCTTGCCCGCGGCGATCTGGGTGTTCTGCTGGTTGGACTGGATGTTGTAGTCCGACAGGGGCGGCATGTAGCCCTTCTTCGCCAGTCCGAAGTACCACTCGACGACCGACTGGAAGGTCTTGCTGTCGTACTGGTACTTCGTGCCCCAGCGCGGCTTGTTCAGAAAGTTCCACCCGGCGGAGCCGGTGAAGGGGCTCCACTGCGTCTGGCCGTCGCCGAAGCCGCCGCCGCCCGTGGCCATGCCGTACACCTTGACGTTGTTCTTGTCGAAGCCCGGCTCGTCGCCCCGCTTGCCCTTCCTGTCGATCGTCAGGTGGGCGATGGCCTTCTCGAAGGTGCCGCCGTCCTTCGGGTTCCAGGACAGGCTGTTCAGCTGATCGGCGGTCAGCCCGGCCTCCTCGGCCATCTTCGAGTTGTAGAACAGCGAGACGGTGTCCCAGTCCTTGGGAGCGCCGTAGCGGTGGCCGTCCTTGCCGACCCAGTTGGCGGCGAGGCCCGGCTGGTAGTCGGAGTCCTTGATGCCGAGGTCGTCGAGCGGTTCGAGGACCTTCAGATCGGAGAACTGGCCGAAGTTCTGGATGTGGTCGGTGAACACGTCCGGGGCGGTGCCCGCGATGAACCCGGCGGTGAGCTTGGTCCAGTAGTCGCTCCAGCCCAACTGCGTGATCTTCACCTTCAGTCCCGGGTTCTCCTTCTCGAACCCCTTGGCACAGGCCTGGTAGGCGGGCAGCTGGTTGGCGTCCCACAGCCAGTACGTGACCGTGTTCGCGGAGGATCCGGCGGCGCCTGACTGCGCGCATCCGCTGACCAGGGACAGCGCCAGCGCTCCGGTCGCCGCGACGAGCGGACGAAGTCGAATTCGCATCACAGTCCCCTTACTTGATCCCGGTGAAGCCGATGGAGCTGACGATGCGGCGCGCGAAGCAGGCGAACAGCACCAGCATCGGCAGCGCGGCGATCAGCGTCGCCGCCATGAGCCCGGACCAGTCGACACCGGTCGCCGGGGTCTGGGCCCGGAAGACCGCGAGCGCCACGGTCAGCACGCGTGAGCTGTCGCTGTACGAGACCATCAGCGGCCAGAAGTAGTCGTTCCAGGAGGTGATGTACGTCAGCACGCCCAGCGTGATGATCGGCGTGGACGCCATCGGCAGCACCACCCGGAAGAAGATCTTGATCTTCCCGGCGCCGTCGAGCAGGGCGGCCTCCTCGACCTCACTGGGGATGTTCATGAAGAACTGGCGCAGGAAGAACACCGCGAACGGCGTCATGAACATGGTGGGCAGCGCGATACCGAGGAGCGTGTCGATCAGGTGGAGTTGCTTGATGAGCACGAAGTTCGGCAGCAGGGTGAAGATGGCCGGCACCATCATCCCGGCCAGGAACAGGCCGAACACCTTGTCCCGCCCGCGCCAGCGCAGCCGCGAGAAGGCGTACGCGGCCATCGCGGAGAAGAAGATCTGACAGCCGGTGATCAGGGTCGAGACCAGCACGGAGTTGAGCAGATAGCGCCAGAAGTCGAGTCCGCCGCCCGCGCCGCCCTGTTTGACGGCCTCCTCGGCCGACTGCATGCCCAGGGCCCGCTCGAATCCGCTCGTGGTGAGGTCCACCGGCAGCGGGTTGGTCGGGTCGGCGCTCAGGCCGGCGTTGGTGGAGAGCGCGGTGCGCAGGATCCAGTAGAACGGCAGCAGAGTGATGAGGACGATCAGTCCCATCACGGTCCAGGCGGCGGCCCGCCCGAAGGGGAACCTGCGCCGGACCGGCCGCAGGGTCGTAGGCGTCGTTGTCGTCACGGTGGCCATGTCGGTGTCTCCCTTCCGTCAGCCGAGATCGGTCCGGCCGGCCCGGGTGAGCCGGTACTGGAGGATGGTGATCGCGCTCAGCACGACCAGCAGGGCGACGGACATGGCCGAGGCGTAGCCGAACTGGAAGCGCCCGAAGGCGGAGCCGTAGATGTAGAACTGGAGCACGTTGGTCGCGTTCGCCGGACCGCCCGCGGTGGTCACCGCGACGGTGTCGAACACCTGGAACGACCCGATCACCGTCATGATCAGCACGACCGCGAGGATCGGCCGCAGCAGCGGCATGGTGATCCGCCAGAACATCCGCCACTCGCTCGCGCCGTCCACCCTGGCCGCCTCGTACATGTCGTTCGGGATCGCCTGGAGGCCGGCGAAGAGCAGCAGGGCGGTGTAGCCGACGTGCCGCCACACGTTGATGAGCGCGATCGTCGGGATCGCCCAGGTCTCGTCGGCGAGGAACGGGATGCGGTCGGCGCCGAGAGCGCTGATGATCTCGTTGCCGATGCCGAGCTGCGTGTCGAGGATCCAGAGCCAGACGAGGCCGGCCACGACGTTCGACATCAGATACGGCGTGAGCACGATCCCGCGCAGCATGGCCGACTGGGTCAGCCGCTGCAGGAGGACGGCCATGGCGAGAGCCGCGACCGTCTGCACGCCGATGTTGATGACGACGTACTCGACGGTGACCCACAGCGAGTCCCAGAAGATGGGGTCGTTGACCATGCGGACGTAGTTGTCCAGGCCCACCCACTCCGCCGGCGTCAGCAGGTTGAAGCGGGTGAAGCTCAGATAGATGCCCCGGAGCGTCGGCCAGAGCAGGAAGACCAGGAAGCCGAGCAGCGCCGGCGCGATGAACACCGCGGCCAGCCGTCCGTCTCCCTGGTTGTCCCCCACGGTGGTCCGGCGTGTCCTGGGTTTGCTGCGTGCCTCCGTGGCGCCGCCCGCGGGCAGACGTGACGGAGGACTGCTGGAGGCGATGGTCATCGGGCGACTCCCTCGCATACGGCGGCTCGTCCTCTGGCGGGACTTACTTTTGGTGCGAAACAATTGCTGCGTCAAGGGGTGCGCAAACATCTTTTCCCAGGAACCGTCATCGCCTTAGAGTGGTCATGTTGGTTTCGGTGTGAAAAAAAGGCTGAGGGGAGTCGGACGTACATGACCGCAGGCACCGCCGGCTGGCTGCCGCTGAGCGCGGGGGAGCGCTCCGTGGCGATCGAAGTGCTCGTCCACGGCCCGCTGTCCCGGACCGAGCTCGCCCGGAGGCTGGGCCTGTCGGCCGGCAGTCTCACCCGGCTGACCAAGCCGCTGATCGAGTCCAACCTGCTGATCGAGGCGGCCGAGGCCGGAGCGCCGGCGGAGGCCCGCCAGGGACGTCCCTCACAGCCGCTGGACGTGGTCGCCGACTCCGGGTCCTTCCTCGGCTTCAAGATCACCGAGGACACGGTCTACTGCGTCGTCACCACGCTCCGCAGCCACATCGTCGCCCGCCACGACCGTCCGCTCACCACCCACGACCCCGCCGAGGTCGCCGACGTGCTCGGCGCGATGACCGCCGAACTGGCCGCCGAGCACCCCCGGCTCGCCGGGATCGGCATCGGGGTCGGCGGCTTCGTGCGGGACCGTGCCGTGGTCGGTGAGTCCCCCTTCCTGCTGTGGCGGGACGTCCCCCTCGCCGAACTCGTCGAGGAGCGCACTGGACTGCCCGTGGTAGTCGAGAACGACGTCGCCGCCCTGGTCGAGGCCGAGACCTGGTTCGGCGCCGGGCGCGGTCTTGACCGCTTCGTCGTCCTCACCATCGGCGCCGGCATCGGCTACGGGCTCGTCCTGGGCGGCAAGCGGGTGTCCTGCGCCGAGGAGGACCGCGGCTTCGGCCGTCACTGGATCGTGGACCCGGGCGGCCCGCTCACCCCGGACGGCCGGCGCGGCAGCGCCGTCTCGCTGCTGACCATCCCCAACATCCGCTACCAGGTCCAGGCCGCCACCGGCCGCGACCGGACCTACGAGGAGATCCTCGCGCTGGCCGCCGCCGGGGAGCCGATGCCCGCCCGGGTCGTCGGCGAGGCCGCACGCGCGCTGGGCACGCTCGTCGCCCAGATCTCCAACTTCGTGATGCCGCAGAAGATCCTGCTGGCGGGGGAGGGGGTCGGGCTGATGGATGTGGCGGGCGACACGGTCGAGGAGGCCGTCCGCGACAACCGGCATCCGCTGGCCGCGCCGGTCGATCTCGAGACGAAGGTGTCCGATTTTCACGACTGGGCGCGCGGTGCCGCCGTGTTGGCTATCAAGGTGCTGGTCCTGGGATCGGCCGAAGCGTGAACAGCCTCACGTTTACCGGGAGATGGACGTGATCAGTAACACTGTCCGGAATGCCCGTTTGGCTCGTGATTACTCACATCGTCTTCACGTCCGGGATCGTATGCTTCACATCATGTCCACCACTGTTGAATCCTCTTCCGAGCGATCGGCTGACGAGGTCAACGAGGAGATCCGGGCCCTGTGGCGCCGGTCGGGCGGGACACTGAGCGTCGAGCAGCGCGAGCAGTACCAGCGGCTCGTCCTGGAGTGGGCCGCCGCGGCCCCGCAGCCCGCGCCCGCGGCCTGAGCGTCAGCCAGGTCCGCTGACGCATCGGACCCTCGTCCCAGGGCACCCCTGATCCAATGGGTGCCCTTCTCGCACTTGCCTCGGCCGTCGTCTACGGCATCGTCGTCCCCCAAGCTCTCGGCTTCGCTCGAGCAGGGCGGTGCCCCCATCGCCGGCGGCCTGCTGTCCCGGCACATCCACCACACCGCTGTCACCTTCCTGGGCCAGCTCGGCGGGCTGTTGCTCGCCTGCGTTGCCGCGCTCCTCATGCCCTCCGACGCCGTCCACACGGCCGACCTGCTGTGGGGCGCGCTGTCCGGCGTCGGCAGCGCCTTCGCCATGCGGTTCCTCAACCGTGGGCTGAGCGGCGGTGCGATGACGGTCGTGGTGCCCCTGAGCGCCGTCACCGGCGTCGCGCTGTCGGTGCTGTGCGGGGTGCTCGTCCTCGGCGACCGTCCGGGCACCCTGGCCTGGCTCGGCATCGCCGTGACGGTGCCCTCGTTGTGGTTCGTGTCCGGGGGCAGGGCCGGTTCGGGGAAGGGAACGGCGGACGGACTGCTCGCCAGCACGGGCGTGGCCGTGCAGTATCTCGCCCTCGGCCAGGCCGGTCCGGGAAGCGGGCTGTGGCCCGTCGCCGCGGGCCGAGCCGCCGCCGTCCTCGTCCTCCTGCCGGACGCCGCACGCCATGCCCGCCGGCTGAAGCTGCCGCCGGTCCGCCGCGTCCAGGCCCTCGCCATCGGCGCCGGCGCCGCACTGGGCCTCGTGCTGTATCTGCTCGCCGCCCAGCGGCAGTTGCTGGCCGTCGCCGTCGTCCTCGCCTCCCTCTACCCGGCCCTGCCCGTCGTCCTCGGTCTCGCGCTCCTGCACGAGCGGATCAGTGGCCGTCAGGCGATGGGGCTGCTGGGGGCGGGAGTCGCGACCGTGCTGCTCACCCTGGGGTGAGGGGAACACCCACCGCGGAGCGCCCCCGTTTCCCGGGCTCATCCCCAAGTGGCCGAGTAGTACCGCTGATACGCCTTGCGGTCCTGCTCCGAGCGGATCCAGCGGGTCGCCACCAGAGCGAGGAGACTGCCCGCGATGACCAGCAGACCGGGGCCGACGTTGCGCGGGTCGGTGAGCCGGGTCACCAGGCTCGACACGTCCTCGCCCGTCACCGGCGCCGACGAGCCGGGTGAGGCGGCACCCGAGGCCGACGGCGCGGGCGCGGTGCCACCGGCCTGCTTGGCCACGATCAGCTTGACTCCCAGCTCGGTCAGCGCCTTCGTCACCGGCTGGAAGAACGTCGTACCGCCTGCCTGGCAGTCCCCGCTGCCGCCCGAGGTCACGCCGAGCGCGATGCCGTCGGCGAACATCGGGCCACCGCTGTCGCCCGGTTCGGCGCACACATTCGTCTCGATCAGCCCGGTGACCGTGCCCTCGGGGTAGTTGACCGTCGCGTTCAGCGCGGTCACCTCGCCCTCGCGCAGGCCGCTGGTGCTGCCGCTGCGGAAGATCTTCTCCCCGACCTCGGCATCGGCCACACCCGTGATCCGCACGCCCTCGTCCTCGCCGACCGCCACGACCTCCGCACCCTTGCCGGCCTTGCCGCTGTCGTACTTCACCAGGGAGTAGTCGTCGCCGGGGAAGCTCCCCCGCTGCGATGTGCCGACCTGATCGCGGCCCCGGTCGTCGGAGAACCAGACGGAACCGTCGGGTCCGCAGTGTCCCGCCGTGAGGATGTAGTCGGTCGTCCCGTCGGTCACGTTGAAGCCCGCCGAACAGCGCCCGGCGGTCGACAGGATCGGCTCCGCGCCGTTGATCCGTGTGGTGAACGTGCCCTCGGTGCGCTCCATGCGCACGAATCCGCCGATGCCGTCCGCGACATCCGTCAGCCGGGACCAGTCGGAGGAGGAGACGGTGCTGTCGCCCCGTACGACCACCTTGTTGTTCTTGTAGTCCAGTGCCCAGGAGGTTCCCGCCACTCTGGGTGCCGAACGCAGCGTCGCGGTGGCCGACTTGAGGTCACTCATACTGTGGCTGACCATCTTCGCCTGGGCGCCGGCCCGTTTGACCTCGGCGGCCGCCTTCTCGTCGGTGACCGCGACGACCGGCCGCCCGGACGCGTCGACCCAGCTGCCCGCCGTGCGCGCGGTCCCGAGCCGGGACACCAGGTCGGTGCCCATGCCCGTCCCGGGCTTCGCCGAGTAGGGGACGCCGACGGACGCGTCGGGGGGCTCGCTCGCCACAGCGCTGGTGACCATCGTTCCTCCGAGGAGGAGTCCGCCGACGGCCGCCAGCTGTGTCACTCGCCGGACGACCCGTCGTCGTGCGTGCCTCATGCATGGCTCCCGAACCCGAACATCGCGGTGCGAACACCGCGGGGCCCTCCTGGAGTTGAGCGCCCTGTTCTCCATACGGAGCGGAGCCGCGCCGTGTTCAGCGCGCGCGTGATCTCTTCACCGCCGGTCCGGTGACCGGAGCGGCCGGGGTGGCGAGCAGGGCCAGGCTGCGGGTGTCGCCCCACACCGAGGCCGGATCGACGTAGGGCCGCAGCAGGGCGGTGAGCGCGGGGTCCCCGCGTCCGTTCAGCTCGTCGGAGGCGATCTTGCGGGCGATCCCGGCCAGGAAGTCCGCCACCTGCACCCGCGCGTCCTCACGCGCGACGACGAGCCGCAGCCCGGCCAGACCGGCCCCCGCCCGCCGGGCCGCCTCCTCGATCCACGCGATGCGGTCGGGCGTCAGCATGTTCTGCCGGTCGTGCACCAGACGGACCTCCCGCCCGTCCCCGCTCCACAGCGCGGCCGTCCGCACGATCGCCGGGAGCAGTGGGTTGAGCACCGGGATCAGGGGCGGTCCGTCCAGGAAGTCCGCCCGATAGGACACCGCGCGGGGCCGGGTCGCCCCGAGCCGGTCCAGCACCCTCCCCGCGTCGGTACGCGGATGCGCCTGGCGCAGGGCGTCGACCGTGTCGTAGAACCCTTCGACAGGGGCGCCCGGCTCTCCGTTGTTGCGGACCCGCAGCAACTGGTTGGCCGCCTCCAGGAACGCCCGCCAGCCCTCTTCCCCGAAGGTCCGGCGTCCCTCGCGGAACAGGACGACGGCCGCGCCCGGGTCGCCCAGCAGCAGCCCGGCCGCCCGGTCCACCACGAAGAACGTCTTCTCCATGAGATGCACCCGCGCCCGCCCGTGCATCGGCCCCTCCGGCACCAGCAGCCACTCCAGCACCGCGCGGTGCTTCTCCCGCAGCAGATGGTTCGCCTTGTACTCCTCCGCGGGCGAACGGATCCGGTCCCGGATCTCCCGTACGGCCGCCGCTGCCGAGGCCACCGACAGCGAGACACTGGCGTGCGCGAACACGTCCGTGTTCCCGCCGGTGAGGTTCTCGCCGTCCGACCCCGACTCGTCGCAGGCGATCTCCAGGAACGGGCCCGCCGGCCCTCCCCGCACCCCGTCCGCAAGATTCCCGCTCACCGCGCAGCCCCCTATCGTGTGCCCATGACCAGGATCCCGCACGAGACGTCCGGTGAACCGAATCCTCTGCGAGCCCTCACCCTCGACCGCCTTCGCCGCCGCACGAGCATGAAGTGGCGCACCTACCCCGAGGACGTGCTGCCCCTGTGGGTGGCCGAGATGGACGTACCGCTCGCCGAGCCCGTCGTGCGGGCCGTCACCGACGCCCTCGACCTGGGGGACACCGGCTACCCCGCCGGTACGGCCTACGCGCAGGAGCTGGCCGCCTTCGCCGAGAAGCGGTGGAACTGGGACGGGCTCGCCGTGGAGCGCACCGCGATCGTGCCGGACGTCATGCTGGGCGTCGTCGAGATGCTGAAACTGGTCACCGGGAACGGGGACGCGGTGGTCGTGAATCCGCCGGTGTACCCGCCGTTCTACCAGTTCGTCGCGCATATGGACCGGCGCGTGGTGGAGGCGCCGCTCGGGACCGACGGGCGTATCGACCTCGGTGTCCTGGAGGAGTCGTTCCGGCAGGCCGTGGCGTCCGGGGACCGGGCCGCCTACCTGCTGTGCAGCCCCCACAACCCGACCGGCGTCGTCCACACGGCGGAGGAACTGTCCGCCGTCGCCGCGCTCGCCGAGCGGTACGGCGTGCGGGTCGTCGCCGACGAGATCCACGCGCCGCTCGTCGTCGGCGGGACGGACTTCGTGCCGTACCTGAGTGTGCCGGGCGCCGAGCGCGGCCTGTCACTGATGTCGGCCTCGAAGGCCTGGAACCTCGCCGGACTCAAGGCGGCCCTGGCCATCGCCGGGCCCGGGGCCGCCGCCGACCTGGCCCGGATGCCCGAGGAGGTCGGGCACGGCCCGAGCCATGTGGGCATCATCGCCCATACCGCCGCCCTGCGCGACGGCGGCGCCTGGCTGGACGCCCTGCTGACCGGCCTCGACAGCAACCGGCGGCTGCTCGCGGACCTGCTGGCCGAGCAGCTGCCCGCGATCCGCTACCGCCCGGGTGACGCCACCTACCTCGCATGGCTCGACTGCCGCGCGCTAGGTCTCGGCGACGACCCGGCGGACGTCTTCCTGCGGCGCGGTCGCGTGGCCCTCAACTCCGGCCTCCCCTTCGGCACCGGCGGCGCCGGGCACGTCCGCCTCAACCTGGCGGCCTCGCCCGAAGTGATCACGGAGGCGGTACGGAGAATGACCGCCGCGCTGCGCTGACCGGACGCCTGGGGCCTGTCGTTTGGATCAGGTCGCAGGGAATCGGCGGCACCTTGGCAGCGCCGGTGAGCGGGGTCTGGTGCGTGCAGCTGCAAGGCGGAGGAGGGCGTCGATGCGGAGCATCGGCAACCGACGACAACGCGGCAGATGCGCGTGCCGGGCCCCGCGTCTGCGGCGTGATCCAAACGACGGGGCCTAGGCCCCGGGGCGCGCCGCGCAGGCCGCGCTCGTACACTGCCCGCCATGGACGACAGTGCGCTGGACGAACTGGGCGCGGGCAAGTACCTGCTGATCACCAGCTACCGCAGAAACGGTACGCCGGTCGCCACCCCCGTCTGGGTGGTACGCGACGGGGACGCGCTCGGTGCCTGGACACCCGCCGGCTCCTGGAAGGTGAAGCGGATCCGCAACCGCGCCGACGTCCTGGCCGGGCCCTGCGACCTGCGCGGCAACCCGACGGGTGAGCAGCTGCCCGCGACGGCGGAGATCTGCGACCCCGCCACCACCGCCCGCTACCGGCGGCTGATCGCCCGCAAGTACGGCCTCACGGGCCGGCTCACGCTGCTCGGCAGCCGGCTGCGGCGGGGCCTGGACGGCACCGTGGGCATCCGCGTCACCCTCACTCGCTGACCAGGGCTTCAGCAAGCGCTTTCGGCGCCGGGGGAGTGGACCGCCCGTCCCCGGGAAAGGCCACCTGCCATGAGCCGAACTCCCGTCCTGCGCGCAGCCGTCGTCGGCACCGGCCACCGGGCCCAGTTGTTCACCCGGGGTCTCGCCGAACGCCCCGGCCACCTCGTGACCGCTCTCTGCGACCCCAGCCCCACCCGGATGGCCTTCCACAACCGCCTGCTGACCGAGGCCGGCGCACCCGCCGCCACCCCGTGGGAGCCCGACCGCTTCACCGGCCTGCTCGCGAAGGAGGGCATCGACGAGGTCGTCGTCACCACCGTCGACGCCGAACACGACCGCTACATCGTCCCGGCCCTGAAGGCGGGCTGCCGGGTCGTCACCGAGAAGCCGATGACCGTCGACGCCGAACGCTGCGCCCGCATCCTCGACACCGTCCGCGAGACCGGCAACTCCCTGACCGTCGCCTTCAACTACCGCTTCAACCCGGTACACGAGAAGGTCCGCGCCCTGCTGGCCGAGGGAGCGATCGGCGAGGTGCTGTCCGTCCACTTCGAGTGGCTGCTCGACGTACGGCACGGCGCCGACTACTTCCGCCGCTGGCACCGTGAGAAACACCGCAGCGGCGGCCTGATGGTGCACAAGTCCTCACACCACTTCGACCTGGTGAACTGGTGGCTCGCCGACGAGCCCCGCGAGGCCTTCGGCTACGGGCGGCTCGGCTTCTACGGCCGTACGGCGGGGGAGCGGCACGGACTGCGCCGGGAGTACGACCGCGCCCACGGCGCCGACCGGGCCGCCGACGACCCCTTCGCCCTGGACCTCGCTGCCGACGACACCCTGCGCGCCCTCTATCTGGACGCCGAGCGGGACGACGGATACCTGCGCGACCGGAACGTCTTCGACGGGCCCATCAGCATCGAGGACGACATGTCCGTCCTCGTGCGCTACTCGCGGGGCGTGACGATGACGTACCACCTGACCGCCTACTCCCCGTGGGAGGGCTACCGGGTGATGTTCAACGGCAGCGCGGGCCGGCTGGAGCTGGAGGTCGAGGAGAGCCGCTGGCAGCCGGCCTTCACCCGGGTCACCTCGGCCGCCGGAGCCCTGCACGGGGACACCGCGGCCGAGCACGCGGGCGGTGCCCGCCTCACGCTGCGCCCGCTGTGGCAGCCCCCGGTGGACGTGCCGCTCGAGGTCGCCCACGAGGCCCACGGCGGCGGCGATCCGCGCATGCTCGACGCGCTGTTCGGCCCCGCCGACCCCGCCCGCCCCGCGGACACGGCGTTGGCGGACCATCCGACGGCCACCGAGCATGACGGAGCACTGGCGCTGGCGGTCGGCCTGGCCGCTAACCGGAGCTTCGAGACGGGACGGCCGGTGCGCACCGGCGAACTGTTCGCGGGCCGGAGGGATGCCGGGATCGCGGACTGAAGGGGTGTCAGGATCACCGGCCGGCGAACGGTCAGCTCCAGGCCCGGTACGGCTCGTCCAGCAGCTGGAAGACCGGCTCGCCCCGTACCGGGTCCTTGGCGGTGGACAGCCGCACCCGGTCCCCGCTGTGGATGCCGATCGGCGGGCCCATCACCCGGCCGCGCACGACGAACCCCTCGGCCATCTCGATCATGGACACATTGCGCGCCGCGGGCGTGTTGCGGTGCACCACCGTGGAGTGGCGCACCGTGCCCGCGCCCTCGCTGCGCTCCGTCCGCAGGTCGCTGCCCCGGCAGACCGGACACAGCAGGCGGTGGAACATGGCGGTGCCGCACCAGGTGCAGCGCTGGAAGAGGATGGCATCCGTGTTCTGGCCCCTCGGGTCGAGGAGGCCCGTCGAGGAGCCGGCTGCCGGCTGAGTCACGCTTCCTGAGTGGTGGTACACGCTGGTCAACTCCCTGCACTCGGGCGGAATCCCGGGTGCGCGGTCACCCGCGCACAGGTGTGCCCGGTTCGCCGTGCCACCGTGCACGCAGCACAGCGTATGGCACTCAGTGCCACTCGTAAAGGCACTCCGTACCCTCAAATGTGCGGGCCTTCGGGCCGCCCCAGCGTCGACTCGATCTCCTGCACCACCCGCCACAGAGGTGCTCCGCGCCGCGAGACGACGACCACCACGTCCTCCGGCTGCGGTTCCGCGACGGGCGCCGGCGCGCCGCCGAACGCGGACTGCACGTACGCCAGCGCGTGGTCCACCGTGGCACCCGCCTCGTCCTGTCCGTCCGAACGCAGCCAGGAGCGCAGCGCGTTGTTGTGTGCCGCGACCACCGCCGCGGCGATGACGTCGGCCTGCAGGGTCCCGTCCCGGCGGGCCGCGAAACGGCGGCGGAGGTACTCGGCGAGGGCGCGTTCGTAGCGCCACACCACCGACAGTTCGTAGGCGCGCAGCCCGGGGACCTGCTTGGTGAGGCGGTAGCGCTGCACGGAGAACGTCGGGTTCTCGGCGTACATCCGCAGCACGAGCCGGGCCGCGTCGCAGACCCGTCGCACGGGCTCCTCGTCGTCGGAGCTCTCCGCCAGGAAGGCCGTCATGTCGGCCAGGCACCGCTCGTGGTCCGGGAAGACCACGTCGTCCTTGGACGGGAAGTAACGGAAGAACGAGCGCCGTCCGACGCCGGCTAGCGCCACGATGTCGTCGACGGTGGTCTGCTCGTAACCCCGCTCGAGGAACAGCTGGAAGGCCGCCGCCACCAGGGCGTCCCGCATGGGCGGCTTACCGTTCCCGAGGTCGGCTTTCTCGGAGCTCATGGGCTGGAACGTAGCACCCGAAAGGCCGCGCATGGCACTCGGTGCAGTCGCGAGGAGGAACTGAGTGCTCTCTGAACTCCTGGCGCGGCAGCCGCGTATCTAGCGGCGGAACGGTCCTCGAGACGGGCGCCTGCGAGCCCGGACGGAAGGAGAGCAACGTGTCGACACCGTCCGAGCCCCGGCAGCCGCACGACGGCCCGGCCCTCGAACCCATCCGCGTCCTGCGGCCCCGCCGCACCGACGCGCTGGCGGAACTGATGCGGGAGTACCGAGAACAGACCGCCTCCGCGTCCTCCGCACCCGGCGGCCCTGACTCCGGCGGCTACGAATCCGTCGCTCTGCCGGGGCCGCCGCCCGGCTCCGAGGCCCTGACGCAGGAGCTGCCGCCGGTGGCTCGCGCCCGCCGTGAGGGCCGTGCCGTACGCTCCGGATCCGGACTGCGCCGCGCCGCCGTCGCCGTGGCGGTCGTCGCGGCCGCGGTGATCGGTTTCGGTGGTGCGCTTCTGCTCCGCGGCGGTGAGAAGACCGAGGACAACGCGGCCCCCGCACCCCGCCCCACCGCGTCCGCCCCCACCCCCACACCGACACCCACCCCACCAGCCGGCGCTCCGGCCGACCCCGACGGCCCCGGCACCCTCCGCGAGGGAGCCAGCGGCCCCGAGGTGACCGAACTCCAGGAACGCCTCCTGCGCATCCCGGACGTCTACCGCGACGGCTCCACCAGCGGCAGCTACGACCCCACCCTGACCGCGGCGGTCGCCCGCTTCCAACTCTGGTACGGCATCCGCGGCGACGAAACAGGCGTCTACGGCAACGACACCCGCACGGCACTGGAGTCCCGCACAGCACCGAACACGACCTGACGGGCGTCGCCGGGCGGGGGTGGCCCCCAGGCCGCCCGCCGGTCGGCACCGACCCCGAGCGGCCCATCCGCCGGACGACACCTGCCCACCCGGTCGGCACGTCAGCCGGCCTGGCTGCCCCACGATCGCCAGGGCGCCGTCCCGCCAGGTGGCATATCGGCCCCACGGCGGCACCGTGTCCCGGGATGGCACCCCCACCCCCGGCATGGTGGGGTGATGGCGAGGGGCGTCGGCCACCGTGGTGGAGGAGTAGTGGTGTGGGCATGGACGCGTTCGTCGGGCGGCTGAATCCCGACATGTGTGTGGTCACGGCCGTCGCGGGGGGTGAACGGGCGGGCTGTCTGGTCGGGTTCGCCTCGCAGTGCTCGATCCGGCCCGTGCGGTTCGTGGTGTGGCTGTCCGAGCTCAACCACACCTTCCGGGTGGCCAGGAACGCCGAGGTGCTGGCCGTGCATCTGCTCGACCGTGAACAGCGCGGCCTCGCCGAGCTGTTCGGCGGGCGGACCGGCGACCGGACGGACAAGTTCGAGGGGCTGCCGTTGCGGGAGGGGTACGACGGGGCGGTCGTACTGGAGGACGTGCCGGCCTGGTTCGTCGGCCGGATCGTGACGCGTGCCGGCGGCGGAGACCACATCGGCTTCGTTCTCGACCCGGTCGAATGGGGCGGACGGGAGACGCACGACGGGCCCCTGCTGCGCCTGTCCGACGCCCACACCATCGCGCCCGGTCACCCGGTCGACTGATCCGGCGCCCCGGATGTCGAACACCGGGCAACGGCTCGGAAAAGGACGGGACCGCGGGGCAGACGGGGCTTCACCCTGGCCCAGGGCGAGTGAGGGCCCCGTCCGCCGCGAACCGAAGGCCCTGCCCATGAACGGCTCCCGCATACCGGGCCTGGTGCTGCCCACCCTGTTCCTGCTGGCCCTGCTCGTCGGCCTGTGGTGGTACTGGCGACACCGCGGTGACTCCTGACCCGGGACGCGGCCCGCCTACCGCTCCCGCACCCTCGGAACCCGGACGTCCACGACGCACACGTCGTCCCGCCGCTCGTCCGGCAGCATCCGCGCGAGCAACGGCCCGAGCGACTCGGGCCCGTCGGCGTGCGGAGCCGCCACGGCCTCGGCGAGCCGCTCCAGCCCCCGGTCGATGCTCTCCGGGGGATGCTCGACCAGGCCGTCGGTGAAGAGGATGAGCCGGTCGCCCGGTTCGAGACGGCACTCCGCCTCTTCGTAGACCGGCTTGGAGGATGCCCCCAGCAGCATGCCGCCGGGCCGGCGCAGATACCGCGCCTCGCCGTCCCGCAGCAGCAGGGGCGGGGGATGCCCGGCCTGGGCCCAGACCAGGCGCCGCTGCCGGGGGTTGTAGCGGGCCAGCACCATCGTGGCCGTCGCATGGGAGTCGCGGGAGTGCAGCAGCAGCGTGTTCAGCCGGGCGAGCGCGCCGGTCAGCGACGAGCCGGTGATGACCATGCCCTTGGCGGTGAAGCGGAGCTGCGCCATCGTGGCGACGGCACCGACGCCGTGCCCGGCGACATCGCCGACGACCAGCAGCGCGCCGTCGTCGGGCAGTTCCACGGCACTGAACCAGTCGCCGCCGACGTGTACACCCGACTGGGCGGGCAGATAGGCGACCTCGACCCGCAGTCCCGCCAGTTGCACCGGACGGTTGGCCATCGGCAGCAGCGCGTGCTGAAGCCGGGACGCCAGGGTCCGCTCGGCCCGCAGTACGTCGTTCTGCGTGAGGATCGCCTGCTCGCTCTCGACCAGGGCCAGCTCCGCCCGCCGCTGGTCGGTCAGGTCCTGCACGACACCGTGCACTTCGACGGGCGTGCCGTGCGTGTCGGCCACGGTCTCGGCCACCAGGCGCAGATGCCGGATGACGCCGGACCTCCTGATGCGGAACGGCAGGTCGAACGTCCGCCCGTCCTGGACGAGGGCGCGGACGGCACGGGTCAGCCCGGGCGCGTCCTCGGGCAGCGCGAGCTCCGGAAGACCGGCGAGACCCACCGGCCCCTGAGCGGGGTCCCGGCCGAAGATGGCGAACACCTGGGTCGACCAGGAGGCCTCCAGCGTGGCCAGGTTCCAGTTGGCCCAGCCGAGGTTGCCCAGCCGCTGGAGATCCGCCAGCCGCTGTTCCTGCCGGTCGGAGGAGCCGTGCCGGACCCAGCTGACGACCAGCGCGTCGCCCAGCAGCGCCACCCGCGCCGTGTAGGTGGAGAGCGCGGCGATGCCCGCCAGGACCTCCTCGTGCGCGAACGGCTCGCTCTCGTAGGGCTCCCCGGTGGCCAGCGTGTGCACGCAGCCCCACCACAGCGGTTCGCCCACCAGGGCGGGCCGGAACTCCAGCAGCCGCCGCCCGGCCAGCTCCTCGCCGGGACGGCCCAGCAGGTCGCCCGCCTGGGCGGTCGCCGCCTCCACCCGGAAGTCCTCGGTCTCACCCGACGCGGCGCTCACCGGGGTGAGCAGCATCGCGGCGAGGGGCAGCGCGTCGAACAGTCCCTGCACCGCGTCCGTGGCGGCGTCGGCGGTCCGCTCCGGCGGTGCGTCGAAGGCACGCAGCCGGCCGGCGCACAGTCCGGTGACGCCGCGCAGGTGAGCGCGGTCGCGGGGCGTGAACGCCCCGGCTCGGCCGCGCAGCACGCCGATGCAGACCTCGGCCGAGCCGGCCGTGAACACCGGCAGCCAGGCACGCGACCGCCACCGCTCGGGAGGCTCCCCGATCAGCAGGTACCGCCGGACGTCCGAGGCGAAGTCCTCCAGCCAGCGCGGCTCCCCGGCCCGCAGCGCGTCCAGCGCCGCGATCCCGGTCAGCGGCGGCACCTGGCTCCACTGGGCGGCCAGCTGGTCCTCGATGCCGGCGTGCCCGATCAGTTCGAGTCCGCCGTCGGGCCTGCGGGCGTAGAGCATGATCGCGTCCGCCGCCATGTCCGGCGCGAGATGCTCCAGCAGACACCGCGCGAGGTCGTGCGGTGTCGTCACCCGGACGAGGGCCTGGCCGATACGGGCCAGGGCTGCGGCGACGTCGTCCGGCGTGGCCGTCTCCGCCCTGGCTCCGGACCCGGGACCGGGAGCGCCGGTGCCGACGGGACGGGTGGGCGCGCCCTGGTCGGGCGCGGTCGGCGCCAGACTCCCGAGCGTGATCCAGCACTCCTCCAACAGGGTGTGACGGGCCGCCTTGGCCCGCTGGAGCAGCTGCTCGCCGGCCGCGTCGGCGGAGCACCCGGTCAGCGCCATCTCCGCGCCCGTGGCCCGCTCCACGACAGCTGACATCACCGCCTGGTCGCGCAGCCGGTCCAGCTCGGCGCGCTGTCGGGCGACGATCTTGGCCAGTTCGACCAGGTCCGGTGCGGCACCGGGCTGCGCCGGCGTCACAGGCTCGCTCGTCACGCCTTGAGCATGGCACACCCGGGGCCGTTCGAAGACCCACTCGTGCGCACGGACCGCCCGCGGAGGCGCGGCGTCCTGCCCGTCGGGTCCGGCTCTCCGCGCTGGTCAGTGGCCGTCGCGCGGATACAGCCAGAGCCGCAGCAACCGGCTGAGCCGCGGCATCACCAGATAGGTCAGCACCGGCAGCAGCACCAGGGGAAACACGGCGGCCCGCAGCGGCAGCGGCCAGCCGGCGGTCTGCGGCGTCACCAGCCACTGGATGAGCAGCGTGAACGGGTAGGCGCCGAGGAACGTCGTGAGGACCATCTTCCACCGGGGCGGGGCCTGCACCGTGGTGCCAGGGAGGCTGAACCACGTCTCCATCCCGGTGGTCGACTGGCGTTCGCTGCTGATCTCGGTGGCGATGTCCTCGATCTTCCGGTGCCAGTGCGCCCGCTCCTCGGACTCCAGCCAGGCGGCCAGCCGGTGCTGGTCGGACCAGCGCAGCACCGCGTGGAAGCGGTGCCCGTCCTCCGTCGTCAGCCAGGAGACGCCCTCGTTGCCCGGGAACTGCCTGGCGCAGCGGGAGATGCCGTGCGTCCACTCCTCGAACTCGCGCTCATGGCCGGGGCGCACCTGCCAGGTCAGGACCGTGGTCACCGGCTCCGCGCGCCGGACTTCGGTGGTGCTCATCCCCTCACGTGTGCCACGCACGGCTCGGGTCATGCCCCCCGGGGTCCGATCACGGCTGGCGGTTGGCCTCCACCAGGGCCTGGGTGACCGCCCGGACGCTGCGCGCGATGTGCTGCAACTGCATGACCTCGGCCGCGTAGAGCTTGATCGTGTGCTCGATGACGCCCTCGTGCAGGCCGAGGCCGGGCAGGTCGGCGCGGGCGGTCTGCAGGGCGGTGCGGGCCACCCGGATCTCCTGCTGGACCTGGATCTGGGCGTGCCGGGCGAGGAGGACGGGGTGGCGGATGAACACGGGGTAGCCGGCGTAGCGCGTGGGCACCAGCTCGCGCAGCCACTTGGCCGCCGAGCGCTCCCAGTCGTAGCTTCCGGGGGTCTTGACCTGGCAGGGCCAGTCCGGGCTGATGCGCGTGGTCGTCAGGGGCATGATCATCGCTTCCGGGTGTGCGGCGTCGTGAGGGTGGACGACGGGTCGGGGCGGCCCCGGCCTAGGGGATGGCCGGGGCCGCCACGGACACCCGGGACGCCGGAGTGGGTAGGACCCGGCCTCCTCGGGTGGGAACGGACCCGGAAGGGCCGGGTCGCGATCCGTGAGCAGTATTTATATATGCCATCCGGTTTGCAAGGAGCATGAAAACATTCATGCGCGCTTTGTTGTGGATGATCCCTTTGTCTGGTCCAGTGCCTGGTCCAGGGGCGGGTGAGGCAGGCCGCCCCTCAGTCCCGGAGGAAGAAATGGTGCTGGTCGGCGACCTGTTCGTACTCCTCGAGCCGGGCCTGCGTCCGCTCCGGATCCGCGTCCGTCATGGCCTGCAGCAGTGCCGAGCACATGACGCCCGGGGCCGCGTAGGAGTCGAAGACCAGGCGTGATCCGGTGCCGGTGGCGAAGGCGGCATCGGCCTCGTCCGCGAGCGGCCCGAGCGCCAGGTCGGTGATCAGGGCGACCTTGAGCCCGGCACCGCGTGCCACCCGCACGGCCGTCAGGGTCTCCTGCGCGTGCCGGGGCATGGAGAACGCCAGCACCCAGGTGCCGCCCGCCTCACGGGACTGCAGCAGCGCGTCGTAGGCGACACTGCCGCCCCGGGTCACGAGCCTGACGTCCGGGTGGATCCGCCGGGCGGCGTAGGCGAAGTACTCGGCGAGCGAGACGGAGATGCGCAGGCCGAGGACCGTCAGCGGGGTCGACGACGACAGCTTGCGGCCGATGTCGATCACCAGGTTCGGATCGGCGAGGTCCCGCCGCAGGTTCTCCAGGTTCTCGATCTCGGCGTCGACCGCCGCCTGCAGCTCGTTGCCCCGGATCTCCTCTGCCGGGCCGCCCGCGAGGGTGCCGAGCGCGATCGACTGGAGCTTCTCCCGCAGCGCCGGGTACCCGCTGAAGCCGACCGCCGAGGCGAACCGCGTCACCGAGGGCTGGCTCACCCCGACCCGGTCGGCGAGATCCGTGATCGACAGGAACGCCGCCTCGGTGATGTGCTCGATCAGGTACTGGGCGATGCGCCGCTGGCCCGGGGACAGCCGGGGACGGTCGAACAGCGTGCGCAACTGGGAGGACGGGGAGACCTCCGCTTCGGGTGCGGCATTCCCCGAGGTGATCGCGGATGCCTGGGCGCGTGCCTGCTGCGGCGATGGCACCGGTGTGCCTCCTTCGTCTCCCACGAACGTTCAACATAGCTCACGCACCGAGGTGACCAGGGCTTCCTCGGACAGCACATGAGGTGCCCGGCGCGGGGATACCCGGAGGCCGGGCGGGAACCCGCTGCCACAGATCATCCCGAGAGGAGCCACGTCATGACCGTCCCCGAGGAGAACCGGCCGAAGACGGAGACCACGGACGAGGTCCTGGAGCACCAAGACGATCCCCGGTCCCGACCGCCGGGTGCCACCGGCCGCACGCTCCGCGAAGCGCTGGAGGAGGCCGAGGTGCGGCCCGACGACTTCGACGACCGGTAGCCGGCACCCAGTCCCCCTCCGCCCCGACCGACCCGACGACGTTCCGGCAGGTGACACCGTATGGGCGCGCTGAGTGCGCTGGAAGAAACCCTGGAGAACCGATTTGACGCCCTGTGGGCCCGGGTCCGAGACAAGGACCCGGTCGAGGTCGTCGACGCCCTGCGACGCGAGTGCGACGACAACGCCGTGGTGTGCCGGGAGGGCCGTGTCATGGTCCCCAACGCCTACGACGTGGAACTCGTCGACGACATCCACGACCGCCTGGCCAGCCACAGCACCCATGTGTGCCAGGCCCTCACCGACGCCCTGGCCCGCCACGCGGAACGCAAGGGCTACGAGTTCGCGGGCCCGCTCGCGGTCCACGTCGCCAGGTGCCCCGAGGTCCCCAACGGCCGCTACCACGTGGCGAGTCGGGTCATGGAGCATGTGAGCGTGGACGGCTTCTTCCACGCGACCCATTGAGCAGCGCTCAACGGCGATAGATCGTGATCGAGTGCCCGACGTCGTCAACGGGGCGGCTGCTGCCGATCAAAGCGGCCAGCCGTCCCGTCGCCTTCGCGGCAGCCGAGTCCGACACCACCAGCAACCCCCGCACGTCACCGTCGCGCACTCGACGCGGATCCCCGGCCTCGATGCCATACGCGGCCGGCACCCCGCTGCCCTTGTACACCAGCCACACCCGCTCATCCGCATACCGTTCCTCACGCAACCGCTCCGCGAGCCGCCCGAGGTCCTGACCCCAGTCCACGTTGGAGTCGTGCAACAGCTCCCGCGTCCTGCCCGGCCCTCCGAACGCCTCGTTGGAGTACGGCAGATAGTAGGGAAACGTACGCACCGAACTGACGGCGACGAACACCACCAGCGCCCCCGCCAGACCGGACACCCACGGCCGTCGCACCACGAGAACGCACCCCGCCCCCACCGCGAGGAACAGCGGCAGGAAGACGGCGTAGCGGGTGCCGAAGTCCCGCGCCCCCTGCATGGCCACCAGCAGCAGCACCACAGGAGTGGCCAGCACATACGGCGCCGCCGGCCGCAACCGCCGCACCGCGACCACCACCACCGCGGCGCAGACCCACAGGCCGAGCATCCCCAGCGGCGTCTTCACCAGCAGCGCCGCCGGCAGGTAGTACCAGAGCGAGCCCGAGTACAGCCGGCCGAACAGAAACCCCTGCCACGGCCGGTTCTCCAGTCCGAACTGGACCCGCATCCCGTCCCGGTACGCCTCGGGGAACGGCATCAGCTCGACCAGCAGCCCCCGCAGACCCCGCACATGCGGCACGTGCTGGTCGGGAGCCCACCTCAGCAGCGGATCGACCATCACATACGTGGCCCACACGACCGCGACCGCGGCCAGAGCCACCACACCCGCGCCCGCCGCCGCCCGGACCAGTACCCGGGCCCGGGTGCCCGCCGACGCGTGCCACACCGATACGGCGCCCAGTGCCATGAGCACCGGTACGGCAGGAAGCGTGCTTATCCTCGTCGCCAGGGCCGCCCCGAGCGCCACCCCGGCGAGCGGCACGTAGAGCCGGGGTCTGTAGCGGGCCCGCCACAGCAGCCACACCGACGTGAGCACGAACCCGGCCGCCGGCACGTCGAGCGTGGCCAGTGAGCCGTGGGCGACGACGTCGGGGGAGAAGCAGTACAACGCGAGTGCCGCCAACGCTCCTGCCGTCCCCGCCAGTTCACGGGCGAAGGCGAACACGACCAGACCGAACAGCAGCGTCAGCGCGATCACGGGGAGGCGGGCGAACAGCATCAGCCGCCACGGGTCGTTGCCCGACTCGTACAGCAGATGCCGCCCCAGCCTGCCCTGGTCACCGGTGAAGGACGGATCGATATGCGGATCCGCGAGGGCCACCCCGGCGCCGATGACCAGCTTGCCGAGTGGCGGATGCTCGGGGTTGTGGCGCAGCCGGTGCTCGTGCGTGTACTCGGCGGCCGCGCCCACGTACACCGGTTCGTCGATGGTGGGGGTCTGCCGCACGGCGGTCGTGACCATCGCGAAGGCCATCTGCCCGAGCAGCGCGACCACCAGGAGCGGCACCCACCACCGGCGGCCGGGCCGTCGCACGGCCCCGGCCGGTGCCGGGGGAGGGAGCGGCACCGGCCGGGGAACGGCGGGAGCGATGGAGAGGTCCCTCATGGACCCACTCTGCATCAGCCCCCGCCGCGCACGGTGTCACCGCCGCACGAGTCGCACCGACAGGCCCTCTGACGTGTGCACGGGTACGGCCCGCAGCGTGTCGGAATCCAGCTCGACACGGTCGAAGCGGCCCCGCAGCGCCGGAGCGGACAGGACCGGGACCGTCGTCCCCGCCACCGGCGGGCGCTCGGTGTCGAGCCGCAGCGACAGCACGCTGCCCCGGCCCAGCAGGACCCGCCGGCTCACCGTGAGCGCCGGGCCGTGGTTCTTGCGGAGCAGCAGCTCCAGCGTCGACTCGCCCTCCTGGACGTAGGAGCCGCGCACCCGCAGGACCTTGTCCGCGCGGAGCGTGCCGCCCGTGACCCGGACGTCACCCTGCCCCAGTGCGTTGGGCGCCGCGGCGACCAGCACCCCGTCCTCGAGTACGGTCCCGCCGTGGTAGCGGTTGTGGCCCGTGAGGGTGAGCGTGCCGGTACCGCGCTTGGTCAGCCCGCCGTCGCCCTCGATGTCGTTGCGCCAGCTGTCCGCCGCGTGGAAACCACCGGCCGCCGCGTCCAGCGTCACCGTGACGTCGCGGTCGAAGGCGCCGTACCCGTCCGCGGCGGCGAACAGGTTCAGCCGCCCCCACTGCTCGAAGCCGTCCAGCAGGACGTACCCGGAGGACAGCGCGGTCGTCCGCAGCACCTCGCGCCGCTGGGCCGCGTCCAGGTACGGCAGCCGCGTCTCCAGCAGGACCTCCGCGCCCTTCGGCACGGTGAGCGGCTTGTCGCGGCCCCGCCGGGGCAGGATGTACGTCAGCCGGGGCCGGACCGCACGGGCGTTGGCGTCCCGGTCGGCGTAGGGGTCGGTGCCGGTGTCCGCGGAGTGCGCGTACGCGTACAGGGTGTCGGCCGTCGTGCCGGTCTGCTCCGTGAAATAGGCCAGCGCCTGGGCGCGGGCCGCCGCCTTGAGCGTGGCGTTGGCCGGGTCCGCCAGAGTGGCGGCGGCCAGCGCGGTCGCCATGATCCGGCCGCCGATCACATCGACGGGGGAGTGCATGCCGGCCACGATCCGGGTGTGGGCGAGCTCCAGGGCGCGCGTCATCAGTTCCTGGAATCGCTCGGGAACCGCGTACGCGTAGGCCAGCGACGCCAGGTGCAGGGCGTTGGTGTGGCCGCTGGGGAAGCCACCGTCCTCGGCCGGCTTGTCGCCGCGCTGGCGCAGCAGCTGGGGGGCGACGACGACCTTCGACTCGTACACGGGGAAGCCGAACTCGTCCGTCCTGCCGGTGTCGACGACCTCGCTGTCCTCGTTCATCCGCCACGGCCGCGGGTACAGGTAGGCGAACTTGGCAGGGTTGCTGGAGGCCCAGTTGCCGCGCAGGGTGTCCTGCAGCCGGGCGACCTGGCCCAGTTCGGAGTCGTACGAGCCCGCGCCCAGCGCGGAGCCGGCCGGGGCGTCGGCGGGCACGGCGTCGTTGATCTTTGCCGGCGGGGTGCCGTCCGGTGCGCTGGTGATCGACGTGACGGCCTTGGCGCCCTTCTTGTAGAGCGCGGCGAGCGGACCGAGGCCGTCGATCACCGAGTAGCTCTGGTGCTGGCGGTCGATGATGAAGGCTTCCTTCGCCTCCGCGTCGGTGCGCTCGGCGGTGATCCGCTCGCAGTAGCGCACATTGGCGCGCAGCACCTCGCGGTCCAGGACCCGGCCGGTGTCCCAGGCGCCGCCGGTCTTCCACACCTTCGACATGCCCCCCAGGACTCGGACGACCGCGTTGGTCTCGGGGGTCAGGTTCGTCGTGACGTTCGACTTGTAGTCGTCGACGAACGCGGCGGGACCGGTGGCGGCCTTCGCGTCGGCGGCGGTGAGCCACGTGGCGAAGGCCGGTGCGGCGATCAGGCCCGCCGAGGCCCCGAGGGAGGTCTTGAGGAAGCCCCGTCGGTCGACGGTTGCGGTGCTGCGGTGCCCGGCTGATGGCGGCATGGCGTGCGCCTCTCTTGAGTTCTGCGACGGGTGCTTCGGCCGTTCGGCCGGGGAGATGGTGCAACGTGTGCGACTCGGGGTGCCTCTGGCGACTTCTGTGGCACCTGTTGCGTACGAGCGAAGATCTACGGCCGTGTTGTGACCCTTCGGAGAGGGAACGGCCACGGACCGGTGTCCGGAAGATGAACGGCGTCCGCCCGGCTCACAGAAGCGAACGGGCCAGCGCCACCGCGCCCTCGACCGGCGGCACGCGCAGGGGCCCCGGCCGGGCTCCGGGCAGGACTTCGGCGAGCGCGGAGGTGAACGCTTCGTACAGCGCGGGCTGGGCGAGCACCGTGCCGCCCGCCACCACCACGTCGTCCACCGCGACCCCGCGCCGGGCGAGCCGTACGACCAGCGCGGCGAGCGCCCTGCCGCCCTCGGTGATCACGGCCCGGGCGAGCGGTGAGCCCGCCTCGGCGGCGGCGAACACCACGGGGGAGTGCCGGCCCCACTCGGCCGACACGTCCGTCGCGGCCTCCAGTGCCGCGCCGAGCGCGGGCACCTCGGCCACCTCGAAGGCGGCGACCAGACCGGTGGCCAGCGCGTCGGGCTCCGCGCCGCGGTCATGCGCCGCCCAGACGGCCCGCGCGGCCTCGCGGACGAGTCCGGCCGCGCCGCCCTCGTCGCCGAGCACGGCGCCCCAGCCGCCGACCTGGACCGGACCGCCGTCGGGCAACCGCCCCACCGCGACCGAACCGGTACCGGCGACCAGGCCGACGCCCTTGTCCAGCCCGGCGGCGGGGACGAGCAGTTCCGCGTCGCCCACGACCAGGCAGGGCACACCCAGTCGCTCCTGAAGCGCGCCCCGGATGCCCTCGCACTGGCGGGGTGTCTCACAGGCGTGACCGCCCACGGCGAGCGCGGACGGTCGTACGGAGGGCGGCAGGGCGTCGTCCACCAGAGCGGTCAGCCAGTCGGCGGCGGCCCCGGGGTCGTGCGGCCGCCAGCCCGTGCTGGCGCGGACGCGGTCGACGGCGATCTCGCCGCCCGCGAGGGCGCGCAGCTGGGTCTTGGTGCCGCCCACGTCGATACCGACCGCGTAAGGAGTGGAGTCCTGCACGGGTCCTCTTTCGGTGTTGCGCGGCCAGACGAACGGCAGGCGAACAGAGCGTCGGGCCACGGCAGTTGAAGAGGTAGGGAAGCCCCGGGACGGGCTTCTGCGGAGCACGGCAGGCGAGTACCGTGAAGTTCGTTAGGAAGTTAACTAACGAAGTAGGGTGCGTCAAGAGGCACGGAATTCCCGATGCCGCGCGACCCTCGCGGCCGCCCGCCCGGCCGCAGCACGACCTGGGGAGACCATGCAGCTGAGTGAGAGTGCCCGTGTGGTGTTCGACGTACTGGCCGGGGCGGGCACGGCCACCCGGCCCCAGCTGGCGGCCGGTGCGGGCCTTTCCAAGCCGACCGTCTCCACCGCCGTCGCCGAACTCGAGGCCGTGGAGCTCGCCGCCCACTCCGGGCGGGCCTCCGGCGGCACCGGCCGCAGCGCCGCGGTCTACCGGCTGGGCCCGGCCGCCGGCGCCGTGCTCGCGGTCGACCTCGGACCTGCCAAGACGCGGGTGCGCGGGTGCGCCCTGGACGGCACGCTGCTCGCCGAGGGCACCGGCACCCGCCCGGAGGCCGCCGACACCGTCCGCAAGGTCCTCGACGCGCTGCCCGCCGGGGCCCCGCTGCGGGCCGTCGTCGTCGCCGTCGGTGACGTGACCACCCGGGACGGGGAGGGCGCCGGGGAACGCCCCGCGACCGCCAAGGCCGGCCCCGTCTTCGACGCCATGGCCGTCGCGCTGCCCGAGGGCGTCCCCGTCCACCTGGAGAACAACGTCAACTGCGCCGCCCTCGCCGAACTGCACGAGGGTGCCGCCGTCGGCCGCGACACCTTCGGCTATCTGCGGATCGGCGTCGGCATCGGTCTCGCCGTCGTCATCGGCGGCCGGGTGCTGCGCGGCGCGAACGGCGCCGCCGGTGAGGTGGCCAGACTGCCCTACCCCTGGGACGACCTGCGCGCCCCCCGCCATGAGGGCCTGGAGCAGCGCATGGGCTCGCGCACCCTGCTCCGCCGTGCCGCCGAGACCTGGCAGGACACCGACGGACCCCGCCCGCGCACCGCCGAGCGGCTCCTCGCCCTCGCCGGGCAGGGGCACGCCACGGCCCGTGCCGTCCTCGGCTCGCACGCCGCCGACGTGGGCAGGCTCGCCGCCGCCGTCGCCGCCGTCATGGACCCCGGGCTGATCGTGCTGGGCGGCGGCACCGGCGCGGATCCCCAGCTCCTGCCCGGTGTACGGGCCGAGCTGGCCCGGCTGAGCTGGCCCACCGAGGTGGTCAGCAGCGTGGTGGGGGACAGCGGCACGGTCGCGGGCGCCAGCAGGCTCGCGGTCGCCCATGGAATCCAAACCGTGACCGGAGCTGTGCTGGCGAAGCATTGACGGCTGCGTCGTCGGTCTGCCAATGTCCGGACAAGCGCTTTCTGAGTCGGCCGGGACGCCGACTCCGGGTGAGCCTCCCGCCCGTACGCGAAGTACGGCAGCCGCACGAGGGCGTGCTTGTGCGACGTCGGCCGTCATGGCCGGGGACCCCACCCGTCAGGGCGACGCGGCCGGGCGAGGCCGTGCCCCCGGAAAGCGAAATTTCCTGCAAAATGCACCCGTGCCGCCTCGGCTGGCGCCGTGCTTCTTCCGCTACGACGAAAAGGGATTGAAGATGACCAGTCTGGGTGTGCGGCGCTCGCGCCGGCTCGGCCGCGGCGGCATACGCCGCGTTGTTCCCCTCGCTGCCGTGGCCACGGCGGGTGCCCTGCTGCTCTCCGCCTGCGGGTCGGACTCCGGCTCGGGCGGGACCTCCAAGTCGCTGACGTTCTGGATCTCCACGGTTCCGGGCCAGGACGCGGGCTGGAAGAAGATGGTGGCGCAGTACAAGAAGGAAACCGGCGTCAAGGTCAACCTCGTCAACATCCCCTACGACGGCTATGACGCGAAGCTGCGCAACGCCGCGCAGGCGAACTCCCTGCCCGACGTGGCGGCGGTGCCGAAGCTGGACCCGATCTGGGCGAACAAGCTGATCGACCTCGGCTCCATCGCCAACAAGAAGAGCAACAAGATCAACAAGAACTTCATCGCCAAGGACTCGTCCGGGAAGGTGCTGTCCATCCCCTCGGACATCACCGCGTCCGGCATGTTCATCAACAAGTCGCTCTTCGAGAAGGCCGGCGTCGACTACCCGACCTCGCCCGAGAAGACCTGGACCTGGACCGAGTTCATCAAGGCGGCGGACAAGGTCCGGGAGAAGACCAAGGCCAAGTACTCCCTGACCTTCGACCCGTCGCCGTCCCGGCTGCGCGCCATGGTGTACGAGAGGGGCGGCAAGTACGTCCACGCCGACGACTCCGGCAAGTTCTCGGTGGACGCGGCGACCAAGAAGGCCGTGAACACCTTCGTCGGATGGAACGACGACAAGACCATGCCGAAGTCGGTGTGGACCAGCGAGGCCGACCCGTCGGCCATGTTCCAGAGCGGTGACGTCGTCGCCTACTGGTCCGGCGTGTGGCAGGTCGCCGCCTACGCGGAGAGCATCACGAAGTTCGAGTGGGCGAGCGTTCCGACTCCCGCCGAGCCGGTGCAGGCCAGTGACGTCAACAGCGGCGGCATGACGGTCGGCTTCAACAACAACGCCGACGCGGCCGCCGCCGCGGAGAAGTTCCTGTCCTGGCTGTACGAGCCGGCCCACTACCAGGCGCTGTGCGAGGCCTCCGGGTTCCTGCCCGTCGAGACCGGTCTGAACCCGAAGTACCCCTTCAAGTCCGAGGCGGCGCAGGCGGCGTTCAAGCTGTACAACGAGTCGATCCCGCTCTACGACCCGATCTCCGGCTACTTCAACCGCGCGCAGACGCAGTGGGCGCTGAAGGGTAAGAGCATCACCGAGGACCCGACCCCGACGGAGCTCGGCAAGGCGATCAACGGCCAGCAGTCGGCCGACAAGGCCCTGGAGAACATCGTGGCCGGCTACAACCAGCAGGTCGGCGGCGCATCGTAGACCACAGGGCAGGGCGGCGGGGTCCAGACCCGCCGCCCGGCCCTGGGCGCCCACGTGATGCCGGGCTCATGGCCTGAGCCCACAGCAATCCATTCCACCAGCACGGAGTCAGGAAGATGACAAAACGCGCCTCGGCCGTGTCCGCGAGCCCACCCAGGAGACGCAGTAAGTACACCGTCGCGCCGCTCGTCCTCATCGCGGGCAATGCCGTGCTCTTCGCGCTGTTCTTCGTCTGGCCGGCGGTGATCGGGCTCGTCTACTCCTTCACGAACTACACGGGCATCGGGGCGTTCCAGTTCGTCGGACTGGACAACTACAGCAACCTGTTCGGGGACTCCACCTTCTTCGACGCGCTGACCCGGACGCTGCTGTACACCGTGCTCTTCGTGCCGCTGAACTTCGTGTTGTCGCTGCTCATCGCCAATGTGCTGGTGAGCAAGCACGCCAAGGGTGTGTCGGTCGCCCGCGTCTTCTTCTTCATCCCGTGGCTTCTGTCGCCCATCGTCGTGGGTGTCCTGTGGCGGTGGCTGTTCGGTGAGAACTTCGGACTGGTCAACCACGTCATCGAGAAGCTCGGCGGAAGTGCCGTTCCGTGGCAGTCGAACGCGGACCTGTCGCTGATCGTGGTGGTGGTGGCGGCGTCCTGGGCCTGGACGGGCTTCTCCATGCTGCTGTTCATCGCGGCGATCAAGAACGTACCCCAGTCGTACTACGAGGCGGCCGCGCTCGACGGCGCCGGTCCGTGGCGCCAGTTCATCAGCATCACACTGCCGAGCATCGCGCCCACGTCCTTCATCGTCATCCTGCTCAACACGATCCACGGGATGAAGGAGTACCCGCTGTTCGCCTCCCTCAACAACGGCGGACCCGGAACGTCGAACAACCTGCTTGTCCAGTACATCTACCAGACCGGCTTCAAATCGGGCCAGATCGGCTACGCGAGCGCCGCGTCGTTCGTGCTCATGCTCATCCTGATGGCCGTCGCGGTCATCCAGCTGATGGTCAACCGGCGGGTGGAGAACCGATGACAACCACAGACATGCCACGCAAGGTCGACGCCGGGCCCGGACGGGCTGTTCCCAAGAAGCGGCGCCGCGGGGCAGCCAGCGGCGGGCTTCGGCGCGCGGTGCCCGCGACCACACTGCTGTGGGTCCTGGCGGCCATCTACGGGTTTCCGGTGCTGTGGTTCGTCCTCAGCTCGTTCAAGCCGGCGGGAGACCTGTTCTCCTCGCTGTCGCTGTTTCCGGACGACCCCACCCTGTCGGGCTACAAGGCGGCGTGGGACGGCGCCAACTTCTCCCAGTACTTCATCAACACGGCCATCGTGTGTGTGATCGCGACGATCCTCACGGTGGGAGTCAGCTGCTGCACGGGGTACGCGCTGGCCAAGTACGACAACAAGTGGCTCAAGGTCTTCTTCGTCGGCATCCTGGCCACCACGATGCTGCCGGGCGAGGTCATGCTCGCCCCGCAGTTCCTGGTGGTCCGCGACCTGGGCCTGTACAACTCGCTCACCGGCATCATCGTCCCGGCCTTGCTCACCGCGACCGGATGCTTCATGTTCCGCCAGTTCTTCCTGACGGTCCCCGACGAGCTCATCGAGGCGGCCCGCATCGACGGGGCGCGTGAACTGTCGATCTTCCTGCGGATCATGGTGCCGATCTCCCGGCCCATCATGCTGACCCTCGCCATCCTGTCGTTCCAGTGGCGATGGAACGACTACATCTTCCCGCTGCTGATGCTCAACGACCCCAGCAAGTTCACCGTGCAGATCGGCATCCAGAGCCTCGTCGGCGCGCAGAACATCAACTGGTCGGTGGTGCTCGGCGGCTCGGTCATCACCATGATTCCGCTGATCGTCGTCTTCCTGGTGTTCCAGCGCTACGTCATGAACGCCGACATCAACGCCGGACTGAAGGACTGATCTTGCCCACCCCGCTCGACCACGAGTTCGTCCGCGCGGTGGCCCGCGCCGCCGACCGGTCGGTCGCCCCCCTGGCGGCCGACCCCGACGAGGAACCCGCCGGTGTGCCCCACCGCCCTCTGGCGCGCCGGGTGAAGACTCTGGTCGCGGCGTACCGGTCCCCGGAGTCTGCACTGCACGGCAGCGGACAGGCCGTCGCCGCGGCGATGACCCACCTCCGCGCCCTCCTGGCCGCGCAGACACCCACCGGACTCTTCGCCGGCGGCGACAACGTGCAGTCGCCGCCGGACTCCGGGTTCACCGTCAACGACGTGTGCGACGCGCACGTCCTCGCCGCGGGCGCGGGGCCGGAACTGCGCGATGTCACGGCCGCCCTCGCCGAGATCGCCGGGGCCGCCTCGGGCAGTCTCCTGACCGGTGGGGTGCACACCCCGAACCACCGCTGGGAGCTGTCCGCGGCGCTGGCCCGGCTGCACCGTTCGTTCCCGGACGACCGGCTGCTCGCCCGCATCGAGGAGTGGCTCTCCGAAGGCGTCGACATCGACGCGGAGGGCCTGTACTCGGAACGGAGCGCCAACTACGCGGCCCATGTGTCCAACCCGTCGCTGCTGCTCTTGGCCGACGTACTCGGCCGCACCGACCTGCGGGACGCCGTCGAACACAATCTCGCCACCACCCTGGACCTGATCAGGCCGGACGGCACGGTCGAGACCGTCCTCTCACGACGGCAGGACCAGCAGCACCCGTTCCCGCTGGCGCCCTACCTGTCGCACTACCGGCTGCTCGCGATCCGCACCGGCCGGGGCGACTTCGCCCGGGCGGCGCGCCTGGCGGCCGTCGGCGGCATCGACGACCCCGACCTGCTCGCCGAGATCCTCCTCACTCCGGACCTGTGCCGCGTCCTGCCGGCACCGGACGCGGAGACCCTTCCGCGCGACCGGTACATCACCACCGCGCGCCTCGCCGCACGCGCCTCGGCCACCGCGCACACGGTGGTGTACGGCGGCTCCGACGTGCCCCAGCACCGGCGCATCCGCTCGGGCCTCGCCTGCAATCCCACCTTCCTGCGTCTGTTCGCCGGCGACGCGGTCCTCGACGCGGTCCGTCTCTCCCGGGGATTCTTCGACCTGGGCCCGTTCCGCGCCGCCGCCATGGAGCAGCTCGCCGACGACCGGTTCCGGCTCACCGAAACCCTCACGGCGTCCTACTACCAGCCGCTGCCGAAGGACGAGAGACGGGACGACGGCGTCTACCGGCTGGTGGACGACGGACGCTTCTCGGCCTCGATGGCTTTCCCGGACCGGCCCCGGGACGAGGTCTCGCACACGACCCGCGTCGAGGTGGACCTGAGGGACGACGGTGCCGACCTGCGGATCGACATCAGCGGACCGCGGGTGCCCTGGGCCCTCGAACTGACCTTCAGGCCGGGGGGAGTGCCGGAGGGCGCCGTACCGGTCGGCGAGGGACGCTGGTGCCTGACGACCGGGCCGATGACCTACAGGGTCGGTGACGACGAGATCCGGATCAAGGCCGACGTCGAGGCGGGCGGACCGCTGGCCGGGCCGGACCGGGGCGACGTACTGCGCTACGACCCGGGGCAGGACTACACCGTGGTGGGCGGCACCGACGCGACGACCGGGAACCGCGTCTACATCGGTGGACTCGGCCCGCACACCCTGACCGTCGCACTGCGCGTCCGCCGGCCCGCACCTGTCGTGTGACTCCCGTGTGAGGCGGCCCGGGCGTCACAGGGGCAGGCCTACCAGGCCCCACCCGCGTCGTTCGGCCTCGGTCACCACCACGCCCCACTCGCGCAGCAGCACCGAGAACTCGTCGAAGTCCTCGATCCACCGTCCGGGGCACGCCGCGTGCGTGCCGTACGGCTCGCGCAGGCCCTCCAGCAGGGGCTCGGCCCGTGCCCAGTGCCCGGCCAGTGCGGACACGGTCGCGGGCGGGCAGGCGAGGAGGGTCCGGGGGTGCCAGGGGTCGGGGTCCGCGGGGAACAGTCCACGGACCGGGGCGTCCTCGGCGCCGGTGTCCCAGATCAGGTCCCGCAGGAACGCGTCCAGGTGCTCACGCGGTTCCGGCCCGGCGTGCTCCCGTACGTCCTCCCACGCCTGCCCCGCCCAGAAGTGGGGCTTGTAGGAGCCGGGGGTGCTGTGAAACTCGTACCGGCCGCACCAGGGAACATTCGGCGCGGCGGGCCACACCCAGCCGCGCTGCGGCTCCGCGTACCGGTCGAGTTCGTCCTCGGGCAGCGCGGCATCCTCGAGCAGCGCGTACCGCTCCCCGAACGGCGTCCGCTCGAGACGCTCCCAGTCGACCGCCAGCACGGTGATGTCCAGGCCCATGGTCACTTCTCCACGCGCGGCAGCGCCGACTCCGGTACCACCAGGTCGGCCCGTCCCCGGGTCGTGGTGACCAGTTCGGCGTTGGGCTGGTCCGAGCGCGACACCCATGCCACCGCCTCCTCGTGGGACTTGCCGAACCGCTCGTGCCGGGCGACGAGCCGGCGGAGGCGTTCCCGCTCGGGGAGCTCGCAGAACCACACCTCGTCGAGCCGGTGGCGGACCCGGGCCCAGGCGCCGGTGTCCAGGAGCAGGTAGTTGCCCTCGGTGACGACGAGCCGGGCCGTCGCCGGCACCGGGATCGCCCCCGCGAGCGGCTGTTCCAGGACGCGTTCGAAGCCGGGTGCGTACACGACGTCGTCGTGCCTCTCCTCGCGCAGCCGCCCCAGCAGCGCCGCGTACCCGGCCGCGTCGAACGTGTCGGGCGCGCCCTTGCGGTCCCCGCGGCCGAGCCGCTCCAGTTCCGCGTCGGCGAGGTGGAAGCCGTCCATGGGCACGTGCGCGACCCAGGGATCGCCGGATCCGTTCAGTTCCCGCACCAGGTGCTCGGCGAGCGTCGACTTGCCCGCGCCGGGGCTGCCGGCGATGCCGAGGATCGCGCGCCGGCCGCCCTGGGGGAGGGCGCGGGCGCGGTGGACGAGGTCGTCGAAGGCGAGCGGCACACCGCAGAGTGTGTCACCCCGTGCCAGGGCCGTCCGGGGCACGTGTGTGGCGTGCGCCACTCACTGGAGGCCTCCCTGCGGGGAACCGGTCTTGTATGACGCAGCTCGGTCTTCCCGAAGACATCCACGCCTGCCTCTTCGATCTCGACGGCGTCGTCACCAGGACGGCCGTCGTGCACGCGGCCGCCTGGAAGGAGATGTTCGACGCCTTCCTGCGCGAGCGCGACGGCGAGGACTTCCGGCCGTTCGACGCGGCGTCCGACTACGACGAGTACGTCGACGGCCGGCCACGGGCCGACGGCGTGCGTACGTTCCTCGCCTCACGGGGCATCGACCTGCCCGACGGAGACTCTGACGACCCACCGGGCGCGCGGACCGTGCACGGGCTCGGCAACCGCAAGAACGAACTGGTCCTGGCGAAGATCCGCACCGACGGAGTCGAGGCCTACGACGGCACCCTGCGCTATCTGGAGGCCGTCCGCGCCCACGGCCTGAGCACCGCGATCGTCTCCTCCAGCGCCAACTGCCGGGACGTGCTGCGGGCGATCGGCGCCGAGCACTTCTTCGACGTACGGATCGACGGTGTGGTCGCCGCCGAGCGCGAGCTGCCGGGCAAACCGCGCCCCGACACGTTCCTGGCCGCCGCCGAGGACCTGGGAATCCGGCCGGCCGAAGCAGCCGTCTTCGAGGACGCCCTGGCCGGCATGGACGCGGGCCGCGCGGGGCGCTTCGGGTACGTCGTCGGCGTCGACCGCGTCGGACAGACCGACGCCCTGTACGCGCACGGCGCCGACGTCGTGGTGAAGGACCTCGACGAGCTGGGAGGCCGGGAGTGATCGAGCAGCGGGCGTACGCCGTCGAGCCGTGGACCGTGCGCGAGACGGAACTCGACCTCGGCCTCCTGGCCCAGAGCGAGTCCGTGTTCGCCCTGTCCAACGGCCACATCGGCTGGCGCGGCAACCTCGACGAGGGCGAACCGCACGGCCTGCCCGGCTCCTACCTCAACGGCGTCCACGAACTGCACCCGCTGCCCTACGCCGAGGCGGGCTACGGCTACCCGGAGTCCGGCCAGACGTCGATCAACGTCACCAACGGCAAGGTGCTGCGCCTCCTGGTCGACGACGAGCCCTTCGACCTGCGCTACGGACGGCTCGTCACCCATGAGCGGACCCTGGACCTCAGGCGGGGCGTGCTGGAACGGGTCTGCGAGTGGACCTCCCCGGCGGGTTCGACCGTCCGTGTGCGCTCCACACGGCTGGTCTCCCTGACCCAGCGGGCGATCGCCGCCGTGGCGTACGAGGTGGAGCCCGTCGACAGCCGTACCCGCGTCGTCGTCCAGTCGGAGCTGGTCACCAACGAGAGCCTGCCCGAGCCGGACGGCGACCCGCGCGCCGCCAAGGCCCTGAAGTCGCCGCTCCAACCCGAGGAGGACCTCGCCTCGGGCACCCGGCTGCGCCTGGTCCACCGCACCCGCCGCAGCGGGCTCAGGGTCGCCGTGGCCGCCGACCACGTCGTCACCGGCCCCGAACGGACCACGACGAGCAGCGAGAGCAACGTGGACATGGCCCGGCTGACCGTCACCTCCGTGCTGGGGCCGGGGGAGCGGCTGCGTGTGGAGAAGCTGGTCGCGCACGGCTGGTCCGGCGTCCGCTCCCGGCCCGCGATGAGCGACCAGGTCGAGGCGGCGCTGGCGGCGGCCGCGCACAGCGGCTGGCGGGGGCTGCTGAGGGACCAGCGGTCCTGCCTCGACGACTTCTGGGGCCGCGCCGACGTCGAGATCGACGGCGACGCGGAGATCCAGCAGGCCGTCCGCTTCGCCCTCTTCCACGTTCTCCAGGCCGGCGCCCGTGCCGAACAGCGCGCCATCCCCGCCAAGGGGCTCACCGGCTCCGGCTACGACGGCCACGCCTTCTGGGACACCGAGGCGTTCGTCCTGCCCCTGCTGACCCACACCGCGCCGGGCGCCGCCGCCGAGGAACTGCGCTGGCGCCTCGACACCCTGCCGGCCGCCCGGGAGCGCGCGGCCCAACTCGGCCTCAGCGGCGCCGCGTTCCCCTGGCGCACCATCGAGGGCTCGGAAGGCTCCGCCTACTGGCCGGCCGGCACGGCCGCCTTCCATGTGGGCGCCGACATCGCGGACGCCGTCGTGCGGTACGTGGCGGTCACCGGCGACGAGAGGTTCGAACGCGAGGTCGGTGTGGAACTGCTGGTGGAGACCGCCCGGCTGTGGCGCTCCCTCGGTCACCACGACGACCGGGGCGCCTTCCACATCGACGGCGTCACCGGACCGGACGAGTACAGCGCGATCGCCGACGACAACACGTACACCAACCTCATGGCCCGCGCGAACCTGGTGGCCGCCGCCGACGCCTGCAAA
Organism: Streptomyces sp. NPDC050546; assembly: GCF_044457425.1. Taxonomy (NCBI): domain Bacteria; kingdom Bacillati; phylum Actinomycetota; class Actinomycetes; order Kitasatosporales; family Streptomycetaceae; genus Streptomyces; species Streptomyces sp. NPDC050546. Next base: position 47,256 of record NZ_JBITGX010000029.1, read on the forward strand.
CGCCACCCCGACGAGGCGGCCCGGCTCGGCGCCGACGAGGAGGAGAGCGCCGCCTGGCGGGACGCCGCCGAGGCCATGCACGTCCCCTACAACGACGAACTCGGCGTGCACGAACAGCACGCCGGCTTCACCCGCTACCAGCGCTGGGACTTCGCCGGCACGGGCCCGGACCAGTACCCGCTGATGCTCCACTTCCCCTACTTCGACCTGTACCGCAAGCAGGTGATCAAGCAGGCGGACCTGGTGCTGGCGATGTACACGTGCGGCAGCTACTTCGAGGAGCACTTCGACAGCCACGCCGACGAGCAGATCGCCCGCAACTTCGCCTACTACGAGCCACTGACCGTGCGGGACTCCTCCCTGTCGGCGTGCGTCCAGGCCGTCGTGGCCGCCCGGGCGGGCCATCTGGACCTGGCCTACGCCTACACGGCCGAGGCCGCGCTGATGGACCTCGGGGACCTGGAGCACAACACCCGCGACGGACTGCACATCGCCTCGCTGGCCGGTACCTGGATGGCGCTGGTCGCCGGGTTCGGCGGCATGCGGTGCGCCGACGGGACCCTGCGGTTCGCGCCGCGGCTGCCCGAGAGGTTCAGCCGGCTGGCCTTCACGGTGGGGTTCCTCGGCCGGTGCCTGCGCGTGGAGCTGGCCGCCGACCGCGCCACCTACACCCTGAGCTCCGGCCCGCCCTTGACGCTCCATCACCACGGCATCGAGCTGACGGTGAGTGAGGACGCCCCGGTGACCCGGACCGTGCCCCCGCTGACCCGACGTCCGGCCCCGAGCCAGCCGCCGCACCGGGCCCCGAACGCCCGCTGACGCTCACTTCGCGTCAGGCACTTGGCCGTATTCCGCCCTGCGTTCCTCCATCTCGCGGGTTAGTTTGTCCTTGTTTGTCAGCTTTTAGGATAAAGGGACAAGGGGCGGAACATGACCGACGGCTCCAACGCCATCCTCGTTCGCAGGCGAAGACGCGAACAGACGGCCGGGCCGGGCGCGCCCAGCGGAACCCGGGGGAACAGGGCGCTCGCCGCAGTGGCGGCCGTCTTCACGCTGGCTCAACTCGCCCTGGTCCGGCCCGTGCTGGGCCTCGGCTGGGACGAGATCGTCTACGTAAGCCAGGTTACCTCGCACACTCCGGCGGCCTTCTTCAGCGCACCGCGCTCCCGGGGCGTCTCACTGCTCGTGGCGCCCGTGGCGTCCTGGTCGACATCCGTCCCGCTGCTGCGCGTCTACCTCGCCCTGCTGTCCGGCCTCGGCCTCTACCTGGCCCTGCGCGCCTGGCGGGGCCTGTTCCCGACCCGTGTCCTGGTCGTCGGCGGCGCCCTCTTCGCCTCCTTGTGGGTGACCCTCTTCTACGGTCCGCAGGCCATGCCCAACTACTGGGTGGCGATCGGCGCCCTGATCTGCGTGGGCTGCTTCCTGCGGGCTCGGCAGGAACGTTCCGCCCGAGCGGCCCTGTGGGGGGTCGCCGCCGGCGCCGCGCTCATGGCGTGGATGCGGCCCACCGACGCGGTCTACGTGACCGTGCCGCTGCTCGTCCTCGCACTGGCGCGCCGCCACGGGCGCCTGCTCCTCGCCCTCCTGGCGGGCCTCGCCGCGGGCGCCGTCCCGTGGGTGATCGAGGCCTACCTCGGCCACGGCGGCCTGGGGGAGCGCCTGTCGGAGGCCTCCCGTATCCAGGGCGGACTGGGCTGGTACTTCGCCGTCGACGACCAGCTGCGCAGCCTCGGCGGCCGGGCCCTGTGCCGGCCGTGCACCGGGTCGATGCCCAACCCCCTGGTCCTCATCTGGTGGTTCGTCCTGCCCGTACTGGCCGGCCTCGGACTGCTCGTCGCGGGCCGGGCCCGGCGCCTGGGGCGGACCCTCGTCCCGCTGGCCTGCGCCGCCACGGCCGCCCTGCCGTACCTCTTCATGATCGGCTACGCGGCACCGCGCTTCCTCACACCCGCCTACGCGCTGCTCGCGATCCCGGTCGCCGACGCCCTGTGGCACCTGGTCAGGACCCCGCGCGGCACCTGGCGGCCGGTGGCCGCCACGCTGGTCGCGCTCGGGCTGGCCGGACACCTGGCGGCGCAGCTCGCCGTCCTGAACGGGGCAGTGTCCCGCAACACCGAGAGCCGCCGCGACTGGGGCCGCACCGCCGACGCCCTGCACCGCCTCGGCGTCCGCCCGCCCTGCCTGCTCACCGGGCACGAGGCCATCCCGATCGGCTACTACACGGGCTGCTCCTCGGGCGCGACCTCCGGCAACAACGAGAACACCACCGCGGGAGCCATCCTGCGCACCGCCGACCGTCTCCCGGTCGCCCACCTCGCACCGGCCGACGGCACCCCGCCCCGCTACGCCCGCACCTGGCCCGTCCACCGGATCTCGGACCTGGACGTCCGCGTCGCACCGCGGCCGCCGAGGGACGGCCCCTGACGCAGGGCGGGCCCCGCCTCGGCGACGGCCTCCGTCGAGGTTAGAGCCCGCGTATCGGGAAACGCGGAACGGGCACCTGAGACCGACGAGTCGCCGCAGCGCGCGACAGGGAGGCAGAAGTGATGGGCACGGAACCGATGCGCCCCGAACCGATGGCGGACGACGCGTACCAGCCCACCGGGACCAACGAGGAGCAGGCGGACGCCGCACCGCTGGACCTGCAGGACGCCGTCGGCGAACGGACCTACGACGACACCCTCGACGAGGGCTACTCCCCGCCGGAGAAGCCGCTCGGCGTCAGCAAGAGCGGCACCACCGCCGCCGAGCAGCACGAGGGCGAGACCCTCGACGAGCGGCTGTCCCAGGAGGTCCCCGACGTGTCGGCCGAACCGGCCGGGGACGACGTGGGCGACAGCCCCGACGGCGACGGCGAACCGGTGGACCCGGAGGCGGGCACCGCCCGCGCCGGCCGCCTGGTCGCCCCGGACGAGGGCGCCCACGCCGACACCACGAAGGAGACCGTCGCGACCGACATCGGCATCGACGGCGGAGCGGCCGGTGCGGAGGAGGCCGCCGTGCACGTGGTAGAGGACGACAGCACCCTGCCCGGGGACGACGACAGGGCGTGACCCACCCGCGGCCGGGAGATTCGCCCCCTCGGCGGACGCCGAGGGGGCGGTCGGCTACGGCAGCAGCTTCTCGAGCGCGGCGGGCCCTTCGGCCGCCAGCTTGCGCCTGGCCCATTCGAGGTTGTGCGGGGTGAGGTCCTTGCCCGAGGCGAGGACCAGGTCCTCCGGCGACACGTCGGTGCCGGTGCGGGCGTGGAGCAGGCGGTCCGGGGTGGCGCGGTCCTCGGGCGGCCGGGACGCGTGGGGCTGTGACGTCGACATGTTCTCTGCTCCTAGGGTCCGGATCGCTGGGTGCGGCCCCGGTGCTGAAAAACGGGTCCGATATCACCATTCCCTGCGCGAGCGCGGCGTGCATCCGGAGAGCACGGACCTGGCCCGGGGAAGCCCCGGCCCCCCGTTCGGACGCCCACCGATGTCGCGTCGCCGCAGCCCGGGCGACGGTGGGGACACGTGTCCCCACCGACCGACAGGAGCTTTCCCATGCGCACACGTGTGACCGCCGCGTTCGGCCTGGCCTGCGCCGCCCTTCTGGCCTGTGCCGGCACGGCCAGCGCCGACGCGGAGGCCGAGGCCATCTCCATCGGCAACCCCGGCGTCCTTTCCGGCAACGTCGTACAGATCCCCATCGACATCGATGCCAATATCTGCGGCAACTCGGTCAACTTCATCGGCGCTTTCAACCCCGCCATCGGCAACAAGTGCTCGATCAAGGACTGATCCACCGGTCGTACGGCCCGCCGGCGGGGGGCCCCCCCCCCCCCCCCGCGGCGCCCCCCCCCCCCGGCCCCGCCCCCCCCCCCCCCCGGCCGCCGTCAGGGCCCGTTCCGCCGAGCGGGCGCGAGCACGAGCATCGTGACGTCGTCCCGTACGTCCGGGCAGTGCCGGACCAGATCGGCCCACACCCGCTCGGCCAGGGCGGCCGGCTCCTCCCCGGCGAAGCCCGGCAGCCGCTCCGCCAGCGGATAGAAGACCCCGTCGGCGTCCCTGGCCTCGGTGACCCCGTCGGACGCGAGGAAGAGCCGGTCACCGGCGCGCAGCCGCACCGAGACGACCCGGGGCGGAATCGCCTCGGCCAGGCCGAGACCGAGCGGCGTGCACGGCTCGATGTCCAGCTCGACGGCACGCCCGTCGCGCAGCAGCAGCGGCCCCGACTGCCCGCACGCCACGATCCGCACCACGCTCGCGTCGGCGGAGAAGCCGAGCAGCACCGCCGTCGCGAACAACTCGGCGTGCGGTTCGCCCGCCGAGTCCGTCACCAGCCTCCGGTCGAGCCGGGCCGCCACCGCCTCCGGATCCTGATGGTCCAGCACCGCCTCCCGGAACGCCCCGAGCAGCGACGCGACCGTGGCGACCGCCGAAAGACCGTGTCCCTGGACATCACCCATGACCGCCCGTACGCCGTAGGGGCCCGCCCGTACGTCGAAGAAGTCGCCCCCGACCAGCGTCCCGCTCTGCGCGGCCCGGTACAGCCCCGCGCACCGCACCGGCCCGACCCGCTCCCGCAGCGGCGGCACGACGGCCTGCTGCGCGGCCTCGGCGACGGCCCGTTCGGTGACCAGCTGGGCGTCACGCCGGCTGCGGACGAACGACAGCAGCACGCTGAGCACCGCCACGAAGCACACGGTGAGTAAATCGGTGCTGCCGGGGTCGTTCAGGCTGAAGACCGGGATGGTCAGCACGACCACGACCAGCGCCCCCAGCACCGCCGTCGCCGCCGGTCCGTGCGCGAGCACGGCCAGTGGCGGAATGGCGCCCAGCAGGAAGCCGATGTCGAGCGGCTCCGGACTGATCAGCTCCGCCGCGCACACGCCCGCGAGCAGCGCGGACGGCAGCACCCGCGCCCAGCCCGGCGGGGGCGCGCCGCGCAGCCAGCCGCGCCGGTCCCGGTCCCGGCGCGGCAACCGGCCGCGCACACTGCTCACACCACCACGCTGCTACGCCCGGCCGGGCGCCGCACGCCGGACCCGCGCGGGCACCCCGGGCCGGCAGGCGGGGCGTGGGCGTCGGCCGGGAGGAGTGGCCGGTCAGGCCGGAGGGTCCCTTGAGCCGGGCCGGGAATTCGATGGATGGTCCGTCGGCGGCCTCGTAACCTGTGGGGCGCACGCCCCGAGACCCGTGGAAGGAGGGCAGAGCCGTGCAGTTCACACTGTTCCAGCGCTCCCTGCCCCTCGTCCCCGGCGTGTCTCGACCGACCTGACCGGGAGCGCTCCGCACAGCATGCTTCCCGGAGGAAGTCCATGACCGACGTGGTCATCCGCGCGCTCGACGCGAGCACCGCCGATCTCTTCGACACCCTGCCCGACCCGCTGGGCGCCCGCGAGGGCCACCGGCAGACCCGGCACCGCCCCGACTGGAAACGGGTGGCTCTGCGCGACGGCACGGTCGTCGCCCGCGGCGCCTGGTGGGGCGGCCCCGACGACACCGAGCCCGTCAACCTCAACTGGTTCGACGTGGCGGAGGGCGAGGAGGAAGCGGGCGCCGCACTCCTGCGCTCCGCCCCCTGGCAGGTGGAACTCGAACTGAACCTGCCGGCCGGCTGGCGCGACACCCCGGCCCTGCGCACCGCCGCCGAGACCCGCTTCACCGCCGCACGGAAGGCCGGCTACGACCTCCTGGTCGAACGCCTGCTGTACCGGTGGACCCCTGAGCACGGCCTGCCCGAACGGTCCGGGCGCCTGGTGTTCCGCGCCGAACCGGACGACGCCGTGTTCTTCGACGCGCTGCGCCGGATCCACTCCGCCACCCTGGACGCCCACGCGCTGAAGGCCATCGAGGAGGGCGGACTCGACCGGGCCGCCCAGGAGGAACTCGACTTCTTCCACTGGTGCCCCTCGCCGCGCGAGTGGTGGCAGGTCGCGTACACAGCGGAGGGCGAGCCGGCCGGCATCCACATCCCGGCCCACAACCCGTCGGGCCCGTGCGTCGGCTTCATCGGGGTCCTGCCCGACCAGCGCGGCCACGGCTACGCCTACGACCTGCTGGCCGAGTGCACCCACTTCCTGGTCGGACAGGGCGCGGAGTTCGTCGCCGCCGCCACGGACCAGGGCAACTTCCCCATGGCCGCGAACTTCGCCAAGGCCGGGTACCCGGTGGTCAGGGAACGGCTCAACTTCCACCCGGCGTAGGCGGTCGTCCGGCGGCGCGGGCCCGAAAGCTTCTAGTGCGCGCCGCCGTTGAGCAGGTTCTCGGCCGCCGTGAGGATCTCCGTGACACGGAGGCCGAACGCCGCGTCGCACGCGTGCGGGCGGCCGGTGCGGGCCGCGGTGAGCAGGGCGTCCGCGGCCCGCATCAGCGCGGGGACCGCCCCGTCGGAGCTCTCCGGCAGGACCGCGACCCCGGCCTCTCCCCTCAACTCCAGTGCGGCACCGGCCGCCGCGGGCGGTGCCGTCAGGCTCAGGGTGAGGGTGCTCGACGCGCCGCCGGCGTGGTCGAGGACGACATGCACCGTGTCCCCGGGGCCGTAGGCGGCGGCCGTCACGCGCCGCACGTCGCCGAGCACCGGCAGCAGCACGGACAGGGCGTGCGGACCGACGTCCCACAGGGCGCCCTTCTCCCGCCGCCACGGCGTCGCGAAGGGGCTCTCGCTCGTGAACACCGCCCCGAGCCACTGCGCCCACCCCGTGAACCAGCCCCGCGCCGCCGCCTGCTCGGTGATCCACGCCTCCGGCTCGGGCTGGAAGCGGGTCGTGAAGAACACGACCGAGGCGACCCCCGCCTCCTCGACGGCCTCGACCACGGCCCGCCCCTGCTCCACCGTCGGCGCGAGAGGCTTGTCGAGCAGCAGATGGCACCCGGCCCGGGCCGCACGCGCGGCCAGCTCGGCCTGCACCTGCGGAGGCAGCGCCACGGCGACCGCGTCCACGTCGGCGAACAGCTCGTCGGCGTCGTCGTACGCCCGCACACCGTGCCGCTCGGCCAACTCCTTGGCGGCCTCGGGACGGCGGCCCCACACTCCTGCGAAGTCCAGCTCCTCGTGCCCGCTCAGTGCGGGCGCGTGGGCCAGCTGCGCCCACGGTCCGGTGCCCAGCAGTCCTATCCGCATGCCGCCGCCTCTCAACGGTGCCGAAACGTCGGCGAGAACAAGAACGGAAAACAAGAAAGGAAAACAAGAAAGGCAAGGAGAGATCTCCTTGCCACTCTCAACTTATAGCGCACAGGGGGCCTTGCGGCAAGGCCCCCCTGGTGCCGCAGACTGTCCGGCCTGAGCCCAGGACCTGCGGATACGGGAGCATGACGTGACCCCCCTGACCACCACCGCGTTCGATCTTCCCGACCGCCTCTCCCACAAGGCCGACCCTGCGCTGACCGCCGGAGACGAGCGGCACTTCGCGGCCATCGCCGAGTGCCTCGAGCAGTCGATCGCCGAACTGTCCGGCCGACTGGCGGCTGAGCGCAAGGCGCCCGGCGGCCATGGCCGGCAGGCGATGGACAGAGATGCGGAGATCCACCGGCTGACCACCCGCCTGCGCGCACTGCGCCGCTTCGGACTGGACTTGTGCCTCGGGCACATGGTCGGTGCCGACGGCTCCGAGCCCGTCTACGTGGGACGACTCGGCCTCACGGACAGCGAGGGGAGCCGGCTGCTGGTCGACTGGCGTTCCCCCGCCGCCGAGCCGTTCTTCGGAGCCACCCACGCCGACCCGATGGGCCTGGCGAGCCGCCGCAGGTACCGCTGGACCGGCGGCCGGATCAGCGACTACTGGGACGAGGTGTTCACCGCGGACGGCATCTCCGGGCACGCCGCGCTCGACGACCAGTCCGCCTTCATCGCCAGCCTGGGCACCGACCGCTCGCCCCGGATGCGGGACGTGCTCGGCACCATCCAGACCGACCAGGACGCCATCATCCGCGCGGGCTCCCGCGGCGCCCTCGTCGTCGACGGCGGCCCGGGCACCGGCAAGACCGTCGTCGCCCTGCACCGCTCCGCCTACCTCCTCTACTCCGACCCCCGCCTCGGGCACCGCAAGGGCGGCGTGCTGTTCGTCGGCCCGCACCGGCCCTACCTGTCCTATGTCTCCGACGTCCTGCCCAGCCTCGGCGAGGAAGGCGTGCAGACCTGCGTCCTGCGGGACCTCGTCACCGAGGGAGCCGCGGCGGGGGCCGAGGCCGACCCGGACGTCGCACGCCTGAAATCGTCGGCGGACATGGTGAGGGCGATCGAGAAGGCCGTCCGGTTCTACGAGGAGCCGCCCGCCGAGGGAATGACGGTCACGACCCACTGGTCCGACATCCACCTCAGCGCCCAGGACTGGGCCGTGGCCTTCGAAGCGGCGGAACCCGGCACCCCGCACAACGAGGCACGCGACCAGGTCTGGGAGGAACTGCTCACGATCCTCCAGGACAAGCACGACGGCGACGTGCCGGCCGACCTGCTCCGCAGATCACTGACGCAGAACCGGGAGCTGCTCACGGTCTTCAACCGCGCATGGCCGCTGCTCGAACCGGCCGACCTCGTGTCGGACCTGTGGTCGGTGCCCGCCTATCTGCGGATGTGTGCTCCGTGGCTCAGCCGGGACGAGGTCCGCAAGCTGCAGCGCGCCGATGCCCAGGCCTGGACGGTGTCCGACCTGCCGATCCTGGACGCCGCACGGCAGCGGCTCGGCGACCCGAGGACGGCCCGGCGCAAGCGCCGGAACAAAGCCGTCCTCGCCGACCAGCGCGAGCACATGGCGCGGGTCGTCGACACCCTGATCGAGGCCACGGCCAACTCGGGCGCCGACGGCGACGAGGGCGAAGGCCTGGTGTCCATGCTGCGAGGCGAGGACGCCCAGGTCAGCCTGGTCAACGAGGCCGAACTGGCCACCGTCGAACCGGATGTGCTCGCCGGCCCCTTCGCGCACATCGTCGTGGACGAGGCGCAGGAACTGACCGACGCCGAGTGGCAGATGCTGCTGCTGCGCTGCCCGTCCCGGAGCTTCACCATCGTCGGGGACCGCGCCCAGGCCCGGCACGGCTTCACGGAGTCGTGGCGGGAACGGCTCGAACGGGTCGGGTTCGACCGGATCGACCTCGCCTCGCTGAGCATCAACTACCGTACGCCGGAGGAGATCATGACGGAGGCCGAGCCGGTCATCCGGGCCGTGCTCCCGGACGCCAACGTCCCGGCCTCCATCCGCACCGGCGGCGTCCCCGTCGTCCACGGAGCCGCCGCCGAGCTGAACTCGATCCTCGACACCTGGCTGGCCGCCCATGCCGACGGGATCGCCTGTGTCATCGGCGATCCCGCCTTCCGGCCCCCCTCGTCCCGTGTCCGGTCACTGACCCCGGAGCTGTCGAAGGGGCTGGAGTTCGACCTGGTCGTCCTCGTCGACCCGGAGGACTTCGGCACCGGCGTCGAAGGGGCGGTCGACCGCTATGTGGCGATGACCCGGGCGACCCGGCAGCTCGTCGTCCTCACGAGCCCGCGAGCTCCTTCCGGATGCGGTCCAGCATGAACGCCGACGACTCCCGGGCCCGCTCCTCCCAGGCGAAGACACAGGCCGTGGCGACACCGTCGAAACCCAGCTCGCGCAGGGTGCCGAAGAAGGTGTCCCAGTCGACCTCGCCCTGACCGATGTCGAGGTGCTGATGGATCCGGGCCGGCGTGCCCGGCGGGTTGAGGATGTAGCGCAGTCCGCCGCCTCCCTTGTGGTTGAAGGAGTCCGCGATGTGCACGTGCTGGAGCTTGTCCCCCGCGTAGCGCATCATCGCCGCGATGTCCGCCGTCGGGTCGGAGCCCGACAGATGGAAGGTGTGCGGGGCGCAGTACAGGTAGTTCACCCACGGCTTGTTGATCGCTCGGACGAGATCGACGGCCGGGGTGTTCTCCTCGCAGAAGTCGTCCGGGTGGGCCTCCAGGTTCAGAGCGATGCCTTCGCGCTCGAACACCGGCAGCAGTTCCTCCAGCGAGCGCCAGAAGGCCGCCTCGCTCTCGGCGGCACGCTCGGGGCGACCGTTGAACTCCGAGTTCATCAGCGGGCAGCCCAGGTCGGCGGTGATCTCGATCATCCGCTTCCAGTTGCGGACGGCGGCCTGCCGCTCGGTCTCGTCCGGCGAGGACCACTTGTACAGCGGGAGCACCGAGGACAGCTGGACACCGTGTGTGCGCAGCGCGTTCTTCAGCTCCGCCACCCGCGCGTCGTCCGCACGCGGGTGCAGGAAGAACGGCATGAACTCGTCGCGCGGCGACAACTCGATGTACTCGTAACCGAGTTCGGCGACCGTGCGGACCATCTCGTCGATCGGCAGGGCACGGAGCATGTACGGGTCGAGGGCGATCTTCACGCGGTGCCTCCGTAGAACGTGGGGCGGGGCTTGATGTCGACGGTGACGATCTCTCCGCCGCCGCTCTCCTGGGAGCGGACGGCGGCGTCGGAGATGACGGTGGCGGCGTAACCGTCCCAGGCGGACGGTCCGGTGGGCTCGGTGCCGGCGGCCACGGTGGCGACCCACTCGCGGAACTCGGTGTCGAAGGCCTCCGCGAACCGGTCCTTCCAGTCCTGCAGCACACCCGTGCCGTGCCGGGCCGCGGTGCGGATCCCGACGGCCGCCGGGTCGGGCAGCCGGACCAGGCCGTCCTCGCCCACGACCTCGCACTGGATGTCGTAGCCGTACTGGCAGTTGACGAAGACCTCCAGGTCGATACGGACGCCCTCGCGGGTCTCGAAGATCATGATCTGCGGGTCCTTGAGGTGCCCGAACCGCTTGCTGGTGGCGCGCGGGGTGACCACCTGGGCTGAGACGATCTCGTCGTCGAGCAGCCAGCGCAGCACGTCGATCTCGTGCACGGCCGTGTCCTGCGCGGCCATCGCGGAGTGGTACGACTCCGGGACGGTCGGGTTGCGGTGGGCGCAGTGCACGATCAGCGGGGCCCCGAGCGAACCGGTCGACAGGACCTCCTTCATCTGGCGGTAGCCGGCGTCGAAGCGCCGCATGAACCCGACCTGTACCAGCCGGCGGCCGTGCGCCCGTTCGGCCTCGACGATCCGCAGACAGTCCTCGGCGGTCGTCGCGAGGGGTTTCTCGCAGAACACCGGCTTGCCGGCCGCGATCGCGTTGAGGACGTGCTCGGCGTGGGTCGGCCCCCAGGAGGTGACGAGGACGGCGTCCACATCGGGGGAGGCGATCAGGTCAGCGCCGGTGGGCAGCACGGTGGCGCCGATCCGGGCCGCCACCTCGGCGGCACGCTCGGTGTCGACATCGGCCACCGCCGTGACAGCGGCCCCGGTGACGACCTCGGTGAGCCGCCGGATGTGGTCCTGGCCGATCATTCCGGCGCCGATGACGCCTACTCGTACGGTCATGGATGACTCCTCGAAAGATGATCAGGAAAAGCGCGTCCGGAGCTCGGCCTCGAGCGACTCGAGGGTGCGGCCCTTGGTCTCGGGGACGTACAGCTTCACGAAGGTGAGGGACAGCAGACCCGCCACCACGAACAGGAAGAAGGTGTTGGAGATCCCGATCCCGGAGACCAGGGACGGGAAGACGAGACCGATCACGAAGTTGGTCAGCCACAGCACCACGGCCGCGACACCCATGCCGAAGCCGCGCATCCGCATCGGGAAGATCTCCGACAGCATCAGCCAGGTCACCGGTGAGATCGCGCCCTGCTGGAAGGCGAGGAAGGTGACCGTCATCGCGAGCACCGCGAACGCCCGCGGATCACCGGACGGCAGCACCAGGGAGAACACGCCGATCAGCAACAGGGCCGCGGTCGTGCCGAGCTGGCCGGTCATCAGCATCGGCCGGCGGTTGACCCGGCCGAGCAGCCAGATGCCGACGAAGGTGGCCAGCACCGAGATCACACCGTTGGCGATGTTCGCCGTCAGCGCGCTGTCGGCGGCGAAACCGGCGTCGGTGAGGATCTGCGTTCCGTAGTACATGATCGTGTTGACGCCGGTGATCTGCTGCACGATCGCGATGCCGAACCCGACGAACATCAGCTTCCGCACCCACGGCGTGCTCTTGATGTCCTGCCAGCCGCCGAGCTTCTCCCGCTCGTCCTTGACGGCGAGGGCGGAGACCTCCTTCAGCTCGGCCTCGGCCCGGGCCCGCGACCGCACCTGCTTGAGCACCTCGAGGGCCTCGCCGAAACGGCTCTGGGAGGCCAGCCAGCGCGGGCTCTCCGGCATCACCAGCATGCCGAACCAGAGCACCACCGCCGGCAGCGTCGCGATGACCAGCATCCAGCGCCACACCCCGCCGGACTCGCCGCCCAGCCGCGCGATGATCGCGTTGGACGTGAAGGCCAGCAGCTGACCGGAGACGATCATCAGCTCGTTCCGGGTGACGAGAGCGCCGCGCCGCTCGGCGGGCGACACCTCCGCGAGATACACCGGTACGGTCACCGACGCGCCGCCGACCGCGAGACCGAGCACGAAGCGTGCCACGATCATCACCTCGGTCGTCGGGGCGAGCGTGCAGCCGAGCGCGCCGACGAAGAAGAGCACGGCCAGCAGCAGGATGTTGCGCCGCCTTCCGCGCGCGTCCGACAACCGGCCGCCGGTCACGGCGCCCAGCGCGGCACCCAGCAGCAGCGAGCTGGTGACCATGCCCTCGGTGACCGGGGTCAGACCGAGGTCCTCGGTCATATAGGGCAGGGCGCCGTTGATGACGCCCGTGTCGTAGCCGAAGAGCAGCCCACCGAACGTGGCGATGATGGTGATCATCCGCAGCCGCCGGGAGACCGCCGGCGGGGTCTCGTCCGTGACTCCGGTGGCCGGGGCCGGGTCGGGGGATGGTGACGTGTCGTCCCTGAGGTCCATGGCCGCTCCTTACCTGTCGATGGCGGGGCGGCGGGTACCCGAAAGACCGCAGCCCGCCAGGTGCTCACGGGTGCTGACCGCGATGGGCAGCGGCACCTCGGGAGCGCACGGGTACAGGTCCTGCTCGACGATCACGAACAACTCGGCGTCGAGCCCGGCCAGTTCACCCACCACATCGGCCGGGTTGGGCACCCCTGCGGGCGGCGACACGCACACCCCGCGCTTCACGGCCTCACCGAAGGACAGGTCCTCGGCCGCGACCTGAGCCAGGATCTCCGGATCCATCTGCTTGATGTGCACATAGCCGACCCGCTCGCCGAACCGGCGGATCAGATCGAGGTTGTCCCCACCGCCGTACGCCACATGCCCCGTGTCCAGGCACAGGTTCGTGTAACGGCTGTCGGACTCGTTGAGCAGCCGCTCGATCTCTGCTTGCGTCTGGATGTGGCTGTCGGCGTGCGGATGGACGACCAGCCGTACGTCGTACTCCTCCAGCAGCAGCCTGCCCAGCCGGTCGGCGGCCCGGCCGAAACCGGCCCACTGCTCGGCGGTCAGCTCGGGCGACTCGGTGAACGCGCCCGTCTTCTCGTCCCGGTACATGGGTGGGATGAAGACGAGATGACGCGCCCCCGCGGCAGCGGTGAGCGCGGCGACCTGCCGGACATGGGCGAGCATCTCGTCCCACGCCTCGGGCCGGTGCAGCGCGCCGAACGCGGTACCGCCGGAGACCTTCAGGCCCCGGGCGTCCAGTTCGGCCCTCAGCCGCTGCGGATCGGTGGGCAGATAGCCGTACGGGCCGAGCTCCAGCCACTCGTAGCCCGCCCGGACCAGCTCGTCGAGGAAGCGGGTGTACGGCACCTGGTGCTCGTCCTCGGGGAACCACACCCCCCAGGAGTCGGGGGCGGAGCCGAGGCACAGGTTGCCGACGGTGGTACGGAGAGGGACGGGCGCCGTTGCCATGGTCAGTGTCCTTGAGGGGAGAGGGGGAGGGTGCCTGAGCGATGTGACGCGCGCTACTAGCGCGCTCTAGTCGAGTACGATGACCCCTGTCCAAATGTCATGTCAATAGGTTGTTGCCGGATGATTGCGGGGCCCCATGGCCCGAGCCCCGTGCGGGACACCCCGTAAGGTGGGCGCCGTCGGAGGGTGGGTTCACAGGTGGATGCATCGGGCAGGCAGCGGCCCACGATGGCGGACGTCGCCGAGAAGGCGGGGGTCTCCCGCGCGCTCGTCTCGATCATCTTCCGCAACCAGGCGGGAGCCGGCCGGGAGACGCGGGAGCGGGTCCTGCGCGTGGCTGACGAGATCGGCTACCGGCCCGACAGCGCGGCCCGGTTGCTGGCCCGTGGCCGCAGCCGCACCCTCGGTGTGATGTTCGCCGTGCACCAGACCTTCCACACGGATCTCATCACCGGCATCTATCCCGAGGCCGAGCGGCTCGGGTACGACGTCCTGCTCTCCGGCTCCACCCGCGGGCGCAGCGAGGCGAAGGCGGTCGAGGCGCTGCTCAGCCACCGCTGCGAGGCGGTGATCCTGCTCGGCCCGGACGCCCAGCCCGGCTACCTCGGCGAGCTCGGGCAGCGCACGGTCACGGTCTCGGTCAGCCGCCGCGTGCCCCAGGCCCATGTCGACTTCGTCCACTCCGCCGAGGGCAAGGGCGTCCGGCAGGCCATGGACCATCTCGTGGAGCTGGGGCACCGCCGGATCGTGCACATCGACGGCGGACGCGGTCCCGGTTCCGCGGAGCGGCGGCGTGCCTACCGTGCCGCGATGCGCCGCCACGGGCTGGAGGCCGAGGCCCGGGTCATTCCCGGCCGTCACACGGAGGAGTCCGGTGTCGAGACGGGCGATCTGCTCCTGGCCGAGCGCGACAGCGGACGGCCGTTGCCGACGGCGGTGCTCGCCGGCAACGACCGCTGTGCGATGGGTCTGCTGATGTCCCTCACCCGGGCGGGCATCGAGGTCCCGCGCGACCTGTCCGTCGTCGGCTACGACGACAGCCATCTCTCCCACCTGATGCCGATCGGCCTGACCACGGTCCGTCAGGACGCGGTCCTGATGGCCGAGCACGCCGTCCGCTTCGCCGTCGAGCGGCTGGAGAACGGGGAACTGCAGCCGCGTGAAGCGGTGCTGGACCCGAAGCTTGTGGTACGGGGGACCAGCGGGCCGGCCCCGGCGGAGTAGGTACGTCGCCAAGGCCGCCCAGGCCCGCCAAGCGCCGCTCTAGCGCGTCCCCTTCTTCGCGAACTCCGCGATGGTGTCGGCGTTGTCCTTCGTGATGAACGCGGGCCCGGTGAGTACGGGAGCCGTGCCGCCGCCGCTGAAGTTGCCGTTCGTCCTGTACAGCCACAGTGCGTCGACGGCGAGGTAGCCCTGGAGGTAGGGCTGCTGGTCGACGGCGAACTCGATGTCGCCGCCCTGGACGGCGGTGACGACGTCCTTGTTGAGGTCGAAGGTGGCGACCTCGGCCTCGCTGCCCGCGTCCCGTACCGACTGCACGGCGGTCAGGGCGATCGGGGCGCCGAGCGTGACCACCTGGTCGATGGTGGAGCCCTTCTGGAGCTTGGCGGTCAGGGTCGACTTCACGGAGGGCATGTCGGCGCCGTTGACGTACAGGTTCTCCGTGGTGCCCTTGAAGCCCTTCTTCAGGCCGGCGCAGCGCGCCTCCAGCGCGACCTGGCCCTGTTCCTGGATCACGCAGACGGCGTGCTTGGCGCCCAGCTGGTTGAGGCGCTCGCCGAAGGCCTGACCGGCGATGTTCTCGTCCTGGCCGAAGTACTCGAGCATGCCGAGTTCCTTCCAGTTGTCCAGGCCGGAGTTGAAGCCGACGACGGGGATGCCGGCCGCCTTGGCCTTGGCCACCGCGCCCTTCATGGCGTCCGGCTTGGCCGCGGTGAGCGCGATGCCGTCGACCTTCTGGTCGATCGCGTTCTGCACCAGGTTGGCCTGGTTGCCCGCGACGGGGTCGCTGGAGTAGACGAGCTTGATGTTGTCCTTCGCGGCAGCGGCCTGCGCGCCCTTGCGGATCAGGTCCCAGAAGGTGTCGCCGGGCGCCGCGTGGGTGACCATGGCGACGGTCATCCGCGGGGTGGTGGCCTTGCCGGCCGCGGCGTCGGTGCCCCCGGTCTCGGACTGCTTCCCGCCGGAGCCGCTGGAGCAGCCGGCGGCGAGCAGCGCGCCCACGAGGGCGGCGGCGGTCAGGGCTGCGGATCTGTGGTGTCTGCGCATGTCGGGTGCACCTCACTGTGCGGGGAGAGGGGAGCCGCGCGGTCCGGGGGCTGCGGACCTATGGCTGCCTGGAGCGCGTTACTAGCGCGCTCTAGTGGCAGGTACTATGCGGGCGCCTTCTGGGGATGTCAACAGCTTTGTCAGGACGTACCAACAAAACCCGCGAGGCGGGCCTGTGAAGCTCGCCCCAGGCGCAGCAGAGCCGCCCGTGCGCGCCGGCAGTGGAACGGCGCGGACGGGCGGCTCCGGCGGCGGACGGTCCTGGACCGTCCCGGCGGGCTCCGCTCAGTTCCCGGGTCCGCCGATGTTGACCATCCACGGGGTGCCGAAGCGGTCCGTGCACATGCCGAACTCGTCGCCCCACATCTGCTTCTCCAGCGGCACCGACACCGAGCCGCCCGCGGACAGCTTCTCCCAGTAGCCGCGCAGCTCGGCGTCGTCGTCGCCGCTCAGGCTCACGGAGAAGGGGTTGCCCGGCGCGGACTCCATGCCCGGCGGGTTGTCGGCGCCCATCAGGGTGAAGCCGCTGGTGGTCTCCAGCATGCCGTGCATGATCTTGTCGGCGTTCGGGGCGTCCGCCTGGCCGAAGTCGCCGTAGCTGTTGAGGGTGAGGTTGCCGCCGAAGACCTCCTTGTAGAACTCCATCGCCTGCCGGGCTTCGCCGTTGAAGGTGAGGTACGGATTGAGGCGCGTGACCATGTGAACCTCCCGGAGGGGCAAAAGGGTCATTTGCGCGCAGCGTAGCGCCGGGCACTGACATCGGCTCGCCGAGCGCGGCGCGCGGAGGGCGGGGGAGCGGTGTGCGAGGCGGGCCCCGGAGGCCGGAGCGGACGCCAACCGACTTGCTAGCGTTGGCCCTTGAGCAGAGGGGGACGGAGAGGCTCATGACATCGACCACCTTCCGCATCGGCGGGGATCTGGCCGTACGCCGGCTCGGCTTCGGAGCCATGCACCTGCCGACCGAGCCCGAGCCGGACCGGGAGAACGCCCTCGCGGTCGCCCGGCGGGCCGTGGAGCTGGGCGTCACCCTGATCGACACGGCCCACCTGTACGGCGAGGGAGCCAACGAGGAGCTGCTCGCCGAGGCGCTGCACCCCTACCCGGAGGGGCTGCTGATCACCACCAAGGTCGGTGTCGCGCGTACCGGCCCGGGAGGCGAGTGGAAGTTCGACGGGCGGCCCGGGATCCTGCGCGACCAGGTCGAGCAGGCCCTGCGCCGGCTGCGGGTCGAGCGGATCGAACTGCTCCAGCTGCACCGCATCGACCCCGACACTCCTCTCGCCGACCAGCTCGGCACGTTGCGGGAGCTTCAGACCGAGGGCCTGGTCGGACGGATCGGGCTGTCGGAGGTCACCGTCGCCGAGCTGGCCGAGGCCCGGGAGATCGTCGACGTCGTGAGCGTGCAGAACCGCTACAACCTGCTCGACCGCGAGCACGAGCCCGTTCTCGCGGCGTGTGCGGCGGCCGGTATCGCCTTCCTGCCGTGGCGGCCCGTCGCGTGGGGGAAGACCGGGGCCGAGGCGGAGATCGCCGCCGTGGCGGCCGAGCTCGGGGCCACGCCCACACAGGTCGCGCTCGCCTGGCTCCTCGACCGTGCGCCGGTCGTCCTGCCGATCCCCGGCACGGCCCGGATCGAGCACCTGGAGGAGAACCTCGCCGCGGCGGCTCTCGACCTGACACCCGCCCAGCGCGACCGTCTCGACGGGCTGGCCGAGGCCGGGTCGGACAACGATCCGGGGCAGGCCTGAGCAGGCTCACGCCTCGTCGGACGCCCCGTTGTTCCAGTCGTACGGGCCGCCGCCCTGCCACTCGATCAGCTCGGTGTCGTCGACGGCCGTGTCGGCCGTGGGCAGGCCCTCGCGGTGCAGCAGGTCCAGTACGTCGAAGAGGCTGTAGGCGACGCCCATGCGCTCGCCGTGGATGGTCACCAGTCGTCCGCCGTCCGTCGCGGGCGGCTGCACGACCACAGGGGGTTGACCGTCCATAGCCCCACCATGCTCCCGAAACGGCCGGTCCGCAGCTCGGTGACGTCCAGAAGCGGTACGGAGCCCCTCTCGCGCCGGGCCCGGGTGCGCGCTGTGCGCCGGTGACAAGCCGCCGTCCGGAAGCTGAGTTCTCATCAGCACTCCCTGAGAGCGGTGGTGCCACCGCCCTAGCGTCCGTGGCATGGACATGAACCTTACGCACAGAGGGAAGTGGCGCGGTGCCGCGCTCGCGGTACTGCTGACCGCCGGGACACTCACGGCCGCCGCCCCGGGTGCCCGGGCCGACGGGGCGCGGACCGAGACGCCGGTCGCGTCGACCTCCCCCGTCACCGGGGTGACCGAGTCCGTCGTACGGGTGAAGGTGCCGCTGCCGGAGTCGGCCGGGCCTCGTCCGGCCGCGTGTGACTGGCTGTCGTATCTGCGCTACCGCTCGGCCGAAGGGCCCGCCGAGCCGGCCGGCGCGGACCGGATCCTCATCGCCCAGCCCGGCATCCTGGAAGGAGCCGGGGCGTTCGACAGCGTCGCCCGCAACACCGTCACCAGGGCCGCCGAGCAGGGTGCGCACATCGAGTTCTGGGCACTGGACCGCCGCTCCAACTGCCTGGAGGACCGCACCGGCATCGCCTCCGGCGACCAGCACAGCGCCGTCGACTACTACTACCGGGGCAAGCAGGTCGACGGCCGGACCTTCGGCGGCTACGCGGACAACGCACAACTGGGCTGGATGGCGAAGCTCGGGATCGAGCAGACCGTCCGGGACCAGTACGACCTGCTCACGGCCGAGTTGCCCGACCAGGCGCAGCGCAAGCGGAAGGTGCTGTGCGGCGGGCACTCGCTGGGCGGGGTCGTCACCGGGTACTTCGCCGCCGCCGACTTCGACGGAAACCGGGCCACCACGACCGACGCCGGGTACAACCAGTGCGCCGGCTACTTCGCCCTCGACACGACCGTCTCCACCTCGCTCGCCGACCTCAGCGGGGGCCTGCCCGACGACACCAACCTGCCCGACATCGGCCTCGGCCACGGCGTGGTCCAGGCCGGACTGGACAGCGGACTGCTGTCGCGCACCCTGTCCGCGCCGGTGCTGCTCAATCCCGAGACCATGACGCTGCTCGGCATCGCCGGCCTCGGCGCCCTCAAGGACCTGGAGGGCGAGGCCGACCTGCCCCGCTATCTGCCGTCCAACCTCAACGTCGAGGCCACCAACCGCTTCCTGTTCGCCAAGGACACCGCCGCGTTCCTCAGCGGTACGCCGTCCGTGAAGGACTTCCGGCTCACCAACGGGGCGGTGCTCGGGGCGCTGCTGGACGACAACTCCGTACCGCTGGCGTTCCTGCAGACCAGCGTCGGCTTCTTCGACGGCGGGCCCATCGCCGACAAGAGCTTCCCCGTCGCCAACGGCGGTGCGGGGCAGCCCGGTCTGTACGGCACCGCGTACAAGGCCATCCCGGACCGTCCGCAGGGTCCGCTCTACACCTGGCGGAACTACGACCGCGTCGGCGATCCCGACGACCCGGGCCACCGGTCGTCCGACGGCACCCCGTTCACCGGTGCGGGCGAGGAGGTCACCGACATCCGGCAGCTGGCCCGCAGCCTCGCCGAGCAGCCGCTGGACTTCACCGAGCAGTACTTCCCGACCAAGCTGGTCACGGACATCCAGCTGGGCACCTCGCCGCAGGTGAAGAAGCTCGTCGTCCATCCGGGCGGGCTCACCGCCAACCCGGTGCTCACGGTCCTCGCCGGTGAGGGACTGCTGGCCGGCCGGGTGCCGCCCGAGCTGCATCCCGTGGTCGCCGACGGCTACCAGCACCTGGACGTGCTGACCGCCGCGCCCGCGCAGAACGACGGTGAGCCCGAGGTGGTCTCCACCAGCCTCGCCGGGTTCGCCAGGTCACCCCGTTAGACACCGGAACGGGGCCCGGGAGGACATCCTCCCGGGCCCCTTGGTGTGCTGCCGGGACTAGAGCCTGCCCGCGGCGAACGTGGCGGCCGCGTCGGCGTCGTCGCGGTAGCTCAGATGCGCCCCGACGTCACCCCCGCCGTTCTCGCAGACGGGGTCGCCCTGGGCGCAGAGGTCCAGGGTGCGGCTCTGGTAGGTGCCGGTGACGCTCTTGCCGAGGGCCCGGATCGGGTTGCCGAACAGCAGCACGGCGGAGACCTTCGGCTCGACCGCGGCGGGCAGCGTGGCCACGATGGGGCTGCCGACCACCGCGCCCGCGCTGCTGATGCCGATCGAGTTGTCGACGACGTTCGCGCCCTGCGAATAGCCGACGAGAACGAACTTCTGGTTCGGGCAGGCCGCGGCCTGGCTCCTCACATGGTTCACCAGATCCAGATTGCCCTGCGCCGCGGACGTCGGGGAGAGGTCGGCGGGGTAATTCACCTTGTAGCCGGTCACGCTTTTGCCCGCTGCTTTCTTCTGCAGCGCGGAAAGCACCGGGTCGCCGACGATGAAGCCGAGCGTCCCGGGCTCGAAGGTGCCGCGCGCCGAGACGAGCTCCACGTCGGAGCAGGCCGCGGCCGAGGCCGGGGGAGCCGAGAGGGTGGCGAGCCCGGCCCCGCCGACCAGCGAGAGCGCGGCTAGACACAAACGGATACGCATGGGGGATCCTCCGCGTGTGAGGCGCGTGAAGCGCCTGCGAAAAAGGACGGCCCGAACGTATTCGCTTTCCCTCACCGGGAGTTATGGACGGGATTATGGAATCCCCGCTGTTTTTTGTCGCCTGTTGAGTACGCCGCTGAATGCGGGAGTCAGTTCTGCCGTGTGTGCAGGGACTCCGCGCGCAACGCGAGGATGAGATCGAGGCGGGTGTCCGGATCGTGCAGGGCGTCCCCGAAGAGCTTCTCCAGCTGGCGCAGGCGGTAGCGGACCGTCTGCGGATGGATGTGCAGCCGTGCGGCGACGTCCGGCACGTTGCTGCCGCTGAGCAGCCAGGCCAGCAGGGTCTCGGCGAGCCGGTCGCGCTGCCCCGCCGAGACCGTGTCCAGCGGCGCGAGAACCCGCGTCTGGAGCCGCTCGAGCAGCGGCTCGTCGCCGTACAGCAGCAGGGTCGACAGATGGTCGGAGCAGTGCTCCACGCCCTGGCGGGGCAGGATGCCACGTCCCATCAGCCCGAGCGCCCGGGTGGCCAGGCGCAGCGACCGCGCGGCCTCCGTGACCGCTACCGTCGGGCCGATCGCGGCGGGCCGGCCGCGCAGGGCGAGTGTGAACGCCCGGCCGAAGCGGCCCGAGCCGTCCGGATCGGGCACCAGCATGCGCGGCGGCCGGGACTCCATGTCCACCAGCGCGCCCGCCGCCGCCAGCGGCCGGTCCTCCTCCCGCCGGTCCGGCGCCGCCGCCAGCGCCACCACGGCGACCGTCCGGGGCACCGGCCAGCGTGCGCCGTGGGCCAGGTCCTGCACGGCCTCCAGTGCCACCGGGCCGTCCTCCAGCAGCAGGTCCAGCAACCGCCTGCGGCGCCGCTCCAACTCGTCGGTGCCGCGCAGCTGGGCCTCCGCGTAACCGGCCGCGGCAGCCTGGGCGACCTCGTGCACGGTCCGGAACGCCAGCTCACCGAGCGCGGCGACGGCAGCGGAGTCGAGGCCGATCTGCTCCGCCGTGGACCCCATCAGCCGCCAGGCGTGCAGCCCGCCCACCCGCAGCGCGGACTGCAACGCGTCCAGGCTGCGGCCCTCCAGGGCCTCGCCGCGCCCGAGTTCGTAGTACGTCGCGGCGATCGCGCCTCCGTCGTCGCGCGGGTCGGCGATGTGGTCGACGAACAGGGTGAGCGCCTGCACCACCCCGGACCGCAGGTTCTTGCGGTACGTCCCGCCGGCGGGCAGCGCGTACTCGGGCACCTGACGGCAGACCTCCTCCTCCACCAGGTCGGCGACGGAGGCCAGTTGGGCGCGCAGCAGCTCCGCGAGCTCGGGCGGCACCGGCGGCGTGCCGGGGCGTTCCGGCACGCCGTGCGGGGTGGGCACGGCCATCACGGACACTCCTTTCGACCGGAAACGGCTCACCCGCGGGCTGTTGCCGGTGGGACGAGTGGGAAGTCCAGTGTTGGACGGACGTCCCCTCCGCTCCGTTCCGTGCCCCGACGGCGCCTCCGTCACTCCGGCACGCCCAGCGCACGGGCGAGGACCGGCCACGAGGCTGTGAACTCCGGCTTCCAGTGAGCCCAGTCGTGTCCGCCTCCCCCGTAGAAGTGCGTGGTGGCCGGGACACCCATGAGGGCCAGCGTGCGGGCGAAACCCTGGGTCGAGGGCCACAGGGCGCTCTCCAGGATCCCGGGCAGCGGATCGCCGCCGCCGCCCACCCCACTGCCCTGCGAGATGTACAGGGCGGTGCCGCGCAGCCCGGTGGCGCGGGCGCGCGGGTTGAAGTCCCGCCAGGTCAGGAGGTTGAACACCGGATTGCCCCACAGGGACGCGGCCGGCAGGTTCTCCCGGGCCACGATGGCGTCCATGATGGCGGGAACACCGGGGGCGGTGGTGTCGAGGATGCCGCTGTAGGACGCCGCTGCCCTGAACGCCCCGGGATGGCGGGCCGCGTGGGCCATCGCGCCGTAGCCGCCGGTGGAGACCCCGGCGACCGCCCGTACGCCGGAGGCCCGGTAGTCCCGGGCGAGCAGCGCCGGCACCTCCTTCATCTGGAAGGTCTCGTAGTCGGGGCCGCCGCGCCAGACGCTGGGGATGCCGGTGGGGCCCGCGTCCGGCATCGCCACGATCAGGTCGCGGCCCTCGGTGAAGGCTTCGATGTCCGTCTCGCGGGTCCAGGACGTGTAGTCGTCGTGGGCACCGTGCAGCAGGTACAGCACGGGGTAGGTCCGCCCCGGCTGCGAGCCGAAACCCGACGGCAGGATCAGCCGGACCGGTGCGCTGCGGCCGAGCGCGGCCGAGGCCACGGACACGTCGAGGGTGCGCGGTCCGAGCCGGGTGGCCGCCCCGGCACGGGCCGTGCCGCTCGCGGCCCCGAGCAGCACGGCGAGGCCGGCGGCGGCCGTCGCTCTGGCGACGGTGCGCCGGGACACTCCGGCGGCGGGCTTCGGCGACAGGTCGGACATGGCGGCTCCTCGGGTTCCGGTTTCAGGGGGCCCGCTCGGCGAGCACCCTGCTCAGGTGGGCGGCGATCTCGTCGACGTGCGGCGGGTCGAGCAGCGACAGATGGTGACCGGGCACCGGCACGACCTCCAGGCGCGGGCACACCTCGTCCCAGCCCAGCGCCTCGTCGTCCCGCTCGTACGCCGGGTCGCGCACGGTGTGCGGCGCGGGCTCGGCGGCCCGGTAGAGCACGACCGGCCCGTCATGGCCGCCGGGCCGGTGCGACTCCCCGATGCCCAGGTCCAGATAGGAGGCCCGCTGGTGCTCCAGCGCGGCGGCCGGCACGTCGGCGGCCTCGCGCAGCACCCGCAGCACGGTGTCGATACGGGAGCTGTCGTCGTCCATGGCCACCAGGTCGTCGTACGGCAACTCCAGCCGCACACCGTAGGTGCCGGCGACGTGACGGGCGAAGCCCTCGAAATGTGCCCGGATCCGATCGGCCCGAGTCAGTCCCGGCAGGGGGAGAGGCCGTACGGAGTCGATGAGCACGACCAGCAGCACCTCCCGCCCGGCGGCGGTCAGCTGCCGCGCGGTCTCCTGGGCGACGAAACCGCCGAAGGACCAGCCGCCCAGCACACAGGGCCCGCCGGGGTGAGCGGCGTTGATCGCCTCGGCGTAGCGCCGCGCCTTCTCCGGCACGGTCCGGGCCTCCTCGATCCGCTCCAGCCCGTACACCGGCTGGTCGTCCCCGAGCCGTTCGGCGAGCGCGCGGTAGACGGCGACCGGGCCGCCGGCGGCGTGGACGAGGAACAGCGGGGGCCGCGAACCGGTGGCACGCAGCGGGCGCAGCGGGGTGTCCTCGCGCGGGAGGGCCTGCCGGATCCGGTCGGCGGCATCCTCGACGGTGACGGCGGCGAACAGGTCACGCAGGGGCAGGGCGATGCCGAACTCGCGCTCCACCGCGGTACGGACACGGACGGCCATCAGAGAGTCCAGGCCCAGGCCGGCCAGGGCGGTACCCGGAGTGACTCGGGCGGGCGCGTGGCCGGTGACGGCGGCGATGTGGTGGGTCAGCCGTGCCAGGACCGAAGAGGGCTCGGCGACTTCGGCGGGTGGTTCCTCCGCGACCGGCTCGGGGTGTGCCCGGCCGTCCGTCCACCAGTGCCGTATGTGCCGCCAGCGGGGAACGGGCAGGTCGACGACCCGGCCGGGCGGCACGGGCAGCCGCTGTCCCGCGACGTACAGGGCACCGAGCTGTCCCGCGAACGCCTCCGAACCGTCGGCGTCCCGCCGCAGGGTGGCCAGGGCGAGGGCGCCGGGCACGGTGTCGGCGACGGCCCCCGGCAGAACCGGATGGGGCGAGATCTCGACGAACGCCGTGTGGCCGTCGGCCGCCGCCGAGGCGAGCGCCCGGTCCAGACGCACGGGCCGCCGCAGGTTGGCCGCCCAGTGGTCCGCGTCGAACACGCAGTCGCCGCGCGGGTCGTCGAGGACGGTGGAGTAGACGGGGACACGCGGCGGCCGCCCCCGGATGCCGGACAGCGCGTCGACGAGCTCCGGCAGCAGCGGGTCCACTTGGGGCGAGTGCCCGGCACCGACGACCCGCATGGCCCGCGCCGCCCGGCCCTGCCCCTCCAGACCGCGCACGAGCCCGGCCACCGCCGCTTCCTCTCCCGTGACGACCTTCTGCCGGGGCGAGGAGTGCACGGCGACATGCACACCCGGGAAGTCCCGCTCCAGGGAGTCAAGTTCGGCGTCGTCCAGGTCCACCACGGCCATCGCGCCGCCGCTCAGCCCGCTCAGCAGCCGGGCCCGTACGGCGATGACCCGCGCCCCGTCCGCCACGTCCAGCGCGCCCGCGCACACGGCCGCCGCGACCTCGCCCATGGAGTGGCCGATCACCGCGGCGGGCTCCACGCCGTACGAACGCCACAGCTCGGCGAGTGCCAACTGCAACCCGAACAGGACGGGTTGGGCGACCTCCAGGCGGTCGAGACCGGCGCCGGACGACAGGTGGTCGTACAGGGACAGGCCGCACTCCGGGGCGAGGTGCGGGTCGAGTTTCTCGACGGCGGCGGCGAACGCGGGTTCCTCGGCCAGCAGCCGGCGTCCCATGCCGGGCCACTGGCTGCCGTAGCCGGAGAAGACCCACACCGTGCCGTGCCCGAGGCGGTCGCGGTCACCGGTCACCAGCCGCGCGTCCGGATCTCCTGTCGCCAACGCCCCGAGTGCGTCGGCGAGTTCGGCCCGGTCCCGGGCGACCACGGCGGCCCGTACGGGGCCCCGGCTCGTGCGCCCCGCCAGGGTCCGGGCCACGTCGGCGGGGTGCGCGGCGCTGTCGCGCAGCCAGTCGGCCAGTCTGCCCGCCGTGTCGCCCAGGCGCTCGGTGTCGAGGTCCGAGAGCAGGTGCAGTCGGGCCGCCGGTTCCTCGGCCGGCCGGGCCGGGACCAGGCCGGGCGGCCCTTCCTCCAGCACCACATGCGCGTTGGTGCCGCCGAAGCCGAACCCGGAGACCCCCGCGACAGCGGTGCCGCCGTAGCGCGGCCAGGGCTCCGGCTCGGTCACGACCCGCAGCCGGTCGTCGGTGAGGGAACTGCCCCGCGCACAGTGCAGCGAGGGCGGGATGCTGTCGTGATGCAGGGCCAGCACGGTCTTCACCAGGCCCGCGATGCCCGCGGCCGACTCCAGATGCCCGAGGTTGCCCTTGACGGAACCGAGCAGCAGCGGCTGGTCCGGGTCGCGGTCCGCGCCGAGCACCGCGCCGAGCGAGCCCGCCTCGATCGGGTCGCCCAACGGGGTGCCGGTGCCGTGTGCCTCGACGTAGTCGACGTGCGCCGCGGCGAGCCCCGCCCGGGTGTACGCGCTCCGCAGCAGCGCCTGCTGCGCGGCCGGGTTGGGTGCCATCAGGCCGTTCGAGCGGCCGTCGGAGTTGACGGCGGTGGCCCGGATGACGGCCAGGACCCGGTCGCCGTCCCGCTCGGCGTCGGACAGCCGCTTGAGGATCACCGCCGCGCAGCCCTCGCCGCGCCCGATGCCGTCCGCCGCCGCCGAGAACGGCTTGCACCGCCCGTCCGGTGCGAGGGCCCCCGCGCGCCGGAAAGCGACCGAGACCGCCGGTGACAGCAGCAGGTTGACCCCCGCGGCGATCGCCGTGTCGCTCTCGCCCGTGCGCAGGCTGACACAGGCGTGGTGCACGGCGACCAGCGAGGACGAACAGGCAGTGTCGACGGCCATGCTCGGACCCCGGGTGTCCAGGACGTAGGAGAGCCGCCCGGCGGCGACGCTCAGGGCACCCCCGGCCGGCGCCCAGGGATCGACGGCGGCCGGGTCGGCGCCGGTGAGCTGCCCGTACTCGGGGGCGGAGACACCGACGAACACGCCGGTGGCGGTGCCGGCCAGTGACCCGGCCGGTACGGCGGCGTGGTCGAGCGCCTCGTGCACGACCTCCAGCAGAATCCGCTGCTGGGGGTCCATCACGGCGGCCTCGCGCGGGGTGATGCGGAAGAAGTCCGCGTCGAACCCGGCGATGTCGTCGAGGTAGCCGCCGTACGGGTGCGCGTCCGCGGGCGGAAAGGCGGTGAAGTCGCGCCAGCGGTCCTCCGGGACACGCCGGATCGCGTCGACGCCCTCGCCGAGCAGCCGCCAGTAGCCGTCCGGGCCGTGCACCCCGCCCGGCAGCCGGCAGCCGAGCCCGACGACCGCGACCGGCTCGGCCGTACCGCTCGGCAGTCCGGCTCGCGCGACCTGCGCGGCGTCCGATCCCGAGACCTGCGGGGCTCCCGCGCCGCACAGCCGCGCCACCAGCGCCTCCCCGGTCGGCGTCTCCCACAGCAGGGTCGTCGGCAGTTCCCGCCCCGTGGCCCGGGACAGCTCACCGGCCAGGGACACCGCGTCCCGTGAGGACATGCCTAGGTCGGCAAGGGGCCGGTCCATGGGGACGGACTCGGGTGACGTGCCGCACCAGACCGCCAACCGTTCGGCGATGAGCCGGCGCAGCGCGCCCTCGTCGACGGGCCTCATCCCGCGGCACCCGCCGCCGCCCGGGCCCGGCCGCCGTACGCGCCCTCCAGGTACCGGGTCCGGGTCAGTGCCCGCGACACCTTCCCGCTGGAGGTACGCGGCACCGTACCCGGCGGCACCAGGACCACGTCCGCGAGCCGCAGCCCGTGCCGGGCGGAGACGGCGCCGCGCACGGCACGCACCACCGCCGGCACGTCGAGCTCGGCGAGGCGCGCGGTGCGCGCGTGCTCCGCCACGACCACCACCCCCTCACCGGCGCCGCCCGGCACGGCGAACGCCGCGAGCCGGTCCCGGCGCACCGCCGGGTCCGCGTCCTGGGCGGTCGCCTCGACGTCCTGCGGATAGTGGTTGCGGCCGTCCACGATGATCAGGTCCTTCAGCCGCCCCGTGACGACCAGCTGTCCCTCCAGCACCGTCCCCAGATCGCCCGTCCGCAGCCAGCCGCCCGGACCGGCCGCGGCGTCCGCGAACTCGGCGCCGAACACCTCCCGCGACCCCCGGTTCCAGTAGCCGCGTCCCACGTTCGGCCCCTGCACCCAGATCTCTCCGACCTCACCCTCCGACAGCAGGGCCCGCGTGACCGGGTCGGCTACCCGGACCCGCTGCCCCGCCGGGGTGCCACAGCCCGCCAGCAGCACGGCCCGGGGATCGTCCGTCCGCGCGGGCAGGGCCTTCCCGGCCGCCAGGGCGTCACGGTCGAGCGCGAACCGGGTGAGCGGTTCACCCGGCCGGGCCGCGCAGACGAACACGGTGGCCTCGGCCAGGCCGTACGACGGGCAGTGCGTCTCCGGCGCCAGGCCCTGGGCGGCGAACGCCGCGTGGAAACGGTCGGCCGTGCCCGGGCGGACCGGCTCGCTGCCGTTGATCAGCGCGGTGACCCTGTCGAGCCGCAGCCCCTCCTTCTGCTCGGCGGTCACGGTCGCGACGCAGTAGTCGTAGGCGAAGTTGGGCGCGGCGCTCACTACGTTCGGATGCGCGGCGAGCAGCCGCAGCCAGCGCACCGGCTCGTGCAGGAACGCCGCCGGGTCCATGAGGACCGACAGGAGCCCGCGGGTCACCGGGGCCGCGATGCTGAGCACCAGCCCCATGTCGTGGTAGAGCGGCAGCCAGCCCACGCAGGTCAGCGGGCCGGCGTCGACACCGTAGGCGGTCAGCGCCTGACGGGCGTTGGCGACGACGTTGCCGTGGCTGATCTCCACGCCGGCCGGGGCGCGGGTCGAACCCGAGGTGTACTGGAGATAGGCCGTCGCCTCGGCGTCCGGCGGGACGGGTCGCCAGTCGCGGGCGGGGTCGTCGGGCACCTGGTCCGCCAGGACGATCCGCGGCCCGTCGGCTCCGAGGAAGTCCCGCACCTCGTCCTGGACCCGGCTCGTGGTCACGACCACCGAGGGCCGGGCATCCGCCAGCACACCCGCCAGCCGGTCCGCGTGCCCGGGCAGGTCCGGCGGATACAGCGGTACGGCGACCAGCCCCGCGGCCAGGGCCGCGAGGAAGGCGGTCACGTACTCCGTGCCCTGCGGACAGAGCAGTGCGACCCGGTCCCCGGGCCCGGCCCGCTCGGCGAGGCGCGCGGCCAGCGCCCGCACCCGCACGTCCAGGCGGCGCCAGGTCAGAGTGCGGTGGACGCCGCGCGAGTGCTGTGCCGGATGCTCGACAAACGTGAACGCCCGGCGGTCCGGGGTGGTTTCGGCCCAGTGCCACACGTACTCCGGCAGCGTCGGGCACGCGGGCGCGAGCGGGGGGCGGCGGCTGTCCATCAGGCGGGGCTCCTCACGGCGCGGATCGGCGAACGAGTCGAAAAGGGCGAGGTCAGAGCGGGATGTTGCCGTGCCGGCGTTCCGGCATCGGCGCGCGTTTGCCGCGCAGGGCGCGCAGCGCACGGCAGACCTGCTCCCGGGTCTCGCGCGGCGCGATGACGGCGTCGACATAGCCGCGCTCGGCGGCGAGATACGGAGTGCCGTGGGTGCGCTCGTACACGGCGAGAAGGCGGGCACGCAGCGCCTCCGGGTCGTCGGCCGCGGCGAGTTCGCGCCGGTGCAGCACGCCCACGGCCCCCTCGGCGCCCATGACGGCGATACGGGCGGTGGGCCAGGCGAGGTTGACGTCGGCCCCCAGATGCTTGGAGCCCATCACCGCGTATCCGCCGCCGTACGCCTTGCGCACCACCACCGTGACCTTGGGCACCGTCGCCTCGGCGTAGGCGTACAGCAGCTTCGCGCCGCGCCGGATGATCCCGGCCTGCTCCTGCCGCACCCCGGACAGATACCCGGGCACGTCGGCGAAGGTCAGCAGTGGGATGCCGAACGCGTCGCAGAACCGTACGAACCGCGCCGCCTTCTCCGACGCGTCGATGTCGAGGACACCGGCGGCACGCAGCGGCTGGTTGGCGACGACGCCCACCGAGCGGCCCTCGACCCGGGCCAGGGCGCAGATGATGTTCGGCGCGAACAGCTCCTGCACCTGGAGCAGTTCACCGTCGTCGACGACCGCGTGCAGGATGTCCCGCATGTCGTAGGCCTCGCCGAGCCGGTCCGGGACGACCTCGTCGAGCGCGGCCCCGGGCGGAGCGTGCCCCGGCGCGTACTCCGGGGGCCGTTCCAGGTTGTTGGCCGGGAGGTACGACAGCAGGTCGCGCACGGTGTCGAGGGCGTCCTCCTCGTCGACGGCCAGGAAGTGGGCGTTGCCGTTGACGGTGTTGCTGGTGCGGGCGCCGCCCAGCTCCTCGGCGGTGGTGCGCTCGCCGGTGACCGTCTCGATGACGTCGGGGCCGGTGACGAACATGTGCGAGGCGCCGTCCACCATCACCGTGAAGTCGGTGATCGCAGGGGAGTAGGCAGCACCGCCCGCGCACGGCCCCAGGACGACCGAGAGCTGCGGGATCACCCCGGACGCCTTGACGTTGCGGCGCACCAGCTCGGCGTAGAGGGCGAGGGCGGCGACACCCTCCTGGATGCGGGCGCCGCCGGAGTCGTTCAGGCCGATCACCGGGCAGCCGGTCTTCAGGGCGAGGTCCATCAGGGCCACGGTCTTCTCCCCGAAGGCCTCGCCCATGCTGCCGCCGAACACCGTGGAGTCCTGGGCGAACACGCACACCTGGCGGCCGTCGACCGTGCCGTACCCGGTGACCACCCCGTCGCCGTAGGGGCGGCGGGCGTCCTGCCCGGCGGGCCGGGCCCGTACGAACAGGCCCGTCTCGGTGAAGGAGTCCTTGTCCACGAGCCGTTCGATCCGCTCGCGGGCCGAGAACTCCCCGCGTCTGCGCGGCCCGCCCGGGGCCACCGCCCGGTCCCGGCGTGATGCCAGGCCGGCGACGCGTTCCGCGGTGCTCCCGCTCACCTCTGTGCTCACAACCACCTCCGGAGGGGCTCTCGACTATGGCAGTGAGGCGGGAGGTGCCGGGCGAATCACCGTTCTGTGTGGGGGAGTTGAGTCCTTCGACAAGGGGTTTCATCCCCCGGTGACAACAGACCGATCAATTCCAGTCATTTCCACCCTGCGTGAGTAAAACATGTGAATGATTCCGCGTGGTTCGGGCATACGGAGCGAAAAACAGAGAGAGGGGCGCTACGTGCTCGTACCGGACCACAAGGTCGTCAGGGAGTTGCTGACGCGGTACGCGTCGCTGAGGATCGCTCAGGCGGAGAGGCACGTGCCGACGGCGGCACGCCAGCTTGAGGACGTCAGCTACACGCTGTGCGTGATGATGGGGACGTCCGTCATCCACGACGCCATCGCCAAGGCCGACGCCCTGCTGCTCACCAAGGGGCGGTCCGAGGCCGCGGAGGCGGACGGGGAGAACGGTTTGACGCTGGTCGGCTGACATCGTGTGAGGCCCGGCACACGGCCGGGTACCGCCCCGGTGGCCTATGGACGGGCCGCCGGGGCGTTCGACTTCCCGTGGAACGCCGTGCGGTACGCGTACGGCGTGGTGCCCACCACCTTGCGGAACCGCTCCCGGAACGCCGTCGGCGAGCCGAACCCCGCCTGGCGCGCTATCCGTTCCACCGAGTGGTCCGTGTTCTCCAGCAGGTACTGGGCGCGCCGCACCCGCGCCCGCAACAGCCACTGCAACGGTGTGGTGCCGGTCTGCTCGCGGAAGCGGCGGCTGAAGGTCCGCTCGCTCATCCCCGCGCGCGTCGCCAGGGTGCCCAGCGTCACCTCGTGCGCGAGATGGTCCTCGACCCACTCCAGCAGCGGCTCGAACGCCGACCCCCGAGGCACCGGCGGGTGCTCGTGCACGATGAACTGGGCCTGCCCGCCCTCCCGTTCCAGCGGCATCACCGACATCCGGGCGATGTTTGCCGCCACGGCCGATCCCAGATCCCGCCGGATCATGTGCAGGCACAGATCCAGCGCCGCCGCCGCACCGGCCGAGGTGAGGATCTGCCCGTTGTCCACGTACAGCACGTCCGGCTCCACCTCGACCGCCGGAAACCGCCGCGCCAGTTCACCGGCGGCCACCCAGTGCGTGGTGGCGCGCAGGCCGTCCAGCAGCCCGGCCTCCGCCAGCACGAACGCGCCCACGCACACGGACGCGATCCTGGTGCCGGACTCGGCCGCCCTCCGCAGCGCCGCCAGCACCCGGGCGGAGGGCGGCGCGGCGTCGGGGGCGCAGCCCGGCACGATGACGGTGTCGGCCTCCGCCAGAGCGTCGAGCCCCTGCTCGATGCGCAGGGTGAAGCCGCCGTCCGCGCGCACCTCAGGCGTCTCGGCGCACAACCGGACCCGGTAGGCGGGACGCCCGTCCGGCATATGGGTCCAGGCGAACGTCTGCTGGGGCGCCGCCATGTCGAACGGCACCACTCGGTCGAGAACCAGGATCGCCACGGAGTGCATGCCCGTCACCCTAGGTGGGTTCCCGCCAGCGGTATGACCCGGGGACAGGGTGGCGCGTGAGGGGAGGGCGCAGGTCGGACGAGTTGGCGAGAACCCGTTGGAAGCTGTCGTTCCAGCCCATGGGAGATCACGTCCCGGCTCCCTAACGTGAGCCCGGCATCGTCGACCGCGTCGTGGAAAGAGTCCTGGTGACCAAGATCCTGCTGTCCCTCCATGTGCTGGCCGCCATCGTCGCCATCGGTCCCGTGACCGTAGCGGCCAGCATGTTCCCGCCGGCGGCGCGTCGTGCGGCCGCCGCGCTCGGAGAGGCCCCCGGCTCCTCGTCGGTCGGCACGGTCGCGCTGCTGCACCGCATCTGCCGCGTCTACTCCGGGGTCGGACTGACCGTGCCGGTCCTGGGGCTCGCCACCGGTGCCGCGATGGGTGTCCTGGGCAGCGGATGGCTCGTCACCTCCATCGCCCTGACCGCGGCCGCGGCCGGGATCCTGGCCGCCTTCGTGCTGCCCCGCCAGGAAGAACTCCTTGACCGGCTGAACGGCGAAGGGGCCGTCGATCACCGGAACACCGCGCGACTCGCCATGTTCACCGGCGTCTTCAACCTCCTGTGGGCGACGGTCACCGTCCTCATGATCGTCCGGCCGGGGTCCACCACGGGAGCGTGAGAGTCCCGCCACTTCACCTGGCACAGATGTCCGTTCTGCGTCAAGTCATCCCAGGGAATTCACACTCCGGGATACCGGGCCGCCTAGACTTCTCAGTCTTGCCCCCGCACGGGGACGACGAGCAGAAAGGCACGTTGCCGGGTGTTCCAGGATTCCCCCATCTACGACCGACTCATCGCGGAGTGCGGCGATGTGCCCACACAGGTTCGCCGCGAGGCCGAACGCGTGAGCAGGGAACTGGAGCTGGTCATGCGGCCCTCACAGTCCCCCGGCTACGACCGCCCGCAGGCCCCCGGCACGGGCTGGCAGCGCACGGCCATGCTCCCCGCCCCCCGGCAGCCGTGAGCCGGGAGGCCATGGGCGTGAGACGGTCCGGGACCGGCCCGTGGCCGGGCCCGGGTGCTCAACGGACCGTGGTGCTCGAGCCGTTGACATGCGGCGACTCCTCGGGGACCGGGCGGGCCAGCCACTCGGCGATGGTGCGCGCGATCGGCTGACCCGTCTCCACCTCGACGAACCCGAACTGCCCCGACTGGTTGCACTCGAGGAACCACCAGGTCCCGTCCGCGTCCTCGACGAAGTCGAAGGCGCCGTAAGCCAGTTCGGCTTCCCGCAGGTACGCCTGGACACCCGCCGCGATGCACGACGGCACATCGGTGGGCCGCCACGGCGAGCCGGGTGCGGCGAAGCGCACGTCGACATCGTCCGGGTCCGCGTCCGCGGCGGTCGCCTTGCGGGCGGCCAACGGCTGCTCACCGACGACGGTGAGACGGATGTCCGCCCGCTTGGCGACCCGCCGCTGCAGCAGCGTCGGCCCGAACGCGACGGCGGAGAAGTCCGTGTCGGGCGCGACCCGGCTGGTCGGCACCGCCCGGGGCGGGTCCTGCGGATGCGCGCCCGACACCGGCTTGACCACCAGGTCCGGGTAGCGCTCGGCGAACTCGCGGGCGGCCCGCGGGAAGGTCGTGATCAGCGTCGCGGGCACGGGCAGGCCGCACCGCTGGGCGAGGCGCAGCTGCCACGGCTTGTGCCGGGCCCGGCGGGCCGCGTCCGGGTGGTTCATCCAGCGCGCGTCCGAGCCCCGCAGCATGCCGTAGAGCGCCTGAGCGGCCTCCTCGGTCAGCCACGCGGACGGCTGGGCCGCCCGCCCGGCCGGAGTGCCGGGCCGGCGCACCCAGACCGAGCGCAGTCCCCCGATGCTCACCAGCCGCCCCCCGGCGGACAGATGGCCACGGAAACGGCCGTGTACGAACTCACCGGAGAGCGCGACACCGCCGGTCAGGTCGGCGGGATCGATCCGGACCACCGGAACCCCCGTCGCGTTCAGGTGTACGACCACCATGTCCGCGGTCACGTCCTCCTCACAGGTGAGGATCAGTACGGTCATCTTCGGCGGCCGCGGTCAGTCGTCGAAGTGGGTCTTGGAGCCTGCGGTGGACGTCGTGGTGCCCACCTCTCTCAACAGGCCGAAGTCGCTGGCCGCGATTCGGCCGTCGAGGAGCACGTTCAACTGCAGTCCGGTGTCGTACACATACGGAATAGCAGCTTCCAACTCCACTGCCGGGCGCGCGTAGTTGAGCGCGAACGGTTGCATCGTCTCTCCCTCGTCGGTACTGCGCCGACCAAGCGTTGGTCATTGGGCGCGGCCCCCCGGCCGCTCGCTTGTTTCGGCTTCCAGAGACTTATACGAATCGAACGGGTGGTTGGTTTCCTTACTCTCCGTAGTTATTTCGCGGGTTCCTGGTCAGCCCGGCGTGTCGGCCTGCGATCCCGCTCGCCGAGGGAGCCACGGACGGTACGCAGAGCGAGCAGCAGCACACCGATGTCGTCGAGGTACACCGGGTCGGGCAGCACGTCGGCGGGCAGGACGAAATAGACAACCGCGCCCCAGAAGACCCAGCGCGGCCCCGTGGGCAGGCCCGCGCTCCGCAGATCGCGCCGGGTCCGGACCAGTCTCAGGAAGACGCGGACGGCGAGGACGAGGACAAGGGCCGCGAGAATCGCGGCCAGGATGATCACCGTTGTGGTCGTATCCACGGGTTGCCCTCCTCCTGGCGTGCCGCGACACGGGGTGTCCCTACCTGGATTCCCCTTTCCGGCGGCTGTATTGCGGCCGGGGCCCGACATGTCGGCGAGTCGGCGGATTTTCCCGTGCGGGTGGTCATCCCGGTGGCTCACACGAGTGGCACGGGGTGAAGGGGGCGCCTAGTAATGGTCAGCGTAACGTCGCTCGTCACACGACGGGGGGCGCAGGAGCGGCCGCACTCTTCCCATGGAGGCGAGTATGACCACCTGCTCTTCATCACCCCGCTCGAACGGGTCCGCCATAACCGGCGAGTCGAACGGGTCCGCCCAGCCGTCCGCCGAGACCACCGTCGCCACCGGCGGCTACCAGGTGGAGCAGACGAGCACGCAGCCCGCCGCGCCCTCGCAGGAGACGTACCGTGCGGGCACCGAGCCTCCCGCCGAGTCCCACCCGACGGGCCCGCCGGGCACGGAGCCGGCCGCCCCTGGCCGGGACGAGGCGGCTGGGCTGTCCGCCCGGACCGCTGCCCCCGCCGTGAACGGGGCGGAGCAGTTGTCGCCGCCGACGGCTGCGTCTGGCGTGGACGAGGTGGCTCCGTCGTCTGCCGGGCCTGTCGCCCCTGGCGTAAACGGGGCGGTTCCGGCGCGCTCGGTTGTCTCCGGTGTGGACGAGGCTGGGCCCGCTGCCTCCCTCGTGGCCCCGGTGGACCAGGAGTCCGCGCGTCCGGCCGCGCCCGCACCGGACGAGCCGGTTGTGGCCTTCGACCGGCCCGCCGCCCCTGGTTCGGGCACCGCGACCGAGCGGTCTGCCGTCCGCGGCCCCGACCGGGCGGCTCCGGAGCCCGCGAGTCCGGCCGCGCCCGCCCCGGACGACGCGAACCGGCCGTCGCCCATGCCCGCCCCGGACGACGCGAACCGGTTGTCGGCCCCGCCCGCGAGCCCTCGCCCGAACCCGGTGAGCCCGCCGTCCGCCCAACCCGCTGTCTCCGGGCCGCACCAGGCGGATCGGCCCTCGGCCGCGCCTGCGGGTCCTCGCCCGAACGCGGTGGGCACGCCGCCCGTCGAGCCCGCCGGCTCAGGGCACCAGCAGGCCGCCCGGCCGTCCACCGCGCTTCGCAAGGACCAGGTGGACCCGTCGCCCGCCTCGTTCGCCGGACCCGGCCCGGGCCGGGCCCAAGCCGCGGGGGAGGCGGAGCAGCCGGGTGCGCGGCCGTTCGTGATCCGTTCGCTGGACGACAACCAGGTGGAACTGAGGCCCGGTACGGGGCCGGTCCCCGCGCCGTACGGTGACGCCGTCAGTGACCTGGTGCACGCCGCCGTGGCCGACCGGCCTCTGGAGGAGGTCGTCGCCCTCATCACGTCGCTGGAGAAGTCGCCCGACCACGCCGAGGCGATGGTCGACGCGCTCCGCACGGCCGGCGTGGAGCGGCGCGTGGAGGACGTGAGCCGGATGATCGCCCTGCTGACGAAGCCCCCGCGGGACGCCGACAGCGCGGACGAGGCGATCCGGGCCGCGGCCGCCCACCGGCCGGTGGAGGAAGTGACCAGGCTGGTGACCCTGCTGCACAAAGAGCCGCACATGCCCCACGTCCGCGAGGAGGCACTGCGCGCTGCCGCCACCGGACGGTCCGTCGGGGAACTGGTCGAGCTGATCGACCGCCTCGGCCTGGAGCGGCTGGACCGCAACGGCCGCGTGCCGACCGGCCCCACGAATCCCGAGGCCGAGACCACGCAGCCCCTGACGCCCGTCCGGCCGGCCAGGCGCCGCGAGACCCGCCGGACCCTCGACTCCTCGCCCTCGGACCGCGACCGCGCGACGGAGCGGCTCACCAGGTCCATGGCGTGGTCGAGTTGGCTCACGGCTCTGGCCCTGGCCGTGTGCGCGGTGGCGCACTTCCCCCTGCAACGTGGCGGAGCGTCCCTGGACCTGCACGCCATAGCGCTCGGCCTGTCCGTGCTCTGCACGGTGCTGGCGCTGCTGCTGGCCCTGCGGCCCGTCGCGCCGGTACTGGTCGGGGCGGTGGTGGTACCCACGGTGCTGGCCGGGGCCCAGGCGTACGGGAGTTCCTTCCCGTCGGCGTCCCTGACCCGGGCCGTGGACCTCGCGCTCGCCCCGCCCTGGTTCGCCGCCGGTGTCGCCGTGTGCACGGCGCTGCTGGCCCTCGTCGCGCTGGTCTTCCGCGCGGTTGCGCCCCTCGTGAGCGGACAGTGGTCACCCCTGCCGGCGACCGAGGCACGCAGTATGGCGGAGTGACGTCTACGAGTTCCGCACCGGACCGGATCCGCTCGCAGCGGGCCCGGTCCGGACGTCGTTCGTCCCCCGGAGACCGAGCAGCCCGGCCAGCATCCGGTCCGGCGTCAGCGGCAGTTCCCGGAAGCGGACGCCGGTGGCGTGGTGCACGGCGTTGCCGATCGCCGCGGCCGTCCCGACGATGCCGATCTCCCCGATGCCCTTGCTGCCCATCGGGTTGAGACGGGAATCGTCCTCGTCGAGCCAGTGCGCCTCGATCTCGCCGGTATCGGCGTGCACGGGCACGTGGTACGACGCCAGATCCGACTCGGTGAAGTCCCCGAACGCGGCGTCCATCGTGCTGCCCTCGGTCAGCGCCATACCCAGCCCCATCGTCATGCCGCCGACGAACTGGGAGCGTGCCGTGCGGGCGTTGAGGACGCGCCCGGCGGCGTACACCCCGAGCAGCCGCCCGGCCCGCACCTCGCCGGTGACCGTGTCCACCGCGACCTCGGCGAAGTGCGCCCCGAATGCGTGCCGGGCCCAGGCGCTCTCGGCGTCCGCCGCGCCCTTGGTGTCCGCACGGACGTCGAGGCCCTGCTCGGGCAGCGGCCCCGAGTGCTCGGCCAGCCGTCGCGCCAGCAGCGCACAGGCCTCATGGACCGCCCAGCCCCAGGAGGCGGTACCGGACGAGCCGCCGGCCAGCGGCGCCGACGGGAGCTCACTGCTGCCGACCTCCGTCCGCACCCGCTCCAGCGGCACCCCGAGGGCGTCGGCGCCGACCTGCGCGAGCACGGTCCTGGCCCCCGTGCCGATGTCGGTGGCGTTGATCCGCACCAGGAACGTCCCGTCGGGCAGGGCGCGGGCCGTCGCCGCCGCGGGCCACACCATGACGGGATACGTCGCCGCCGCCACGCCCGTCCCCAGCAGCAGGGGCCCTTCCCGGCGGGAGCCCGGGCGGGGATCACGCCCGGCCCACCCGAAGCGCCGGGCACCCTCGCGCAGACACTCGACCAGGTGCCTGCTGCTGAACGGCTTGCCGCTGTCGGGTTCGACGTCCGGCTCGTTGCGGACCCGCAGCTCGATGGGGTCCATGCCCAGCTCGCCGGCGAGTTCGTCCATGGCGGACTCCAGCGCGTACATCCCCGGTGCCTCGCCCGGCGCCCGCATCCACGACGGCGAGGGCACGTCCAGCGCCGCGACCCGGTGCACCGTACGGCTGTGGGGCGCGGCGTACATCACGCGCGCGGGCACCGCCGCCTGCTCCACGAACTCCTTGACGCGCGAGGTGTGGGTGGTGACCTCGTGCACGACGGAGGCGAGGCGCCCGTTCGCGTCGGCACCGAGCCGCAGCCGGTGCAGGGTGGGAGCGCGGTGCCCGACGACGGCCGGGAGATACCGGCGGGGGAGGGCCACGGTGACCGCCCGCCCGGTCTGCCGTGCCGCCATCGCGGCCAGCACCACGTCGGGCCGTGGTGTGCCCTTGGACCCGAAGCCGCCGCCGACGTGCTCGGCGGTGACGACGATCCGCTCCTTCGGCAGGGCGAACAGCCCGGCGAGCACCGCCCGTACGGCACCGGCGCCCTGACTGGACGTGTGCACGGTCAGCCGGCCGTCGTCCCAGCGGGCGGTGCTGGCGTGCGGCTCCATGGGGTGGTTGTGCAGGGGCGGCACCCGGTACCCGACGTCCACCCGGGCCGCCGAGGACCCGAAGGCCCCGTCGGGGTCGCCCTGTTCACGGACGGCCGGATGACCGCCGTTGGCCTCCTCGGGCACGTACACGCCCGCGTGCGAGGCGGTGAGCTCCACGTCGTGTTCCTCTGCGTCGTAGGCGACGCGGACCGCCGCGGCACCAGCCCTGGCCGCCTCCAGGCTCTCGGCCACCACCAGGGCCACGAACCAGCCCCGGTGCGGAACCCGGGGGTCCTGGAGCACGGCGAGCGTCGGATCGTCCGGCTCGGCGAGCCGCGGCGCGTTCTCGTGGGTGAGGACGTCGAGGACACCGCGCACGGCCAGGGCGGCCGCCGTGTCGACGCCGGTCACCCGCCCCCGGGCGACGGTCGCCGGCACGGGCCAGGCCTGGGCCCGGCCGGGGAAGTGGTACTCGGCGGCGTAGCGGGCGGTTCCGCTGACCTTCTCCCGTCCCTCCCGGCGCTCGGCGGGAGCGCCCACGCTGCCGGTCATGGAGTCCTCCTGGCGAGCGCCGGGTCCGCGAGCCGGGACAGCACGTCCACGGCGAGACCGCGGGCCAGCGGCACCTTGTAGGCGTTGTCCCGCAGCGGCTGCGCGGCGGACAGTTCGAGGTCGACGGCGTGTTCGAACGCGGCGGCCGTCGGAGCCGCGCCCAGCAGGGCCTCCTCCGCCCGCCGGGCCCGCCAGGGCCGGTGCGCCAGCGCCCCGAAGGCGAGCCCGGCATGACCGACCACACCGTCCGACACCCGCAGCACCACCGCGACGGACGCGAGAGCGAAGGCGTACGAAGCCCGGTCGCGGGCCTTGCGGTACGCCGACGGCAGCCCTGCCGTGGCAGCCGGCAGCACCACAGCGGTGACCAGCTCACCGGGGCGGATCTCGGTGTCCTGGTCCGGCCGGTCCCCGGGCAGCCGGTGGAAGTCCGCCGCCGCGACACTCCGGGCACCCTCCGGCCCGTACAGCTCGACACGCCCGTCCAGAGCGGCCAGCGCCACCGCCATGTCCGACGGATGGGTGGCGACGCAGTGCGCGGAGTGACCGAGCACCGCGTGATCGCGGTGGACACCGTCCAGCGCGCCGCAGCCGCTGCCCGGCTCGCGCTTGTTGCACGGCTTCGACAGGTCCTGGAAGTACGGGCACCGGGTGCGCTGGAGCAGATTTCCGCCGGTCGTCGCCGCGTTGCGCAACTGCCCCGAGGCACCCGCGAGCACCGCCTGCGACAGCGCCGGGTACCGGTCGCGCACGAGGGGGTGGGCGGCAAGGTCGCTGTTGCGGACCATCGCCCCGATCCGCAGCGCACCGTCCGGCAGCTCCTCCACGGCGTCCAGCGGCAGCCGGGTGACGTCGATGAGGGCGGCCGGCCGCTCGACGCCGAGCTTCATCAGATCGACGAGGTTGGTGCCGCCGCCGAGATAGCGGGCGCCGGCGTGGGAGGCGTACGCGGAGGTCGCCTCCTCCACGCTCCCGGCACGGACGTACGCGAACTCCTTCACCGGATCACGTCCTCCACCGCCTCGGCGATCTGTGGATACGCGCCGCACCGGCACAGATTGCCGCTCAGCCGCTCCCGGATCTCCTCCCGGCCCAGCGGCACCGGCTCACCGGAGGGCGTCGCCGGGTCGGTGACGTGCGAGGGATGACCGGCCGCCGCCTCGGCGAGCACACCGGCCGCGGAGCAGATCTGGCCCGGGGTGCAGTAGCCGCACTGGAAGGCGTCGCGCTCCAGGAAGGCCCGTTGCAGCGGGTGCGGGTCCTCGCCGTCGCCGGACAGGCCCTCGATCGTGGTGACCTCGCTGCCGTCCAGGGCGACCGCGAACAGCAGACAACTGTTGACGCGCCGCCCGTCCACCAGGACCGTGCAGGCGCCGCACTGGCCGTGGTCGCAGCCCTTCTTGGCGCCGGTGAGGTCGAGATCCTCCCGCAGGAGGTCCAGCAGGACCCGCCGGTGGTCGACGGTGAGGGTGTGGGGCTTGCCGTTGACGCGGAGAGTCGTCTCCGAGTGGTACTGGTCGTTGCCCATGTCGTGGAGGCCTTCCCGGGCGGGCCGTACTGCCGTACGGACCGCGTATCCACCTGGCCACGACTGACACGTGCGCCCCGCGAGGAAGGCTTTCTACTGCTCGTCCCGGGACGGGGTCACGGGGCGCTGGGATTTGGGCTTGAAGCGTTCGAACGTCCGTGTGAGCTGCTGGAGCGGGGACCCGGCGGGGGCGCCGGAGGGCTGCTGCCGCGCGGGAGCGGCACCGTCGGACTCCTGGTAGGCGGTCAGTGCCTCGTGGGCGCGCTCGGCCGCCTCCCGGTACAGGTCACGCGACTTCGTCATGGCCTCGAGCGCGTCGGCGTACATGGCCACCAGACCACGCTGGCGGTCCAGCTCCTCCTGGAGGTTCAGCAGGTGCCAGTCCTCCCGCAGCGCGGTGAGGGCCTCCTCGGCACCGTCGGGCAGGGGCCTCGGCAGCGCGGCGAACCGCTTCACCGCCTCGACGAGGTCGGCCGGCTCCGAGCCGTCGAGGAAGACCGCACGGACCGAGAAGTCCTCGGCGTCGTAACCCTCCGGTGCCGGGGTGCCGGGCAGTACCACGGCGCCGCCGCGCGGCACCTGGACGCCGGAGTCCCGCAGGGCCCAGTTGAGCCCCCGCGACTGCTGCGGGACGGCGCGGTGCTCCACCACCCGGGGCCGCAGGCCCGGCGGGAGCCACCGTGCCACCGGCATGCGGCCCTTCTCGTCCGCGGTCATCGCCTCGTGGACGACCACGTGGATGTGCCATCCGCCGCGCACCGCGTTCCGGAGCAGGCGCTTGGTCTCCTTGTCGTCCTGGGGGAGCGGATTGATCTCCCGCAGGGACAGCTCCGTGGCGGCGTCCTGGTCCCAGGCGGCCTCCGGCTCCTGTGGCCAGAACAAGCCGGTCGGCGACGGCCAGTCGTCGCTCCACGGCTGCTCGGCCTCCGCGACCAGGATCCACTCCTGCCCCGCGCCGTCCGGACCGGGCGACACACTCAGCCGGGCCCGCACGGTCACTCCGTCGCCGACCTGCCAGCGGGCCTCGAAGACCCGCTCCGACGGGCCGGTATCGGCCTCGGGCAACTCCAGAAAGTCGTCGATGTCCTGACTGTCCTTGCGCTGCTGGAGCGAGCGCCGGAGAACGTCTTCCGCGGCGCCGGAGGCATGGCGGCCGCGCGTCAGCCACACCGTGGCGGGCGTCTGGGGGCGGACGGTGGAGGAGATCGGCATGGGTCCATCTGTGAGCTGGGGGCAGGTGTGCCTGCCAGTATCGTCACCGCAGGCCGACCGGGATAACCCGGGGTCACACACACGGCGTACCCCCGATGGGCGCTGCCATGTGAGGTGCGCCGCGCGCACGGGGTGTGCGCGCCGCGCGCACACCGACGCCTCACACTCATGGCCCAGCCGGTCCACGATCCCGACAATGGTCCGCACGAGCAGGGCCCGCCCACCATCCGCATCGGGGCGGGCCCTGCTCGCCGCACCGGGACCGGAAGCCAGGTGGCGCGAAAACGTCCCCGGCAGCGCTGCCGTTTCGGACGGCTGTCCAAGCGCCGCTGACGTAGTCCAGGCCGGTTCTGTCCATTCGCGGTGAGCCGTGCCTGCTGTGGAGCAAAATCGACCGATGGATCACAAGACCACGCCCGCCCAGTTCCAAGAGCGCGGTCCCCAGCGACGCACTAAGACGTCATTTCAGTTGGCGTGATCTTGCGGCAGTCTGGGGTGATGACTGCTGCGCTTGTCGAACGGTTGGCGCCGGAAGACCTGTGGGAGT
>NZ_JBITGX010000030.1:0-85951 GCF_044457425.1 Streptomyces sp. NPDC050546
CGGGCGGTGGACGGTGTGGTGGTGGAGGGTGTCGAGGTCGTCCGGCTCTCGGACATCGCCGGTGCCCTGGCCGCCCAGCCCACCACCCGCCCCGCCGTCCCGATGGACCCGCGGAATCCGGCGTACGTCCTCTACACCTCCGGCTCCACCGGCCGGCCCAAGGGAGCCGCCAACTCGCACCACGCCATCACCAACCGCCTGCTGTGGATGCAGGACCGCTACCGGCTAGACGGGAGCGATGCCGTCCTGCACAAGACGCCGATCGGCTTCGATGTCTCCGTATGGGAGCTGACCTGGGCCCTGCTGACCGGCGCCCGCATCGTCATGGCGACCCCCGGCGGCCAGCGCGACCCCGAGTACCTCGGCAGGGTCATGGCCGCGGCCGAGGTCACGACGACGCACTTCGTGCCGTCCATGCTCAAGGTGTTTCTGGACGCGGCCGCGAGCGCGGACGGCCCCGAACTGCCCGCTCTGCGGCGCGTGGTGTGCAGCGGCGAGGAACTGACGGCCGATGTGTCGGCCCAGTTCCACCGCCTGCTCCCCCATACCGAGCTCCACAACCTCTATGGCCCGACCGAGGCCTCCATCGACGTCACCGCCCATCACGTGACAGCGCCGGTGGCGCCCGGCAGGGTGCCGATCGGCCGCCCGATCAAGGGCGCCCGGGTGTATGTGCTGGACGAGGGGTTGCGGGTGGTGCCGGTCGGGGTGGCGGGTGAGCTGTGCATCGGCGGGGTGCCGCTGGCGCGTGGTTATCACCGGCGGCCGGGGCTGACGGCGGACCGGTTCGTGCCGGATCCCGGCACGCCTGGTGGGCGGTTGTACCGGACGGGTGATCTGGTGCGGTGGCGGGCCGACGGGACCGTGGAGTACCTGGGCCGGCTGGACCATCAGATCAAGATCCGGGGGCAGCGGATCGAACCGGCCGAGATCGAGGCCGCGTTGCAGGACCACCCGGTGGTCGGCCAGGCGCTGGTCACCACGGCCCCCGACCCCTCCGGCACCCCACAGCTCGTCGCCTACCTCACCAAGACCGCGGGAGCGGCCGAGGTCACCGCCGGTCACGAGAAGCAGCAGGTCGACCGCTGGAGCGAGGTCTTCGACCAGATCTACCAGGCCGGTGAACAGCAGACCGAGGACCTGACCTTCGACATCTCCGGCTGGATCAGCTCGTACACCGGACAGCCGCTCGGCGAGGACGAGATGCGCGAGTGGGTCGACTCGATCGTCGGCCGCGTGCTCGCCCTCCCGCACCGGCGGGTCCTGGAGATCGGCTGCGGCACCGGCCTGCTCCTCTTCCAGATCGCACCGCACACGGAGTACTACTGCGGCACTGACGTCTCCGAGATCGCCCTGCGCGACCTGAACGCCAAGCTGCATCTGCTGCCGGCCGGTTCGAACAAGGTCGAACTCCTCCAGCGCTCCGCCGAGCAGTTCGACGCCTTCGACGACGACAGCTTCGACACCGTACTGATCAACTCGGTCGTCCAGTACTTCCCCGACGCCGACTACCTCGCCGATGTCCTGGCCAAGGCGCTGCGCGTCGTACGCCCCGGCGGAGCCGTGATCGTCGGCGACGTCCGCAACCTCGCCCTGCTGGAGACCTTCCACGCCTCCCTCCAGCGCTCCGAACCCGACGGTCCTGCCCACGGCGAGCCCTTCACCCAGGCGGTCG
This sequence comes from Streptomyces sp. NPDC050546, assembly GCF_044457425.1. Taxonomy (NCBI): domain Bacteria; kingdom Bacillati; phylum Actinomycetota; class Actinomycetes; order Kitasatosporales; family Streptomycetaceae; genus Streptomyces; species Streptomyces sp. NPDC050546. The sequence continues at coordinate 1,676 of NZ_JBITGX010000030.1, forward strand.
CCGACCGCGTCGCCCAGGACGCCGAACTCGTCATCGACCCCGGCTTCTTCACGGCCCTGGTCGGCGACCGCGCCGAGCTCACCGGCGTCTCCCTGCTGTCCAAGCTGGGGCGCCACCGCAACGAGCTGGTGAAGTACCGCTACGACGCGGTTCTCCATGTGGGCGGGGAGCCGGCGCACGCGGCCGCCGAAACGGTGGAGTGGCCCGCGGCGCCGGTGAGTGAGTTCGTCGCCCGGCTGACGGCGGAGCAGCCGGAGAGCGTGCTGGTCGGGAACGTGCTGGATGCCCGGGTCGCGGACGACGTCACCGCGGCGGCCGAGGACATCCCGGAGTCCGTGGCGACCGCATCCGGTACGGCCGTCGCCCTCGACCCCTCCGAACTGTCCGACGCGGTGAGCGCCCTCGGCTACCAGGTCGTACCGGCCCTGCACCCGGAGGCACCCGGTCGCCTGGACGTCCTGGTCACTCGCTCGCCGGCCCGGGCGACCCGGCCGGCACGGGACCTCCCGGCGACCCCGCCCGAGCGCGGCTGGGGCGCGTACACCAACGACCCGATGGAGGCCGCCTGGCGCAGCTCGCTCGTCCCCCAACTCCGCGGTCATCTGCACACCCGCCTGCCGGAGTACATGGTTCCGCAGCACTTCCTGGTCCTGGACGCCTGGCCGCTCAGCGTCAACGGCAAGCTGGACCGCAAGGCCCTGCCAAGGCCCCGCGCGGGCCGGGACCTGTCCACGGCCGCGTACGTCGCCCCGCGCACCGCCACCGAGCGCGCCATCGCCACGGTCTGGGCCGACATCCTCGGCGTCACACGCGTGGGCGCCTTGGACAACTTCTTCGACCTGGGCGGCCACTCACTGCTCGCCGCCCGGGTGGTCGCCCGCATCGCCGACGCCTGCCAGGTCGAGCTCCGCCTCGGCGGTTTCCTCCAGCACCCGACCGTGGCACTCCTGGCGGCCCACATCGACGAGGAAGCGACCAGGCGGAGCAGGCGCACCCCGATCCGCCGGGCGGACCGCAGTGCTCACCGTGCCGCCGCATCGACTCACATCCCGGCTGCCACCTCGGCCTCCACCGGGTCAACGCTCTGACACCGGGCCGACCTTCCAGGAGAACGATCATGATTGAACAAGCCTCTCCCCCGACGGCATCACCCGTCCGCTGCTCATGCCGGCGTCGTGGAGCCACTGTCTGGCTCACCGGCCTGCCAAGCGCGGGCAAGACCACCATCGCCCGCGTCCTCGCCGGCCGGCTGCGCTCCGAGGGACACCGGGTGGAGGTCCTCGACGGCGACGAGATCCGCCGCTTCCTCTCAGCCGGCCTCGGCTTCTCCCGCGCCGACCGTCAAACCAACGTCCAGCGCATCGGCCTGGTCGCCGAGGTCCTCGCCCGCAACGGAGTGCTCGTCCTGGTGCCGGTGATAGCGCCGTACGCGGACAGCCGGGATGCGGTCCGTGAGCGGCACGAAGCGAGCGGCACACCGTATGCCGAGGTGCATGTGGCCACGCCGGTGGCGGTGTGCAGTGCGCGGGATGTGAAGGGCCTGTACGCGCGGCAGGCGGCCGGGCAGTTGGCCGGTCTGACGGGGGTGGACGACCCGTATGAGCCACCGGTGGAACCGGCGCTGGTGCTGCGCACCGAGACTCAGAGCCCGCAGGAGTCGGCCGCTGCCCTGTATGCCGTCCTGGCGGAGCGGGGGCTGGTATGAGCTCGTACGCCCTGTCGCATCTGGATGCGCTGGAGTCGGAGGCGGTGCACATCGTCCGTGAGGTGGCGGGCGAGTTCGAGCGCCCGGTGGTCCTGTTCTCCGGAGGCAAGGACTCCATTCTGATGCTGCATCTGGCGCGGAAGGCGTTCGCCCCGGCGCCCGTGCCCTTCGGACTGCTGCACGTGGACACCGGGCACAACTTCCCCGAGGTGATCGAGTACCGGGACCGTGCGGCCGCCGAGCACGGGCTGCGGCTGCATGTGGCGAGCGTGCAGGACTACATCGACAGGGGGGTGCTGCGGGAACGCCGGGACGGCACACGCAACCCGCTGCAGACCCTGCCGCTGACCGAGAAGATCGCCTCGGAGCGGTTCGACGCGGTGTTCGGCGGCGGCCGCCGGGACGAGGAGAAGGCCCGTGCCAAGGAGCGGGTGTTCTCGCTGCGGGACGAGTTCTCGCAGTGGGACCCACGCCGCCAGCGCCCGGAGCTGTGGCAGCTGTACAACGGCCGCCACGCCCCCGGCGAGCACGTCCGCGTCTTCCCCCTGTCCGACTGGACCGAGCTGGACGTCTGGCAGTACATCGCGCGCGAGGAGATCCAGCTGCCGTCCATCTATTTCGCGCACTACCGCGAGGTGTTCCGGCGGAACGGCATGTGGCTCACGGCCGGCGAGTGGGGCGGGCCCAGGGCGGACGAGACCGTCGAGAAACGGAAGGTCCGCTACCGCACGGTCGGTGACATGTCCTGCACCGGCGCCGTGGATTCGGAGGCCACGACGCTGGACGCCGTGATCGCGGAGATCGCCGCGTCCCGGCTGACCGAGCGGGGCGCGACCCGCGCCGACGACAAGCTGTCCGAAGCCGCAATGGAAGATCGCAAGCGTGAGGGGTACTTCTGACCATGACCACCACCATCGACACCCTCCGCTTCGCCACCGCCGGTTCGGTCGACGACGGCAAGTCCACCCTCGTGGGTCGGCTGCTGCACGACTCCAAGTCGGTCCTCGCCGACCAGTTGGAGGCCGTGGAGCGCGCCTCCCGCAGCCGCGGACAGGACGTCCCGGACCTGGCTCTGCTCACCGACGGCCTGCGGGCCGAGCGAGAGCAGGGCATCACGATCGACGTCGCCTACCGCTACTTCGCCACCCCGCGCCGCCGCTTCATCCTCGCCGACACGCCCGGCCATGTGCAGTACACGCGCAACATGGTCACCGGCGCCTCCACGGCGGAGCTGGCGATCATCCTGGTGGACGCCCGCCACGGCGTGGTCGAGCAGACCCGTCGGCACGCCGCCGTGGCCGCTCTCCTGCGCGTCCCCCGCGTCGTCCTGGCGGTCAACAAGATGGACCTGGTCGGCTACGAGGAACAGCACTTCATCCGCATCGTCGAGGACTTCACGCGCCACGCCGACCAGCTCGGTCTGTCCGGCTTCACCTCGATCCCGGTCTCGGCACTGGCCGGCGACAACGTGGTCGACCGCTCGACCCACATGGACTGGTACGAAGGACCGGCACTTCTCGAACACCTGGAGACCGTCCCCGTAGCCAACGCCGCGGCCGAGGCCCCACCCCGCTTCCCCGTCCAGTACGTCATCCGCCACCACGAAACCCGCCACTACGCGGGCCAACTGCTTTCGGGCTCTCTCCGGGTCGGCGACCGCGTGACCATCCACCCTTCCGGCGAGACCAGCGAGATCACGGGCATCAGCCTCCTCGGCAAGGAGAGGCGGACGGCCTGCGCCCCGCAGTCCATCAGTCTGCGTCTGGCCGGTCAACGGGATGTCTCCCGCGGCGACATGATCATCACCGGCCCGGACGCCCCCACCCTCACCCAGGACATCACAGCATCCGCCTGCCACCTCGCCGACCGCCCCCTCCGGACCGGTGACCGAGTCCTGCTCAAACACACCACCCGCACCGTGAAGGCCATCGTCAAGGATCTCCACGGCCCGTCCCAGCTCATCGCGAACGACCTGGGCCGCATCACCCTGCGCACCACCGAGCCCCTCGCCCTCGACGACTACACGGCCAACCGCCGCACGGGAGCGTTCATCCTTCTGGATCCGGCCGATGGCGCAACCCTCACCGCGGGCATGGTCACCTGACGAGCACCGGGGGTTGTCAGCACGGGCCTTGGACACGCACCGACAGGGGCAGAAACTTGTCCCTGCGCGATGACACGACGTCCGAGGTCTGGGCGAACTTCGAGGACGGCAGCACCGACGCGAAGGCCGAGCTCACCGACTCCCTGCGCGAAGACCCCACCACGCCCGACACCGACCAGGTCGTCTGCCTGTCCACGGCCAACGAACTGGTCGAGGAGATGGAGGACGCCCGCGAGGAGTGGGCGAAGGCGAGCGCGGCCGGGGACGTGGACACCTGCTTCACGCACTAAGAGAAGGCGTACGCGTACGTCGACGGCCCCCAGACCGTCACCGCGCGCAAGGCCCTCGGGCCGGCCACCACCCCGCCCTCGTTCGACGACAGTGAGAGCGGGAACTCCGAAGCCGAGGTGTGACGGCGGCTGTAGCGGGGAGAAAGTGCCTGCGTAAAGCCCCCAGGGCCACCATGTCATCACATCGAGTGATTCTCTGGCCTTTGCTTGCACCGCACAACCTACGGTTGCCACGCTGTTGCTGTCTGTACAACCTGATGGGAGCGGCCAGTGACATTCGGTGAGCAGCCGGCGTATCTGCGCGTCGCGGGTGATCTCCGCCAGAAGATCGTCGAGGGTCAGCTGCCGCCGCACGCCCGCCTCCCCTCCCAGGCGAGAATCCGCCAGGAGTACGGCGTCTCCGACACCGTCGCCCTGGAGGCCCGCAAGGTGCTCATGGCGGAGGGGCTGGTCGAGGGCCGTTCCGGCTCGGGGACGTATGTGCGCGAGCGGCCCGTGCCCCGGCGCGTCTCCCGCTCCGGATACCGCCCGCCCGGCGGGGCCACGCCGTTCCGTCAGGAGCAGGCCGACGGCGAGGGGCGCGGCACCTGGGAGTCGAGCAGCGAGCAGTCCGAGGCGAGTGTCGCGGTCGCCGAGCGGCTGGACATCGAGCCGGGCGACCGGGTGATGTGTACGAAGTACCTCTTCCGCGAGGGCGGCGAGGCGATGATGCTCTCCACGTCCTGGGAGCCGCTCGCCGTGACGGGCCGTACGCCTGTGATGCTGCCGGAGGAGGGGCCGCTCGGCGGCATGGGCGTCGTCGAGCGCATGCGTGCGATCGAGGTGATCGTGGACAACGTCACCGAGGAGGTCGGCGCCCGTCCGGGGCTCGCCGAGGAACTGCTCGTCCTGGGCGGCGTCCCCGGTCATGTGGTCGTGGTCGTCCAGCGCACGTTCTACGCCTCCGGCCGCCCGGTCGAGACGGCCGATGTGGTGATTCCGGCCGATCGGTACCGGGTCGCCTACCACCTTCCGGTCAAGTAGCGAACGCTCACATCCGTCCCGGGGCGCGCTCCTTGCGCGCCCCGCTCACACGGTCGCCGAGGCTGCCGCCGTCGAACGGGGCGGTCCGTATTCCCTGACCGGTCGTCGTCCTCGCAGGTCGACAGTGGTGTATGCGGTATGCCCGCGCTCGGGTGCCACGAGGCACTCAGACGGCGCGTTCATTGGCGCGCGCCCCCTGCGTTCTGGCTGGTTGCGTACCTCTTTGTGAAAACCCGTATTCGCTCCGTGAAGGTAAGGCGTAGGCTCGGGCATATGCGCATTGCGGTTTCCTTAGCGGGTGGGGCGCGGCACAGGCCGCGGGTGGGAAGTGGAGGGGCGCGATGAACGACAGCACGGTCACTCTTCCCTGGCTCGTGATACGAGAGGACGACAACGGCAACCGCTACCGGGTGGGCCGGTACGCGACCCGGTCCGAGGCCCAGAAGATCGCGGACAGCCTCGACGGCCGCGGTCACAAACAGCTCTACTGGGTCGAGCGGCTGGGGCAGAACGGGGCGGGCGTGACGCACGACTGACCCGCCCGGTGCCTGCGCCCGGGGCCGGAGCCGGAATCGCCGCCCGGCCGCGCTCCCGTAGGCTCCCGGCATGAGTGAGCGGATCGTCGTCGTAGGTGCCGCGCTGGTCGACGACGGGCGGTTGTTGGCGGCCCGGCGCAGTGCGCCCGTCGAGCTGGCCGGGCGCTGGGAGTTGCCCGGTGGCAAGGTCGAGCCCGGGGAGACGGCCGACGCGGCGCTGGTGCGGGAACTGCGCGAGGAACTCGGCGTCGACGCCGAGGCCGGCGCGCGCGTCCCGGGGGAGTGGCCCCTGAAGTCGCCCTACGTCCTGCATGTGTGGACCGCGCGGCTGCGACCCGGCTCCGCCTCCCCCGAGCCCTTCGAGGACCACGACGAACTGCGCTGGCTCGGCCCGGGCGAGATCTGGGACGTGCACTGGCTCGACCAGGACGTCCCGGCCGTACGGCAGACCCTCGCGCATCTCGGAACCGCCGAAGGCCTCGCCTCTTCAGGCCCCGGAGCCGCCGACGGCCTCACCTCCTCAGGCCCTGGAACCGCCGAAGGTCTCACCTCTTCAGGCCCTGGAGCGGAGGAAGTGCCCGGCGCCTGAGGCCATCCGGGGGCGTGCGGGCTCGGTCGGTTGCCGTACGGGCGCCCCCTGTGCCTTTCGTGCCACTGTGCGCTGCTCCGCGCGGTACTCCGCCCCGGATATCGGGTATGTGCCCATTAACCCCATGAAACCGGACATGGGTGGGCCTCCTGGCTGGGAAGTGATCGGCGTGATCGACACCGAGGGTGACTGCGCCGAGTGGACCTTTCCCGCCGAACCCGGCGCCGTGCGCACCGCCCGCCAGGTCGTCCGCCGCCAACTCCGCGGCTGGAACCTGGACAGCCTGGCCGACCTCGCGGCGTTGCTGGTCAGCGAGTTGGTCACCAACGCCCTGCGACACGCCACAGGACCCATCGGGGTCCGCCTGCTCCGCCCGTCCGACCTGGACGGCGTCCTGCGGGTCGAGGTCTCCGACCCGCTCCCGGACCCGCCCCGCGAACGCGCCGCCCGGCCCGAGGACGAGAGCGGCCGCGGACTGCAACTGGTGGCCTCCTCCTGCCGCCGCTGGGGCACCCGGCCCGGTACGACGGGCAAGACGGTGTGGTTCGAACTCACCGTGCCGGGGTGAAAAATCGGTGTACGTACGCCCAGTCGCTGTCGAGCGATTGGTTCAGGCCAGTGGCGGTTGTCGGCAGACGTGATTCGACGACGTGTCCGCTGGTTAGAAGACTGGAAGTGTTCTCACGGTCCGGACCGAAAACCATCGGGACCGTGCTGTGATCGTGAACACCGTGTTGTGCGGCACCGTAGTGCTGGATACTGCGGGCAGCCGCCCCCGGTGACCGGTGCCGGACGCGGTGAGCTGGAGGGGACGGTTCGCGTGAGCGAGATACCAGCGAAGGCCACGGAGTCCGAGGACCCGTCGGAAGGCGCGAGGGCCAGGGCCGTGGACGGCCTGGCTTCCGCGGTGGGAGGTGCGCTCGCGGCCGACGGGGTACAGCCCGGGGACGCCATGTGGCAGAGCAGTCCCCCGGGATCCATCTACGACTACATCAAGGTCGCGTCCTTCTCGATCGGCCCCGACGGCCTGGTCGACCAGTGGAGCCTGCGCGCCGAGCACCTCTTCGGCATCCCCGCCGGGCGCGCCGTCGGCATGGACCCCATCGAGGCGTTCATCGACCCGCGCCATCGCGAGCGGGGCATGCGCAAGATGGCCGAGATCCTCGACGGCCGCGAGTGGACCGGCGTGGTGCCCTTCCGGATGCCCAAGGACACCGAGGGCGAATGCGGTCATGAGGGGCTCGCCGAGGTGTACGTCATGCCGACGCGCACGGAGGAGGGCGAGAAGGCCGCCGTCTGCATCGTCGTCGACGTCCGCACACTGCGCACCATCGAGACCGACCTCGCCGCCTCGCAGTCCATTTTCGGTCAATCCCCGTTCGGTTTCCTGCTGATCGATTCCGATCTGCGGGTCCGCCGCGCCAACCAGAGGTTCGCGTCCGTCTTCGGCGGCGAGCCCGACGAGCACCGCGGCAAGGGCGTCCACGACTACCTCCAGCGCGGCGAGGCCGAACGGGTCGCCGCCACGCTGCGCCGCGTGCTGGAGACCGGCAACTCCATCACGGACATGCACGTCACCGGTTACGTGCCGGGCTCCGACGAGCGCCGCCACTGGTCCGTCAACCTCTACCGCGTGCACAGCGGTTCGGGCCGGCCCATCGGGATCGCCTGGCTCGGAACCGACATCACCTCGCGCCGCGAGGCGGCCCGGGAGGCCGCCGCAGCCCGGCGCAACCTCGCCCTGCTGAACGAGGCCGGCGCCCGCATCGGCAACTCCCTCGACCTGGAGACCACGGCCAGGCAGCTCCTCGACGTGGTCGTGCCCGGTTTCTGCGACCTGGCCACCGTGGACCTGTACCAGGGCCTGCTGGCCGGCGACGAGACCCCGCCCGGGCTCGCCGACGGCAGCGCCGAGCTGCGCCGGGTGGCGTTCGCCAGTGCCGTCTCCGACGAGCCCTTCGCCGGCACCGGCGTGCCCGTCTCGGTCGGCGCCGTCCACCACTACCCGTTCAACTCGCCCTGCGCGGACGCCCTGCGCACGGCCCGCCCCCAGTTCGTGCCCGGCGAGGACGGGGGGCTCGTGCAGTCCACGCTCGCCGTGCCCATGGTCGCCCACGACACCGTCGTCGGGCTCGTGCAGTTCGCCCGTACGAAGGGCAGTGAGCCGTTCGGCGACCGGGACCGGGACCTCGGCGTGGAGCTGGCGGCGCGCGCGGCCGTCTGCATCGACAACGCCCGCCTCTACCGGCGCGAGCACGAGCGCGCGTTGATACTGCAACGGTCCCTGCTCCCGCCCGGCGACCCGGAGGCATCCGGCCTCGACATCGCCTGCCGCTATCTGCCCGGCAACGCCAACACCGGCCGGCCCAGCGAGGTCGGCGGCGACTGGTTCGACGTCATCGAACTCCCCGGGCACCGCACGGCGCTCGTCGTCGGCGACGTCATGGGCCGGGGCCTGCGCGCCGCCGTCGCCATGGGTGAACTCCGTACGGCCGTCCGGACCCTGGCGCAGCTGGACCTCGAACCGGCCGAGGTGCTCTCCCAGCTGGACGAGATCGCCCGCGGCCTCGGCGCCCCCGGGGGCGTCACACAGGCGACCCGGGCGGCCCGCCGCCCGCGTGAGGCGGACCTCTCGGAGGTGTACCTCGCCACCTGCGTCTACGCCGTCTACGACTCCGTCACCCGGCGCTGCACCTTCGCCAACGCGGGCCATCTGCCGCCCGTCCTGGTCGAGCCGGGGGAGTCCGCCCTGATGCTCGACGTGCCGCCGGGCATGCCGCTCGGGGTCGGCGGCGAGCCCTTCGAGGAGGTCGAGGTCGAACTCCCCGAGGGCGCTCTGCTCGCGCTCTACACGGATGGACTGGTCGAAAGCCGCGACCATCCCCTGGACGAGGGCCTCCAGGCCTTCGTCAGCGCCCTGTCCGACCCGGCCCAGCCGCTGGAGGACGTCTGCGACCACGTCCTCAACACCCTCGACACCCACCACGGCGAGGACGACATCGCGTTGCTGATGGCACGTGTACAGGGCCTGCCGACCGAGTCCGTCGGCGACTGGACCCTGCCGCGCGAACCCCGCAGCGTCGGCCGGGCCCGTGAGTACGCCCGCGCCCAACTCCTCAGCTGGGACATGGAACCCCTGGTCGACACCACGGAGCTCCTGGTCAGCGAGCTGGTCACCAACGCCCTGCGCTACGGCGAGGGCGAGATCCGCCTCCGGCTGCTGCTCGACCGGACCCTGGTCTGCGAGGTCTGGGACTCCGGCCTGGTCCAGCCCCGTCGCCGCCGGGCCCGCGACACCGACGAGGGCGGCCGCGGCCTGCAGCTCGTCGGCCTGCTCAGCGCCGCATGGGGCTCCCGGCGCACCCCCCTGGGCAAGACGGTCTGGTTCGAACTCCCCCTGCCCGGCGGCGAAACGAAGCTCACAGATCCGGCGGAGGCGCTGCTGAGCCTGTTCTGAGGCTTTCGTAGGCTCGTCCCATGCCCGAGACCACCGCACGGCTGCTCGCGGACGCCACACCGACGGCCCCCGCCCTCGTCCTGCGCCCCTGGACCCCCGGGGACGCCGCAGGGCTGGCCGCGCTGGGCCGGGACGACGCCCTGCGGCGCTGGACGTCCTTCGCCGTCCACGACGAGACGAGCGCCGCACTATGGCTGCGTGAGCAACAGCAGGGCTGGGAACAGGGGCGCCGCTACGCGTTCGCCGTAGAGGAGGTCAAGCCCTCCGGCCCGCCCGCACTGCCGGCCGGCCACGTCGTCCTCAAGGACATCGCCCCCGGCGCCGCGTCCGCCGAGGTCGGCTACTGGACGGCCCCGCACGCACGCGGCCGGGGCATCGCCCCTCGCGCCCTGCACACCCTGACCGACTGGGCCTTCACCACCTTCGCCCCAGCCGGCCTGACCCGCCTCGAACTCCTGCACCAGGCCGACAACACGGCCTCCTGCCGAGTGGCGCACAAGAGCCACTACCCCCTCGCGGGCACCCGCCCGGCACAGCCGCCGGACCATCCGTCGGAGGGGCATGTGCATGTGCGGCACCTGGCAGAGCGCGCCGGCCGGCCCTCAGCTCGCTGAGGAGCGTCTCCTGATCTTCGAGCCCAGCCAGACCAGTGGGTCGTACTTGCGGTCGGCCGCTCGTTCCTTCAGGGGGATGAGGGCGTTGTCCGTGATCTTGATGCCCTCGGGGCAGACCTCCGTGCAGCACTTGGTGATGTTGCAGTAGCCCAGGCCGTGTTCGTCCTGGGCGGTGGTCTTGCGGTCCAGGCCGGATTCCTCGGCCGCGTCGAGGGGGTGCATGTCGAGTTCCGCCACCCGCATCAGGAAGCGGGGGCCCGCGAACGCCTGCTTGTTCTCCTCGTGGTCGCGGACCACATGGCAGGTGTCCTGGCACAGGAAGCACTCGATGCACTTGCGGAACTCCTGCGAGCGGTCGACGTCCTCCTGCATCATGCGGTACTCGCCGGGCGCGACCCCGTCCGGCGGCACGAAGGCCGGGACCTCCCTGGCCTTCGTGTAGTTGAAGCCGACGTCGGTGACCAGGTCGCGGACGACCGGGAACGCCCGCAGCGGCGTCACCGTGATCGTCTCCTCCCGGTCGAAGACCGACATGCGGGTCATGCACATCAGCCGTGGCCGGCCGTTGATCTCCGCCGAGCAGGAACCGCACTTGCCCGCCTTGCAGTTCCAGCGCACGGCGAGATCGGGTGCCTGGGTGGCCTGGAGACGGTGGATGATGTCGAGCACGACCTCACCCTCGTTCACCTCGACCTTGAAGTCCTCCAGGCCGCCGCCCCCGGTATCGCCCCGCCACACCTTGAAGCGGGCCTCGTAGCCGCTCACTCGTACAGCTCCTCTTCGGCCAGGTACTTCACCAGCTCCTCCTTGTCGAACAGGGCGAGCAGGTCCGCACGGACGGGTTCGGTGGTCTCGCTGCTGAGGGTGATCTGACTGCGGACCGGGTCAGCCGCCAGCCCGCCCGTCGGGTCGGTGAGCGCGCACAGCAGATTGATACGGCGCCACTTGCGGTCCATCCCCGGATGGTCCTCACGCGTGTGCCCGCCGCGCGACTCGGTGCGCTCCAGCGCGGCCCGCGCCACACACTCGCTGACCAGCAGCATGTTCCTGAGGTCCAGGGCGAGGTGCCAGCCCGGGTTGAACTGGCGGTGTCCCTCGACCCCGGCCCGGCGCGCCCGTACCCGCAGCTCCGCCAGCTTCTCCAGGGCCTGCTTCATCTCCGGCTCGCGGCGGATGATGCCGACCAGGTCGTTCATCGTCTGCTGGAGTTCCTGGTGCAGGGTGTACGGGTTCTCCGGCGGGCCGCCCGAGGGCTCCTCGGTCTCCGCCTCGGCCGAGAAGGGGCGCAGGGCCTCGGCGGCGGCGGTGTCGATCTGGACGTCGTCCACCGGCGGCCGCGCCCCGGCCAGTCCCGCCGCGTACTCGGCCGCGTGCCAGCCCGCCCGTCGCCCGAACACCAGCAGGTCGGACAGCGAGTTGCCCCCGAGCCGGTTGGAGCCGTGCATCCCGCCGGCCACCTCACCGGCCGCGAACAGCCCCGGCACCCCGCGCGCCGCCGCCGTGTCCGACTCGACCGCGACCCCGCCCATCACGTAGTGACAGGTGGGCCCGACCTCCATCGCCTCCGCCGTGATGTCGACGTCCGCCAGCTCCTTGAACTGGTGGTACATCGACGGCAGCCGGCGCTTGATGACCTCGGCGGGCATCCGCGTCGACACGTCGAGGAACACGCCCCCGTGCGGCGAGCCGCGCCCCTCCTTCACCTCGGCGTTGATCGCCCGCGCGACCTCGTCGCGGGGGAGCAGCTCGGGGGGCCGCCGGTTGTGGTCCGGGTCGTCGTACCAGCGGTCGCCCTCGGCCTCCGACTCGGCGTACTTCTCCTTGAAGACGTCGGGGACGTAGTCGAACATGAACCGCTTGCCGTCGGAGTTGCGCAGCACACCGCCGTCGCCGCGCACCGACTCGGTGACGAGGATGCCCTTCACCGACGGCGGCCAGACCATGCCGGTCGGGTGGAACTGCACGAACTCCATGTTCAGCAGGGGAGCGCCCGCGAGGAGGGCCAGCGCGTGGCCGTCGCCCGTGTACTCCCAGGAGTTCGACGTCACCTTGAAGGACTTGCCGATACCGCCCGTCGCGATCACGACGGCGGGGGCTTCCAGGACGAAGAAACGGCCCGACTCGCGCTCGTAGGCGAAGACCCCGGAGACCTGGCCGCCCGCGGTCTTCAGCACGCGCGTGACCGTGCACTCCTGGAAGACCTTCAGCCGGGACTCGTAGTCGCCGGTCTCCTTGAAGTCCTCCTGCTGGAGCTGGACGATCTTCTGCTGGAGGGTGCGGATCAGCTCCAGGCCCGTGCGGTCGCCGACGTGGGCGAGGCGCGGGTACTCGTGGCCGCCGAAGTTGCGCTGGGAGATCCGGCCGTCCTTGGTGCGGTCGAACAGCGCGCCCCAGGTCTCCAGCTCCCACACCCGCTGCGGCGCCTCCTGCGCGTGCAGCTCGGCCATCCGCCACTGGTTGAGGAACTTGCCGCCGCGCATGGTGTCGCGGAAGTGGGTCTGCCAGGTGTCGTTCTCGTTGGCGTTGGCCATCGCCGCGGCGATGCCGCCCTCGGCCATCACGGTGTGCGCCTTGCCGAACAGCGACTTGCAGATCACGGCCGTACGGGCGCCCCGCTCACGGGCCTCGATGGCGGCGCGCAGCCCGGCACCGCCCGCGCCCACCACGACGACGTCCCATTCCTGCCGGTCGACCACGGACATCAGTACGCACCCCTCATCAGAAGAACCGCGGATCGTCGAAGGCGCCGGACGCGACCAGATAGACGTAGAAGTCGGCGAGCGCCACGCTCACCAGCGACGCCCAGGCGAGCTGCATGTGCCGGGCGTTGAGCTTCCCGGCCCACTGCCACATCCGGTAGCGCACGGGATGCCTGGAGAAGTGCTTGAGCTTGCCGCCGACGATGTGCCGGCACGAGTGGCAGGAGATCGTGTACGCCCAGATCAGCACGATGTTGACGAGGAACACGAGGGTGCCGAGGCCCATGTGGCCCCACGCGTAGTTCTCGTCGCGGAAGGCGAGCACGGTGTCGTACGTGAGGATCCCGGCGACGACGAGCGCGGCGTAGAAGAAGTACCGGTGGATGTTCTGCAGGACCAGCGGGAAGCGGGTCTCACCGGTGTACTTCTTGTGCGGCTCGGCCACCGCGCAGGCCGGCGGGGACGCCCAGAACCCCCGGTAGTAGGCCTTGCGGTAGTAGTAGCAGGTCAGCCGGAAGCCGAGCGGGAAGATCAGGATGATGATGGCGGGCGAGATGCCCCACCAGCTGCCGAAGATCTCCCAGTTCGGGCCGGCCTTCATCGGCTCGCACCGCTCCGCCAGGCACGGGGAGTAGAAGGGCGAGACGTACGGCGCCGCGTAGTAGTGGGCGTCGGCGAAGGCCCGCCAGGTCGAGTAGACGATGAAGGTCAGCAGGCCGGCGGCCGTGCCGGCCGGGGCCAGCCACCAGCGGTCGGTGCGCAGGTGCGGGGCGGTGATCGCGGCGCGCGTACCCGCCCGTACACCGCCGCTTCTGGGTTGGGGTTCGGTGGCGGGGGGTTCCGTACCAGTGGCCACGTGACGACTCCGGTCGGGTTCGGGGGAGGTGCCGGTCGTACCACTCCTGACCGGTCAGGGAGCGCGCCGGTCCCGGGCGCCGAGCCCCTCGTCGTCCGAGTCGCGCCACAGGGCGGAGTCGTACGGCGCGTCCGAGATGGTGACGAGCTCGGGGCGCTTCGGTGCGGCCGGCGAGGCGGCGGCGTCGCGCAGCAGGGCGACGCTCTCGCGCAGATGGTTGGCGTCGGCACGGACGCGGCGCATCTCCAGGCCGCCGGTGCCGAGCTGCTTCTCCAGGCGCCCCACCGACCGGAGCAGGTCGTCGAGGCTGCGCTGGACTGACGTCAGTTCGTCGTGAACGGACATGACTTGCCCTCACTTCCGCGGGTCCTTCGAGGCCCAAGGCGGCAACGTTCATGCGCCTGCGAGTGTTGCGCGTCACACCTTGTGCTGTGAAGGGATGTGCATCGATTGGCCGAGGCGCATGGGTGCGCCGTTGCCGTGTATTGCTCCGCACGGGTGACTCTCCGACCGTGACCGCCGTGTCGCCCTGTGTTGCCGAACCCTTTCCTCTTCAGTGGGCCGCATACATCAGATGAAATCCAAATACCGCCAAAAGTGATCATAACGCCCTCGGCTTTCCGGAGGTAGCACAGATGTCCCAGCACGCCGTCGGCCCGCGTGCGGTCTCGCGCTCGGTCGCCTTCCTCCTCACCGCGGGAGTGCTCGCGGTGCCCGCGCTCGCCGGATGCGGCTCCGAGGACCCGGCCGGCAAGCCGCTCGCCGGGCAGGACATCCAGCCCGCAGCCCGCGACCGGATCACCGACGGCGGCACCCTGCGCTGGGCCGTCGACTCCGTGCCCGACACCCTGAACACCTTCCAGTCGGACGCCGACCCCACCACCACCCGCGTCGCCCAGGCGGTCCTGCCGTCGATGTTCCGGATGAACGCCGACGGCCGCCCGGAGCGCAACCCCGCCTACCTGGAGTCCGCCAAGGTCGTCGAGACGGAGCCCAAGCAGGTCGTCCTCTACAAGCTCGACCAGCAGGCCGTCTGGAGCGACGGCCGGGAGATCGGCGCCGCCGACTTCGCCGCCCAGTGGCGCGCCCTGTCCGGCAAGGACACCGCCTACTGGACCGCCCGCAACGCCGGCTACGACCGCATCCAGAAGATCGAGCGCGGGGACAACGCCCTGGAGGTCCGGGTCACCTTCAGCCGCCCCTACGCCGACTGGCGCTCCCTGTTCTCGCCGCTGTACCCGAAGGACGTCATGGGCACGCCGGACTCCTTCAACGACGGGGCCCGCAAGAAGCTCAAGGTCACGGCGGGCCCCTTCCTGGTGAAGAAGCTCAGCCGCAAGGACGAGGAGATCACCCTCACCCGCAATCCGCGCTGGTGGGGCCGGCCGGCCAAGCTCTCCGAGATCGTGCTGCGCACGGTGCCGCGCGACAAGCGGGCCAAGGAGCTGGCCGCCGGTGCCATCGACCTGGCCGAGATCGCACCCTCCGAGGCCCGCCGCATCACCGTCGCCGCCCGCCCCCGGGGCTCCAGCAGTCCGGTCATGGGCGCCGAGGCGGACCAGAAGCCGCGGGGCGGCAAGGCGGCCGCCAAGCGCGCTCGGCAGCAGCAGGCCCTGCGCGGCTTCGAGGTGCGCAAGTCCCTGGAGCCGGCCTTCACGCAGCTCGCCCTGAACGGGGCCGAGGGGCCGCTCGCCGACGAACGCGTCCGCAGGGCCGTCGCCCGCGCCCTGGACCGCAAGGAACTGGCCAAGGCGGTGCTGAAGCCCCTCGGACTGCCCGCCGTACCGGTCGGCAGCCACCTCGCGCTGTCCGGCCAGGCCGCCTACGCCGACAACAGCGGCGCCCTCGGCGGCCAGGACACCAAGGAGGCCCAGGCGCTGCTCGCGGACGCCGGGTGGGTGCGGGGCGGCCCGATCAAGGAAGAGAAGAAGAAGGGGGAGAAGGCGGCCGGAGCCGAGGGCGAGAAGGCCGGAAAGTCCTCCGAGGACGAGTCCCGGAACGACGACGGCGAATACATCGTCGGCTCGGACGGCAAGGACAGGCAGGACGACAAGGACCGGCAGGACGGCAAGGCGCACCACGACAAGGACCCGAACCACCTCGCCCAGGACGGCAAGCAGTACAAGCAGCCGCACCAGGGCGGCGCCCCCGGTGCCTACGCCCCCATGGGCACCGCCGCCCCGGCCGGCCGCGAGGCCGCCCCGCTCGCCAAGAACGGCAAGCCGCTCACCCTCCGCTTCGTGCTCCCCTCCGGGCCCGGCTCCCAGACACTGCGCACGGTGGCCGACCGCATCGCCCGCATGCTGGAGCGCGTCGGCATCGGCACGGAGATCTCCAAGGTCTCCGACGAGTCGTACTTCAAGGACCACATCGCGTCCGGCCAGTACGACCTCGCCCTCTACTCCTGGCCCGCCTCCGCCTTCCCCGCCACCGACGCCCGGCCCGTCTACGCCAAGCCGGTCCCGGCCGCCGACGGCTCGCTGAACGTCGAGCAGAACTACACCCGCGTCGGCACCGACCAGGTCGACCAGCTCTTCGACCAGGCCGTGGCCACCCTCGACGAGGGCGAGTCCCGTTCCCTGATCCGCAAGGCGGACTCCCGCATCTGGGCGGCGGCCGGCTCGATCCCCCTCTTCCAGCGCCCCCAGCTCGTCGCCGCCCGCAAGAACCTGGTCAACACCGGCGCCTTCGGCCTCGGCACGCCGGTCTACGAGGACATGGGCTTCCTGAAGAAGGGCGCGAAGCCGGCCTCCGGCCCGTCAGGCGCTTCCAGCCCGTCCGGCGCTTGAGGACGAGGCCGTCCAGGCCGAAGCGGGGGCCTGGGGGCGGCAGCCCCCAGCAGCCCCGGAGCGGCCGCAGAGCACCCTGCAATCCATCCTGACCAGCACCGACGTATCCCGGCTAAGCCCAGCGGCCGCGCACCCGTACCATGGGGTGAGGCCGTGGCATGTTGAGCCCGGCAGGGTCCGCGCACCGCAGACGTCCGCGCAGGGCCTTCCTCACACTCCGGGAGTACGCCTTCTTATGGCCACGCGCCACGACATCCGCAACGTCGCCATCGTCGCCCACGTCGACCACGGCAAGACCACCATCGTCGACGGCATGCTGAAGCAGGCCGGTGCCTTCGCCGCCCACCAGCTCGAGGGCGTCGACGACCGCATGATGGACTCGAACGACCTGGAGCGTGAGAAGGGCATCACGATCCTCGCCAAGAACACGGCGGTGAAGTACCACCCGAAGGACGGGGGGGACGTCATCACCATCAACATCATCGACACCCCCGGTCACGCCGACTTCGGCGGCGAGGTCGAGCGCGGTCTGTCGATGGTCGACGGTGTCGTCCTGCTCGTGGACGCCTCCGAGGGCCCGCTCCCGCAGACCCGCTTCGTGCTGCGCAAGGCGCTGCAGCAGCGCCTGCCCGTCATCCTGTGCATCAACAAGACGGACCGTCCGGACTCCCGGATCGACGAGGTCGTCAACGAGACCTACGACCTCTTCCTCGACCTGGACGCCGACGAGGAGCAGATCGAGTTCCCGATCGTCTACGCCTGCGGCCGTGACGGCATCGCCTCCCTGACCAAGCCGGACAACGGCACGGTCCCCGCCGACTCCACCAGCCTGGAGCCGTTCTTCTCCACGATCCTGGAGCACATCCCGGCGCCGACGTACGACGAGGCCGCCCCGCTCCAGGCCCACGTCACCAACCTGGACGCCGACAACTTCCTCGGCCGTATCGCGCTGCTCCGCGTCGAGCAGGGCGAGCTGCGCAAGGGCCAGACGGTCGCGTGGATGAAGCGTGACGGGTCCGTCAGCAACGTCCGCATCTCCGAGCTGATGATGACCGAGGCGCTCACCCGCAAGCCGGCGGAGATGGCCGGCCCCGGTGACATCTGCGCGGTCGCCGGTATTCCGGACATCATGATCGGCGAGACCCTGGCGGACCCGGAGAACCCGGTCGCGCTGCCGCTGATCACGGTCGACCAGCCCGCGATCTCCATGGTCATCGGCACCAACACCTCCCCGCTGGTCGGCCGTGGCGCCACCGGCAAGGGCGCCGACAACAAGGCGGCCGTCAAGGACCGCAAGGTCACCGCTCGCCAGGTAAAGGACCGCCTCGACCGCGAGCTGGTCGGCAACGTCTCGCTCCGCGTGCTGGACACCGAGCGGCCGGACGCCTGGGAGGTCCAGGGCCGTGGTGAGCTCGCGCTCGCCATCCTGGTCGAGACGATGCGCCGGGAAGGCTTCGAGCTGACCATCGGCAAGCCGCAGGTCGTCACCAAGGAGATCGACGGCAAGACGCACGAGCCCGTCGAGCGCATGACGATCGACGTACCCGAGGAGCACATGGGCGCGGTCACGCAGCTCATGGGCGTCCGCAAGGGCCGCATGGACAACATGTCCAACCACGGCTCCGGCTGGGTCCGCATGGAGTTCGTCGTCCCCTCCCGCGGTCTGATCGGCTTCCGTACGGAGTTCCTGACGCAGACCCGCGGCACGGGCATCGGCCACTCCATCCACGAGGGCTTCGAGCCCTGGTTCGGCGCCCTCCAGACCCGTAACAACGGCTCCCTGGTCGCCGACCGCGCCGGTGCGGTCACCGCGTTCGCGATGACCAACCTCCAGGAGCGCGGCGTGCTGTTCACCGAGCCCGGCACCGAGGTGTACGAGGGCATGATCGTCGGCGAGAACTCCCGCGCCGACGACATGGACGTCAACATCACCAAGGAGAAGAAGCTCACCAACATGCGGTCCTCCTCGGCCGACTCGTTCGAGGCGATCGTCCCGCCGCGCAAGCTCTCCCTGGAGCAGTCCCTGGAGTTCTGCCGCGACGACGAGTGCGTCGAGGTCACCCCGGAGGCCGTGCGCATCCGCAAGGTGAACCTGGACGCCCGCGAGCGCGCCCGCGCCGCGAGCCGCGCCAAGCACGGCTGACGCCTCCCGCCGAACGACGACGCCGGGCACCCCGCGACGCGGGGTGCCCGGCGTCGTCGTAATGAAGAGGTGACGCGCAGGCAAGGGTGAGGGAAAACCCTCGATTTGGCGGGGAAGGTCGTCCGGAACGCCCCGCTCCCACTAGCCTGGCGCGGAAGTGCTTCACCCTGCCCGGATTCGGTGCCGTACAACGGCCCTGTGGCGGAGGTGACTTGAGAGGGCGACAGCTGCCCGGGGCACCCTGCACGGCAGTCACGGGAGTCGCAACCCGTTTATCTCATTCTCGCGTCCGGAATGCGGACACTCGACACCGATAGATGTGTAACAAGTCCGTTTCGCAGGGATCTTTCACCAAACCCTTTGTCCGGATTTTGGAAGATGTATACGCGAGCTGTGATCGAACCGAGACCTCGAGGGTGTGGTTCGGTCCCAGTGTTTGGCAGATAGTTAGGCGCGTAGAGCTCGGATGTACGGGTCAGTAGCCGGCAGCGGCGCGACTCACGAGCGCGGGGGCACTCGACGAATTCCGGCACCGGCGACGGGCGGGGGCCGTGATGTGTCGTGTGCTCCCTTCGCGGTGAACCAATGACTTCATAGGAGGAACCCATGCGCGGTGCCAAGAGCGCCAAGTGGGTCGCGGGGGCGATAGTCGTCGCTCTGGCCGCCACCGCCTGCGGCGGCGACAGTGATGGTGAGGGAAAGAGCAAGGGTTCCGGACCTGCCGGTTATGTCTCGATCGACGTCGGCGAGCCGCAGAAGCCGCTGATCCCGGCCGACACCAACGAGACCCTCGGCTCGTACGTCATCCAGTCCCTGTTCACGCAGCTGCTGGACTTCGACTCCAAGGGCAACATCGTCTACACGAACGCCGAGTCGGTCACCACCAAGGACTCGAAGACGTGGACGGTCAAGCTCAAGAAGGGCTGGAAGTTCCACAACGGCGAAGAAGTCACCTCCAAGTCGTACATCGACGCTTGGAACTGGTACGCCAACATCAAGAACAACCAGCAGAACTCCTTCTGGTTCCAGGACATCAAGGGCTACGACGATGTCCACCCGGAGAAGGGTGACCCGAAGGCCGAGGCCATGTCCGGCCTGAAGGCGGTGGACGACCACACCTTCACCATCGAGCTGAAGAACACCATGCCGTACTTCAACTACAAGCTCGGCTACTCCACGTGGGCCCCGCTGCCCAAGGTCTTCTACGACGACCCGAAGGCCTTCGGCCAGAAGCCGGTCGGCAACGGTCCCTACACGTTCGAGAAGTGGGACCACAAGAAGCTCATCCAGGTCAAGGCCTGGGACGAGTACCAGGGCCCGAACAAGGCGAAGAACAAGGGCGTCCAGTTCAAGAACTACACGACGGTCGAAGCCGCCTACAAGGACGTCGTCTCCGGCAACCTGGACATGATCCGCCAGGTCGGCCCGACGGACCTGCCGAAGTACAAGCAGGACCTGGGCGACGGCGCCATCGAGCAGCCGTACGCGGCCATCCAGTCGCTGACCCCGGCGTTCTACTCCAAGACCTTCAAGGACATCGACCCGAAGGTCCTCCAGGGCCTGTCGATGGCGATCGACCGCGACACGATCACCAAGACGGTTCTGAACAACACCCGCACGCCGGCCAAGAGCTTCACCCCGCCGGGCGTCAAGGGCAGCCAGGACCTGAACACCGACGTGTTCACGTACAACCCGGCGAAGGCCAAGCAGCTCATCAAGGAGGGCGGTGGCGTTCCGGGCAACAAGTTCACCGTCCAGTACAACACCGACGGTGGGCACAAGGAGTGGGTGACCGCGGTCTGCGAGTCCATCCGCAAGGCCACCGGTGTCGACTGCGTCGGCGACCCCAAGCCGGACTTCGCCACGGACCTCGAGGCCCGTGACAACGACCAGGTGAAGGGCATGTACCGCGGTGGCTGGGTCGCCGACTACCCGGTCAACGCCAACTTCATGAAGGAGCTCTTCCACACCACCGCCGAGGCCAACAACGGTCGATTCTCCAACAAGGAGGTCGACGCGCTGATGAACAAGGCCGACAACGCCAAGTCCCTCGAAGAGTCGGTGAAGGCCTTCCAGGAGGTCGAGAAGAAGCTGCTCGACCACATGCCGGCCATCCCGCTCTGGTACTACCGCATCAACGGCGGCCACGGTAAGAGCGTCGACAACGTCAACGTCGACTTCCACGGTGACCTCGAAGTGTGGGGCGTCACCACCAAGTAAGAGGGCCTCTCGGACCTCTTCCCCCTCGGCCGTAAACCCGCCGCCGCCCAGGTGGCGGCGGGAGGTGCACGGGGGTCGTCTCCTCAACAGGAGGCGGCCCCCGCACCTGCGTTAACCCCTCACGGAGGCACCTATGGGGCGCTATGTCGCACGGCGACTGCTCCAGATGATCCCGGTGTTCATCGGGTCAACCCTGCTCATCTTCTGCATGATGTACGCCCTGCCCGGCGATCCCGTCCGGGCGATGATGGGGGATCAGGCGTACGACCCGACGGTGGTCGCGGGCATCAAGAAGGAACTCGGTCTCGATCAGCCGCTCCTTCAGCAGTACGTGAACTACATGACCGGGCTGTTCCAGGGCGACTTCGGCACCCAGATCGCCAGTCAGCGGCCCATCGCGGACGTCATCGCCGACGCGTTCCCGGTGACGATCAGACTGACGGTCTTCGCCTTCACCTTCGTCACGGTCGTGGGCATCGGCCTCGGTGTCGTCGCCGGCCTGCGCCCCGACACGCTGCGGGACCGCGGACTGCTGACACTGACGCTGGTCCTCGTCTCGATGCCCTCCTTCGTGCTGGGCTTCCTGCTCCAGTACCTCCTCGCGTTCAAGTGGTCGGTCACCACACCGACGGTCACCGACTCGACGGACTTCTCCCAGCTCGCGCTTCCCGCGACCGTGCTGGCGTCGCTGTCGCTCGCCTACGTCGCCCGGCTGACCCGCACGTCGATCGCGGAGAACCTGCGCTCCGACTACATTCGCACCGCCGTGGCCAAGGGACTGCCGCGCCGCCGTGTCATCGGTGTCCACCTGATGCGCAACTCGCTGATCCCCGTGGTCACCTTCCTCGGTATCGAGATCGGCAGCCTGATGACCGGCGCCATCGTGACCGAGGGCATCTTCAACGTGCGGGGTATCGGTATCGAGATCTACGACGCGCTCAGCCGCCGCGAGGGCGCCACGGTCGTGGGCATCGCCTCGCTGATGGTGCTCATCTACCTCGCCGCCAGCCTGATCGTCGACCTGCTCTACGCGGTCCTGGACCCGAGGATCCGGTATGCCTGACAAAACCGTCGAGAAGAAGGTAGAAGCCCTTCCCGGTGACACCGCGAGCACTGCCGGTGTCGTCGTGACCGACGCGGGCCCGGCTGCCGAGAAGGCGCGCAGCCTGTGGTCCGACGCCTGGCACGACCTACGGCGCAACCCGCTGTTCCTGTTCTCGGCCGTGCTGATCGTGTTCCTGCTGGTGATGTCGCTCTGGCCGGGACTGTTCACCAACGCCTCGCCGCGCGACGCCGATCTGGCCAAGCACTACCTGGGCAAGCCGAACTGGGGGCACTTCTTCGCCCCGGACTGGCTCGGCTACGACGTCCAGGGCCGCTCCATCTACGCGCGCGTCGTCTACGGCGCCCGCGCCTCGATCACCGTCGGTGTGGGTGTCACGCTCTGTGTCACCGTCATCGGCACGGTCATCGGCATGATCGCCGGCTACTTCGGCGGCTGGACCGACACGCTGCTCTCGCGGATGACCGACATCTTCCTCGGCATCCCGTTCCTGCTCGGTGCCCTGGTGGTCCTCAACTCCTTCGACAACCGCACCGTCTGGGTCGTCATCATGGCCCTGGCCTTCCTCGGCTGGACCCAGATCGCCCGCGTCGCCCGCGGTGCTGTGATCACCATCAAGCAGGCGGACTACGTGGTGGCCGCCAAGGCGCTCGGCGCGTCGACGTCCCGGATCCTGTTCCGGCACATCCTGCCCAACGCGCTCGCGCCCATCATCGTCGTGGCGACCATCGCGCTCGGCGGCTACATCGCTGCCGAAGCCACCCTGTCCTTCCTGGGCGTGGGCCTCGGTGACACGGCGGTGTCCTGGGGCGGCGACGTGGCGCGTGGACGTGAGCAGCTCCGTATCGCCCCCCACACCCTGATCATCCCGTCGGTGATGGTCTCGATCACGGTGCTCTCGTTCCTGATGTTCGGCGATGCGGTACGCAACGCCCTCGACCCCAAGCTGCGCTGAGGGAGGCGTACGTGACCATCATCGATGAAACGGCCAGTCCCGCCCCCGACGGCGCGGCGGACGCGAGCCGCCCGCTGCTCGAAGTCCGCGACCTGCACGTGGAGTTCCGCACCCGCGACGGCGTCGCCAAGGCCGTCAACGGCGTCAACTACTCCGTCGCCGCGGGTGAGACGCTGGCCGTGCTCGGCGAGTCCGGCTCCGGCAAGTCCGTGACCGCGCAGGCGATCATGGGCATCCTCGACATGCCCCCGGGCCGCATCCCCAAGGGGGAGATCCTCTTCCGCGGCCAGGACATGCTGAAGATGTCCAACGAAGAGCGGCGGAAGATCCGCGGCAGCAAGATCGCGATGATCTTCCAGGACGCGCTGTCCTCGCTGAACCCGGTGCTCTCCGTGGGCTACCAGCTCAGCGAGATGTTCCGCGTCCACCAGGGCATGTCCAAGAAGGACGCCAAGGCCAAGTCGATCGAGCTGATGGACCGGGTGAAGATCCCGGCCGCCAAGGAGCGCATCGGCGACTACCCCCATCAGTTCTCCGGCGGTATGCGCCAGCGCATCATGATCGCGATGGCGCTCGCCCTGGAGCCGGACCTGATCATCGCCGACGAGCCGACCACGGCCCTCGACGTGACGGTCCAGGCCCAGGTCATGGACCTGCTCGCGGAGTTGCAGCGTGAGTACAACATGGGCCTCATCCTGATCACCCACGACCTCGGCGTCGTCGCCGACGTCGCGGACAAGATCGCGGTGATGTACGCGGGCCGGATCGTGGAGACCGCCCCGGTGCACGAGCTGTACAAGCGCCCCGCGCACCCGTACACCAAGGGTCTGCTGGACTCGATCCCGCGCCTGGACCAGAAGGGCCAGGAGCTG
This sequence comes from Streptomyces sp. NPDC050546, assembly GCF_044457425.1. NCBI lineage: Bacteria > Bacillati > Actinomycetota > Actinomycetes > Kitasatosporales > Streptomycetaceae > Streptomyces > Streptomyces sp. NPDC050546. Next base: position 25,591 of record NZ_JBITGX010000030.1, read on the forward strand.
TACGCGATCAAGGGCCTGCCGCCCAACCTGCTGCGCATCCCGACCGGTTGCGCCTTCAACCCGCGCTGCCCCCAGGCCCAGGACATCTGCCGCACCGACATTCCGGCGCTGCACCCGGTCGCCGAGCAGGACGGCACCGATCTGGCCGGCCGCGGATCGGCCTGCCACTTCTGGAAGGAGACGATCCATGGCTGAGCTCAGCAAATCCGACGAGCCGCAGGACGCCACGCCGAACGTCTCCGAGGTCGAGGTCGTCGACGCCCACTCCGAGTCGGAGGCGGTCGCCGCGATCGAGGCGCCGGTCGAGCGGGGCGAGCCGATCCTCCAGGTGCGCAACCTGGTGAAGCACTTCCCGCTCACCCAGGGAATCCTGTTCAAGAAGCAGGTCGGGGCGGTCAAGGCGGTCGACGGTATCTCCTTCGACCTCTACCAGGGCGAGACGCTCGGCATCGTGGGCGAGTCCGGCTGTGGCAAGTCCACGGTCGCCAAGCTGCTGATGATGCTGGAGAAGGCGACCGCGGGCGAGATCTTCTACAAGGGCCAGGACATCACCAAGCTGTCCGGGCGTGCGCTGAAGGCGGTGCGCCGGAACATCCAGATGGTGTTCCAGGACCCGTACACCTCGCTCAACCCCCGTATGACGGTGGGCGACATCATCGGTGAGACCTTCGAGATCCACCCCGAGGTGGCCCCGAAGGGCGACCGTCGCCGCAAGGTGCAGGACCTGCTGGACGTCGTGGGTCTCAACCCCGAGTACATCAACCGCTACCCGCACCAGTTCTCGGGCGGTCAGCGCCAGCGCATCGGCATCGCCCGCGGCCTCGCGCTCAACCCCGAGATCATCATCTGCGACGAGCCGGTCTCCGCGCTGGACGTGTCCGTCCAGGCGCAGGTCATCAACCTGATGGAGAAGCTCCAGGACGAGTTCAACCTCTCCTACCTCTTCATCGCGCACGACCTGTCGATCGTCCGGCACATCTCGGACCGGGTCGGGGTCATGTACCTCGGCAAGATGGCCGAGATCGGAACCGACGAGCAGATCTACGACCACCCGACGCACCCCTACACCCAGGCGCTGCTGTCGGCGGTCCCGGTGCCGGACCCGGAGGCTCGTGAAGGCCGCGAGCGGATCATTCTGACGGGCGACGTGCCGTCCCCGGCCAACCCGCCCTCCGGTTGCCGCTTCCGCACCCGCTGCTGGAAGGCACAGGACAAGTGCGCCGAGGAGGTGCCCCTGCTGGCGGTCCCGCTGCGCTTCGAGGGCACGGACACCCCCGCAGCGCACGAGTCGGCTTGCCACTTCGCCGAGAAGAAGGACGTCGTCCACGCGGTCTGAGCTGTGGTTCGGACACAGCTGTAGCTGTCCACTCGTTCCCGGCACCGGCTCCGGTGCCGGGAAGAGGTCTTCCGGATGCGCTTCGACGTCCCGCCGCGCTCGCGCCGGAAACTCGGATGCGGGCGCTGCACGGCCCCCCTAGGCTGCGCCCGCGAGGAGGGCGAGGTGCCCTGCCGACCGCCAGTGGATCGGAGACGCACGGGGTATGACGAGTCAACTGTTCGCGATCTGCTTCAACGCGACCCGGCCGTCGGGCCTGGCGCGGTTCTGGTCCGGGGTCCTGGGCTGGGAGTCCGCCGACGGTCCGGACGGCGACGTCGAGATCCTGCCCCCTGATGGAGCCGGGTTCCGCATCCGTTTCCTGCCGAGCCAGGAGCCGAAGACCGGCCAGAACCGGGCGCACTTCGACCTGACGAGCACCTCCCCGGAGGATCAGCGGCAGACGGTGGCCAGGGCGCTGGAGTTCGGCGGGGAACACATCGACGTGGGCCAGCTCCCCGAAGAGGGGCACGTGGTGCTCGCCGATCCGGACGGCAACGAGTTCTGCGTCATCGAGGCGGGCAACAAGTTCCTCGCCGACACCGGCCTCATCGGAGCGCTGGCCTGCGACGGTACGCAGGAGGTCGGCTACTTCTGGAGCGAGGCGCTGCGGTGGCCGCTGGTCTGGGACCAGGACCAGGAGACCGCGATCCAGTCGCCGGACGGCGGCACGAAGATCACCTGGGGTGGTCCTCCGGTGGCGCCGAAGACGGGCACGAACCGGCTGTACTTCGAGCTGGCGCTCCCCGACGGCGCCGACTGGGAGGCGGAGGTCGACCGCCTGGTCTCGCTCGGTGCCACGCGCACCGACGCAGGCGAGGGCGACGGCGGCCGGGTGCTGATGCTCGACCCCGACGGAAACGAGTTCTCCGTACGGAGGCTCCGGTAGGGCAGCTGTTGTCGGGTGGGCGGGTGCGGTATGCGGCCGGCCGAGGAGCCGAAGGCCGGTGACGCGGCCTTCAGCTCCCGTCAACTGCGTTAACACGCAAGCAACTTCGCCGACCCGGTACCGATATACGGACGCGGCACGCTGGTCAGCGTACGGCCGTGCGGGTGCCGTAGACGGGCCGGGGCGCGCCATGTCGCCCCGGCCCGTTGCCGTGCTCAGGCGGGGCGGTCGATGCCCAGGGAGCGCTTCAGGAAGTCCACCTGGAGGAGGAGCAGGTTCTCCGCGACCTGTTCCTGCGGGGTGATGTGGGTGACCCCGGACAGGGGCAGGACCTCGTGCGGGCGGCCGGCGGCCAGGAGGGCCGAGGAGAGGCGCAGGGCGTGGGCGACGACCACGTTGTCGTCGGCGAGGCCGTGCACGACCATCAGGGGGCGGTGCGGCTCGGCGGGGGAGGACAGCCCGTCGGCGGTGACCAGGGAGCTCCCCGCGTACGACTCCGGGTGCTCCGCGGGGGTGCCCAGGTACCGCTCCGTGTAGTGCGTGTCGTAGAGGTGCCAGTCCGTCACCGGCGCCCCCGCGATGCCCGCGTGGAAGACGTCGGGGCGGCGCAGCACCGCGAGGCCCGCCAGCCAGCCGCCGAAGGACCAGCCGCGGATCGCCACCCGGGACAGATCCAGGGGATGCCGCTTCGCGAGGTCCCGCAGCGCCTCCACCTGGTCGTCGAGCGACAGCGTGAAGTCGTGGTGGATCCCCTTCTCCCACGCGGGGGACCGGCCCGGGGTGCCGCGGCCGTCCGCGACGATCACCGCGAAGCCCTGGTCCGCGAACCACTGCGAGGTCAGGTGCGGGTTGTGCGCGGCGACCACCCGCTGCCCGTGCGGCCCGCCGTACGGGTCCATGAGCACCGGCAGGGGGGTGTCACCGGCGTAGTCCCGAGGCATAAGCACGGCGCACGGGATGCGGCGTGCGCCCCCCTCGGTGAGGGTCACGCGGGGGGACATACCAGGGTCTTCGGCATAAGAGGGGACAGTCGCCGTCGGTTTTCCGTCGCGCAGCACCTGCACCCGTACACCTGGCCGATTCAGCGTCGCCGAGACCAGAACCGTGACGTCCCCGGCCCGCGCCGCCGAGTGCACGCCCGGCTCCTGGGACACCCGCTCCAGGCCCAGTTCGTTCACCCGGTACACATGCACCTGGCCCGTCTCCGCCTCGCCGGCCTCCTCGCCCGCCGACGCCGAGACCAGCACGTCGTCGTCGGAGACGTCCAGTACGGCCCGGACGTGCAACTGCGCTCCCGTGAGCGGCCGCTCCCCGACCGCCAGCACCCGTGCGCCGCCCTCGTCCGCGATCCGGACCAACTGCCCGGACGGGCTCCAGCACGGCACCCCGGGGAAAAGATCAAGCCATGTTCGATCTTCGTCGGCGTGCACCATCCGCGTCGCGCCCGACTCCGGATCCACGGCCAGGATCAACTGGCTGCGCTGATCGCGCGCCTGTACGAGCAGCAGCGGCGCGCCCGCCGCTGACCAGTGGACATGCGCCAGATACGGATACCGCGCCCGGTCCCAGGCGACCTCCGTGCGCAACCCGTCCAGGCCGGTCACGAACAGCCGCACCTCCGCGTTGCCGGTGCCCGCCGCCGGATACGCCACCCGCTGCGGCTCCCGCCCGGGATGCGCCGGATCGGAGATCCACCACCGCTGCACCGGTGTGTCGTCCACCCGTGCCACCAGCAGGCGGTCCGACTCCGGAGCCCACCAGAAGCCGCGTGAACGCCCCATCTCCTCGGCCGCGATGAACTCGGCGAGCCCGAATGAGACATTCTCGGAATCCGGCTCGGCGAGCGCCCGGTCGCCGTCCCCCTCGGCGCCCACCACCCGCAGCGCGCCCTGCGCGACATAGGCGATGTGCCTGCCGTCGGGCGACGGACGCGGGTCGATCACCGGCCCCGGCGTGGACAGCGCACGCGCCGTCCCGGCCCGCAGCTCGGCTGCGAAAAGCCGCCCTGACAAGGCGAAAGAGGCCAACTCGACGGCCGAGTCGGTGGCGTACCCGACGATCCCCGCACCGCCCTCGCGGCTCCGCTCGCGCCGCGCCCGTTCCTCGGCCGACAGGTCCTCCGAGGCGCCGCCCAGCAGGGCGCGCGGGTCGGCGGCCACACGCTCCCCGCCCTCCTCCGTGTCGAGGACCCACAGCGAACTCGCCCGGTCCGTACCGGAGCCGGAGCGCAGGAACACAACACGTGAACCGTCGGGCGCCACACTGAACGAACGCGGCGCGCCGAGCGTGAAGCGCTGGGTGCGGGCGTGCCGCCGGGGGAAGGAGTCAGGCTCGGTCGTCATGCCCTGACCATATTGGCCATGCGCCCCCTTGTGCGGCCGTGCGCCGATCGATGCGCACGGACGGATAGTTATGATCAATGTCGCATAGTGGGTATGAACCTGCTGGCTGACGTACGGATTTAATGCCCCCATAGTCCGACCCCCCGCACCCTTGTGGATCTTTGGAGGTGAGCCGCCGTGGCACTCTCGATTTCGGCGGTGGTGCTGCTGGCGATCATCGTCTTCTTGCTGATCAAGAAGTCAGGGCTGAAGGCGGGGCATGCGGTCGTCTGCATGCTGCTCGGCTTCTACCTCGCCTCCTCGACCGTCGCTCCCACGATCAACGAGCTGACGACGAACATCGCGGGCATGATCGGCAGCATCAAGTTCTGACCGGCCGGGTCCCGCCCGCGGCCTTGTGAGCCGGGGTCGCGGGACCTCGTAGGGTGGGTTCCATGACGGAACTGCCCGACCGGCGTCTGCTGCTGGTGCACGCGCACCCGGACGACGAGTCGATCAACAACGGCGCCACCATGGCCAGGTACGCGGCCGAGGGTGTCCACGTCACCCTGGTCACCTGCACCCTCGGCGAACGCGGCGAGGTCATCCCGCCCGGGCTCGCGCACCTGACCGGCGCCGCGCTGGGGCAGTACCGCCGCGGCGAGCTCGCCGCCGCCATGGCCGAGCTCGGCGTCGAGGACGTCCGCCTGCTCGGCGGCGCCGGACGCTACAGCGACTCCGGGATGATGGGCCTGCCCGACAACGACGACCCCGGCTGCTTCTGGCAGGCCGACGTCGACGAGGCCGCCGCACACCTCGTCGAGGTGATCCGCGAGGTACGCCCCCAGGTCCTCGTCACCTACGACGACGACGGCGGCTACGGCCATCCCGACCACATCCAGGCCCACCGCGTCGCCATGCGCGCGGCCGAGCTGGCGGCAGAGGCCGGCATCCCGATCCCGAAGGTGTACTGGAACCGGGTCCCCCGGCCCGTTGTGGAGGAGTCCTTCGCCCGGCTCCGGGACGACCTGCCCGGCCTCCCCTTCGCCAAGGCGGCCGAGGTCGACGACGTGCCCGGTGTGGTGGCCGAGGAGCGCGTCACCGCGGTGATCGACGGCACCGCCCACGCCGCCGCCAAGGCCGCCGCGATGCGCGCCCACGCCACCCAGATCACCGTGGCCGAGCCGTATTTCGTGCTGTCCAACGAACTCGCCCAGCCGATCCTCACGACCGAGTACTACGAGCTGGTGCGGGGCGAGCAGGGGCCCGGAGAGCGGGAGACGGACCTGTTCGCCGGTGTCGAGGAGGCCTCATGAGCGACCGGAGCCCGATGCTCGCCCAGCCGATACGGCCGCCGTCCGCCGCACGGATCACCGCCTGTCTGGGGTTCTTCCTGCTCGGTGCCGTGGTCGGCGTCGCCGGGGCGCTGGTGCAGCCCGCGTGGTTCCCGGGCGGACTGCTGCTCGCCCTCGCCGGGGAGGCCGGAGCCGTCCTGGGCGCGGCACGCGTCACCCGCGGCCGGATCGGGGGCGTCGCGGCCGCCGCCGGCTGGATGCTCGCCGTCATCCTGCTCACGGCCAGCCGTCCCGAGGGCGACTTCCTCTTCGCCGCGGGGAGCGGCTCCTACCTCTATCTGCTCGGGGGCATCGGTGCGGCTGTGATGTGCGCCACCCTTGCCCCGGGGCGGCAACCTGACGACGGTCCCGTCCGACTTGCCAAGTGACGTACCACTTCGCCAGGACGTGCCCGTGGGGGTCCGGTGTGGGATTCCCGGCGGTCATGGGATACGGGCGAGAAGTGGCCAGTATGGTGGTGCGCGCCGCCGAGCTGCCCGCGTGAGGTCGTGTCGGGCGGCGGAGCCAACCGGGAGAACCTGCCTTGAGTCGTGAAACTGACACTCCGTCCTCCGGGCCCAACGGGCGCGGTGGAGCCGCCTACCCGTCGGGTACGCCGCCGTACGGGACCCCCGCGGTCTCCGACGCCGGTACGGAAGCGGGCCGTTCGGCCGCCCGGCCGGAGGAACGCAAGACCGAGACCACGCTGACGACCCGGATCCGGATCAACATCCCCGGGTCACGGCCCATTCCGCCCGTGGTGGTGCGCAAGCCCGTCGGGGATTCGGAGGGCTCGGGCGACACCGGGACGACCGGTGCGGGCTCCGGCAAGGAGGCCTCGGCACCGGGTGCCGCCACCTCCAGGGGCACCGGCACGGTCGAGCCTCCCGCCGAGCCCGCGCAGCCCGCCGACGACAAGCCGACCAGCGACTGGTTCGCGCCCCGCAAGTCCGGCACGGGTCCGGGCAGTCAGGGCAGCGGCTCCACCAACGGGGCCGGTATGCCGGGCGGTTCGAACCCGGCGGCGGGCGGTTCCGGCGCGGGTGCCCCTGGTGCGGGCGCTCCCGGTGTGTCCGGTGCCGGTGCGTCCGGTGGGGCCCGGCCGGGTGCCGGGCGGCCCGGAGGCGTGGTCGGCTCCATGGGCGCGCCGGGCGGCTCCCGTTCCGGCGGTACGAACGGTGCCGGGCTCCCCGGCGGTGCGACCGGCGGACCCGTCGCGCCCGGGCACGGCGGCGGCACCGGCTCCTTCGACGTCACCGAGGCACTGGCGGCCGGCCCGCTGGGCAACGGTTCGCGTCCCGCCCCGGGCAGCGGCGGCGGTGCCGGCGAGGCGCGCCGCGACGATCTGCCGTTCTTCTCTGAGCACGACCGTACGGGCCAGGGCGGCCCCGGTTCCCAGGGTCCGGCCGGCCCGACGGGCGGCCCGGTCACCGGGGACGGCCCGATGGCACCGTCGGCCGGTGGCCCCGGTGCCCCGGGCGGCTTCACCGAGCAGAGCGGTCCCGACGCCTTCGCCGGACCGGGTGGACGGGGTGCCCCGGGCCGACCGGGCGGTCCTGGTGGCCCCGGCTCCTTCGGCGAGCCGGGTAGGCCCGGCGGGCCCGGCGCCTTCGACGAGCCCGGTCGCCCGGGCGGCCCCGGCGCCCCCAGCGCCTTCAACGACCCCGGCCGACCGGGTGGCCCCGGCGCGCCCGCCGGCCCCGGAGCCATAGGCGGGCCCGGCGGACCCGGACGCCCGGGTGCACCCGGCGGTCCCGGCGGTCCCGCGGGCAAGGGCGGCCCCGGAGGCCCCGGTACGACCAACCCCGGCGGCCCCGCTGGTGCCGGCGGCCCCGGCCCCTTGGGCGGCGCTCCCGGCGGCGGTATGAGCGACGACACCGCCATCCTCACCCCGCAGAAGCCGGCCCCCGAGCCGGACGGCCAGGGCTACGGCCCCCGCCACGACAACGTCTCCGGGCACACCGTCACCAGCGGCATCCCGGTCGTACCGTCCGGCGCGGCCTCCCCGTTCGGCCCGGGCGCGCCCGGCGAGGGCCCGGTGCCGCACGGAGCCCCGAAGCTGCCCGAGCCGGTCTCCCCGCCCCCGGCGAGCTCCTCGAAGGCGCCGAAGAAGAAGGGCCGCAACAAGCTCGTGCTGCTGGCGGTCGGTGTGGTCGTCGCCGCCGGTGGCCTCTACGGCGCCGGTCTGCTGATGAACCGCACCGACGTCCCGAAGGGCACGACCGTCCTCGGCGTCGACATCGGCGGCACCACCCGCGACGGCGCGGTCAAGAAGCTCGACGAGGCCTTCGACGGCAACGCGGGCAAGCCGCTGAAGCTGTCGGTGGGCGGCAAGGCCGTGTCCCTCGACCCGGACAACTCGGGCCTCCAGTTCGACATGGACGCCACGGCGGACGCGGCGGCGGGCAGCGACTACAACCCGGTCTCCGTGATCGGATCGCTGTTCGGCAACCACCGTGTCGTCACCCCCGTCATGCCGATCGACGAGGAGAAGCTGCACGCGTCCCTGGAGACCGCCGCGGGCGGCTCGGGTTCGTCGTCCGACGGCACCATCAAGTTCCAGGGCGGCAAGGCCGTCGCCGTCTACGGCAAGGTGGGCAAGGGCATCGACGTCGACAAGTCGACCGCCGCGATCGAGCAGGCCTACCGCACCCAGGTGGAGACCGGCACGGCCGGCACGGTGAACCTCCCGACCACCACCCGCCAGCCGACCGTCTCGAACGCCGAGGTCGACCGGATGCTGAAGGAGTTCGCGCAGCCCGCGATGTCCGACCTCGTCACCATCCGCACCGACGCGGCGCACAGCATCGACTTCGGCAAGGTGTCCCTGCCGAAGATCCTCAGCTTCAAGGCCGTCGACGGCAAGCTCGTGGACACGTACAACCTCAAGGCACTCCAGGAGGCGTACGGCACGACCTTCCAGGGCGTGCAGATCGAGGGCGCGAGCGGCAAGCGCGACGTACTGCCGCAGGACGTCGTCTCCGCGCTGCGCGAGGCCCTGCGCGGCAAGACACCGGCGGAGCGCGTCGGAGTCATCGAGACCAAGCCGAACTGACCTCATAAGGTCCGGACGGACGAGCAGCCCCTGCCTCACCGGGCAGGGGCTGCTCGGCATCGTCACCCGCACGGCATGACATCTGTCATCCGGCACTACGGACGCCCGACACTGCCCCCGCCCACACCCCCGAAGCCACCATGGCCGTATGACAACGACAGCCTCGGTGGTCGCGTTCGACCAGGTGAGCAAGGCATACGACACCGTCCGCGCCGTGGACGGACTGACCCTGACCCTGCGCCCGGGGGAGACCGTGGCGCTGCTCGGACCCAACGGCGCCGGCAAGTCCACCACCCTCGATCTGCTCCTCGGTCTCAAGAAGCCCGACAGCGGCACGGTCCGCCTCTTCGGCGCCGGTCCCCGGGAGGCCATCGTCGCCGGGCGCGTGGGCGCCATGCTGCAGAGCGGCGGGCTGATGGACGAGGTCACGGTCGCCGAACTGGTGCGACTCGCCTGCGACCTGCACCCGAAGCCGTACCAGCCCTCCGAGGTCCTGTCCCGCGCGGGCATCGCGCAGCTCGCCGGCCGTAAGGTCAACAAGCTCTCCGGCGGCCAGGCCCAGCGCGTCCGCTTCGCCCTCGCCACCGCCGGCGACAGCGACCTCGTCGTCCTGGACGAGCCCACCACCGGCATGGACGTCACCACCCGACAGGCCTTCTGGGCCACCATGCGCGAACAGGCCGACCAGGGCCGGACCGTCCTCTTCGCCACCCACTACCTCGAAGAGGCCGACGCCATCGCCGACCGGGTCCTCGTGCTGCACCGCGGCCGGCTCCTCGCCGACGGCACGGCCGCCGAGATCAAGGCCAGGGCGGGCGCCCGCCGCGTCTCCTTCGACCTGGCGGACACCGTCGACGAGGCCGCCCTGCGCGGCCTGCCGTTCCTGACCTCCCTGGCCGTCTCCGGCCGGACCGTCCGCATCCAGTCCACCGACGCCGACGCGACCGTCCACGCCCTGTACGGCCTCGGCGTCTACCCCCGCAACCTCGAAGTCGCCGGGCTCGGCCTGGAGCAGGCCTTCGTCGCGATCACCGCCGCCGAGGAGGCGAAGTCGAAGTGAACAGCCTGATCAAGCTGGAGCTCACCCGCGCCCTGCGCAACCGCAAGTTCCTGTTCTTCTCCGTGATCTACCCGTCGGTGCTGTTCCTGATCATCGCGGGCAACGCCGACAGCACCACCGAGGTCCCCGGCACCGGCCTGACCCTGCCGACCTACATGATGGTCTCCATGGCCTCCTTCGGCGCTCTCACGGCCGTCCTCATGGGCAACAGCGAGCGCATCGCCAAGGAGCGCGAGGGCGGCTGGGTGCGGCAGCTCCGCCTGACCACGCTGCCGGGCCGCGGCTACGTCCTCGCCAAGACCGCGAGCGCCGCCGTCGTCAGCCTGCCGTCCATCGTCATCGTCTTCGCCGTCGCGGCGGCCGTGAAGCACGTACGCCTGGACGCCTGGCAGTGGCTCGCACTGACCGGCGCGATCTGGGCCGGCAGCCTCGTCTTCGCCGCGCTCGGCGTCGCCATCGGCTACGTCGCCAGCGGCGACGCGGTCCGCCCGATCACGATGCTCACCTACTTCGGCCTGTCGATGCTCGGCGGCCTGTGGATGCCGACGACGACCTTCCCGGACTGGCTCCAGGACATCGCGAAGTGGCTTCCCACGCACGCGTACGCTGCCCTGGGGCAGGCCATCGAGCAGAGCCGCGCCCCGCACGTCCAGGACCTCGCCGTGCTCGTGGTGTCGTTCGTCCTGTTCGCGGGCGGCGCGGCCTGGCTGTACCGGAAGGACACCCTGAAGGCGTGAGCGGCGTCGGGTTCGGTATCGGGCAGCGCCCGGTGAACCGCAGGCAGCGGGTGGTGAAGTCGCTGTGGACCGGCATCTGGCTGGTCTACCTGAGCGCGCCCGTCACCGACCTGCTGCACGGCGGCCACAGCACGGGCGTACGGATCCTCGGCTGGCTCGGTCTGGCCGCGTTCGTCACCTGGTACATGCTGCTGGTCTTCCGCACGGGCCGCGGCGAGCGCAACACCCTGGTGCTCGGCTCGCTCGGGGTCCTCGCGGCCCAGTCCACGCTCCTCGCCCTCACCCTGGGCCGCGAGTGGCTGGTGCTGTTCGTGTACGTCTCGATCGCGTCCGGGGCGGCCCTGCCCCTGCGCATGGCCCGCTGGACGATCCCGGCCACGTGCGCCCTGCTGACCGCGGTGGCGCTCGCGACGCACGACGGCCTGTCCTACCTGGCCGGGCTCCTCGTCCCGGCCCTTCTCGGCGGCTTCGCCATGACCGGCGTACGCGAACTCGTCCGGACGACCGTCGCCCTGCGCGAGGCCCGCGCCACCGTCGCCCAGCTCGCCGCCAACGAGGAGCGCCTGCGCCTGGCCAGGGACCTGCACGACCTGCTCGGCCACTCCCTCTCCCTGATCACCCTCAAGAGCGAGCTCGCCGGCCGGATGCTCCCCGGCCGGCCCGACGAGGCGGCCCAGCAGGTCGCCGACATCGAGCAGGTCAGCCGCCAGGCCCTGGTGGACGTACGCGAGGCCGTCACCGGCTACCGGCGCCCCCGTCTGAGCGCCGAACTCGCCGGTGCCCGGGTCGCCCTGACCGCGGCCGGCGTCATCACCGACCTGCCCGCCGAGCCGCCCGGCCTCGCCGGCGTCCCCGAGGAGAGCGAGTCCGCCCTCGCCTGGGCCCTGCGCGAGGCGGTCACCAACGTCGTACGGCACAGCGGCGCCCGCCGCTGCACGGTCGAGCTGCTGCGCCGCCAGACCCTCGACGGCCCGGTGCTCGAACTCACCGTCGAGGACAACGGCTCCGGCGGCCCGGGCTACGGCTACGGCAACGGCCTCACGGGCCTCACCGAACGCCTGGCCAAGGCGGGCGGCGCCCTGGAGGCGGGCCCGCTCAAGCACGGCTTCCGCCTGGTCGCCCGCGTGCCCACGGCCGATCCGGCGGACGTAGGATCCCCGGCATGAGCCGCACGATCAAGGTCCTCCTCGCCGAGGACCAGTCGATGGTCCGCGAGGCCCTGGCCGCCCTGCTCGGCCTGGAAGCGGACATCGAGGTCGTCGCCCAGGTGGCCCGCGGCGACGAGGTCCTGGCAGCGGCCCGCGAACACGCCGTCGACGTGGCCCTCCTCGACATCGAGATGCCCGGCGCGACGGGCATAGAGGCCGCGGCCCGCCTCCACGAGGAACTCCCCGCCGTGAAGCTGGTCATCCTCACCACGTTCGGCCGCCCCGGCTACCTCCGCAGCGCCATGGAGTCCGGCGCCGACGCCTTCCTGGTCAAGGACGCCCCCGCGGCCCGGCTCGCCGAGGCGATCCGCAAGGTCCTCACCGGCGAACGCGTCATCGACCCCACCCTCGCGGCAGCGGCCCTGGCGGACGGCGCCAACCCCTTGACGGACCGCGAGCGAGAGGTCCTCCGAGCGGCGGCGGACGGCTCCACCAACGCCGAACTGGCAACCACCCTGCACCTCTCCCAGGGCACAGTCCGCAACTACCTCAGCACAGCCATCCAGAAGCTAGCGGTGAGAAACCGAGCGGAAGCGGTCCGCACAGCACGAGAAAAAGGCTGGTTGTAGAGGTGTTGGGGGCGCGGGGAACTGCGCGAAGAACCCCCGCGCACCCGCAGACGCAACACAACACAAGCCCCTACGGCGACACGGCATCAGTTGAGCATCGCCCGAGCCGCGAACGCCTCCCCCCGCACCCGCTCCGCAGCCCCCTCATCCACCGCGGCAACAACCTCCGCATACGCCTCCAACTCCAACGCCCCCGGCACGAAATCCCCCCGCTGCACCAGCAACTGCGCCCGCTCGTACCGCAACCGCGCAGGATGCGACGGCAGCAGGAGAGACAGTTCAACGGCCCACAGGGCCACATCCGACCGCTCCGGCCGAGCCGCCGCCCACGCCCGCACGTTGTTCAGGATCCGCAGCACCACCTCCAGCGGATCCGCCGGCCGCAGCATCTCCGGATCGAGCCGCCCCGTCCCCGTCGCCCCGGCGACCAGCACCTCCGCGTCCGCCCCCGTCAGCACCCGCCCTCCGTCGAACGGATCGGCGAGCACCTGCCCCTCGTCAGGCCCGAACCCGACCACGAAATGCCCCGGCAGAGCCACCCCGTACACGGGCGCCCCGGCCCGCCGGGCCACCTCCAGCCACACCACCGACAGCAGGATCGGCAACCCCCTGCGCCGCACCAGCACCTCGTGCAGCAGTGAGGACTCCAGCCGCTGGTAGTCGGCCGGGCTGCCGCCGAAACCCATCCGCTCACCGAGCAGCTCCCGCAGGGCGACCGCCCAGGCCCTCGGCCCACCGGGCCGGTACGGCAGCAGCCCGGCCAGCCGGTCCAGCTCGACCTGCGCGGTGTCCAGGCCCGCCTCGTCCAGCTCCCGGTCCGCCTGCGCGCCCACCAGCAGGCACAGCGTCGACAGATCGGGCCGCTCGGACCGGGCCTCTTCGGCGAACCGCCTCCGCAGCTCGGCGGAGCGCTCCGGGGACGGAGGACAGGGGGGACGCATACCTGGCTCGTGCCCTCTCACGACGATCGGCTACCGGCCGGTGGAGCCGGATTGCGGCGCCCGGTAGTGGTGGTAGGCATGGTGCGCGGCGAAGCCCATCCCGGCGTACAGCTCCCGCGCTCCCGCGTTCTCGGCCTCGACCTGGAGCCACGCGGCCGACGCGCCCTCGTCGAGGGCCCGCCGGGCCAGCGCCGCCATCACGGCCGTGCCCAGCCCCTGCCGCCGCAGCTCCGGATCGACCTCGACAGCGGCGAAGCCGGCCCACCGCCCGTCGACGACACACCGCCCGATGGCGGCCGGAGCAGCACCCTCCGCGCCGCCCGGCACGGTCGCGAACCACACCGAGGGCCCCGATCCCAGCACCCGCAGCGCCACCTGGCTCACGCCCTTGCGCTGGTACCGGGCCAGCCACGCGTCATCGGCCTCCCGGGACAGCACCACCCGCGACGGGTCGGCGGCATCGGCGACCGGCGCCAGCGGCCCGACCCACAGCTCGGCGGTCACCTCCCGCACCCAGCCCCGTGCTTCCAGCTCGGCGCACAGCAGCTCCTGCGTGCCCTCGGCGCCGGTCGCGGTCTGGACGTAGGCGGGCAGCCCGCGGTCGCCGTACCAGCGCCGGACGGCGTCGAGCGCCTCGTCGAGCGGCAGGCCAGGCTCGCCGAGCGGCAGCACCGAATTGGCCCGCCGTGTGAACCCGGACGCGGCCCGCAGCTCCCAGTCGCCGAGCCGCTCGCTCTCCACGGGCCGCCAGGCCCGCGCGGTGGCCCGGGCCAGTTCCTCGTACGAGGCGGCCGGACCACGGCGACGCGCCCGGGCGGCGGGCACCACCTTGCCCGCGACCAGCGCGGATTCCGCGATGCGGACGCTCTCGCCACCCCGGCGTGTGATCAGTAGCACACCCTTGTCCCATGATGTGAGAACGCCGACCGTGTCGGTGAACTTCTCACCCGGAGCCGCATGTTCGATCAAGCTCCGTACGGAGACCCGTTTGCCCACGTCAGCAGCGGTGATGGCCACCTCAAGACGCCCGGCGGCAGAGATTTCCACAGGTCCGTGCACCCCTCCTGTTCGGATCATGCCCAAGAACGGAGATACTAGGGGCGGGCATCGACGACGCCGCGCTCCCGCGCGCCAGGCGGCGGAGCCTGAGGAGGCCCGCCAGCGCCCTATCGAGGAGGAACGACAGCGTGACCTACGTCATCGCGCAGCCTTGTGTCGACGTCAAGGACAAGGCGTGCATCGAGGAGTGCCCGGTCGACTGCATCTACGAGGGCTCCCGGTCCTTGTACATCCACCCGGACGAATGCGTCGACTGTGGTGCCTGTGAGCCGGTCTGCCCGGTCGAGGCGATCTTCTACGAGGACGACACCCCGGAGGAGTGGAAGGACTACTACAAGGCGAACGTCGAGTTCTTCGACGAGCTCGGCTCGCCCGGCGGCGCCAGCAAGCTGGGGCTGATCGAGCGCGACCACCCCTTCATCGCCGCGCTGCCGCCGCAGGCCTAGTCACCGCAAGCGGCCGCACACCGTGCGCCGCCTCGGTCCCGTACGGCCCGATCACGCCCTGATCGCCGTACGGGGCCGAGGCGTTTGCCCTTCGACGGCTCGTACGTACCAGAAAGTGAGCCAGAAACCGTGTCCGCAGTCTCCGACCGTCTCCCCGCTTTCCCCTGGGACAAGCTGACGCCGTTCAAGGCCACGGCCGCCGCCCACCCGGACGGCATCGTGGACCTGTCCGTCGGCACCCCGGTCGACCCGGTCCCCGAGCTGATCCAGAAAGCGCTGGTCGAAGCGGCGGACTCGCCGGGCTACCCGACCGTCTGGGGCACGCCCGAGCTGCGCGACGCGATCACCGGCTGGGTCGAGCGCCGCCTCGGCGCCCGGGACGTCACCCACCGCCACGTCCTGCCGATCGTCGGCTCCAAGGAACTCGTCGCCTGGCTCCCGACCCAGCTGGGCCTCGGCCCCGGCGACCGGGTTGCCTACCCTCGCCTGGCCTACCCGACGTACGAGGTGGGCGCCCGCCTGGCCCGGGCCGAGTACGAGGTCTACGACGACCCGACGGAGCTCGACCCCGAGGGTCTGAAGCTCCTCTGGCTGAACTCCCCGTCGAACCCCACGGGCAAGGTCCTGTCGAAGGCGGACCTCACCCGGATCGTGGCGTGGGCCCGTGAGCACGGCATCCTGCTCTTCTCCGACGAGTGCTACCTGGAGCTGGGCTGGGAGGCCGACCCGGTCTCGGTGCTGCACCCCGACGTCAACGGCGGCTCGTACGACGGCATCGTGTCCGTCCACTCCCTGTCCAAGCGCTCGAACCTCGCGGGCTACCGCGCGGCCTTCCTGGCCGGCGACCCGGCCGTCCTGAGCCCTCTCCTGGAGATCCGCAAGCACGGCGGCATGATGACGTCCGCGCCGACGCAGGCGGCCGTCGTGGCGGCCCTGGACGACGACGACCACGTCCGCGTCCAGCGCGAGCGCTACGCGGCCCGCCGTGCCGTCCTGCGCCAGGCCCTGCTGTCCCACGGCTTCCGCATCGAGCACAGCGAGGCCAGCCTCTACCTGTGGGCCACCAGGGGCGAATCCTGCTGGGACACGGTCGCCCACCTCGCGGAACGAGGCATCCTCGTGGCCCCCGGCGACTTCTACGGCACGGCGGGCGCGGAGTTCGTCCGCGTGGCCCTGACAGCGACGGACGAGCGGATCGCGGCGGCGGTACGGCGTCTGTAGCCGCCGGGGCCGTCGCAGCCTCCCGGCGGGCGGCGGCAGGACGGCGAGGCCGCCGGCGCCCGGCAGACACGGAACACAGCGAAGGGGTCCAGGGACATTCCCTGGACCCCTTCGGCGGTCTGCGCGCGGCGTCAGCCGACCGGCAGGCCCTTCGCCGGCAGCGTCTTCGCGGACGGCACGCCGCCCTTCGTCAGGGAGTCGGTCGGCAGACCGCCCTGCGCCGAACCGGCGGCTTCGCCGACGAGCTGCCCGGCGGAGCCGGCCGCTTCACCGGCCGCCTTCTGCGCGACGGGCGTGGCCTTCTTGACCGTCTTGCCGCCGAGCTTGCCCGCGGCCGGCACCGCCTTCTTGACGGTCTTGCTGCCGGTGTCACCGGCGGACTTGCTGACGTCCGTCGCCGCGCCGTCGACGGTGTTGCCGACGTTCGCCCCGTCCAGGGCGGTCAGGCCGCCGAGGTTCGGGTTGGCCGGCAGCTCGGGGGCCGCACTGGCGGAGCCGGCCGCACCGACCCCGGCAGCCGCTCCCGCAGCGACAATGAGCGCGGCACGGGCGATCCGGCGGGTCAGGGGGAGGGACATGGTGCTCCTTCGACGGAGAGAACAGTGAGGTTCGTGAAGTGTCCGACCGGCTCCGGGAGTTGATCGACTGGCTGTTGACCGCCCCGGCTCGGACGCAGTGACTACCGCTCGAAGCCCGGGAAGGTTGCGGCGTCGCAACGTAAAGAGTTGGTAATGCGTCGCATAATCGGCTGCGGACAAACGGGCAAAAAGGCCCACTCCGGAAAGCCCGCCGAATCCTTCCAGCCCTGTACGCCCAAGGGATTTCACGGATTCCCGAGTGAGGGCACGAAAACCTGCGCACACCGTCGCGGCCGAGCCGCGCGGGTAACCCCCAGGGGTGAGTTCCCGTACCCCTGCGCGATCTAGCGCATCGTGACAATACGGACGGCGTCGCTGTCGTCGGCGTCCCGCTCCGCGCCCGCCGTGCCCTTCGCCGTCGGAGCGCGCCACTCGCTGGCGGTGTTCCCGGCGACCCACTCACGCCCGGCGTACGTCACGCGCGCGATGTGCAGCTCGGAGGCGTTGGCCACGGCCCAGTGCGCGAGCTGCCAGCCGCGCCGCTCCAGGCTCCGCCCGGTCGCGGAACCCGGGTCGGCGGTCACCGGCAGCGTCACCGTCCGCCCGCCGGACTCGTCCGTACCGCCGCTCGGGGACGGCGTGGGCGTGGCCGCCGAGGAGCCGCCCACCTGGGCGCCGGCCGGCTCCAGCACATCGCGCCCGAAGTCCCGTACCAGCGCGGTACGCACCCCGTCCGGGCCCGTCGCCCGGGTCGCGGCCGGACGGCCCTCGCAGGTCAGCGTGGCCGCGGACTGGCCGGTGAGGGCGGCGGCGAGCAGCGCGGCGTCCGGCTCGTGCTTGGCGTAGGCCTGCGGGAAGCCGCTGCGCTGCACGCGCTGCGCGGCGACGGTGAGGGGCAGCCGGGTGTAGCCGGGCACCTTGACCAGGTGGTCGTAGAACTCGCCCGCCGAGTACGTCGGGTCCAGGATCTCCTCGCGGGTGCCCCAGCCCTGCGAGGGCCGCTGCTGGAACAGGCCGAGCGAGTCCCGGTCGCCGTGGTTGATGTTGCGCAGGCTCGACTCCTGCAGCGCGGTCGCCAGCGCGATGGTCACCGCGCGCTCCGGCAGTCCGCGCCCGGTGCCCACGGCGGTGATCGTCGCCGCGTTCACGGCCTGCTCGGGCGAGAACGCGTACGACGCCCCGTCGCCCTTGCCCGACACGACTTTGCAGCCCGGTTCACCCGTCCCTCCGGTGATGTACTGCACGACGAGGTAACCGGCGACCGCGAGCAGGATCACGAAGGCGGATCCGCATCGGAAGAGGCGGCCACGGCGTTTGGGGGAGGACGGCTCTGGCACGCGGTACAAGGTACTGGAGAGTATGGATTCCCATGTGCCCGGTGGGGAGACTGGGCACAGGGACTGGCGCGTTAGGGTCGACGGCATGGCCGACACCTCGCTTGACCTCACGCTGGACGCCGCGGAGCTCACCGCCCGGCTCGTCGACTTCCGCTCCGAGAGCGGCACCGAGAAGCCGCTCGCGGACGCGATCGAGACCGCGCTGCGCGCACTGCCCCACCTGACGGTCGACCGGTACGGCAACAACGTCGTGGCCCGTACGAACCTGGGCCGCTCGGAGCGGGTGATCCTGGCCGGCCACATCGACACCGTCCCGATCGCCGGCAACGTCCCCTCCCGGCTCGACGAGGACGGGATCCTGTGGGGCTGCGGCACCTGCGACATGAAGTCGGGCGTCGCGGTGCAGCTGCGCATCGCTGCCACGGTCCCGGCCCCCAACCGCGACCTGACCTTCGTCTTCTACGACAACGAGGAGGTCGCCGCGGAGCTGAACGGCCTCAAGCACGTCTCCGAGACGCACCCCGAGTGGCTGGAGGGCGACTTCGCGGTCCTCCTGGAGCCGTCGGACGGCCAGGTCGAGGGCGGCTGCCAGGGGACCCTGCGGGTGCTGCTGAAGACCACCGGCGAGCGGGCCCACTCGGCACGCGGCTGGATGGGCTCCAACGCGATCCACGGAGCCGCCCCGATCCTCGCCCGTCTGGCCTCCTACGAACCCCGTTGGCCGGTCATCGACGGCCTGGAGTACCGCGAGGGCCTGAACGCGGTGGGCGTCAGCGGGGGAGTGGCCGGCAACGTGATCCCCGACGAGTGCGTCGTCACCGTCAATTTCCGCTACGCGCCCGACCGCACGCCCGAGGAGGCCGTCGCCCACGTCCGGGAGGTCTTCGCGGACTGCGGCGTGGCGGAGTTCGAGGTCGTCGACCACAGCGGCGCGGCGATGCCGGGCCTGTCCCACCCGGCGGCGAAGGCGTTCATCGAGGCGGTGGGCGGCACCCCGATGCCGAAGTACGGCTGGACGGACGTCTCCCGTTTCTCGGCGCTCGGCGTCCCCGCGGTCAACTACGGCCCGGGCAACCCCCACTTGGCCCACAAGCGGGACGAGCGCGTGGAGACCGCGAAGATCCTCGCGGGCGAGGAGCGCCTGAGGAGCTGGCTGACGGCGTGACCTGCCAGAACGCCATCGTGTTTACGGCGCTCTATCGCGGACATGCTCACGTCCCTCGTTCGTAACCCGCGTAGATCTACGCTGAGGCGGAACGACAGGCACGACGGAGGGAGCGCACATGGCGACCGGCAACCCCGAGGGGAAGAAGCAGCCGCCGGAGGAGAAGCGCCTGGGCCCGGTCCTCCGCAGGCGGGACCAGGTGCAGGCCAGCACGACCGACCAGCGGCTGCTGGACGCGGGCGGCCCCTCCGACTGGGTGCACACCGACCCCTGGCGTGTGCTGCGCATCCAGTCGGAGTTCATCGAGGGCTTCGGCACGCTCGCCGAACTCCCTCCCGCGATCAGCGTGTTCGGATCGGCCCGGACACCGGCGGAGTCACCCGAGTACGACGCGGGCGTCCGGCTGGGCCGGGGTCTGGTGGAGGCGGGCTTCGCGGTCATCACCGGCGGCGGGCCGGGCGCGATGGAGGCGGCCAACAAGGGCGCCCTGGAGGCCAAGGGCATCTCGGTCGGCCTGGGCATCGAACTGCCCTTCGAGCAAGGGCTGAACCCGTACGTCGACATCGGCCTCAACTTCCGCTACTTCTTCGTCCGGAAGATGATGTTCGTCAAGTACGCCCAGGGCTTCGTGGTCCTGCCCGGCGGCCTCGGCACCCTCGACGAACTCTTCGAGGCCCTCACCCTCGTCCAGACCCAGAAGGTCACCCGCTTCCCGATCGTCCTCTTCGGCAGCGACTACTGGGGCGGCCTGGTCGACTGGCTCCGCAAGACCGTCATCGCCCAGGGCAAGGCCGCGGAGAAGGACCTCCTCCTGTTCCACGTCACGGACGACGTGGACGAGGCGGTGGCGTTGGTATCGAAGGAGGCGGGCCGCTAGCGCGGGCCGGGGCCGGGCTTCCTGTCCGACCGATTCGGGCGGCGGGTGGGCACAGGTCCGGGGGTCCAGGGGGCGGAGCCCCCTGGTACCTCGGCCCGAACGCCTCAGGCCAGCCCACGCCGGGCAACGGCAGGCTCCCGATGCCCGGCGATGGACGCCACCATCTCCAGCACCTGCCGTGTCTCGGCGACCTCGTGCACCCGGTACACCTGCGCCCCCAGCCACGCGGACACCGCCGTCGTCGCCAACGTCCCCACAACCCGCTCCTTGACCGGCCGGTCCAGCGTCTCGCCCACGAAGTCCTTGTTGGACAGCGACACCAGCACCGGCCACCCCGTCGCGACCATCTCGCCCAGCCGCCGGGTCGCCTCCAGACTGTGCCGCGTGTTCTTCCCGAAGTCGTGCCCGGGATCGATCAGCACCGACTCCCTCGGCACCCCCAGCGCCACCGCCCGCTCCGCCAGCCCGACGGTCACATCCAGAATGTCGGCCACGACATCGTCGTACTGGATCCGGTGCGGCCGCGTCCGCGGCTCCGCGCCGCCCGCGTGTGTGCAGACCAGCCCCACCCCGTACCGCGCGGCGACCTCGGCGAGCCCGGGATCGACCCCACCCCACGCGTCGTTCAGCAGATCGGCCCCGGCCTCGCACACGGCCCGACCGACCTCGGCCCGCCAGGTGTCCACGCTGATGATCACGTCCGGGAACCGCCGCCGCACCTCGGCCACGAACCCGACCGTCCGCCGGGCCTCCTCCTCGGCCGTGACCTCCTCGCCCGGCCCGGCCTTGACCCCGCCGATGTCGATGATCGCGGCTCCCTCGGCCACCGCCTGCTCCACGCGCGCGAGGGCCGGTTCGTCGCGGAAGGTCGCGCCCCGGTCGTAGAAGGAGTCCGGGGTCCGGTTCACGATCGCCATGATCACCGGCTCGTGCGGCCCGAATTCCCGCCTGCCCAGCCTGAGCATCCCCTGTGACCTTTCCTGGTACGTGCCCGTCTTCCGCCGCCTGCGACCCTAACTGTCAGACTCGCATGGCACGATCGGAGCCTGACAACATCCGTCTTCGAAGACTTCGAGACACCTGACCGTGGGGGCCCCGCGATGGTTATGTTCCTGTTCCTGGTCGTCGCGCTGGTCCTCGTGGTCGGCGCGGTCACCCTGGCCGTGGTGGGCGGCGGCGAGAACGGCCCGCTGCCCGAGGCCGCCCCCGAGCAGCTCCGGGACCCGCTCCCCCCGGACCGCCCGGTCGACCGCGCGGATGTGGAGAGCCTCCGCTTCCCGCTCGCCGCCCGCGGCTACCGCATGGGGGACGTGGACGACGCCCTCAGCCGCCTCGGCGCCGAGCTCGCCGAGCGCGACGCCCGCATCGCCGACCTGGAATCGGCCCTGGCGGGCGCCCGGGCGGCCGCCACCCACGGGCCGGTGCACACCTCGGGGGAGAACCACGTGTCCATGGACAAGCCCGGTCCGCGACAGGAGGACCGGCCGTGAGCGACGGTGCCGCCCTCGCCGGCCCGGACGGCGCACCGCGCTGCCCCTGGGCCCTGTCCGCCCCGGAGTACGTGACGTACCACGACGAGGAGTGGGGCCGCCCGGTCCACGGCGACGACGCCCTCTTCGAACGGCTCAGCCTGGAGGCCTTCCAGTCCGGCCTGTCCTGGATCACGATCCTGCGCCGCCGCCCCGGCTTCCGTGCCGCCTTCGCCGACTTCAAGATCGCCTCGGTGGCCGACTTCACCGACGAGGACCGTGAGCGCCTGCTGGCCGACGCCGGGATCATCCGCAACCGCGCCAAGATCGACGCGACGCTCGCCAACGCGCGCGTGCTGACCGAATGGGCCCGGGGCGAGCTGGACGAGCTGATCTGGTCCCACGCCCCCGAGCCGGGCACCCGCCCGGTCCCGAAGGCGCTCTCCGACGTCCCGGCCGTCACCCCCGAGTCGACCGCCCTGTCCAAGGCGCTGAAGAAGCGGGGGCTGCGTTTCGTCGGCCCGACGACTGCGTACGCGCTGATGCAGGCGTGCGGCCTGGTCGACGATCACTTGGAAGCATGCGTGGTCAGAGACGCCCTTTGAGGGGCGCGGGGCTGAGTCGATCTGCGGCTCCGCCGCGGGGCGCGACCAGCCACAGCGGACCCGCACCCCTGGACGGCGCTACAGCCCTGCGCTCACCGCCCCAGGTACTTCGGCTTCTCCTTGTTGACGAAGGCCTGCACCGCGATCGCGTGATCCTCGGAGGACCCCGCCCGCGTCTGCAGTTCGTCCTCCTTCTCCAGGGTCTCCTCCAAGGAGTGCGTCAGCCCGTAGGCCACCGCCTCCTTGAGCGCCGCGTACGCCACCGTCGGGCCCCCGGCCAGTGCCCGCGCCACCTTCTCGGCCTCCGCGCGCAGCTCGCCGGCGGGTACCAGGCGGTTGGCGATGCCGAGCTCGTACGCCTCCTGCGCGCTGATGCTCCTCGGGAAGAGCAGCAGGTCGGCCGCCCGGCCGGGGCCGATCACCCGCGGCAGCGTCCAGGAGATCCCTGAGTCGGCGGTCAGCGCCACCCCGGCGAAGGAGGTGTTGAACGCGGCCGTGTCCGCCACGATCCGGTAGTCCGCCGCCAGGGCGAAGCCGAAGCCCGCCCCGGCCGCCACCCCGTTCACGGCGGCGACGACCGGCTTCGCCGCCTCGGCCAGCGTCCGCACGATCGGGTTGTAGTGCTCCCGCACGGTGTTCATGGTCTGCCTCGAACCGGTTTCCCGGTCCTGGACCAGCAGCCCGATGTGCTCCTTGAGGTCCTGCCCGACGCAGAACGCCCGGTCACCGGCGGCGGTCAGCAGCACCGCCCGCACGGCGGCGTCGTCCGCCGCGGACCGGACCGCCTCCCGCAGGGCGACCTTGGCCTCCACGTTCAGCGCGTTCATCGCCTCGGGGCGGTTCAGCGTGATCGTCGCGAGCCCGTCGCTCACCTCGTAGAGCACGGTGTCGGCCATGGCGTATCCCCTCCGTGTCGCTGCTCGGGGACCTACCGGCCGGTAGGTCCCTGTTCTGCAGGACAGCATGACGGAGATCGCCGACAGGTGATCGCACCGGAGGTGTGACCTGCGTCAAAGAATTCTCGCCTGTTTCCGTTCGGCGGATGTGTGTGCGGTGGCGGAGTATCGCAGTCACATCGCCGAATTGAGTGGTTTTGCTCGCGTGCGTTGCCCAAGCGATGCCTACTGATGTTGGTCATCGGGTCCTGCGATGCGGGATAATGGCTTGGAAGCAATGTGTTCGATGCCGGTGTCGCGAGTCCTGCTCAGGGCCGCACGTGTGCCCTTCTCGGGGCCGACGGCTTTGACGATGAGCTGGGTTTCAGGAAGGGGAACGAGCATGGCGGCCATGAAGCCGCGGACGGGCGATGGCCCGCTCGAGGTGACCAAGGAGGGGCGGGGCATCGTCATGCGCGTTCCGCTCGAAGGCGGCGGTCGGCTCGTCGTCGAGCTGACCCCGGACGAGGCCGACGCGCTGGGCGACGCCCTCAAGAAGGTCGTCGGCTGAGGCGGAAGCGACCATACCCTTTCAGCTGCCCCGGCATCATCTGTGGTGCCGGGGCGGTTGTTTTCTCATCAATGACTTTCGTCTGCCCCGGCATCCGCTCCGCTAACGTGCGATCGGGCTAGCGTTTCACCGCGCACAGCAGGCCGTCGCCCACCGGCAGCAGTGACGGCACCAGCTCCTGGCTCTCGCGCACCGTGCGCAGCAGCTCCCGCAGCCGCAGCACCTCCGTGGGCTGCGGTCCGGAGTCCACCGTCCGGCCGTTCGCGAAGGCGCCCTCGAAGACGACGAGCCCACCGGGGCGCAGCAGCCGCAACGATTCAGCGAGGTAGTCCATGACCTCGAGGCGGTCACCGTCGCAGAAGACGAGGTCGTAGCCGGAGTCCGCGAGACGGGGCAGCACGTCCAGGGCGCGGCCCGGGATGAAGCGCGCCCGGTTGCTGGCGAAGCCGGAGGCGCGGAAGGCCTGGCGGGCGAACTGCTGGTGCTCCGGTTCGGGATCCACGGTCGTGAGCACACCGTCGGGCCGCATACCGTGCAGGAGGTGGATCCCGGAGACACCGCAGCCGGTCCCGATCTCCGCGACGGCCTTCGCGTCGACGGAGGCGGCCAGCAACCCCAGCGCGGAGCCCGTGCCGGGCGTCACCGAGCGCAGCCCCGCGTCACGGGCCCGGTCACGGGCCCAGCGCAGTGCGTCGTCCTCGGCGACATAGGCGTCGGCGAACGCCCAGCTCGTCTGCCGGTTGCCGGTAATGACCCTCTCCTGTCCCCGTGAATGCCTCGGCGTGACTGTATCCGTTGGGTGCGGGAACCCGCAGATGGGACCGGTCGTTTAAAGGGATGAGCGAGAGGCGCGGGCCGGGACGGGGGGCAGGCAGTGGACGAGGACGCCGAGCAAGTGCCGTCGCAGCAGTACGAGGCGTATCAGCCCAGATCAAATTCTCGTAAAACCGCTTATCCGGTCCTAACGGGCGAGGTGGCTATGGTAGGGGCTCCACTGGACACCACCAGAGCTGACAGGGGAGGTGCGGCTGCGCCTGTGGATCGCGGAGGAGTGTTCCGGCGCTTCCTCGGATCAGCGGGCAGGCCGACATCCGTGAACGACACTGCTGACCACAGCCACGCCGCTGACTTCGCCCAGACCGCGACCTTCTCCACCGACGCGGACGGGCAGGCGTGGACTCCGCCCACCTGGGAGGAGATCGTCAGCACGCACAGCGGCCGGGTCTACCGGCTCGCCTACCGCCTCACCGGCAACCAGCACGACGCCGAGGACCTCACGCAGGAGGTCTTCGTCCGTGTCTTCCGCTCCCTGTCGACCTACACGCCGGGCACCTTCGAGGGCTGGCTGCACCGCATCACCACGAACCTGTTCCTGGACATGGTCCGCCGCAAGCAGCGCATCCGCTTCGACGCGCTCGGCGATGACGCCGCCGAGCGGCTGCCCAGCAAGGAGCCCACGCCGCAGCAGGTCTTCAACGACGCGCACTTCGACGCGGACGTCCAGCAGGCCCTCGACACGCTGGCCCCCGAGTTCCGCGCCGCGGTCGTCCTGTGCGACATCGAAGGACTGTCGTACGAGGAGATCGCCGCGACGCTCGGCGTCAAGCTCGGCACGGTCCGCTCGCGGATCCACCGCGGCCGCTCCCAGCTGCGCAAGGCCCTCGCGCACCGTTCCCCGGAGGCGCGTGCCGAGCGCCGCTCCTTCGTGCCCCGTGTTCCCGCACTGGGAGGAGGGGGCGCGAGCGCGTGAGCGGATCACGTCCTGAGTCCTCCGAGGGACACCTCGCAGAGCAGCACCTGGGAGACCGACTCTCCGCCCTGGTGGACGGAGAGCTCGGTCATGACGCGCGGGAGCGCGTACTGGCGCATGTGGCCACCTGCCCGAAATGCAAGGCGGAGGTGGACGCCCAGCGCCGGCTGAAGAACGTCTTCGCGGAGGCGGCTCCACCGCCTCCCTCGGAGAGTTTCCTGGCCCGCCTGCAGGGACTACCCGCGGGGGGCGACCCGGACGGTGACGGCATGCCCCCGGGTGGCGGAGGGCTGCCCGGCGGACTGTCCGGACGGTTCGGATCGTCCGGGGCCTTCGGCGCGAAGCGCGGCGAGCGGTTCGAGTTCGGGTACGCGCCGTCCCGGCCGCACATCCCCCTGCTGCCTTCCGACAGCCGAGGCCTTCCTTCGGGGGGCCGGGGCTTCCGTATCCACGACGTCGGCCGGCCCGAGACCGAGAGGTCCTCCTCGCGGCTGCGGTTCGCGTTCGCGGCCGCCGGGGCCGTGTCCCTGGCCGCGATCGCCCTGGGCGGCGTCACCACCGGCGCCCCTGGCGACACGGAAGCCCGCAGCGGCTCCGGCGCGGGGAGCAATGTGACGCCGACGCGCACGCAGGGGTCGGGCGCGACGACGACGCCGGAATCCCAGCGGCGCCGGGGTGCGGCGCCACTGCTCGGACAGGTGCACGGCCAGAGCATGCTCGGCCAGACCCCGGTCGCCCCGACCGAGGTGTCCGCTCCGCTGCTGCCCGGAATGCCGCCCACCGCCCGGCACCACGCCGTGCACGCGCTGACCGCCCCGGTGGTGGCCGGTGCCGTGGCCATGTCCCCGCTGATACATCCGTTCGAGGTGGCCGCGCCGGCCGCCCTGACCTCGTGGTCCGCGGTCCCCGAGATCGCGGCGCCCCTGCTCGCCGTGCCCCTCCCGGACCCGGCCTCGTCCCCCTCTCCCTCCGCCTCCTCGCGGACGGCCCGCTGACCGGTCTCTGCGCACCGGGCGGCGAACCTGATTGAATCCGGGGGTTGTCGCCCGCTGCCGAGGTGTGGCCGGGCGCCGATTCGACTAACCGCGGTCACCGCATTCGAGCCGTGCCGCGGCTGTGGGGAGAGCATGAACGAGGGGAAGCCCACGAAGGCGAAGTGGTGGAGCCGTCCACGGCCGCAGGACGCTCCGGGAGAGTCGGGGGAGCCCGAGCCGGGGGAGCTGGAGGGGCTGGAGGGGCAGGGGGCGGCCCCGGCGGACTCCGTCGACGCCGACACCGACACCAACGCCGACATCGACATCGACACCGACACCGACACCGACACCGACACCGACACCGACATCGACACCGACGTCGACACCGACGGCGACTTTGAGCTCGCGCGGCCCGCCGTGCGCCAGGACGAGGACGCGGGTGACTACGAGCTGAGGCGCCCCGAGGAGCCCGCCGGCACCGCCGTGGAGCCCGCCGTGCCCCTCGGCGGTGCGCCCAGGCCGCTGCACGACCCCGATCCGTACAGCACCCCGCCCTACGGCGAACCGGGCCCCTGGGCGCCCGCGCCGCCCGTCCAGCATCCAGCGGCGGCGACGCCGACGCACGGCACGGCGATACCGAGCCAGCCGTCCCCGTCCATACCGGGAGCACCCGTCCCGTCGGCGGCCGTCGCACCTGAGGCGCCGGCAACGACTCCCAGCATCCCGGCACCGGCACCGGCACCTGTTGCACCGGCACCGGCACCTGTTGCACCAGCACCGCTCCCGGCGCCGGCACCTGCCCCCGCTGCTCCCGACCCCTGGCAGCGGTACGATCCCTGGGCGGCCCCCGCGGCGGCCCCCGGGCCTCTTCAGCAGACCGGGGCCGGTGTACCCAGTACGGAACAGCGGCGCAAGCGGGGCAGGAAGGCCCTGGCGGGCGGTGCCGTGCTGCTGGCGCTCCTGTCCGGAGGGATCGGCGGAGCTGCGGGGACGTATCTGGAGCGGAACGGGGGCATCGGGACCGTCGAGCTGCCGCAGGCCGGGAAGGAGTCCGCGGGGCGGGACTCCGACAGCGTGGCCGGGATCGCCCAACGGGCCCTGCCCAGCGTGGTCACCCTGCATGTGAGCGGCTCCGGCGAACAGGGCACCGGCACCGGCTTCGTGCTCGACGCCCGCGGCCACATCCTCACCAACAACCACGTCGTGCGGCCGGCCGGATCCGTCGGCGAGATCACCGTGACCTTCAACAGCGGGGAGACCGCGCAGGCCGAGCTCGTCGGCCGGGACAGTGGCTACGACCTCGCCGTCGTGAAGGTGAAGGGCGTACGCGGCCTCACCCCCCTGCCCCTCGGCAACTCGGACAACATGCAGGTCGGCGATCCGGTCGTGGCCATCGGCGCGCCCTTCGACCTGGCCGGCACCGTCACCTCCGGCATCATCAGCGCCAAGCAGCGGCCCATCACGGCGGGCGGCGAGAAGGGCGACGGCAGCGACGTGTCGTACGTCGACGCGCTCCAGACCGACGCGCCCATCAACCCCGGCAACTCCGGCGGGCCCCTGCTCGACTCCCGGGGGCGGGTCATCGGCATCAACTCGGCCATCCGCTCGGCGAACAGCGGCTCCGAACCGGACAGCGGCGGCCAGTCCGGGTCCATAGGCCTCGGCTTCGCCATACCCATCAACCAGGGCAAACGCGTGGCCGAGGAGCTGATCAACACCGGCAGGGCGACTCACCCGGTGATCGGCATCACCCTGGACATGGACTACACGGGTGACGGCGCGCGGGTCGCCGCCGAGGGCGGCGAGGGCGGACCGCCGGTCTCCGTGGGCGGGCCGGGTGCCAAGGCCGGGATCAAGGCCGGCGACGTCATCACCACGGTCGACGGACAGCGGGTCCACTCTGGCGAGGAGCTGATCGTCAAGACGCGGGCGCACCGCCCCGGCGACCGTCTGGAGCTGACGCTGGAGCGCGGTGGCAGGGAACGGACGGTCTCACTCGTCCTCGGCTCCTCCGGCGGCAGCTGAGACGTGATGTCCGGGACGCACAGGGACCAACAAGGCAAACAATTCGGAAAGCGCTCCCACTCCTCGCACTCGGAGGTCTCGGGACAGTACCGGTCGGACAGGATCGCCGGGTACCGTGGATCCGGCCCGGACCACGGCAAGACCCGCACCGACCACCGAGGGCCGACCACCGAGGGCCGAGGACCGAGGACATCGCAAGGAGCTTCAGGTGTTCAATGACATAGGACCGCTCGAGCTGGTGACGCTCATCGTCCTTGCCGTGCTCGTCTTCGGTCCGGACAAGCTCCCCAAAGTCATCCAGGACGTGACACGCACGATCCGGAAGATCCGTGAGTTCTCGGAGAGCGCCAAGCACGACATCCGTGAGGAACTCGGCCCGGAGTTCAAGGACTTCGAGTTCGAGGACCTCAACCCCAAGGCGTTCATCCGCAAGCAGCTGGACAACGAGGACCTGGGGCTCAAGGAGATCCGTAACGGCTTCGACCTGAAGAAGGAGATGGCCGAGGTCACCGACGCCGTCCACAGCCGTGACTCCGACACGTCGTCCTCCGGCTCCGCCGGTTCGTCCGGCGGCCGTATCGACATGACGAAGAAGCCCGAGACGCCCGACCGGGACGATCGTCCGCCCTTCGACGCGGACGCCACCTGAGCGACTCGCGTGACGCGTTTCATACTCCGGTCGGGCTGTGTACGGCCTGAACCGGGCCCCCGTGCGGCGCACGCGCCGGGCGCTTTCCCTGCTGCTCGCAGCGGTGTGGCTATGCTGCCGAGTTGTTGTGCGGACCGGAAGAGTACGCCCGAAGGGGGGCGGGCCGTTCCGGTCCGACTAGAGCGAGGAGGCGTCCGGGCACATGGAGACGACGAGTCCAGGAGTCGCACAGGCGTCGGCCGCGGAGGACGGACAACAGGTCCCCTCCGCCCGGCGTAACGTCGACGGCTACCTGCGCGCGCCCTTCCCGTGGTACGGCCTCGACGAGGCCTTCACGGGGCCGCGCTGGCTGATGCAGGTGGGTACGACGGCCGACGGGGCCGTGGAACACGGGTCGATCGGGCACGGAGACGAACCCAGGGTGCGCAACGAGTTCGTCGCCGGGGGTGATCAGGAGGCCAAGGAGAAGTTCGCGGTCGTGGTCACCGTCGCGGCGCATCCCTCGCGGCGCAGTGCGGACGGTACGGGGCTGCTGGAGGCCACGTCGGTGTCCTCCGCGGCATGGCTCGCGGGTGTGGGGCTGCTGTCCTCCACGTGGCCCGGGCAGATGGATCACTCCCTGCGGGACGACTGGCTGGAGCAGCAGACGGAGACGGCGTGGGCGCTGGCGGACGACCTCGACGGGGCCGACTGGTCGACGTTGTCGCTGCCGGTTGACGGTGTGCCGACGACGTTTCACTACCGGGAGTCCGAGTTCGGGTGGGTGCTGGCCGGGTCGACGTCGGCCGGGGTTCATGTCGGGGCGTACGGCAGAGGGATGAGTGCGTACGGCTTGGGGTTCGCCGTGGTGAAGGACATCGCCGATTACGCGTGAGCTCTGGGGCGCCGATTGTTTTCGGCGCCCCCTCGCCATGGGGCCTCAGGTCTTGAAGCGGCTGCGGGTGCGATGTGGTTGTTCGCGCAGTTCCCCGCGCCCCTGAAGGGGCGCTGTCCCTCAGCCCGCGTCCAGATCTAGAACTTGTTCCTCGGAGTGATCCCCAGGGACAGGCCCGACAGGCCCCGCTGCCGGCCTCCCAGCTTTCCGGCGATGGCGCGCAGCGCCGAGCCCGCCGGGGAGTCCGGGTCCGTCAGGACGACCGGCCTGCCGTCGTCGCCGCCCTCGCGGAGGCGGACGTCGATGGGGATGTTGCCGAGGACCGGGACGTTGGCGCCGGTCGTGCGGGTCAGGCCGTCGGCGACCACCTGGCCGCCGCCCGTGCCGAAGACGTCGACCATCTCGTCGCAGTGCGGGCAGGGCAGGCCGGACATGTTCTCGACCACGCCGACGATCTTCTGGTGGGTCTGTACGGCGATGGAGCCCGCGCGCTCGGCGACCTCGGCCGCCGCCTGCTGCGGGGTCGTCACGACCAGGATCTCCGCGTTCGGGACCAGCTGGGCGACGGAGATCGCGATATCGCCGGTGCCGGGCGGCAGGTCCAGGAGGAGGACGTCCAGGTCGCCCCAGTAGACGTCCGCGAGGAACTGCTGGAGCGCGCGGTGGAGCATCGGGCCGCGCCAGACGACCGGCGCGTTGCCCGGGGTGAACATGCCGATGGAGATGACCTTCACGCCGTTCGCCGACGGCGGCATGATCATGTTCTCGACCTGGGTGGGACGGCCGTCGGCGCCGAGCATGCGCGGCACGGAGTGGCCGTAGATGTCGGCGTCCACGACACCGACCTTGAGGCCGTCGGCCGCCATGGCCGCCGCCAGGTTCACCGTCACCGAGGACTTGCCCACGCCGCCCTTGCCGGAGGCGACCGCGTAGACGCGGGTGAGGCTGCCGGGCTTGGCGAAGGGGACCTCGCGCTCGGTCTGGCCGCCGCGCAGGGCGTTCGCCAGCTCCTTGCGCTGCTCGTCGCTCATCACGTCGAGCGTGACGTCGACGCGGGTGACGCCCTCGACGCCGGAGACCGCGTCGGTCACGCGCTGCGTGATCGTCTCCCGCATCGGACATCCCGAGACCGTGAGGTACACGGTGACCGCGACCGCCCCGTCCGCGCCGATCTCCACCGACTTGACCATCCCGAGTTCGGTGATGGGCTTGTGGATCTCGGGGTCGTTCACCGTCGCCAGTGCCTCGCGCACCGCGTCTTCCGTAGCCATAGGACGATGGTACGGCGCTGTACCGGTGCGTAGGAAAGCCTGTCAGCGGTCGTCTGCGTCACGTCCCCGTGGCCGTTCCGCCGGGAATACGACGGGGTCGTGACGGTGGCCGTTCTGCCGCTCCTCCATCTCCTTGATCGTGTCCTGGAGCTCCGAGCGGATCCAGTCGCGGGTGGCGACCTCGCCCAGGCCGATCCGCAGGGCGGCGATCTCGCGGGTCAGGTACTCGGTGTCCGCGATCGACCGCTCGTTCTGCTTGCGGTCCTGCTCCAGATTGACCCGGTCACGGTCGTCCTGCCGGTTCTGCGCGAGCAGGATCAGCGGAGCGGCGTAGGAGGCCTGGAGCGACAGCATCAGAGTCAGGAAGATGAACGGGTACTCGTCGAAGCGCAGGTCGCGCGGGGCGAGGCTGTTCCAGGCCACCCACAGGATGATGGCGGCCGTCATCCAGACCAGGAACCGGCCCGTGCCGAGGAAGCGCGCGATGCGTTCCGACAGCCGCCCGAAGGCCTCGGGGTCGTACTCGGGCAGGAACCGGCGCCTGGGCACGCCGGGCTGGTCGAGCCGGGTCGCGCGCGGCCGGCTCGCGGCCGTGGCACCGGCCGGCGTGCGCTCGCGCGGGGTCTCGCGCTCAGGAACCATCGGTCGGCACCTCCTCGTCCAGATGGAACTCCGTCTCCCGCCAGTCCTCGGGCAGCATGTGGTCGAGGACGTCGTCCACGGTCACCGCGCCCAGCAGCGCCCCCGCCTCGTCGACCACGGGCGCCGCGACCATGTCGTACGTGGCGAAGAACCCGGCGATGGCCGGCAGATCCGCCTCGGGGTCCAGGGGCTGCAGGTCGCTGTCCAGGATCGAGCTGACCAGCGAGGGCGGTGGCTCGCGCAGCAGCCGCTGGAAATGGACCGTGCCCAGGTACTTGCCGGTCGGTGTCTCGTCCGGCGGGCGGCAGACGTAGACCTGGGCCGCCAGGGCGGGGGAGAGGTCGGGCTCGCGGATGCGGGCGAGGGCGTCGGCGACGGAGGCGTCCGGGCGCAGCACGATCGGCTCGGTGGTCATCAGACCGCCCGCAGTGCGTTCCTCGTACGACATCAGGCGCCGCATGTCGGCCGCGTCGCCGGGCTGCATCAGGTTCAGCAGCCGCTCCTGCTCGTCCGTCGGCAGCTCGCCCAGCAGGTCGGCCGCGTCGTCCGGGTCCATGGCCTCCAGGACGTCGGCGGCGCGCTCCTCCTTCAGCTTGCCGAGGATCTCGATCTGGTCGTCCTCGGGGAGCTCCTCCAGCACGTCGGCGAGCCGGTCGTCGTCGAGAGCCGCGGCGACCTCGGCCCGGCGCTTGGGGGAGAGGTGGTGCAGGACGTTGGCCAGGTCGGCGGCGCGCAGCTGCTCGAACGTGGCGAGCAGGTTCTCGGCGCCCTGCCCCTGCTCCTCCAGGGAGAAGCCGGTGACGGCGGTCCACTCGACGGTCAGCGCCTCGCCCTTGGCCCGCCGGAAGGCGCTGCCCTTTCTGCCCTTGCGGACGAAGACCCGGTCGATCTCCCACTCCCGGCGGGCCGGCAGCTGATGCACCGACAGGTCCAGGACGGTGACGTCCTCGCCGGTCTCGGTGAGCGTCACACGCCGGTCCAGCAGCTCCCCGAAGACCAGCCGCTCGGTGGGCCGCTGCTCGAAGCGCCGGACGTTGAGCACGCCGGTGGTGATGACCTGCCCCGACTGGATGGCGGTGACCCGGGTCATGGGCAGGAAGATGCGGCGGCGGGTGGCGAGTTCGACGACCAGGCCGAGCAGCCTCGGCGGCCGCTGCCCCACCCGCAGCATGACGACCAGATCGCGCACCCGCCCCACCTGGTCGCCCGCGGGGTCGAAGACGGCGACACCGGAGAGGTGCGATACGAAGATCCGGGGGGCGCCCGCTGCCATGGCCGCGGCTCCTTTTCGTGCGGGGTGTTTCCTGGTGCCTGTCTCTGTGCCTGTCTCTGTGCCTGACTGTGTATCCGTCTGTTCCGAATTGCCCGCTCGGGTGGGCTTCAGGCTAGCCCGTCCCGATCGGCGGTGCGTCGGCGGGCGGTCCGGACGGACTGGCTCCGACCTGCCCGCACGTGCCCGGTACCCTGCGGTACGCCGTTCAGGTCTCCCCGCAGAGAGGCAGCTCCACCTGTGACTCCGATTCGCCACGGCCGAAGCCGTAGTGCCGTCCTCGCGAGCGCGATGTGCGCACTGCTCGTGACGGGGACGGTGCTCACCGGCTGCGCGGAGGATCCGAACGAGGGCACCAACGGGGTCGGCAGACTTCCCGCCGGGAAGATCCAGACCAAGACCCGTACGGCCGCCGAGTCCGCCGGGGCGGTCCGGGTGCACGGCAGCGTCGTCAGCGGCGAGAAGACGTACGCGCTCGACATGCGGCTGAAGGACGACGGCGGCCAGGGATCGGTCACCACCGAGGGCACGACCTTCCAGCTGCTGCGCATCGGCGAGCAGCTCTTCCTCAAGGCTGACGCCGGGTTCTGGAGTCACGGCGACGGCCAGGGCGGGAAGGGCGAGGGGGACGCGGCCGCGGCCTCCAAGCTCGGCGGCAAGTTCGTGAAGGTGCCGCAGGGCGACCCCGCGTACAAGAAGTTCAGCGGTTTCACGGACAAGGGAGTCCTCCTCGACGGTCTGCTGACCCTGCACGGCGCACTCGCGACGGACGGCCACGAGGAGCAGGCGGGCGTACGCACCATCCGCATCACCGGCGACAAGGGCTCCGGCGGCGCCCTGGAGGTCTCCCTGGAGGGCAAGCCGTATCCGCTGCGCCTGGAGCGGGCCGGCGGCGCGGGCACCCTCACGTTCTCCGGCTGGGGAGAGGACTTCTCCCTCAGGGAGCCGGAGAAGAACGAGACGGTGGACTACGGCCGGCAGCTGCCGACGTCGTAGCCACCGCTACGCGCGTCCGGCCGCTACGGGCGTTTGCGTTTCTTCAGCAGCAGGCGGGGCAGCCCCGCCGGAATCGGCCGACGGGTGACCGCCGGGGACGCCAGGGGCGGCTCGGACAGGGAGCTGTCGGGCAGCGGCGCCGTCGCCCCGGTCGGTTCCAGGCGCAGCACCCGGCACTCGCGGGCCCAGCGGCCGGTCATGGCCTCGCCGTCGGGCGCGTTCAGCCGTTTGCCCTTGAGCTCGGCGACCGTCGCGTCCCACGCCTCGGAGCCCGGCGCGAGCTCGGTGACCCGGGCCGTCCAGGAGACCAGCCGGCCGCCCTTGTCCTTGCTGCGGACCGTCACCCGGGCCTCGCCCCCGTCGGTGAGCCCCGGCAGCGGCTGCTCGCCGGGCCCGTCGCCGATCAGGCACGCGGCACCCTCGTGCCACACGTGCCAGAGCGCACGCGCCGGGCCGTCGGGGCCCTGGACCCAGACGAGGCCGGACTTCTTGGTGGCCTCCTCGACGAGGGCCTGGCCGAGCAGCTCGCTTGTCATGGGTCCCAGCCTATCCAGGCTGCTCACAGCCATCCGTTCCGCTTCAGCGTGCGGTGGATGCCCAGGCAGATGACCACGGTGACGCCCATGATCGCCGGGTAGCCGTACCGCCAGTGCAGCTCCGGCATGTGGTCGAAGTTCATGCCGTAGACGCCACAGACCATCGTCGGTACGGCGATGATGGCCGCCCAGGAGGTGATCTTCCGCATGTCCTCGTTCTGCGCCACGGACGCTTGCGCGAGGTTGGCCTGGAGGATCGAGTTGAGCAGTTCGTCGAAGCCGAGGACCTGCTCCTGGACCCGGGCCAGGTGGTCGGCGACGTCCCGGAAGTACTTCTGGATGTCCGGGTCGATCAGCCGCATCGGCCGCTCGCTCAGCAGCTGCATGGGCCGCAGCAGCGGCGACACGGCGCGCTTGAACTCCAGCACCTCGCGCTTGAGTTGGTAGATCCGGCCGGCGTCCGAACCGCGCGGCGAGCCCTTGCGCCCCGGGGAGAACACCTCGGTCTCGACCTCGTCGATGTCGTCCTGCACCGCGTCGGCGACCGCGATGTAGCCGTCGACGACGTGGTCGGCGATGGCGTGCAGCACGGCCGAGGGGCCCTTGGCCAGCAGCTCGGGGTCGTCCTGGAGGCGGTGCCTGAGGGCCCGAAGGGAACCCTGTCCGCCGTGCCGGACGGTGATGAAGAAATCCCGTCCGGTGAAGCACATGACCTCGCCGGACTCGACGACCTCGCTGTTGGCGTCGAGCTGGTCGTGCTCGACGTAGTGGATGGTCTTGAAGACGGTGAAGAGCGAGTCGTCGTAGCGCTCGAGCTTGGGCCGCTGGTGGGCCTGGACGGCGTCCTCCACGGCCAGCGGGTGCAGCCCGAACTCACTGGCGATGCCGGAGAATTCGGCCTCGGTCGGCTCGTGCAGGCCGATCCACACGAAGCCCCCGTCGCGGCGCACCAGGCGCACCGCCTCGTGCGGGGTCAGCGGGGTCTCGGTCTCGACGCGGCGGCCGTCGCGGTAGATGGCGCAGTCGACCACGGCGGTGGCCGTCGCCGGGCTGCGGGTGGCGTCGTAGGTGCCACCGTCCTTGCGCAGCGAGACGCGGGACGGACGGACCACGGCGCGCAGGTCGCGAATCATCGACATGGCGGGCTCCTTCGCGGGAGGGCAACGAAAGCGCCGGTGACGACGGGTGGAACTACCCGGAATGAGGACGTAGGGACTACGGATGTTTGGCACGTCCACAAAGCGGGGAGCACCGCACCGTCGCGGTGGCGAGCTTCGTTACTGATTCAGCTACTGAGGCAGATCAGGAAAAACGAAACGAAGCGCTCTTCCGCGGTGAAGCGAGTGCGAGAGGTGGCAGTCGGCCAGAGAGACAGAGCAGCTACATCAGCGGCGGGAGAGCGTGGTGCTACTGCACGGTCGACTTCGATCCATTGCAGCCCCACCTCCTCCGGCCGGTCCCTCGTAAGGGAGTTCCATCGGCGTCGGGGCTTGATCGCGACGCTTCTGCGTGCTGCCCCGAACCACCGGGCAAGAGTAGCAGCCGACGAAACTGTCAAGGTGCTCCTTTGCCCGCTACTGACGAGTTCTATGCTCGCCTCATGGCTGATGTTCTCCCTCTGGTCGAGGCCCGGTTGCGCAGCGCGCTGGGCGAACCGGACGCGCGCGCGGCAGTGACGTTCCTCGGCACGGACCGCATCGAGGTGCTGCGCTTCCAGGAGGGCGACATCGCCCGCTACGCCACGCTCGGCATGTCCGCGCAGCCGATGACGGAGCCCACGGCGGCGGTCGCCGACCCGGTCAAGGGGCCGCGCGCGGAGCTGGTCCTCTCGGTCCGGGCGGGGCTCGCCGAGACGGACAAGGTGCTCCGCCCGCTCGCGGTGCTCGCCGCGTCTCCGCAGGTGGAGGGCCTGATCGTGGCCCCCGGTGCCTCCCTCGACGTCGGCGAGCCGCTGTGGCCCGGCGCCCCCTTCACCTCGGTCCTGGTCGCCGAACCGGGCGGCCTGGTCGAGGACCTGGAGCTCGACGAACCCCTCGACCCCGTACGGTTCCTGCCGCTGCTGCCGATGACCCCGAACGAGGCCGCCTGGAAGCGGGTGCACGGCGCGCAGGCGCTCCAGGAGCGGTGGCTGAACCAGGGGACGGACCTCCGGGATCCGTCCCGGAAGTCCGTCCCGCTGGAGTGAGGTCTGAGTGAGGAACCTCACCAACCCATGGCCGAAAAGCATCAGTTGGCTCAGCCGGCGAACACGGTGACACTGTCCTCGGTCGCGTGCTGCGGTTCCAGCTCCTCGGCTTCGTGGGTGAGGGCCTTGCGGCGTACGACCACGACGACGGCGCCCAGCACTGCCGTGACGGCCGCCACCACGAACGGCATGTGGAGATCGGTCCACTCCTCGATCTTCGGTGCGAAGAACGGGGCGGCCGCCGCCGCGAACCAGCGCACGAAGTTGTAGCCCGCGCTCGCCACCGGCCGGGGCGCGTCCGAGACGCCGAGTGCCAGCTCGGTGTAGACGGTGTTGTTCACGCCGATGAAGGCACCGGACAGGATCGTGCAGACGACGGCCGTGGTGTGGTCGCCGTAGCCGAGCACGAGCACGTCGGCCGCGAGCAGCACCAGGGACCCGCCGAGCACCTTCAGCGAGCCGAACCGCTTCTGCAGGCGCGGCGCCACGATCACCGAGAAGACGGCGAGCAGCACACCCCAGGCGAAGAACACCGCACCCGACCGGTACGGGCTCATGTTCAGCACGAACGGGGTGAAGGCCAGCACGGTGAAGAACGTGTAGTTGTAGAAGAACGCCGAGACCGCCGCGGAGGCGAGGCCGCCGTGGCCGAGGGCCTTGACCGGGTCCAGGAGTGAGGTCTTGCGGGCCGGCTTCGGCTGCTCCCTCAGGAACACCGCGATGCACAGGAAGCCGACGGCCATCAGGAAGGCCGTACCGAAGAAGGGGTAGCGCCAGCTGGCGTCACCGAGCAGGGCGCCCAGCAGCGGACCGCAGGCCATGCCGAGGCCGAGGGCCGACTCGTACAGCAGGATCGCCGCCGCGCTGCCGCCCGCCGCCGCTCCGACGATGACCGCGAGGGCCGTCGAGACGAACAGTGCGTTGCCGAGCCCCCAGCCGGCCCGGAATCCGACCAGTTCGCCGACGGATCCGGAGGTGCCCGACAGTCCCGCGAAGACCACGACCAGGGCGAGACCGAGCAGCAGGGTCTTCCTGCCGCCGATGCGGCTGGAGACGAAGCCGGTGACCAGCATCGCGATCGCGGTGATGAGGAAGTATGAGGTGAACAGCAGGGAGACCTGGCTGGCGGAGGCGTTCAGGCCCGAGGCGATGGACGGCAGGATCGGGTCGACGAGTCCGATGCCCATGAAGGCGACGACCGACGCTCCGGCGGTCGCCCACACGGACTTGGGCTGCTTGAGGAGGCCGCCCGCTCCGGCGTCGAAGGGGTCCATTGCGTGCTCCCTTTCCGAGGCTAGGTAGTTGGTATATACACATACTAAGTTAGCCACGCTAACTAATGCAAGCTACATCTAGTGTGGGAGTGAAGGGTTCCGTCCGGTTGGGTGATCGTCCTTGACGCGGCGGGGCGGGGGTAGGACCGTGGGGCCCTATGAGGGGCGAACCCAGTTGCCCGAAGTGTGGTGGCCGGGTCAGGGCTCCCGGCCTCTTCTCCGACTCCTGGCAGTGCGATGTGCACGGCACCGTCCATCCGGTGCAGCCCGTGATACCGCCCAGCGTCGACGCCCTCAACGTCGTGGTGCACCGGACTCAGGTGCCGGTGTGGATGCCCTGGCCGCTGCCCGTCGGCTGGCTGTTCACGGGCGTGGCCTGCGCGGGGGACGACCGCACGGGCGGCCGCGCCACGGCCGTGGCCTGTACGGGACCCGGGCCGCTCGGCGGGATGGGCGAGCTGATCCTGGTGGCCGAGGAGCTGGGTGTCGGTCTCGGTGCGCGGTACGCGGGTATCGACGGTCCGGATCCGGGGCCGTCCATGGATGTCGGCAAGCCGGCTCACGCGAAGGTGCTCGCCGCGGGGCGGCCGACGCCGCTGTGGCATGTCTCCGGCGCGCCGGGCGACCGGGCCGTCTTCGCCGGTGAGGCGCTAGGGATGTGGCTGTGGGCGGTGGTCTGGCCCGAGCAGTCGGGGTTGTTGATGTACGACGAGCTGGTGCTGGCGGATGTGCGGGACGCGGGGGCGGAGGTGGAGCTGGTGCCGTGCGGGGCGTTGTCGCCGCGCTTGCTTGAGCCGTAGCGCCAGGGGGTGAGGGCCTTGGTTTGTGGGCGGCCGCGGGTCGGGCGGGGCTGGTCGCGCAGTTCCCCGCCTCTTGGGGGCGTTGGTGTAGGGGGCGCTTTCGCGGTTCGGGTGTGACATCGGTCGTTGAAAATCTGGTTATCCTTGAGCAGCCCTGTTCGTCCCGTCAGTGTCTGGAGTCCGTGTCGTGCGTATCGATCTGCACACCCACTCCACCGCTTCCGACGGCACGGACACCCCGGCCGAGCTGGTGCGCAAGGCTGCCGCGGCCGGGCTGGACGTCGTCGCGCTCACCGATCACGACACCACCCGCGGGCACGCCGAGGCGATCGCCGCGCTGCCCGGGGGGCTGGCGCTGGTCACCGGGGCCGAGCTCTCCTGCCGGCTCGACGGCATCAGCATGCACATGCTGGCCTACCTCTTCGACGCCGAGGAACCCGCGCTGCTCGCCGAGCGCGAGCTGGTCCGGGACGACCGGGTACCCCGGGCGCAGGGCATGATCGCCAAGCTTCAGGGGCTGGGCGTGCCCGTGACCTGGGAGCAGGTGCGGCGGATCGCCGGTGACGGGTCCGTCGGGCGGCCGCACGTGGCGAGCGCGCTCGTCGAGCTGGGTGTCGTGCCGACCGTGAACGACGCCTTCAGCGAGGACTGGCTGGCCGATGGCGGCCGGGCCTACGTCGAGAAGCACGAGACCGACCCGTTCGAGGCGATCCGGCTGGTCAAGGGCGCGGGCGGGGTCGCGGTGTTCGCGCATCCCGGGGCGAGCAAGCGGGGGCGTACGGTGCCGGAGGCCGCGATCGCCGAGATGGCCGAGGCCGGTCTTGACGGCATCGAGGTCGACCACATGGACCATGACGCGGATACGCGGGCGCGGCTGCGGGGGCTGGCGAAGGAGCTGGGGCTCCTGGTGACCGGGTCCAGTGACTATCACGGCAGCCGGAAGACGTGTGTGCTCGGGGAGTACACGACGGATCCCGAGGTGTACGGGGAGATCACTCGGCGGGCCTTCGGGGCGTTTCCGGTGCCCGGGGCCGGCGGAGCTGTCTGACGTTTCTCCCCTTCAGGTCTCTTTTCAGGCACTCGGCGCTGCCGGCTGTGCCCACCCGTTCCTCCCCCAGTGCCTCAAGGGCCTGGGGGGACCCCCAACGGAACGCCTGCCCACAGCGGGCGCGGGAGCGGTCACGTCGCCGCTGCTGCCCGCCGCGCGTTTCATCAACCTCGCAAGGCCATCACACCCATGTTCGAACTCGCCGTCTTCGGCTCCCTCTTCCTGACCCTCTTCGTCATCATGGATCCCCCCGGGATCACCCCGATCTTCCTCGCGCTCACCGCCGGGCGGCCCGGCAAGGTGCAGAAGCGGATGGCCTTTCAGGCCGTCTGTGTCGCCGGTGGTGTGATCACCGTGTTCGGGCTGCTCGGGCATCAGATCCTGAACTACCTGCACGTGTCCGTGCCCGCGCTGATGATCGCCGGTGGGCTGCTGCTTCTGCTGATCGCGCTCGATCTGCTCACCGGGAAGACCGACGAGCCGAAGCAGACCAAGGACGTCAACGTCGCCCTCGTGCCGCTGGGCATGCCGCTGCTGGCCGGGCCGGGGGCGATCGTGTCGGTCATCCTCGCCGTGCAGAAGGCGCACAGCGTCGCCGCGCAGGTTTCCGTGTGGGCGGCGATCCTCGCCATCCATGTCGTGCTGTGGCTGGTGATGCGCTACTCGCTGGTGATCATCCGGATCATCAAGGACGGCGGTGTGGTGCTGGTGACACGGCTCGCGGGCATGATGCTGTCCGCGATCGCCGTGCAGCAGATCATCAACGGCGTCACACAGGTGATCCAGGGGAGCTGACGGGGCGCGTCAGGGCCGGCCGAGCACCGAGCCGATCGCGCCGGCCGCGCTCGGGTGGGCGAGGTACTCGTCGATGTTGTGCGCACGGTCGCGGCCGTTGGAGACGGCGAGCTGGGTGAGCTTGCCCCAGCGCTCGTCCCCCAGGGGGCAGCCGATGGCCACCCCGTCGGTGGGGCACCAGACGTTGACCCAGTCACGTACCCGGGGCGGCCGGTGCGGGCCGTGGGCGAGGAGCCGTTCGTTGACGCCGTCCAGGCCGAGCGGGCTGCCCGCGGTGACGAGCAGGACCGGGTCGAGGCCGCCCGGGAGCCGGGTCAGCAGGTCCAGGCCCACGACCGTGCCCAGGCTGTGCGTGACCAGCACCAGTTCGCCGGTGACGGGCATGGTCTCCAGGACGCTGTCCAGCACGGACTGCCGCACGGCGCTGTCGCCGAGGTACAGGTCGACGTCCCGCAGGAACGTGGCGATGGTCCACTCGTCCAGGTCGGACCGTGCGGCCAGCCAGCTGAGCGGCCGGTGCAGGGCCCCGACCACGCCCGCCCCGAAGCCCTCGGTGGTCGCCGGGCCGTTCTGGGGCATGCCGGCCCGGGCGGCCGCCTCGTGGATCAGTCGCTCGTAGGAGCCGGTGGGCGACTCCGCGGCGAAGACCTCGGCGGCAGCGGCGGCGCTCACCTCGTCCAGGCCGATGGCCTCGGCCGTGCTCTCCCTGCCGGTCACGAGGTGGTGCAGCCTCATGCCGTAGAACGGGAACCACACGTCCTCCGGGTCGATCGGGGGGAGGGACGCGAGGGTGAGTCCGCGGTTCAGGCCCGCGGTCCATTTCACGCGGAGGTCCTGGGGCTCCTTGGCCTGCTGGTCCCTGCCGTGCAGGAAGACCAGGTGCCTGCGGCCGCCGAAGGCGGTGTTCCGGGCCGGGCGTCCGGCCTTGGGCTTGGCGGCGTCCGTCCCGCTCTCCGTGGCCGGAGCGACGGAGGCCGGCGGGGGCGTGACGCCGGGGACCGCCGGCGAGGAGAGCGCGGGCGCGGCGACCGTGCTCAGGTCCAGGCCCGAGTCCGGGCCCATCTCGGTCAGCAGGGCGCGGGGCCCGGGGGCGAGGTCCAGCCGGGCCAGGTGCTTCAGGACCGAGCTGATGCGGACGCCCTCGTTGGCGACCCACTCGATCGCGTCGTCGCCGTCGCCCTGGCGCCAGGGCTGTCCGTCCTTCCGCAGGACGCGGCCCTGGTCGTCCTTCTTCGGCACGCCGCTGTGGTGCAGGGCCACGACCTCCCACTGGTCGTTGAAGACGGGGGAGCCGGAGTTGCCGGGGCGCGTGTCGGTTCGGTAGTGGACGAAGTCGTCGAGCCGTACCAGCACCGCGTTGTCGCGCAGAACGATCTCCTTGAGGCGGCCGTCCGGGTGACCGATGATGTTCACCTTCTCGCCGAGCACCAGCTTGCCGAGCTGCACGCTGAGCCGGTTCCAGCCGAAGATCTCGCCCGGCGGGCGGCCGTCCGGGGCGGG
Source organism: Streptomyces sp. NPDC050546 (assembly GCF_044457425.1). Classification (NCBI taxonomy): domain Bacteria; kingdom Bacillati; phylum Actinomycetota; class Actinomycetes; order Kitasatosporales; family Streptomycetaceae; genus Streptomyces; species Streptomyces sp. NPDC050546. Next base: position 67,872 of record NZ_JBITGX010000030.1, read on the forward strand.
CGTGACCGCTACCAGCGCGAAGTCCAGCCTGCTGTCCGCGGCGAAGAAGGCACCGGGGTCGAGTTCCATGCGGACGGCGGTGTCGGGCACGTTCTCGACCGTGACCTGGGCGTTGAACTCGGCGAAGCACCGGCGGGCGAAGCTCTCGTCGGGCAGCACGTGGTGGTTGGTCATCATCAGTCGCGGCGACACCAGGAAGCCGGTGCCGTGCGGAAGCTCACGGCCGTCACGGCGCAGAGTGATCCGGGCGACCGAGGCCCCGGCCCTGACCCCGCGGGGCAGGAAGCTCCAGGCCTGGAGCTCGTTGGACAGGTCGATGACGCGTTCGTTGGCGTCGGGCAGGTCCATGGCCTCGCCGTGGATGTCCGCCACGACCGCCGAGGGCGACAGACCGCCCCGCTGCAGGATCCGGTCGGCGCGGACGGCGAGCGCGTCCGGGGCGTCCGGGAACCGCACGCCGGCCGCCAGCCGTCCCTCGACCCGCTCACGCTCCGCGGTGGAGTCCTCGTAACGCCGCGCGGCCTCGGCCGCCGCCTGTTCCCGCAGCTCCCCGTTCGACCGGCCCGTCACGGACATGCGTCCCACCGTCCTGTTCGCTGTCGCTCGGCCCCTCAGCCAGTACGCCCCCGGCCGCAGCGGTCCGCAACAGCGGAGCCCCCGCACGGCCGATGCCGGGCGGGGGCTCCGAAGTGTGGGAGAGCTGCGCGCGTTATGAGGCCGTGGTCCCGGCCGGGCGGATCCAGAGGCGCTGCCCGGTGGCGGCGGCCTGCTGAACGATCCGGTTGACGGAGGCGGCGTCCACGACGGTCGTGTCCACGGGGGTGCCGTCGACATCGTCGAGGTGCATGATTTCGAAGCGCAAGGGCTTCTCCCTTCGTCTGGTCATCCTCCTGCGGAGAACTACTCGGTGTGGCGGCTCACGAGGCTTCGGTGCCCGGTGTTCCGTATGAGTCAACAGGACTGCATGGTTCAAACATTCCCTACGCTAAGGAAATTTTTCGAACGGCTAATTACTGAGCCGTAAGAGTGTCGTTACGGGACCGACCGGGACCAGTTGTGTTCGCAGCGTGACCGCCGGGACAATGGAAGTGATGAACGACGACCTCGCGGCCCTGAGCGCCCGCATCGACCGCACCAACGAGCTGCTCCAGCGCATGCTCGCCGAGGTGGCGAAGACACCCTCGACCCATGCGATCTTCGTCGATGCCGGGTATCTCTACGCGGCCGCGGGACGGCTCGTCGCCGGTACGGAGGACCGCCGCGCCTTCGATCTGGACGCCGAGGGCCTGATCGACGCGCTCATCGACAAGGCCCGCACGATCTTCGCGGACAGCAGGCTGCTGCGGGTCTACTGGTACGACGGCGCCCGCCGCCGCATCCACACGGCGGAGCAGCAGACCATCGCGGAGCTGCCGGACGTGAAGGTGCGACTGGGCAATCTGAACGCCAACAACCAGCAGAAGGGCGTCGACTCGCTCATCCGCTCCGACCTGGAGTCACTCGCCCGGCACCGTGCCATCAGCGACGCGGCCCTGCTCGGCGGTGACGAGGACCTGGTGTCGGCGGTGGAGGCGGCGCAGGGCTACGGCGCCCGGGTCCACCTGTGGGGCATCGAGGCGCCGGAGGGGCGCAACCAGGCGGAACCCCTGCTGTGGGAGGTCGACAGCCAGCGCACTCTCGACCTCGACTTCTTCAAGCCGTACGTCTCCCGCCGCACGGCCGCCGCCTTCGAGGCGACCACGGGCCGGCCGACCCGCGAGGACGTGCGGTTCGTGGGGGCCCAGATCGCGGCGAAGTGGCTGGCGGCACGCGGCCGGGAGACGCTGGGGGAACTGCTGCACGGGCACCCCTATCTGCCCGGTTCGGTCGACCAGGACCTGCTCGTGGAGGCGGAGGGCCTGTTGCAGTACTCGCTGCGCGGGCAGGCCGACCTGCGGCGCGCCCTGCGGGACGGCTTCTGGGAGCATCTGCGGGCGCAGTTCTAGACCGTCTGGGTGTGCCGATTCCGGACCGTCTGTGGGTGCCGGTTCCGGACCGTCCTGGTGTGCCGGTTCCGGACCGTCCGAGTGCGCCGTGCTAGACCGTCCGGGCGCTGTCCCAGAAGTCGGCGAGGGCGCGGGCCATCGGCAGGGGCCGGTCGGCGTTGGGGGAGTGCTCGGCTCCCGTGATGACCGTGCGGTGCGCGTGCAGCCGCAGGGCCATGTCGTCGAGGATCGCCACCGGCCAGGTGTCGTCGTGCGCCCCCGACAGGACGTGGAACGGCAGCGGTACGGCGGCGAGTTCGCTGACGCGGTCCGGCTCGGTGCACAACTGGCGTCCGGTCGCGCGCAGTTGGGCGGGCTTGTTGCCCAGCCAGCGTCGGCGCAACTGGTCCTGGTCGCCGATGCCGCGCGCGGGCCCGCCGACCTCCTCCGGCGGCCCCATGGCCTGGATCGCCTCCCAGACCTCCTCCATCGACATCACGGCGAGCGCGTCCCGCAGCAGCTTCACGCGCTGCTGCTGGGAGACGGAGATCTCCGCAGGGCCGGACGAGACCAGGGTGAGGGAGAGAAAGGGGGCGTGGTCGAGCAGTACGGCCGCACGGGCGATCTGCCCGCCGAACGAGTGCCCGACGAGGTGCACGGGAACGCCGACCGCCTCGGCCTGCGCTAGCACGTCCTGGGCCAGTTCCCGCTGGCCATAGGCGGATTCGTCGGACACCGGCCCGTCCGACTCGTGCTGCCCCCGCCCGTCCACGGCGACGACCCGGTACCCGCGCTCTCCGAGCGGCTCGTGAAGCAGGCTGAAGTCCTCCTTGCTCCCGGTGAATCCGGGCAGCATCAGGACGACCCCTCTGATCCGCGCACCCGCCTTCGGCGACGAGTCGACGACGGCGAACTCACCGCGGGCCGTGCGCAGGGGATAGGCGCGGGCGCCCGGGGGCGGGGTGAAGGTGGCTTGCCTGCTCACGGGCTGAGGGTAGCGGGTGGGGTGCGGTCTCCGACGGGTGGCTTGCGTCTGCGGGAACGGTCTCCGACGGGTGGGCTTGCGCCCGCGGGAACGCCGACGGCCCGGCCCCACCTGGGTGGGACCGGGCCGTCGGGCGGAGTGTCAGCCCTCCGTGGGCTCCGCGGTGGCCGTGGCCTTGCGGGTGCGGCGGGCCTTGGGCTTCGCCTCGGCCGCGCCTTCGGCGGAGGCCGTGGCGGCAGCAGCGGCCGTCTTCCGGGTACGGCGCGGCTTGGCCTCCACGGCCTCGGGCTCCTGGGCCGTCTGGGCCGGGATCCCGGCGGTGACGGTCTCGACCGCCCCAGCGGCCTCGGCGGCCTTGCGGGTGCGGCGGCGCGGCTTGGCCTCCGCGCCCTCGGCCGTGTCGACGGCTGCCTCGGCCGCCGCGGCGGTCTTGCGCGTACGACGCGGCTTGGCCTCCGCAGCTTCGGCATCCGGAGCCGCGGTGGCCGTCTTCCGCGTGCGGCGCGGCTTCGCCTCGGCCGCCTCGGCCGTGTCGACGCTCGCCTCGGCCTTGGGTGCGGCCTTGCGGGCACGGCGCGGCTTGGCCTCCACGGCCTCGGGCTCCTGAGCCGTCTGGGCCGGGATCCCGGCGGCGACGGTCTCGACCGCCCCAGCGGCCTCGGCGGCCTTGCGGGTGCGGCGGCGCGGCTTGGCCTCCGCGCCCTCCGCCGTGTCGACGGCTGCCTCGGCCGCCGCCGCGGTCTTGCGCGTACGACGCGGCTTGGTCTCCGTGGCCTCGGCCGTGTCGGCGGGGGCCTCGGCCGCTGCGGCGGTCTTCCGCGTGCGACGGGGCTTGGCCTCGGCGGCCTCGGCCACGTCGACGGCGGCTTCGGCCGCTGCCGTCGCCTTGCGCGTACGCCTCGGCTTCACCTCTGCGGCCTCTGCCGTGTCCACGGCGGCTTCCGCCGCTGCCGCGGTCTTCCGCGTACGGCGCGGCTTGGTCTCCGTGGCCTCCGCCGTGTCGGCGGGGGCCTCGGCCTTCGCGGCCGTCTTGCGGGTACGGCGCGGCTTGGTCTCCACCGGCTCCGCGACGGACTCGGTGGTCCCCTCGGCCGTGTCGACCGCCGCCTCGGCCGCTGCCGCCGCCGTGCTCTTGCGGGTGCGGCGACGCGGCTTGCCGGCGGAAGCCTCGGGCTGCGCGGCCACCGGGGCCTCCGCGTCGGCCGCGGACTCCGTGGCCGACGGCGTCACCGCGGCCTCGGTCTCCGCCATCGGCGTCTCCACCGGCGTCACCACCGGCGTCTCCGACCGGCGCGTACGGCGCCGGCGCGGCTTCGCCGCCTCGGGCGTCTCCGCGCTCGTGCCCTCCGCCGTCGCCACGGCGTTCGCCGCCTGCTCGGACGGTGCGGACTCGACGGCCGTGACCGGCGCCGCCTCGGCCTGGGCACCACCGCGGGTGCGGCGGCGACGACGCGGGGTGCGCGGAGCCGTGACGGCGTCCGCCTCGGCGGTGCCGCCGGCGGCCGTGGTGTCCGGAGCGGTGCTACCGGCGGTCTCCGGCGCCCCGCCCAGCGCGGCTCCGCCGCGCGTACGGCGACGGCGTCGCGGCGTGCGCTCGGAACGCTCGCGCTCGGCCGGCCGGGACTCGTCCCGCCCGCCACGGCCATTCCGGCCGCCGCGCCCGCGCGGCCCCCGGCCGCCCGGCTCGCCCAGGTCCTCCAGCTCCTCCGCGTCCAGCCCGGCGCGCTTGCGCTCCGAGCGCGGCAGGATGCCCTTCGTGCCCTCGGGGATGCCGAGGTCGGAGAAGAGGTGCGGGGACGTGGAGTACGTCTCCGGCGGGTCGTTGAAGCCCAGCTCCAGCGCCTTGTTGATCAGCTGCCAGCGCGGGATGTCGTCCCAGTCGACGAGCGTGATCGCCGTTCCCTTCGCGCCCGCTCGGCCCGTACGGCCGATGCGGTGCAGGTACGTTTTCTCCTCTTCCGGCGACTGGTAGTTGATGACGTGGGTCACGCCCTCGACGTCGATGCCGCGGGCGGCGACGTCGGTGCAGACGAGCACGTCCACCTTGCCGTTGCGGAAGGCGCGCAGGGCCTGCTCGCGGGCGCCCTGGCCGAGGTCGCCGTGGACCGCGCCGGAGGCGAAGCCGCGCTGCTTGAGCTGGTCGGCGAGATCCGCCGCCGTCCGCTTCGTCCGGCAGAAGACCATCGCGAGACCGCGGCCGTCGGCCTGCAGGATGCGCGAGACCATCTCGGGCTTGTCCATGTTGTGCGCGCGGTAGATGAACTGCTTGGTGTTCGCGACCGTCGCGCCCGCGTCGTCCGGCGTCGTGGCGCGGATGTGCGTGGGCTGCGACATGTAGCGGCGGGCCAGGCCGATGACCGCGCCCGGCATGGTGGCCGAGAACAGCATCGTCTGGCGCCGCACCGGAAGCATGTTGATGATCTTCTCGACGTCGGGCAGGAAGCCCAGGTCGAGCATCTCGTCGGCCTCGTCGAGGACCAGGCACTTGACGTGCTTCAGGTTCAGCTTCTTCTGCCCGGCGAGGTCGAGCAGCCGGCCCGGGGTGCCGATGACCACGTCGACGCCCTTCTTCAGGGCCTCGACCTGGGGCTCGTAGGCCCGGCCGCCGTAGATCGCCGTCACGCGCACGTTACGGGCCTTGCCGGCCGTCAGGAGGTCGTTGGTCACCTGCTGGCACAGCTCGCGCGTGGGGACGACGACGAGCGCCTGCGGGGTGTCGGTGAGGTCCTCGGGCTTGGCGCGTCCGGCCTCGACATCGGCGGGGACGGTGACGCGCTCGAGGAGCGGGAGGCCGAAGCCCAGCGTCTTGCCGGTGCCGGTCTTGGCCTGGCCGATGACGTCCGTGCCCGAGAGGGCCACGGGGAGCGTCATCTCCTGGATGGGGAAGGGGGTGGTGATGCCGACGGCCTCAAGGGCCTCGGCGGTCTCGGGGAGGATTCCGAGCTCTCGGAACGTCGTAGTCAGGGTGCTGCCTCTTCTGTGTGGGGCGGTGCGAGGCGAGCGCGGGGGTCGTGTACGGACCGTGCCGGGGACGTCGGCGGCCTTGCGGCGGTGCCGTTGGGCACGGGACCACTGTCGACGCTCTAGCGCTCGTACCGCTGAGGGTGTCCCTCCGGGCTCCGTACGCACAGTGCCGTACGGACGCGGAGGTCTGTCGGGTCGGAGCCGATCGGGCCACCGACCGGGCATCCTCATACGTGCGGCCTGTCGAGGTACGTCGAAGTACCAGCAGGCGCATTACCACCATACCCCGGATTCCCGCACATGCGATGGCCGATCTGGTCACGTAGCCGTTGTCACAGTGATTGACCAGGGCCTTACGCCTCCAGGCGGGCGGGCTATTGTGCGCTTCATGACGAGCTCTGACAAGCCTGAGAACGCCTCGGACACCACCGCCACCCCGGCCGAACACACCGGAGTCGCCGCCCGGGACTGGGCGACGGCCTCCGCCGACCCGCAGTACCGCGCCGCTGTCGTGGACCTGCTCGGCGCGCTCGCGTACGGGGAGCTGGCGGCGTTCGAGCGGCTCGCGGAGGACGCCAAGCTGGCGCCGACGCTGGCGGACAAGGCGGAGCTGGCGAAGATGGCGTCGGCCGAGTTCCACCACTTCGAGAGGCTGCGCGACCGGCTCGCCGAGATCGGGGAGGAGCCGACGCGGGCGATGGAGCCGTTCGTCGGCGCCTATGACGGGTTCCACAAGCAGACGGCTCCCTCGGACTGGCTGGAGGGACTCGTCAAGGCGTACGTCGGCGACTCCATCGCCAGCGACTTCTACCGGGAGGTCGCCGCCCGCCTGGACTCCGACTCCCGCGACCTCGTGCTCGCCGTGCTCGACGACACCGGCCACGGCGGCTTCGCCGTGGAGAAGGTGCGGGCCGCCATCGACGCCGATCCGCGCGTGGGCGGGCGGCTCGCGCTGTGGGCGCGGCGGCTGATGGGCGAGGCCCTGTCGCAGTCCCAGCGGGTGGTCGCCGACCGGGACGCGCTGTCGACCATGCTGGTGGGCGGCGTCGCGGACGGCTTCGACCTGGCCGAGGTCGGCAAGATGTTCTCCCGGATCACCGAGGCCCACACCAAGCGGATGGCCGCGCTGGGGCTGGCCGCGTAGCGGTCCGCCAGGGGGGTTCGGCCACATCGCGGCTGTCGGCATGAGCGCGGTGTGTGCTCCCGCGGGCTGCGGGGAGGCTGCGGGCCGCCGGTGGCTGGTCGCGCAGTTCCCCGCGCCCCTTCAGGGCGTTGTCCGTGCCCCTGAGGTGGTGTGTGCTCCCTCGGGCTGTGTGGGAGGCTGCGGGCCGCCGGTGGCTGGTCGCGCAGTTCCCCGCGCCCCTTTCAGGGGCGTTGTCCGCCGTCTCTGGCGGCTCCGGCTACGCCGTGGCTGATCGTCGGCGCAGGTGGCGGCCCGTCGGGCGCAGCAGCAGCGACAGCGAGGCCACCGAGACGATCACCGCGCCGAGCAGGACCAGCAGCAGGTGCCCGGCCTCCAGCGCGCTGTGCATGACGAAGGCTCCGAAGAGAGCTCCGGCGACACCGGTCGACAGGACCAGGGGGCGGGCCGGGAGCCTGTGCGACAGGCGTTGGGTGGCCGCCCAGGCCAGAGCCAGGCCGAGGATCGCGGAGCTCAACGCTTCCAGGAGCATGTCGGGGTCCCTCCCACATGGCCGGCCTGCCCAAATCGGTCGTAGCCCGTCTTACCCCTGACCTGCGGAATCCAATCCCCTTCTGTGCGTGCTCTGTGCTCCATCCGTGGAGGAACCCAGGTGCCCCACGGGGACCCGGAGAACGCGAACGGGGCGGGACGGCCGTTGGCCGTCCCGCCCCGCTGCACTCACGCGCCTACAGCGCGCCGAAGCCCACCTTGCGCGGGGCCGGCTCGCCGATCTCGACGTACGCGAGACGGTCGGCCGGGACCAGGATCTTGCGGCCGTGTTCGTCCACGAGGCTCAGCAGCTGCGACTTTCCGGCCAGTGCCTCGGCCACAACGCGCTCGACCTCCTCGGGACTCTGACCGCTCTCCAGAACGATCTCGCGGGGCGCGTGCTGCACGCCGATCTTGACCTCCACGGCTATGTCCCTCCGACGGTCAGTGATGTGCGCGACCTTCCGCGCCGTACGCAGCACACATTAGCCCGGCGAGGGGACCTTCAGTCCCCGCCCGAGAACGCCACGAGCGAACATCGGGCGGGAACAGAGCGCCCGTCAGTGGTGATCGGTCCCGTGCAGCGGGAAGCCCGCGATGCCGCGCCAGGCCAGCGAGGTCAGCAGCTGCACCGCCTGGTCGCGGGGCACACTGCGGTCGCTGTGCAGCCAGGACCGCGCGACGACCTGGGCCAGGCCGCCCAGGCCCGAGGCGAGCAGCATCGACTCCGCTCGCGACAGGCCGGTGTCCTCGGCGATGACGTCGCAGATCGCCTCCGCGCACTCGTTGGTGACCTTGTCGACGCGCTCGCGCACGGCGGGCTCGTTCGTCAGGTCCGACTCGAAGACCAGGCGGAAGGCACCGCCGTCGTCCTCGACGTACGCGAAGTACGCGTCCATCGTCGCCCGGACGCGCTGCTTGTTGTCCGACGTCGAGGCCAGCGCGTGGCGCACGGCCTGGATGAGCGACTCGCAGTGCTGGTCGAGCAGTGCGAGATAGAGGTCGAGCTTGCCCGGGAAGTGCTGGTAGAGCACCGGCTTGCTGACGCCCGCGCGCTCGGCGATGTCGTCCATCGCCGCCGCGTGATAGCCCTGGGCCACGAAGACCTCCTGGGCGGCTCCCAGGAGCTGGTTCCGTCGGGCACGGCGTGGCAGGCGTGTGCCCCGCGGGCGAACCGCCTCTGTCTGCTCGATGGCTGTCACGCCGCCTCCCATAGTCGTCCACGTGCGGATCTGGCCGCGTCGCCATCGTACTTTTCGGTAACCGTGGTGTGCGCGGTGAGAGCGCAGAATTTCACGGACCGGACGGTCGCGAAAGCGGTTGCGAAGGTTTCAAACAGGGGCAGAGCGGGCAAAATGCAGCCTCTTTCCTGTTCAACAGCGCTGCTTGCCGCCCCCGGTGGGGGAGCGTCACCGGTAGTCGTCCTCGTCGAGGGAGACGACCCGGGCCTGCTCCGCCAGGTCGGCCTCGTTGGCGCGGTCCGGCTCGACACCGGTCAGCGGGTCGTCGCGGTCCGGTGCGAGGTCCGCGTGCTGCTCGGCCGCGTCGACCTCGGGGGCCTCGACGTCGTACTCCTGCGCCTGAGGCGCGTCCTCGGCCTCGAATGTCTCGGGGTCGGTGGGGTCTACGGCCATGCTGGGCTCCCTTCCTACGAACGTCCCTGAGGATGCAGGGGCCACACGCGGGTGCCCTCTGTACGAGCCTAGGAGACACCCGATCCGGACGCTATGCGATCCGCGTCCGGGGTGTGACGCAGTGCGCATCCCCTGAACTGCTCCTGTCCGATTCTTGTGACGGCGAACACAGGCGAACACATGAGCCACTGCGTGATCGTCTCGTAACATTGCCGCATGTCTTCGACCGAGCTGCCGTTCGTGCCGCCCGCCAATGTGCTGCCGAAGGTGGGGGGCGTCAGGGTCGCGGAGGGCGAGCGGCTGAGGTCGGCCGAGCTGCCCGGGGTCACGCTGACGGTGCGCTCGCGACCACCCGCGCGCGAGGGGCTGCCTCCCGCGCTCTATGTGCACGGGCTGGGCGGTTCCTCGCAGAACTGGTCGGCGCTGATGCCGCTGCTGGAGGGGGTCGTCGACAGCGAGGCCGTCGACCTGCCGGGCTTCGGTGACTCCCCGCCGCCGGACGACGGCGACTACTCCGTCACGGGGCACGCGCGTGCGGTCATCCGTTACCTCGACGCCTCCGGGCGCGGTCCCGTCCACCTGTTCGGGAACTCGCTCGGTGGCGCCATCACCACCCGTGTCGCCGCGGTACGGCCCGATCTCGTCCGTACGCTCACGCTCGTGTCGCCTGCCCTGCCGGAAATCCGCGTGCAGCGCTCCGCCGTGCCCACGGGGCTGCTGGCGGTGCCCGGTGTCGCCCTGCTCTTCACCCGTCTCACCCGCGCCTGGACGGCGGAGCAGCGGGTGCGCGGTGTGATGGCGCTGTGTTACGGGGATCCGGGCATGGTGACGCCGGAAGGTTTCCGCAACGCCGTGCAGGAGATGGAGCGGCGGCTTCGGCTGCCGTACTTCTGGGACGCGATGGCGCGGTCCGCGCGCGGGATCGTCAACGCGTACACGCTGGGCGGTCAGCAGGGGCTGTGGCGCCAGGCCGAGCGCGTTCTCGCGCCGACCCTCCTCGTCTACGGTGGCCGTGACCAACTGGTCGGCTTCCGCATGGCCCAGAAGGCGGCCCGGGCCTTTCGCGACTCGCGGCTGGTGACGTTGCCGGACGCGGGGCACGTGGCCATGATGGAGTACCCGGAGACGGTGGCCCTGGCGTTTCGTGAACTCCTCACGGATTCCGGAGAGTTGGGCACGCGGCGCGCAGAGCGGGCCCGGGCCGACGCCGTCGACAGAGAAAGCACCGACGAGAGCATGGGGGGCTGAGGCGCGACGTGGGACGCCACAGCCGCCGCGGGGCCGTCGCCAAGGGCGACACCGCGGACGCGACCGCAGTACGGGACGACCGGGCCGGTGCGGCGCAGGGAGAGAGACCAGGGCAGGGCCAGGCGCCCGACCCGAGCCGGGGAGGCCGGACGGCACCGCCCGGCGCCGGACAGGGCGGCTGGCCGCCACCGGGCGCCGGGCCTCGCCGTACGCCGGGGCCGCGGCCCGCGCCGGGTTCCGGGCCCACGCCGGGCTCCGGCACGCCGCCGTACGGGATGCCGCAGCTGCCGGACGGATGGCGTCCGGACGGTGGTCCGGGGCGCGGCGTTCCGCGCCTGCCCGACGGCACGCCCGCGCACGGCTTCCCCCATGCCCGGGGCGGCCACCCCGAGCAGCGGGAACCCGGCGGCGGCTGGGGTGAGTTGAGGGAGAACGGCCGCGGCGCCGCTCCGATACCGCGGCAGCGGCGGGCGTCCGTGCCCGGGCCTCGGCAGGAGTACGTCGACGCCTTCGGCGAAGGCGACGACGTCTTCGCGCCCCGTACGGCCGCCTCCGCACACGCGGCGGACGCCTACGCCTCCGTCACGGACTGGAACGCGGGTGCTCCGGCCGGCACCCCCTTCGACGGCTACGACCGCGACTTCGACCGTGACCGCGACCGCGACGACGCGGAGCCGACCGGTGTGCCCGCGCCGCCGGTCAAGGGCGGCAAGGGCCGTACCTTCACCGGCATCGCGGCCGCCGCCGTCACCACCGTGCTGGCCGTGGTCGTCGCCGGCCAGGTCGCCGACGACCAGGGCGGTGCCGGGGTGCAGTCGCAGTCCGCCACCGACCAGGCGCGCGACGCCCGGGACCCCGCGCCCCACGGCGGCGGGCAGACCCCCGCCCCGGAATCCGACGCGAAGCCGCTCACGTACGACGAGAAGATGGCCAGGACGTACCCGCTCGGCGCCAAGCTCAAGGGCTCGGGCAAGTTCGACGCCGTCCCCGGAATCGCGAAGGCGCCCGGTCAGGGGCAGAAGCACACCTACCGCGTGGACGTGGAGCAGGGACTCGGGCTGGACGGCGAGCTCTTCGCCGAGGCCGTGCAGAAGACGCTCAACGACCAGCGCAGCTGGGCCCACAACGGAGCGCACACCTTCGAGCGCGTCTACTCCGGCAATCCCGACTTCGTGATCACTCTCGCCAGCCCCGGCACGACCGCCGACTGGTGTGCCAAGTCCGGCCTCGACACCACCGTGGACAACGTCTCCTGCGACTCGGCCGCGACCGAGCGCGTGATGATCAACGCCTACCGGTGGGCGCAGGGTTCGCCGACGTACGGCGACAAGATCCACGCCTACCGGCAGATGCTGATCAACCACGAGGTCGGACACCGCCTCGGCTACAACCACGTCACCTGCGACAAGGACGGCGACCTCGCGCCGGTGATGCAGCAGCAGACCAAGTTCCTCGACCATGACGGCATTCGCTGCCGTCCCAACCCCTGGGCCTACCCCGGGAATTGACGGGCAGCACCGGGGCGGGAATTGACGGGCAGCGCCGGGGCGGGCCCGCGTCGCGCGTTGACATGCGCAGAAAAGTCGTACATATTTCTGCGCATGTCGCCCCGTCCCGCCTCCGTTCGCGCCGCCATCGAGCTGGCGCTCATCGGCGTGACCCCGCTCTGCGTGGCCGACATTCACTGTTGCTGACGCCCGCCACAGGCGCGCGTCGCGAAATCCCATGACCTCCGTGAGCCGGTCACGGCTTCCTCGGTCACGGCTTCTTCTGCCACGGTTGTTTCGGCCATGGCTGTTTCGGCCATGGCTACTTCGACGACCCGGCGCCGGGCAGACGTCTGTCTTCTTTCGTCTCACCCTTCGTCATCTCGTCTCGGGATCCGAGACATCATCGAGAGGTCGTCATTCCGATGCGCCAACCGTCCGTCACAGCGCGCCGCGTGGCCGCGGCATCCGTCAGCCTGGTCCTGGCAGCGGGTGCCGCCGCCTGCGGGCCGAAGGACAACGATGCCAAGGGCGCCGGCGGTGACTCCACGCCCCACAAGGGCGGCACCCTCACGGTCCTGAACGCCACCCCTCAGGAGGACTTCGACCCGGCACGCCTGTACACCTCCGGCGGCGGCAACGTCCCGTCCCTAGTCTTCCGCACGCTCACCACCCGCAACCGCGAGGACGGCGCCGCGGGTACCGAGGTCGTCCCCGACCTCGCCACCGACACCGGGCGACCCAGCAAGGACGCGAAGGTGTGGACGTACACCCTGAAGAAGGGCCTCAAGTACGAGGACGGCACCCCGATCACCTCGGCCGACATCAAGTACGGCATCGAGCGCTCCTTCGCCCCCGAGCTGTCGGGCGGCGCCCCCTACCTGCGGGACTGGCTGGTCGGGGCCGCCGACTACCAGGGCCCCTACAAGGACAAGAAGGGCCTCGACGCGATCGCGACGCCGGACGAGCGGACCATCGTCTTCCACCTGAACAAACCCGAGGGCGAGTTCCCGTACCTGGCGACGCAGACGCAGTTCACGCCCGTCCCGAAGGGCAAGGACACGGGCACGAAGTACGAGGAGCACCCGGTCTCCTCCGGGCCGTACAAGGTCGTGCGGAACGAGAACGACGGTGAGCGGCTGACCCTGGAGCGCAACACCCACTGGTCCGCCTCGACCGACGCCGAACGCAAGGCCTACCCGGACAAGATCGACGTACGCTCCGGGCTCGACTCCTCCGTGATCAACCAGCGGCTGTCCGCGTCCCAGGGAGCGGACGCCGCGGCGGTCACCACGGACACCAACCTCGGCCCGGCCGAGCTGGCCAAGGTCACCGGCGACAAGGAGCTCGCCGCCCGCGTCGGCACCGGGCACTTCGGCTACACCAACTACATCGCGTTCAACCCGGCCATCAAGCCGTTCGACGATGTCAAGGTGCGGCAGGCGATCTCGTACGCTCTCGACCGGTCGTCGGTGGTGAACGCCGCCGGCGGTTCGGCGCTCGCGGAGCCCGCGACCACCTTCCTGCCCGACCAGAAGTCCTTCGGGCACACGCCCTACGACCTGTTCCCGGCGGGGAAGAGCGGTGATCCGCAGAAGGCCAGGGAGCTGCTGAGGGAAGCCGGTCATCCGGACGGGCTCACCGTCACGCTGACGCACTCCAACGCCCAGGACTTCGAGACCAGCCCGGAGATCGCGACCGCCGTCCAGGACGCGCTCAAGAAGGCCGGCATCACGGTCAAGCTCCAGGGGCTGGAGGAGAACGACTACTCCGACAAGATCCACAACGTGAAGACCGAGCCGGGCTTCTTCCTCGCCCACTGGGGTGCCGACTGGCCCTCCGGCGGTCCGTTCCTCGCCCCGATCTTCGACGGTCGGCAGATCGTCAAGGACGGCGCGAACTTCAACACGGGCCAGCTGAACGACAAGTCGGTCAATGCCGAGATTGACGCGATCAACAAGTTGACGGATCTTGACCAGGCCGCCAAGAGGTGGGGCGCGCTGGACAAGAAGATCGGCGAGAAGGCCCTGACCGTCCCGCTGTTCCACCCCGTCTACAAGCGCCTGTACGGCGAGGACGTCAAGAACATCGTGATCAGTAACTGGACCGGTGTGCTGGACATCTCCCAGGTCGCGGTGAAGTAGCGCCGTGAGCGAGGCAGTTCTCGCCGTCGAGGCTCCCGGGGCGTCCGCTCCGGGGGCCTCGGGGGCCCGTCAGTTCTGGCGGCGGCTGCGCACGCAGCGCGCCGCCCTCGTCGCGGCGGCCGTCGTCGCCCTGCTCGTCCTGATCGCGCTCGCCGCGCCCCTGCTCACGGCGCTGGAGGGCCAGGACCCGACCACCTACCACCCCTCCCTGGTCGACTCCGCGCGCGGGGGCGTGCCCATCGGCCCGCTCGGCGGCATCAGCGGTGATCACTGGCTCGGCGTCGAACCGCAGACCGGACGCGACCTGTTCGCCCGGCTGACCTACGGCGCACGCGTGTCGCTGGGCGTCGCCCTGGCGGCCACGGTGGTGCAGGTGCTGCTCGGTGTCGTGCTGGGCGTCGTCGCGGGGCTCGGCAACCGCTGGCTGGATCTCGCCGTCACCCGGATCGCCGACATCTTCCTGTCCGTGCCCCTGATGGTCATCGCGCTGGCCCTGCTCGCCATCGTGCCCACGAGCTTCCCGCGTCCCGTGCTGGTCGCCCTCGTCGTGGGGCTGGTCGCCGGCTGGGGCACGCTGGCCAAGATGGTGCGCGCGCAGACGCTCACCCTCAAGCAGCTCGACCACGTCTCCGCGGCACGGCTCAGCGGCTGGGGCGCCGCGCGGATCGCCCGCCGCGAACTGCTGCCGGGCCTCGCGGCGCCCGTCATCACGTACTCGGCGCTGCTCATCCCGCAGAACATCACCGTCGAGGCGGCGCTGTCCTTCCTCGGCGTGGGCGTGAAGCCGCCGACGCCGTCCTGGGGGCAGATGCTCACCGCGGCCGACGTCTGGTACCAGGCGGCACCGCAGTACCTGCTGCTGCCCGCGGGCGCGCTGTTCGTGACCGTGCTGGCCCTGACCGTCCTCGGCGACGATGTGCGCACCGCCCTCGACCCGCGCGCGGCCTCACGGCTGAGCATCGGGACAGGACGGAAGCGGGAGGCCAAGGCGGCCAGGGGAGAGGCCAAGGCGGCCAGGGGAGAGGCCAAGGCGGCCAAGGGCGGAGGTGCGGCATGAGCGGCTTCGGTGGTTTCGTGCTGCGCCGTCTGCTGGGCGCCCTGGTCACCCTCTTCGCCCTCTCCGTGATCATCTACGTCGTCTTCTACGCCACGCCCGGCAACGTCGCCCAGATCACCTGCGGCCCGCGCTGCTCACCGGAACAGGTCCACCAGGTCGCCCAGCAGCTGAGGCTCGACGACCCGTTGTACGTGCGGTACTGGCACTTCCTGTCGGGCCTCGTCGCCGGCCAGGACTTCTCGACCGGTACCTCCGTGCAGCACTGCCCGGCGCCCTGCCTCGGCCTGTCGTACCGGAGCGACCAGCCGGTCACGGACCTGATCCTGGCGAAGCTGCCGGTCACCGGCTCGCTCGCGCTCGGCGCCATGGTGCTGTGGCTGGTCATCGGCATCGGCACCGGCGTGCTGTCGGTGTGGCGACGCGGCCGGCTCACGGAGCGGCTGCTGACCGGCCTCACGCTGGTCGGCACGGCCACGCCCGTCTTCGTCATCGGCCTGGTCCTGATGATCGTCGTCTGCGGACAGCTGCAACTGCTGCCGTTCCCGCAGTACGTCCCCCTCACCGACGACCCCGAGCAGTGGGCCTGGAACCTGCTGCTGCCCTGGCTGTCGCTCGCGCTGATCGAGTCGGCCACCTACGCCCGGCTGACCCGGGCCGCGATGCTGGAGACCCTCGCCGAGGACCATGTACGGACCTTCCGCGCGTACGGCATCGGGGAGCGGGCCATCATCGGGCGGCACGCCCTGCGCGGCGCGGTGGCACCGCTCATCGCCGTGAACGCCAACAACCTCGGGGTGCTCTTCGGCGGTGCCGTCCTCACCGAGACGCTCTTCGGGCTGCCCGGCATCGGACAGGCGCTGGTGGGCGCGGTGCGGGTCGTCGACCTGCCGGTGGTCGTCGGGATGGTCCTGGTGACCGGTTTCTTCGTTGTTCTGGCCAACGCTGTCGCGGACGTGCTGTACGCGGTGGCCGACCGACGGGTGGTGCTGACATGAGCCTGGCCGACATGACCGGCCTGAGCCTGGTCGACGTGACGGACCTGAGCGTGGACTTCGGCGACCTGCGTGCCGTCGACGGACTCTCCTTCCGCCTGGAACAGGGCGCCGCCCTGGCCCTGGTCGGCGAGTCCGGCTCCGGCAAGTCCACCGTGGCGGCCGCCCTGCTCGGCCTGCACCGCGGCACGGGAGCGCGGGTCGGGGGCTCGGTCGAGGTGGCCGGCACCGATGTACAGCGGGCCTCCGACGAGGAGTTGCGGCGGCTGCGCGGCGGCCGGGCCGCGATGGTGTTCCAGGATCCGCTGTCCTCCCTCGACCCGTACTACGCGATCGGTGACCAGATCGCCGAGGTGTACCGCGCCCACGCGCGCGTGTCCCGGCGGGCGGCACGCGCGCGTGCCGTCGGTGTACTGGACCGGGTGGGCATCCCGGACGCGGCCCGGCGGTCGCGTTCCCGGCCGCACGAGTTCAGCGGCGGGATGCGCCAGCGCGCCCTGATCGCCATGGCGCTCGCGTGCGAACCCCGTCTGCTGATCGCCGACGAGCCGACGACCGCCCTCGACGTCACCGTCCAGGCCCAGATCCTCGATCTGCTGCACACGTTGCGCGAGGAGACCGGCATGGGCCTGCTGCTCGTCACCCACGACGTGGGCGTCGCCGCCGAGAGCGTCGACGAGGTGCTGGTGATGCGGCACGGGCGGGCGGTCGAGGACGGCCCGGTGTCGGGAGTGCTGGGCGCGCCGGCCCAGCCGTACACCCGGGAACTGCTGGCCGCGGTGCCACGGCTGGACGCGCCCCGGAAGGCCTCCCCGGCGCCCCGGAAGGCCTCCCCGGCGCACGGAGAGGCCGAGCAGGCCGGGGAGGTCGGGGTGGCCGAGCAGGCCGGGCAGGCCGGGCAGGCCGGGCAGGCTGAGGAGGTCGTGCTGGAGGCGAGCGGCCTGAGGCGCGTGTTCGGGCGCGGGAAGCGGGCGTTCACGGCCGTGGACGATGTGTCGCTGACCCTGCGGCGCGGTGAGACGCTCGGCATCGTGGGCGAGAGCGGCAGCGGGAAGACGACTCTGGGGCGCATGCTCGTAGGGCTGCTGGAGCCGACGGCCGGATCGCTGAGGTTCGAGGGCCGCGCCCACACCGGGGTGAACCCGGCTGTGCAGATGGTCTTCCAGGATCCCGTCTCCTCCCTCAACCCCCGCCGCAGCGTGGGCGAGTCCATCGCCGATCCGCTCCGCGCCCGCGGCGAGTCCGCGCAGGGGCGCATCCGGGAGCGCGTGGCGGAACTGCTGGAGCGCGTGGGGCTCGAAGCGGCGCACCACGACCGCTACCCGCACGAGTTCAGCGGCGGCCAGCGCCAGCGCGTCGGGATCGCGCGGGCGCTCGCGGCCGACCCGCGCGTCATCGTCTGCGACGAGCCGGTCTCGGCCCTCGACGTCACCACCCAGGCGCATGTGGTCGACCTGCTGGGGGAGTTGCGGCGCGAACTCGGACTCGCACTGGTCTTCATCGCGCACGACCTGGCCGTCGTACGCCAGGTCAGCGACCGGGTCGCGGTGATGCGGAAGGGCGGAATCGTCGAGGAAGGGCCCGTCGCCGAGGTGTACGGGGCGCCACGAGAGCCCTACACCAGGCAGCTGCTGGCCGCCGTACCGGCGCTCGACCCGGAGGCCGCCGCGCGACGCCGGGCGGAGCGACGGGAGTTGGCCGCGGTATGACGATCCGTGTCCGCTTGATCTCCTAGCGCGACGGAACGCGACCCGCACGGGAAAGTTACGACCGTTCACCCCTTTTGGTGGGGGGGGGGGGGGCCCCCCCGCCCCCCCCCCCCCCCACCCCCCCACACACCCCCCCCCCGCCCCCCCCCCCCCCCCCCCCCCCCCCCCAAAAAAACCCCCCCCCCCCCCCCCACAACCCCCCCCACCCCCCCCACACGCCCCCC
>NZ_JBITGX010000031.1:0-64676 GCF_044457425.1 Streptomyces sp. NPDC050546
AAACGCCCGGTTACATTCCGAACCCGGAAGCTAAGCCTTTCAGCGCCGATGGTACTGCAGGGGGGACCCTGTGGGAGAGTAGGACGCCGCCGAACTCCTTTTAGAGCTCTGGCTCTTGGGCACACAGCCCGAGAGCCAGAGCTTTTTTGCGTTGAGGTAAGGTCAGTGAGCATCGTTGGCACGTTTCCCACAGGAGGCCCCCGGGTGGAGGTTCAGGAGACTCGCGTCCAGACGGACCGTGTGCTCACCATCCCGAACATCCTCAGCATGGCTCGGCTCGTCGGCGTGCCCCTCTTCCTGTGGCTGATTCTGAGGCCTGAGTTCGGTGGGCCCAAGAGTGACGGATGGGCCCTTCTGGTACTGGCCCTGAGCGGCATCACCGACTACCTGGACGGCAAGCTCGCACGGCGCTGGAACCAGATCAGCAGTCTCGGCCGGCTTCTCGACCCCGCGGCCGACCGGCTCTACATTCTCTCGACATTGGTCGGTCTCACCTGGCGCGAGATTCTGCCTCTCTGGTTGACCGCTGCACTTCTGCTGCGCGAGCTGGTTCTGCTGGTGATGGTGGGCATCCTCCGCCGTCATGGCTATCCGCCGCCCCAGGTGAACTTCCTGGGCAAGGCCGCCACCTTCAACCTGATGTATGCCTTCCCGCTGCTCCTGCT
Organism: Streptomyces sp. NPDC050546; assembly: GCF_044457425.1. Taxonomy (NCBI): domain Bacteria; kingdom Bacillati; phylum Actinomycetota; class Actinomycetes; order Kitasatosporales; family Streptomycetaceae; genus Streptomyces; species Streptomyces sp. NPDC050546. The sequence goes on from NZ_JBITGX010000031.1 coordinate 666, forward strand.
CAGTGACGGAAGCGGTTGGATCTCGTCACTCGCTGCTATTTTCGGATGGGCGTTCGCAGGATGGGGTACAACGCTGTACTGGTGGGCAGGAGTCCTCTACGTGGTACAAGTCCGCCGCTTGGTCCGTGCGGACGCCATGGCCGATTGAACTTGCGGATTGGTCCCACCGTGGCTGTCCGATGGCCGGTGGTCGAAAAGTGGGGGACAATCCTGGCGGGGGAAGTCGGCTAGACCGTCGTCTCTTAGAGGAGGACGCTTCCGACATGAAGGCCGTCGTGATGGCCGGAGGCGAAGGCACGCGTCTTCGCCCCATGACCTCAAGCATGCCCAAGCCGCTCCTGCCCGTGGCCAATCGCCCGATCATGGAGCACGTTCTGCGGCTGCTCAAAAGGCATGGGCTCAATGAAACCGTTGTTACTGTCCAGTTCCTGGCCTCGCTGGTCAAGAACTACTTCGGTGACGGCGAAGAGCTCGGTATGGAACTGACCTATGCCAATGAGGAGAAGCCACTCGGTACCGCCGGAAGCGTCAAGAACGCCGAAGAGGCCTTGAAGGACGATGCCTTCCTCGTCATCTCCGGCGATGCTCTGACGGATTTCGACCTCACCGAGCTCATCAATTTCCACAAGGAAAAGGGTGCGCTGGTCACGGTTTGCTTGACGCGTGTTCCCAATCCGCTGGAATTCGGCATCACCATTGTCGACGAGGAAGGCAAGGTGGAGCGCTTCCTCGAGAAGCCCACCTGGGGCCAGGTCTTCTCGGACACGGTGAACACCGGCATCTACGTGATGGAGCCCGAGGTCTTCGACTATGTCGAGCCCGATGTGCCCGTCGACTGGTCCGGCGATGTCTTCCCGCAGTTGATGAAGGAAGGCAAGCCCGTCTACGGCTACATTGCCGAGGGGTACTGGGAGGACGTCGGAACGCACGAGAGCTATGTGAAGGCGCAGGCCGACGTCCTGGAGGGCAAGGTCGACGTCGACATCGACGGCTTCGAGATCTCGGCAGGAGTCTGGGTTGCCGAGGGCGCGGAGGTGCATCCCGACGCCGTGCTCCGCGGTCCTCTCTACATCGGGGACTACGCCAAGGTCGAGGCCGGCGCGGAGCTCCGCGAGCACTCCGTCGTGGGTTCCAACGTGGTGGTCAAGAGCGGCGCCTTTCTGCACAAGTCCGTCGTTCACGACAATGTCTACGTGGGGCCGCACAGCAATCTGCGCGGGTGCGTGGTCGGGAAGAACACCGACATCATGCGCGCGGCGCGGATCGAGGACGGGGCGGTCATCGGTGATGAGTGTCTGATCGGTGAAGAATCGATCGTCCAGGGCAATGTGCGGGTCTATCCGTTCAAGACCATCGAGGCCGGCGCATTCGTCAACACGTCGGTCATCTGGGAGTCCAGGGGGCAGGCGCACCTCTTTGGTGCCCGCGGGGTGTCCGGAATCCTGAACGTCGAGATCACGCCGGAGCTGGCCGTGCGGCTTGCCGGTGCGTATGCGACCACCCTGAAGAAGGGCTCGACCGTCACGACGGCCCGGGACCACTCCCGTGGCGCCCGGGCTCTGAAGCGGGCGGTGATCTCCGCGCTGCAGGCCAGCGCCATCGACGTACGGGATCTGGAGAATGTCCCGCTGCCCGTGGCCCGGCAGCAGACCGCGCGGGGCAGTGCGGGCGGGATCATGATCCGTACCACGCCCGGGGTGCCGGACTCCGTGGACATCATGTTCTTCGACGGGAACGGTGCCGACCTGTCGCAGGGCAGTCAGCGGAAGCTGGACCGGGTGTTCGCGCGGCAGGAGTACCGTCGGGCGTTCCCCGGTGAGATCGGGGATCTGCACTTCCCGGCCAGCGTCTTCGACTCGTACACCGGGTCGTTGCTGCGGAACGTCGACACGACGGGCATCTCCGAGTCCGGGTTGAAGGTCGTCGTGGACGCGTCCAACGGCAGTGCGGGACTCGTGCTGCCGTCTCTGCTCGGGAAGCTCGGTGTCGACTCGCTGACGATCAATCCCGGTCTGGACGAGTCCAGGCCGACGGAGACGGCCGACATGCGGCGATCGGGGATGGTGCGTCTCGGGGAGATCGTGGCGTCCTCCGGTGCCGCCTTCGGGGTGCGGTTCGACCCGGTCGGTGAGCGGCTGTCCCTCGTCGACGAGAAGGGACGCATCATCGAGGACGATCGGGCGCTCCTCGTGATGCTGGACCTCGTGGCCGCCGAGCGGCGTAGCGGCAGGGTCGCGCTCCCGGTGACCACGACCCGGATCGCCGAGCAGGTGGCGGCCTACCACGGGACCCAGGTCGAGTGGACGACGACCTCTCCCGACGACCTCACGCGCGTCGGTGGAGAGGAAGGGACGATCTTCGGCGGTGACGGCAAGGGCGGCTTCATCGTCCCCGAGTTCAGCAGCGTGTACGACGCCACCGCTGCCTTCGTACGGCTCATCGGGCTCGTGGCGCGGACGCAGCTCACGCTCAGCCAGATCGACGCCCGGATCCCGCGGGCGCACGTCCTGAAGAGGGATCTGGCGACCCCGTGGGCTGTCAAGGGTCTCGTGATGCGGCGGGTCGTCGAGGAGGCCGGAGATCGCTTCGTGGACACCACTGACGGCGTGCGTGTGGTCGAGACCGACGGGCGCTGGGTGATGGTGCTGCCCGATCCGGCGGAGGCCGTCACCCACCTGTGGGCCGAGGGGCCGGACGACGCATCCGCGCAGGCACTGCTCGACGAGTGGTCGGCCGTCGTGGACAGCGCCGGACGGTAGAACGAGCTGCACGCGTGCGTGCCGGACAAGTGTCCCCAACGGGGCCTGTCCGGCACGCCGGTGGGGCCGTTCGGAGGTAGCGGCCGCGACGTGCGACGATGTGCGGCATGCCGCAGCAACCCCCCATTCGGAGCACACCGACGCGGCCCCGGCGCCCCGATGCGTCCATGTCATTGCTCAACAACGTCATGGACCACAGCCTCGACGACGGATATGCCGAGGCCGCCGAGCGGAAGAAGGCCGCGGGCGACGCCGGCATGCCGAAGACCCTCAGGGCGAAGCTGGGGCTCGCGGCGGGACTGGTGCTCGCGGCCCTGGTCGTGACCGTCGGAGCGGCACAGGCGCGGGTCGCCGCACCGGTCGTCGCCAAGGAGCGGGAAGAGCTGGTCGACCGCATCGACCGGGAGAGCGAGGCGGCGGACAAGCTGGAGGACTCCGTCGACGAGCTGCGCGCGGACGTGAGCGCCCGGCAGCGCGAGGCGCTGAAGCACAGTGGCAGCGCCGACTCCGATCTGGTGGGCATCATGTCGGGCGCCGCGGCGGTGCACGGTCCCGGCGTGAAGCTCGTGGTGAACGACGCCAAGGACACCGGCGCGGGCGGTGACGGCGACCCGCGCGAGGCCTCCGGGTTCTCGGACACCGGCCGGGTGCGTGACCGGGACATGCAGCGCGTGGTCAACGGGCTGTGGGAGTCGGGCGCCGAGGCCGTCTCCATCAACGGGCAGCGGCTGACGGCGCTGTCCGCGATCAGGGCCGCGGGGGACGCGATACTGGTCGACAACAAACCGCTGGTGCCGCCGTACACGGTGCTCGCGGTGGGGGACGGGCAGCGGCTGAGCACGCGGTTCCAGAACAGCGCGGACGGGTTGTATCTGAACGCGCTCCAGGAGAGTTACGGAGTCAGGACGGCCATCTCCGCGGAGGACGACCTTCGGCTGCCTGCCGCACCGAGTGTGATCGTACGTACAGCACAGCCGAGCACTGAGAAGAGCGAGAAGGGCACATCGTGATCGCCGTACTGGGCCTCGTCGTGGGAGTCGTGGCCGGCCTGTTGGTCCGGCCTGAGGTTCCGGCGGTGGTCGAGCCTTATCTGCCGATCGCTGTCGTGGCGGCGCTCGACGCCGTCTTCGGCGGTCTGCGCGCCATGCTCGACGGCATCTTCGACGACAAGGTCTTCGTGGTGTCGTTCCTGTCGAACGTGGTCGTGGCCGCGTTGATCGTGTTCCTGGGCGACAAGCTGGGCGTGGGCGCCCAGCTGTCCACCGGTGTGGTGGTCGTCCTCGGCATCCGGATCTTCTCCAACGCCGCGGCGATCCGCCGGCACGTGTTCCGGGCGTGAGGCCGATGAGCGAGAACGACGAGAAGCGCGCCGAGGAGAACGGCGACACGCGCGCGGAGCAGCGCGGCGGGAGCGGCGAGGGCGGGAACCGGCTTCGCAAGGAGCTGCCCCAGGAGGTGGCCGCGGCGGAGCCCGCCGCCCAGGACACTCCTGAGCCTCCTGAGTCAACGCCTGAGCCGGTGCCTGATCCGGAGCCGGAGGTGGCGCCCGAGCCTCGGCTGACCGGTCGGCAGCGGCTGGTGCAGGGGTTGTGGCCGCCTCGGGTCAGCCGGGCCCAACTCATCGTCGCGCTGCTGCTGTTCGGCCTCGGTTTCGGGCTGGCGGTGCAGGTGGCCTCGAACAGCGACAGTGACAGCGCCCTGCGCGGTGCGCGCCAGGAAGATCTTGTCCGCATCCTCGATGAACTGGATGACCGTACCCAGCGTCTTGAGGACGAGAAGCAGGGACTCGAGAAGCAGCGCGACGAGCTCGAGAACAGCTCGGACCAGGCCGAGGAGGCCCGGAAGCAGACGATCGAGAAGGAGCGGCAACTCGGCATCCTGGCGGGCACGGTGGCCGCGCAGGGGCCTGGCATCACCATGACCATCGAGGACACGAAGGGGACGGTCGAGTCGGACATGCTGCTCGACGCGGTCCAGGAACTGCGTGCGGCGGGCGCCGAGGCGATCCAGGTGAACGGCGTACGGGTCGTCGCCGGTACGTATCTCACGGACTCCGGCAAGGGTGTGAGCGTCGACGGGAACAAGATCAACGCGCCCTATCGTTTCAAGGTCATCGGCAAGTCGCAGGACCTCGAGCCGGCGCTCAACATCCCCGGAGGCGTGGTGCAGACTCTCGAGAAGGAACAGGCCATCGTCACCGTGGAGCGGTCGACCAAGATCGTCGTGGACGCCTTGCGAGCGGCGAAGCGGCCTGACTACGCTCGGTCGTCCTCCCAGTGAACCGGCGGTGCATGGGCGGCGTCCGGCGAGGGCATGAGGTTGCGGGGGGTCGGCGCACCGAATGGGTGGTGCGTGGTGGAAACTGTCTGGTGCAGACGGACGTTGTCAGGATGTCCGGGTCGGCCAGAGTGTTCAGTCAGGGTTCGTCCTGCCCCACGGGCGGGTCTGTTTCGGTCAAGGGGAATCGCCCGTGAAGTTGTTTGCGAAGTTGTTCGGCAAGAGCCCGCGAGAGGGCAGCGACAATGCGACCGCCCGTCATCGCGCACAGCCTGACGCGGAGGGCCAGCGGCCGCTGTTCCGGGACCAGGTCGGCGGTCCGGGCGGCGACGTTCCCGGAGGTCAGGGCGCGCCGTCGGTTGACCCTGCGCAGCCCGGCGGCATAGGTTTCGGGCAACCCTCAAGTGCGGGTGGAGGGTTTTCCGACCCGTATGCGTCCAATGCTCCTGGTGGGCAGCCGCGGCAGGAGGATCCTATGTCGGCCCTGGTGTGTACGAGGTGCGGCAACCGCAACGCGGAGAACAGCCGCTTCTGCTCCAACTGCGGCGCGCCGCTGCGGGCGGGCGCGACTCCGGAGCGTCCCTCCGAGACGACCTCCACGATCTCCATCTCCGGACTCGAGGCCTACGACGCCGAGGCCACCGGCCAGACGCCCACGCCGACGCTGTCTCCCGAGGCGCAGGCGGCCGTGGACGCGCTGCCGCTGGGTTCCGCGCTCCTGGTCGTGCGCCGTGGGCCGAACTCGGGCAGCCGCTTCCTGCTGGACGGCGATCTGACCACGGCCGGCCGTCATCCGCAGAGCGACATCTTCCTGGACGACGTCACGGTCTCCCGGCGGCACGTGGAGTTCCGTCGCGGTCAGGACGGCTCGTTCACGGTGGCCGACGTGGGCAGCCTGAACGGCACGTACGTGAACCGTGAGCGGATCGACCAGGTCGCCGTGAGCAACGGTGACGAGGTGCAGATCGGCAAGTACCGGCTGGTCTTCTACGCCAGCCAGCGGGGCTACTGACCCGGACTGCCTCCGGGGAACCCCAGCGAAGGTCCGTCCGTCAGGGAAGGTCCATGCTTCATACACCGAGCGGCGGTGCCGGGCACGGCGCCGCCGCCACGGACAGTGGGCTGATGAGCATCGGCACGGTGCTGAACGCGCTGCGCGACGAGTTCCCCGAAGTGACCATCTCCAAGATCCGCTTCCTGGAGTCGGAGGGTCTCATCGAGCCACAGCGGACCCCTTCGGGGTATCGCAAGTTCAGCGCCCGTGACGTCGAGCGCCTGGGGCACGTCCTGAGGATGCAGCGGGATCACTATCTGCCCCTGAAGGTGATTCGCGAGCACCTGGAGGCCATGGAGCGCGGTGAGGCCGCCCCGCTGCCGACCGTGGGCCGTCAGCGTGAGGGCGATTCCGCGCCCGAGTCCTCCGAGGGGCCGCCCACGGCTGCCAGGATCGGTCGTGAGGAGCTGCTCGCCGCCGCCGGGGTGGACGAGGAGGAGCTCAGGGAGTGGGAGTCGTACGGGCTGGTCACTCCACTGGAGGACGGTGCGTTCGAGGCGGAGGCGGTCACTGTGGCGGCGCTCGTCGCCGAGCTGGGGCGGTTCGGGATCGAGCCGCGGCATCTGCGGGTGATGAAGGCCGCCGCCGATCGCGAGGCCGGGCTCGTGGACCAGGTGGTCGCCCCGCTGAAGCGGCACCGGAACCCGCAGACCAGGGCTCATGCGGAGGCCCGTACGAAGGAGCTGGCGGGGCTCACGGTGAAGCTGCACGCCGCGTTGGTGCAGACGGCGCTCGGGGTGCGGCTGCCATGAGGCGGCCGGACGCGTGGGGGCCGGATCAGGCGCCCGATCTCTGCCCGACTACCCAAACGTCCCGAGCACGGCCTAGGGTTGCTGTGTGAACGAGCTCGATGTCGTAGGTGTCCGGGTCGAGATGCCCTCCAACCAACCGATCGTGCTGCTGCGTGAAGTGGGAGGCGACCGCTACCTCCCCATCTGGATCGGGCCGGGCGAGGCGACGGCGATCGCCTTCGCCCAGCAGGGCATGGCTCCGGCGCGGCCGCTGACCCACGACCTGTTCAAGGACGTGCTGGAAGCCGTCGGTCAGGAGCTCACGGAAGTGCGTATCACGGACCTGCGTGAGGGCGTCTTCTACGCGGAGCTGGTCTTCGCCAGTGGCGTCGAGGTGAGCGCCCGCCCGTCCGACGCCATAGCGCTGGCGTTGCGCACCGGGACGCCGATCTACGGGAGTGACACGGTGCTGGACGACGCCGGTATCGCGATCCCGGACGAGCAGGAGGACGAGGTGGAGAAGTTCCGCGAGTTCCTCGACCAGATCTCCCCGGAGGACTTCGGCAGCAGCAGCCAGTGAGCTCCGGAGGCCGGTGAGTGCCCGGCCCGGCAGGGAGCGGCAGCGGTCGTGAGACGTGTGGGGCGGCCCGGCGGACGATGAGTCCGCGGCAGGGCCGCCGCCGTATGTGTGACGGGTGAATTGCCCGCATGTGCCGGTGGCGCGTGAGAGCGTCACACGGCCTGTGCCGAAGGCATTCGGCTAGCCTTTCCCCGCGGTGGGGCACGGGAAACCACTCTTAGGGTGATTATCACTCGGCGTGGCGAGTGTGGCGATCGTTGACGCACCCCGGGTGACTGCCTACCGTCGAGAAGGCAGGTCAAGGACGGAGGTCGGCGTGAGCAGCAGCGGCGACGGTACGGCTGGGGGCGGCCCCGAGCGCAGTCTCAGGGTGAGTGGTCCGTACGCTCCCCCCGGCTCTCGGCTCCTTTCGGGCGAGGGGTATCCCCAGCCCGACGGTGCGGCCGAGCACGCTCCGCGGCGACCGTCGGCGGTGCCGAGCAGCGGAGGGACGACGTCCATGGCGTCCGAGCAGATCGGCTATCGCGGCCCCACGGCCTGCGCGGCCGCCGGTATCACCTACCGGCAGCTGGACTACTGGGCCCGCACCGGTCTCGTCGAGCCGAGTGTGCGCCCCGCCTACGGGTCCGGGACACAGCGGTTGTACAGCTTCCGGGACGTCGTCGTCCTGAAGATCGTCAAGCGGTTCCTCGACACCGGGGTGTCGCTGCAGAACATCCGCACGGCGGTCCAGCACCTCAGGGAACGCGGTTTCCGCGACCTGGAGCGGATGACACTGATGAGTGATGGCGCGACGGTCTACGAGTGCACCTCGCCGGACGAGGTCCATGCCCTGCTCCAAGGGGGCCAGGGCGTCTTTGGGATCGCCGTGGGCGTGGTGTGGCGGGACGTCGAGAGCGCGTTGTCCCAGCTGCACGGGGAGCGGATCGACACCGGCGAGACCCTGGTCGGACCCAATCCGGCGGACGAGCTGGCGCGGCGGCGGAACCGGGCCGTCTGACCCGCTGGACGGTGTGGTGTGCGTGCGGCCGTGGTAGGCGGGACGTTTCCGCGTCGGCCCGCAAGCGGTATCTCCCAGGACGGTCGGGAGGGTTCGCCACGGCGTTGTCAGTGGCGTAGGGCAGCATCGGAGTTGTGAGAACCGCGCCCACGATCCTGCATCTCGACATGGACGCCTTCTTCGCTTCGGTGGAGCAGGCGTCCAAGCCGAGCCTGCGCGGGAAGGCCGTGATCGTGGGCGGGCTCGGGCCGCGGGGTGTGGTCGCGACCGCGTCGTACGAGGCCCGGGTCTTCGGGGTGCACTCGGCGCTGCCCATGGCGCAGGCCCGGCGGCTGGCGCCCAACGCCGCATATCTCGTGCCGCGCTTCGGGTTCTACCGCGCGATCAGCGAGCGGGTGATGGAGTTGCTGGGTGCGCTGTCGCCGTTGGTCGAGCCGCTGAGCCTGGACGAGGCGTTCGTGGACCTGGAGGCCGGAGGAGCGGCCTGGGACGAGCGGTCGGCGCGGCTGGCCGGGGTGAAGCTGCGTGCGGACATCCGGGCCGTCACGGGACTCACGGGGTCGGTGGGGCTTGCCGCGTCCAAGATGCTCGCGAAGATCGCCTCGGAGCAGGCCAAGCCCGACGGGCTGGTGGTGATCGAGCCGGGGACGGAGCGGGCGATGCTGGGGCCGATGTCGGTGCGGACCCTGCCGGGAGTCGGGCCGGCCACGGGCGACCATCTCCGGCGGGCCGGGATCACCACGGTCGAGGAGATCGCCGAGGCCGGTGAGGACGAGCTGGTGCGGCTGCTGGGGAAGGCGCACGGGCACGGGCTCTACGCCATGGCCCTGGCGCGGGACGACCGGCCCGTGGTGGCGGAGCGGGAAGCGAAGTCGGTGTCGGTCGAGGACACCTATGACGTGGACATCCACGACCGGCTGCGGGTCGGGCTGGAGGTGCAGCGGCTCGCCGACCGCTGCGTACAGCGGCTGCGGGGGGCCGGGCTGTCAGGGCGGACCATCGTGCTGAAGGTGCGGCGGTACGACTTCTCGACACGCACCCGGTCCGAGACGCTGCGCGGGCCGACGGACGATCCCGGGGTGATCCGTGAGGCGGCGGCCAGACTGCTGGACTCGGTCGACACGACGGGCGGCGTGCGGCTGCTCGGCGTGGGTGTGAGCGGGCTCGCCGACTACACGCAGGAGGACCTGTTCGCGCAGGCGGCCGGGGAGCGGGCGGTCGCGGAGGGCCCCGTCGAGGAGCACTCCGCGGCGCCGGTCGTCGAGGAGCGGCCCGCGCCGGCCGAGCGGCGGTGGCCCGCCGGGCACGATGTGCGGCACGCCGGGTTCGGGCACGGGTGGGTGCAGGGCAGCGGCCTGGGACGGGTCACCGTACGGTTCGAGACGCCCGACTCGGAGCCAGGGCGGGTGCGGACCTTCCGGGTCGACGATCCGGAGCTGGAGTCGGCGGATCCGTTGCCGTTGGTGTTACGAGAGTCTGAGGGGGGCGATGGGCCGGATGGTGACTCCAGGGGTGTGGGGCTGCGTTCCGCCGCTCCTTAGAAGGCTCGCCGGGGGCTTCAGGTCGTCTCGTCCGTGCCCGCCAGCTTGCCGAACTGGTGGTCCTGGAGCGGGGGAGGGGCGGCGACGTCGAGGCCGTAGTGGTGGTAGAGCTGGAGTTCCTGCTCCGGGGAGAGGTGGCGTCCCACGCCGAAGTCGGGGGCGTCCTTGATGAGGGCGCGGTCGAAGGGCACGTGGAGAGCGCCGTCGATCAGCTCGCTGGGCTCGAGGGGGACGAAGGCGTCCCGGCTGAACAGGCCGGTCCGTATGGCCGCCCACTCCGGCACGCCGGTGGCGTCGTCGAGGTACACCTCGTCGATCGTGCCGATCCTCGTTCCGTTGCGGTCGAACGCCTTGCGGCCGATCAGGTTGCGCGGATCGATATCGGTTCGCACGGGCCCTCCACATGGTCGCAACTCATCCGTAACCACTACAAAACGGCACAATCGAGGAGGCGGCCACTCGAAGGTTCGTGCGTTGACCGCGCTGGTAGGCTGACAACGGCTGCTGACCCCGTGCGGGAGAGTCCTCCAGACACCATCGGAGGCGCCGAAGGAGCAAATCCTCCCCGGAATCTCTCAGGCTCACGTACCGCACGGACGAGGTCACTCTGGAAAGCAGGGCGGATGTCACGGCTTCCGCTCTCACCGACGGTGAAAGCCGGAGGCCTTCGGGCGATCCGGTGAAGCTCTCAGGTTGACATGACAGAGGGGGAGGCCGTCCGGGTACCCGTGCCGTGGTGCCCCTCGAAGGTCGTGTCAGACCAGGAGGCCTCCGCATATGACCGCCCACCGCATTCCGCTCTCCGAACTCGAAGAGGCAGTCCCCTTCGAGCAGCGCCACATCGGCCCCGACCACGAGGCGTGCGCCAAGATGCTCGCGCACGTCGGCTACGGCTCGCTGGACGAGCTGACGGCCGCCGCCGTCCCGGCCGTGATCAAGAGCGCCGAGGCACTGGACCTGCCGGGCGCCCGCAGCGAGGCCGAGGTGATCGCCGAGTTGCGCTCCCTCGCCGACCGCAACCAGGTCCTCGGCTCCATGATCGGGCTCGGCTACTACGGCACGTTCACGCCGCCGGTCGTCATGCGCAACGTCATGGAGAACCCGTCCTGGTACACGGCCTACACGCCGTACCAGCCGGAGATCTCGCAGGGCCGGCTGGAGGCGTTGCTCAACTTCCAGACCATGGTCGCCGACCTGACCGGACTGCCGACCTCCGGCGCCTCCCTGCTCGACGAGGGCACCGCCGCGGCCGAGGCCATGGCGCTGTCGCGGCGGCTGGGCAAGAACAAGAAGGGCCTGTTCCTGGTCGACGCGGACGCCCTGCCGCAGACCATCGCCGTGATCGAGACCCGGGCCGAGCCGACCGGTGTCGAGGTCGTCGTGGCCGATCTCAGTGACGGCATCCCCGCCGGGATCGCCGAGCGCGAGATCAACGGCGTGCTGATCCAGTACCCGGGTGCCTCCGGAGCCGTACGGGACATCAAGCCGGTCATCGACCAGGCGCACGGACTCGGGGCGCTCGTCACCGTCGCCGCCGACCTGCTGGCGCTCACCCTGCTGAAGTCGCCCGGGGAGCTCGGCGCGGACATCGCGGTCGGCACGACGCAGCGGTTCGGTGTGCCGATGGGCTTCGGCGGCCCGCACGCCGGTTACATGGCCGTCGGGGAGAAGATGGCGCGCAGCCTGCCCGGGCGGCTCGTCGGTGTGTCCGTGGACGCCGACGGGAACAAGGCCTACCGGCTGGCGCTGCAGACGCGTGAGCAGCACATCCGTCGTGAGAAGGCCACCAGCAACATCTGTACCGCTCAGGTGCTGCTCGCCGTGATGGCCGGCATGTACGCCGTCTACCACGGGCCGGAGGGCCTGAAGAGCATCGCGCGGCGCACCCACCGGTACGCCACGGTTCTCGCCGCCGGGCTCGCGAACGGCGGTGCCGAGGTTGTGCACGGGGCCTACTTCGACACCGTGACCGTGCGCGTCGAGGGCCGGGCCGCCGAGGTCGTGGCCGCCGCGGAGCGGAACGGGGTCAACCTGCGTCTCGTCGACGCCGACCACGTCTCGATCTCCTGCGACGAGACCACGACGCGGGCCCAGTTGCGTGCCGTTTGGGCCGCGTTCGGGATCGAGGGTGTCGTCGAGGCGCTGGACGCCGCCACGGAGGACGGGCTTCCGGGTGCCCTGCTGCGGTCCGACGAGTACATGACCCACCCGGTCTTCCACCAGTACCGCTCCGAGACCGCCATGCTGCGCTACCTGCGCCGGCTGGCCGACCGCGACTACGCGCTCGACCGCGGCATGATCCCGCTGGGCTCCTGCACCATGAAGCTCAACGCGACCACGGAGATGGAGCCGGTCACCTGGCCCGAGTTCGGGCAGCTGCACCCCTTCGCGCCGGCGGCGCAGGCCGAGGGCTACCTCACGCTCATCCACGAGCTGGAGGAACGTCTCGCCGAGGTCACCGGGTACGACAAGGTGTCCCTCCAGCCGAACGCCGGATCGCAGGGCGAGCTGGCCGGTCTGCTCGCCGTACGCGGGTACCACCGGGCCAACGGGGACGAGCAGCGCACCGTGTGCCTGATCCCGTCGTCCGCGCACGGGACCAACGCCGCGAGCGCGGTGATGGCGGGCATGAAGGTCGTCGTCGTCAAGACCGCCGAGGACGGCGAGATCGACGTCGAGGACCTGCGGGCGAAGATCGAGCAGCACCGTGACGAGCTGGCCGTGCTGATGATCACCTACCCGTCCACGCACGGCGTGTTCGAGGAGCACGTCTCCGAGATCTGCGGCCAGGTGCACGAGGCGGGCGGGCAGGTCTACGTCGACGGGGCCAACCTCAACGCGCTCGTGGGGCTCGCCAAGCCGGGACACTTCGGCGGGGACGTCTCGCACCTGAACCTGCACAAGACCTTCTGCATCCCGCACGGCGGTGGCGGGCCCGGCGTCGGTCCGGTGGCGGTGCGTGAGCACCTCGCGCCGTATCTGCCGAACCATCCGCTGCAGCCCGAGGCGGGCCCGGAGACCGGGGTCGGCCCCATCTCCGCGGCGCCGTGGGGCTCGGCCGGCATCCTGCCGATCTCGTGGGCGTACGTCCGGCTGATGGGCGGCGAGGGGCTGAAGCGGGCCACACAGGTGGCCGTGCTCAGCGCCAACTACATCGCCAAGCGCCTCGAGCCGCACTACCCGGTGCTCTACACCGGCCCCGGCGGGCTCGTCGCGCACGAGTGCATCATCGACCTGCGGCCGCTGACCAAGGCCACCGGAGTGAGCGTCGACGACGTCGCCAAGCGGCTGATCGACTACGGCTTCCACGCGCCGACGATGTCGTTCCCGGTGGCCGGGACGCTGATGATCGAGCCGACCGAGTCCGAGGACCTGGCCGAGCTGGACCGCTTCTGCGAGGCGATGATCGCCATCCGTGCGGAGATCGAGAAGGTCGGCTCCGGCGCCTGGCCCGCCGACGACAACCCGCTGCGGGGCGCCCCGCACACCGCCGGCGCGCTCGCCGGGGAGTGGGAGCACGCCTACAGCCGTGAGGACGCGGTCTTCCCGGCCGGGGTCACGGCCTCCGACAAGTACTGGCCGCCGGTGCGCCGCATCGACCAGGCCTTCGGTGACCGGAACCTGGTGTGCTCCTGCCCGCCGCTGGACGCGTACGAGGACTGATCGACCGCCAGGTCAGAGGGAGGGGCTCCGCCGCGCGGGGCCCCTCCGTCGTGCCCGGCCCCCGTCGCGCGGCGGCTGTCCGTCATGCGACGGCTGTCCGTCATGCGACGGCGAGTGACACCTCGGTCGACTTGACCAGGGCGACGACGGGGGTCCCGGCCGACAGACGGAGATCGTCCGCGGCGTCCTTGGTGATCGCCGCCGTCAGCTCGCCGCCCTCGACGGTGATCCGGACGGAGGCCATCGCGTCGCCTGTCGCGACGCCCGTGACCGTACCGGGGAGACGGTTGCGGATGGACAGGCCCCCGACGGGCGCGGTGGCCAGCGCGACCTCCGTCGACTTCACCAGGGCGCGCACGGCCGTGCCCGGCGTGAGGCCGAGGTCGTCGGCGGCTTCGCGGGTGATCGCGGCGGTGAGGTCCTGGCCGCCGGTGAGGCGGACCCTGACCGTGGCCATGGCCTCGCCCGGCGTGACGGCGGTGACGGTGCCGGGGAGCTGGTTGCGGATGCTCAGACTCATGGGTGCACGGTAGCCCGGTACGTTCCTTATGCCGGGTATGCATGCGTCTGCGTCGCCTTGACCGCAGCCCAGACCGGAGCACCGGGGTGCAGATCGAGTTCGGCGGCGGCGACCGTGGTGAGGTCGGCTGTCAGCGGGAGTTCGCCGGTGAGGTCGGCGCGGATCTGGTCGCCGTGCGTCTCCAGGCCGGCGACCTCGCCGTGCCACAGATTGCGGGCGCTGGAGCCGGTGGGGCGGTCCCGGTACAGCGTCACCGCGCTGGGCGGGAACGCCACGAAGGCCGGGCCGGAGAGGTCCTCAGTGGTCGTGATGGCCGGGCCCGCGTCCAGCCGGACCGTGTGGCCATCGGCCTGTCCCCGGTACAGGTTGAGGCCGACGAGCCGGGCGATGTAGTCCGTGCGGGGGTGGCGGGCGATGTCGGAGGGCGTGCCCTCCTGGACGACCTGGCCGTGCTCGACGACGACCAGGCGGTCGGCCAGCACCATGGCGTCCAGCGGGTCGTGGGTGACGAGGACGGCGACGGCCTCGAACTCGGCGAGGTGGCGCCGGAGCTGGGCACGTACCTCCAGTCGGGTGCGGGCGTCGAGGGCGGCGAGAGGCTCGTCCAGGAGCAGCAGGCGTGGCCGGGTGGCCAGGGCCCGGGCCAGGGCCACGCGCTGGGCCTGGCCGCCGGAGAGACGGCGGGGCTTGGCGCCGGCGTGGTCGGCCAGGCCCATCCGGTCCAGCCACTCGGCGGCCTGGGCACGGGCCTCGGCCTTGCCGGTGCCCCGGCAGCGCGGGCCGAAGGCGACATTGTCCAGGGCGGTCAGATGCGGGAAGAGCAGATAGTCCTGGAAGACGACGCCGACCGGGCGGGACTCGGGCGGCGTACCGTCCAGCCGCCTGCCGTCCAGCTCCAGATGGCCCGACGTGAGCGGCGCGAGGCCCGCGAGCGCGCGCAGGGCGGTGGTCTTGCCGGCGCCGTTGGGGCCGAGCAGGGCGACCACGTCGCCGGGGGCGGCGGAGAGCGCGACATCGAGGCGGAAGCCGCCGCGGTCGACGACGAGATGGGCGTCGAGACCTTCGGCCGGGAGGCCGGATGCGCCGGGAGTGCCGGGTATGTCAGGCGCGCCGGGTGCGCCGGGAGTGCCGGATGCACCGGGAGTGCCGGGTGTGCCGGGTGTGCCGGGTGTGCCGGGAGTGCCGGGTGTGCCGGGTTCCTTGTCGTCTCGGTCGGTCGTCTCGGTCATGAGGTGTACGTCCAGGGTGTCAGGAGGCCGTCATCCAGCGGTCGCGCAGGGCCGCGAGGACCGTGATGGACACAGCCAGCAGCACCAGGCTGAGGGCGATCGCGGCGGCCGGGTCGTTCTGGAGGGCGAGGTAGACAGCGAGCGGCATGGTCTGGGTGCGGCCCGGGAAGTTGCCCGCGAAGGTGATCGTCGCGCCGAACTCGCCGAGCGCCCGGGCCCAGGCCAGCACGGCACCGGCCGCGATGCCCGGCGCGATCAGCGGCAGGGTGACGCGGCGGAACGCGGTGAAGCGGGAGGCGCCCAGGGTGGTGGCGGCCTCCTCGTAGCGCGGGTCGGCGGCCCGCAGTGTGCCCTCCACGCTGATCACGAGGAACGGCATCGCCACGAAGGTCTCGGCGAGGACCACACCCGTCGTGGTGAAGGGCAGGGTGATCCCGAACCAGGAGTCGAGCCACTGCCCGATCACCCCGTTGCGCCCGAAGGCCAGCAGCAGGGCCACACCGCCCACGACCGGCGGCAGCACCAGGGGCAGCGTCACCAGGGCCCGGACGAAACCGCGGCCGGGAAACCGCGTGCGGGCCAGCAGCCAGGCCAGGGGTACACCGACGATCAAGCTCAGACCCGTCGCCGCCGTGGCGCAGAAGAGGGAGAGCCGGAGCGCCTCCCACACCTCGGCGCTCGTGAGCTGCTCGGGCAGGCTGCGCCAGGGCGCCCGGACGAGCAGGGCGATCAGCGGCAGCAGCAGGAAGGCCAGGCCGGCCAGGGCGGGCACCAGCAGGGGCACCGGCACCGTGCGGCTCCGTCGGCCGGGGCGGTCGCGGCGGGGCCGGCTCTCCACGGTGTCGGTACGCGTCATGGCTTGAGGAACCCGGCCCCGGAGAGCACCTTCTGGCCCTCGGCGGACCTCACCAGTGCCATGAAGGCCTTCGCGGTGCCGGGGTTGGGGGCGTTCTTGAGCAGGGTGATCGGGTAGTCGTTGACGGCCTTGGCCGACTCGGGGAACTCCACGCCCTCCACCTTGTCGCCCGCCGCGCGCACGTCGGTCTTGTAGACGACGGCGGCGTCGGCCTCCTTCAGTTCGACCTTGGTCAGGGCGCTCTTGACATCCTGTTCGTACGAGACGGGAGTGAGCTTCAGGCCGCTTGCGTCCAGCGCCGTCTGGGCGGCGGCGCCGCACGGAACCGTCTTGTCGCACAGGACGACCTTCAGGCCGGACCTGGTGAGGTCCTTCAGGGAGGAGATCCGGTCGGGATTGCCCGGCAGCGTGGCGATCTCCAGCTGGTTGCGGACGAAGGTGGCCGGCGTGCCCGCCGCGTCCTTCCCGTCCGTCACGATCGCCATGGTCTTGGTGCTGGCGGCGGCGAAGACATCGGCCGGGGCGCCGCTCGTGATGCTCGCCGCGAGGGTGTCGCTGCCGCCGAAGTTGAAGGTGACCTCGGTGCCCGGGTGGTCCTTCTCGAACTCCTTGCCCAGCGTCGTGAAGCTCTCCTTGAGGGAAGCGGCGGCGAAGACGGTGACCTCGCCGGAGAGCTTCGGTGACGAGGACGCCGAGGAGCCCTTGTCCGAACCCGAGCCGGGGGAGGAGCAGGCGCTCAGGGCCAGCAGCGCCGCGGCGGACACACCGGCGACCTGGAGCATCCGGCGGGTCCGATGCGCGGAACGGGTCATCTCGGGGCCACTCCCTCTGTGTGCCGGAGGAAGAGCCCACCGGGCCCTTCCGATACGTCGATCATACTGACGCATCTGCGAGGCAGAAGCCTCCTGTCGCTTCGCATGAGCGAGGGTGGGTGGCCCCACGGGTGTGTATGTGCGTTCGCACGTACGGTCCTAGACGCGGTCGATGTGAACGTTCGTCGACTTCACGCGGGCCGTCGCCTCCATGCCCACCTCCAGGCCCAGCTCCTCCACGGCCTCGCGGGTGAGCAGGGAGACGAGCCGGTGAGGACCGGCCTGGATCTCCACCTGGGCGGCGACGTCGCCGAGTTTGATCGCCGTGACGATGCCGGGGAAGGCGTTGCGGGCCGAGGTGTACGGGGCGTCCTCCTCGGCGGTGCCTGACCTGGCGAGTTCGACCGAGAAGGCGGCCAGGTCCCGTCCGTCGACGAGCCGTCGCCCGGCCTCGTCGCGATGGGTGGTGATGCGGCCCGCGTCCGCCCAGCGCCGGGCGGTGTCCGGGCTCACGCCGAGCAGTCGTGCTGCCTGGCCGATCGTGTAGGACTGCATGCCGGTCACGATAGGGGCGCGGGAGCGGAACGGCGGATGCGGGGTTGGCCGTTGGTTATAACGCGATATAGCGTTAGTCGGTGATGGGGTGGGCCGGGTGCCGTGCCCGGGGATCGGGGGAAGTGATGGCGGGAGAGTTCTCGCGTGCCGGTGGATCGCCCGAGGTGAGGGCCTCGCATGCGGACCGGGACCGGATCGTGGAGGTGCTGCGCGTCGCCGCCGGGGACGGCCGGCTGACCATGGAGGAGCTCGATGAGCGGCTGGAGGCCGCGCTGTCCGCGCGTACCGTCGGCGAGCTGGCCGTGCTGACGACGGATCTGCCCGACGTGGTGGGGGAGACTCCCGTCGAGGCCGAGGACGTCGTCCGGATCGAGCAGCAGGGGGCCTCGACGCGGCGTGGCGACGCCTGGGTGGTGCCGCGGCGCCTGGAGATCCGTTCGTCGTTCGGCGAGGTGACGCTGGACTTCACCGACGCGATGATCACCCAGGACACGCTGCACATCGACCTGGAGATGGGCGGCGGTGCCCTGAAGCTGGTGACCCCGCCGGGTGTCGTGGTGGACACCGGCTCGCTGGTGCTGAACTACTCCAGGATCAAGGCGCGCCGGGCCGGAGCGAGGGCTGACGTGCCTGTGTTGCTGCGGGTGCGGATCACTGGTGAGATCAGCTTCGGGCAGGTCGTGGTGCGCCGGCCTCGGAGAGGTTTCGGCAGGAGAAGACCCCGCGGCTGAGGCCCGTCAGCCGACGTGCACCCTCGGGCGCCGCTTACGGTCGCGTTCCGCCTCGCGCAGGACCTCGCGGGTCACCGGGGCGACCTCGCCCTGGCCGAACAGGAAGAAGCGCAGGAGGTTGGTGAACGGTCCGCCCTCGGTCCACTCGAAGTAGATGTGCGGGGTGCGGCCGGTCAGGTCGCGGGCGTGCAGGAGCAGGGCGGCCAGCGCGTTGGGGACGGAGGACGACTCCAGGGTCAGGACGCGGTAGCGGCCGTGGAGCACCTCGCCGCGCACGGTCAGGCTCGCCTCGAACTCCGACGGGTCGGTGACCGTCACCTCGACGAAGACGAAGTCCTCCGGCTCGGGCACATCGTTGTCCTGCCGGATCTGCTCGATCTTGTCCCGGTACTCCGCGATGTCGCGCCGGTCGGGCTCGTTGGCGATGAACCGCATCCTGCGGCTGGCCATGTCCCGGACGAAGCGCTCCGCCATGGCGTCCAGCGACACGCTGGTCACGCGCAGTTCGAACGCCCGGGCCAGCCGTGACAGCAGCGAGACCAGGATGATCCCGGCGATGAAGCAGGCACCGATCTTCACACCGTCCGGGCGCTCGATGACGTTGAGCACGGTCGTGTAGAGGAACACCGCGGAGATGACCGCGAAGCCGATGGTCCAGTTCCGCTGCCGGGCCTTGCGGGCGGCGATGGTCACCGCGATCGCCGCGGAGCTGATGAGGACCAGCACACCGGTGGCGTAGGCGCCGCCCTGCGCGTTGACGTCGGCGTCGAAGATCCAGGTGACCAGGAAGGCGATCAGGGTGAAGACGATGACCATGGGGCGTACGGCGCGGGCCCAGTGGGGGGCCATGCCGTAGCGGGGGAGGTAGCGCGGCATGAGGTTGAGCAGGCCCGCCATCGCGGAGGCACCGGCGAACCACAGGATGGCGATCGTCGAGACGTCGTAGACGGTGCCGAACACGTTGCCCAGGTAGTCGTGTGCCAGATAGGCCAGCGCGCGTCCGTTGGCCTGGCCGCCCGCCTCGAACTCCTTCTCCGGGATGAGGAGCGTGGTGATGAAGCTGGTGGTGATCAGGAAGACGCTCATGATGAGAGCGGCCGTGGTGAGCAGCTTCTTCGTGTCCCTGATGCGGCCCTTCGGGTTCTCCTCCGTGTCGCCGTCGTCGCCCTTGACATGCGGCATCACGGCGACGCCGGTCTCGAAGCCGGACAGGCCGAGGGCCAGCTTCGGGAAGACCAGCAGGGCGACGCCGATCATGACGAATATGTTGCTGTGCTGCGTGGTGAGCGCGCTGGACCAGTCGGTGACCACGTGACCGGCGGTGACCACGTGGTAGAGGCCGACGACCACCACGACCGCGTTCAGTGCGAGGTAGGCGCCCACCAGGGCGACCGCGACGCCGATGGCCTCCAGGAAGCCCTTGAGGAACACCGCGCCGAGCAGCGCGACCAGGATCAGGGTGATCAGCAACTGCTTGTCGTGCAGGGCGCTGTTCAGGTGCGGGTTCTCCACCAGGTGGGTGGAGGCGTCGGCGGCCGACAGGGTGATGGTGATCAGGAAGTCGGTGGCGGCGAAGCCCAGCAGGGTCAGTACGAACAGCTTGCCCTGCCAGAAGGAGAGCAGCCGCTCCAGCATCGCGATCGAGCCTTCGCCGTGGGGGCTCTCCTCGGCCACCCGGCGGTAGACCGGCAGGGCACCCGCCAGTGTGACGATCACCAGCACGATCGTCGCGATCGGGGAGAGCAGTCCGGCGGCGAGGGCCGCGATGCCCGGCTGGTAGCCGAGCGTGGAGAAGTAGTCGACACCGGTCAGGCACATCACCCGCCACCAGGGCTGGCCCTGGTGCGGGGGCTCCGGTTCGGCGTGGGGTCCGGTGTGGCCGCCGCCCTTGCCCATGTCGGACAGGCCCTCCAGCATCCAGGTCCGCAGGCGACCGGGTGGGGTGCGCTCCGTACGGCTCGGTGGCAGGTGCTCAGTGGTGGCCATCGAAGCTGCTCCCGGGAGGCGGCGCAGGGTATTTCCGGCCATCACTGGACGGCCCGATCAGCGTAAGCGGAGCGTGATGTCATGGCCCTCGGATGAGGGGGCTGAGCGCGTCAAGCTTCCGTTAAGACTCGGCGCCGGGCGACGGCGGTCGGGATGCCGAAGGTGTGAAACGCGAGATGGGGGCGGGTGGGACGGCTGTCGAGCCGCCCGCCCGTGCGCCGGTGTGGTGTCCGCGGCCGCCCCGTATCCGAACACCCTGCGTGACGGTGGATCGGGTGGGTTCCGTAAGGTTCGTTGAGCAGATCGAATGTTTCGTACTCATCTCCCGCCTTTGCCTCGCGGAGCGATTCACCGTGCACGAGGGGTTGTCACCCTTTGGGGGCTGTCTCTAGGGTGCGGCAACGACGCAGCTTTCTGGAGTTCATCCGAAACTTTCGAGGAGCATGATGGGCGACCCGGCACTGTCCCGCCGCGGCTTCCTGGCGGCCTCCGCCGTGGCCGGTCTGGGGACGACGGCACTGACAGCATGCGGCGGCGACTCGGACGGAGGGTCGTCGGGGACGACCACGATCGAGTGGTGGAACATCTCCACCACCGAGCCGGCGAAGAGTGTCTGGGCTGCGCTCGCCCGCAAGTTCGAGGCGCAGAACCCCAAGGTCAAGATAAAGATCGTCCAGATGGAGAACGACGCCTACAAGTCGAAGATGACGGCCCTGACCTCCTCCGGGAAGCTGCCCGACATCTTCCACACCTGGGGCGGCGGCGTACTGAAACAGCAGGTCGACGCCGGACTCGTCGAGAACCTCACGGACAGCACCAAGCCGTGGGCCGACGCCCTGCTCCCGGTCGCCAGGGAGCCGTACCTGCTCGACGACCAGGTCTACGGCATCCCGTTCGACATCGGCATGATCGGCTTCTGGTACAACAAGTCGCTTTTCGAGAAGGCCGGCATCAGCGCACCCCCGACCACGTGGACCGGCTTCCTCGACACCGTACGGAAGCTGAAGTCCGCCAAGGTCACGCCTCTCGCCCTGGCCGGCAAGGAGAAGTGGCCCGGCATGTACTACTGGGCCTACCTCGCGATGCGCACCGCCGGCGCCGACGCGCTGCAGAAGGCCTATGAGGCCAAGGACTTCACCGGCGCCCCCTTCGTCGAGGCGGGAGAGCACCTCGACGAACTCGTCGGCCTCCAGCCGTTCCAGAAGGGCTACCTCGGCGCCGCCTACTCCACGCCCACCGGCCAGGCCGCCACCGTCGGCAACGGCAAGGCCGCCATGGAGCTCATGGGGCAGTGGGCCCCCGTGGTACAGGCCGACGCGGGCAAGGGGCTCGGCAAGGACCTCGGCTTCTTCCCGTTCCCCGCGGTCGAGGGCGGCAAGGGCGCCCTCACCGAGGTGTTCGGCGGAGGCGGCGGGCACGCCCTGCGCCGGGGCGCCCCACAGGCGGCCGTCGACTTCCTGAAGTTCTTCGCGTCCGAGGCCACTGACCTGGAACTCGTCAAGAAGACCGGTGTCCTCCCCGTGGTCCCGGCGGCCGAGAGCGCCATCGCCGACCCCAACATCAAGGCCGTTCAGGAGCAGTTGAAGAAGGCCACCGGCTTCCAGCTCTACCTCGACCAGGCCTACGCGCCCGCCGTCGGCCAGGAGGTCAACGACAGCGTCGCCGCGCTCATCGCCGGATCCAAGTCCCCCGGGCAGGTCGCCCAGTCGATCACCAGGACCGCGAAGGAAGAGCAGTAGCCGGCGATGACCTCCACGTTCCTGCCGGACAAACGGACCGGCCCCGGCGTCGGCCCTCCGCCCCCGGCCGCGGACCGGGCCAGGAGCCGGGCCCGCAGACGCGCGCTGAACTGGCTGACCGCCACCGGCTTCCAGCTGCCCGCCCTGGTGCTGTTCCTGGGGCTCGTGCTGCTGCCGATGCTGTTCGCCCTGTACACCGCGTTCTTCCGCTGGGGCGGCTTCGGCATGCCCTCCGACTACATCGGCGGCGAGAACTTCACCCGGCTCTTCCAGGACGACGTCTTCCTGGGCGACCTGTGGCGCTGTCTGGTCCTCGTGGTGCTGTCGCTCGTCCTCCAGCTGCCGTTCGCGCTCGCCATGGCCGTCCTGCTCAACCAGCGCATGCGCGGCCGGGCCGTGTACCGGATGCTGTTCTTCGCCCCCTACGTGCTGTCCGAGGCGATCACCGGGGTCCTGTTCGGCATGATCTTCGCCCCGGACGACGGCTTCGCCGACCAACTCCTCGGCAAGGTGGGGCTGGAGGGACTGGGCGGGGAGTGGTTCGCCGACCCGTCCACGGTCATGGCGACCCTGTTCCTGGTCATGACGTGGAAGTACTTCGGCTTCCACATGATGCTGTACCTGGCCGGACTCCAGGCCGTCCCCAAGGAGCTGACCGAGGCGGCGCTCATCGACGGAGCCGGTCCCTGGCAGCGCTTCCGCAACGTGACGCTGCCGCTGCTGGCGCCCACCCTGCGCATCAGCGTCTTCCTGTCGGTCATCGGGGCCATCCAGCTGTTCGACCTGGTGTGGGTGACCACCGCGGGCGGTCCCGACCACCACTCCGAGACCATGGCCGTGACCATGTTCCAGTACGGCTTCAAGCGCTACCAGGTCGGCTACGCCAGCGCGATCAGCGTGGTCATGTTCGGCATCAGTCTCGTCTTCGCCCTCGCCTACCAGCGGTTCGTGCTCCGGCGCGATCTGGAAGGGGCCACCACGACCATGCGGGGGGACGGAAAATGACATCCCGTCAGAAGAGCGGTCGGAACCTTCCGCTGCACCTCGTCCTGGTCGCCGTCGGCGCGGTCATGGCCGTCCCCCTGGTCTACGCCGCGCTCTCCGGCTTCAAGTCCACCGACGAGCTGTCGCGCAACCCGGTCGGTCTGCCCGAGTCGTGGGTCACCTCCAACTACACCCAGATCCTCGGCTCGGGGGAGTTCTGGCGGCTCATCGGCAACAGCACGCTGATCGCGGTGGGCACGACGGTCCTGGTCGTCGCGGTCTCCGCCCTGTCGGCCTTCTCCTTCGCGCGGTTCGCCTTCCGTGGCCGGGAGGTGCTGTTCACGCTGTTCACGATGGGGCTGATGTTCCCGTTCGCGGTGGCGGCCCTGCCGCTGTTCCTGCTGCTGCGCTCCCTGGGACTGCTGGACAACCCCCTCGGCGTGATCCTCCCGCAGGCGGCCTTCGGACTGCCGATGACCATCATCATCCTGCGAGGCTTCTTCCGGCAGATCCCCGGTGAGCTGGAGGAGGCGGCCACGCTCGACGGCTGCGGCTCGTTCGGCTTCTTCTGGCGGGTGCTGCTGCCCATGGCGCGGCCCGCGCTCGGCACGGTCTCGGTGCTGGCCGTCGTCACCAGCTGGAACAACTTCTTCCTGCCGCTGCTGGTGTTCACCGACGCGCAGTGGTGGACGCTGCCGATCGGTGTGCAGCAGTTCCAGGGGCAGTACTCCGCGGAGTACGCCAAGGTCTTCGCCTATCTGGTGCTGGCCATGGTCCCCGCACTCGCCTTCTACTCGGTCGCCGAGCGCCAGCTCGTCGGCGGCCTCACCGCGGGCGCCACGAAGGGCTGACGCGCGCCGCGGACGTACGGCTCACCCACCCACCTGATCCGATCCGGATGGATCGCGAATCGTGAGGAGTCGACCATGCGCAGGACCGCCATACGTCTCAGACTCGCCGGGGCGCTGGCCGCCGTGCTGGTGGCCGGAGGCGTCGCCACCGGCCCGGCGGCACAGGCCGGCGAGGAGTACGGCAAGGAACCCACCCTCGCGGACCTCGCCCAGCGGCACGGCCGCTACTTCGGCAGCGCGACCGACAACCCCGAGCTCGTCGACGCGCCGTACAAGGCCCTGCTCGGCAGCGAGTTCGACCAGATCACGCCCGGCAACGGCATGAAGTGGTACGCGACCGAGCCGCAGCAGGGCGTGTTCGACTTCTCCAAGGGCGACGAGATCGTGAACCTCGCCCGCGCCAACCGGCAGAAGGTACGCGGTCACACCCTGGTCTGGCACAGCCAGCTGCCCGGGTGGCTCACGGGGCGGGAGTGGACGGCGCCGGAGCTGAGGGCCGTGCTGAAGAAGCACGTCCAGGCGGAGGTACGGCACTACCGGGGCAAGGTGTTCGCCTGGGACGTCGTCAACGAGGCGTTCAACGAGGACGGTACGTACCGTGAGTCGGTCTTCTACAAGACGCTCGGGCCCGGGTACATCGCCGACGCGCTGCGCTGGGCGCACCAGGCCGATCCGCGCGTGAAGCTGTACCTCAACGACTACAACATCGAGGGGATCGGCCCGAAGAGCGACGCGTACTACAAGCTGGCCAAGGAGCTGAAGGCCGAGGGCGTCCCCCTGCACGGCATCGGCCTCCAGGCCCACCTCGCCCTCCAGTACGGCTATCCCACCACCCTGGAGGACAACCTCCGCCGCTTCTCCCGCCTCGGCCTCGACACGGCGCTCACCGAGGTCGACGTGCGGATGCTGCTGCCCGCGACCGGGGAGAAGCTGGCACAGCAGGCCGAGTGGTACCGGGACCTGACCGAGGCGTGCCTGGCGGTACGCCGGTGCGTCGGAGTCACCCTCTGGGACTACACAGACAAATACTCCTGGATCCCGCCGTTCTTCCCGGGCGAGGGCGCCGCCCTGCCGTGGGACGAGCAGCTCAGGCCGAAGCCGGCGTACTTCGCGCTGCGTGAGGCGCTCGGAGAGAAGTAGGCGGAGAGATATAGGCGAGGGAGGCAGGCGGGGCGAGGCAGGCGGGGCGAGGCAGGCGGGGCGAGGCAGGCGGGGCGAGGCAGGCGGCGCGGGCCCGTCAGCCCCGCCCGGCCGGAGGTGTCGTGCTGGCGCGGATCACAAGGTCCGTGCCCAGTTCCACCCGTGGGGAGTCGGGCTGTTCGTCGCGGGTCAGGCGGAGGGCCGTGCGGGCGGCCAGTTTGCCCATGTCGGCCAGGGGCTGGCGGATCGTGGTCAGTGGGGGAGCCGACCAGCGGACTTCCGGAAGGTCGTCGAAACCGACCACGCTCATGTCCTGCGGCACCCGCAGCCCGCGCCGCCGCAGTGCCTCGATCGCGCCGAG
This sequence comes from Streptomyces sp. NPDC050546, assembly GCF_044457425.1. Lineage (NCBI taxonomy): Bacteria > Bacillati > Actinomycetota > Actinomycetes > Kitasatosporales > Streptomycetaceae > Streptomyces > Streptomyces sp. NPDC050546. The sequence continues at coordinate 26,035 of NZ_JBITGX010000031.1, forward strand.
TGCCATCTGGTCGCTGGCCGCGAACACGGCGGTCGGCGGCTCGGGCAGGTCGAGCAGGGTGTTGCAGGCGGTGAAGCCGGACTCGGGGCGGAAGTCGCCGGGGACTACGAGGGACGCGTCCATCGCGACACCGGCGCCTTCGAGGGCCGCTCGGTAGCCGTCCAGCCGGGCCCGGGAGCACAGCAGGCGCGGCGGGCCGGCGATCAGGCCGATCCGGCGGTGGCCGAGGGACAGCAGATGCTCGGTGGCGGCCATGCCGCCCGACCAGTTCGCGGCGCCGATCGTGGGCGCCTCCAGGGCGGGGGAGCCCGCCGGGTCGACGACGACCAGCGGGACGCCGAGGATCCGCAGCTCCTCGTGGAGCATCGGTTCCAGCGCCGACGTGACCAGGATGACGCCGTCGGAGGCACGGGCCCGGAGGTTGCGCATCCACTCGCGGGCGTCGCCCGACCGCCCGTGGATGGCCGACACCACCGTGCCGACCCCGGCCGCGTGCGCGACCTCCTCCACCCCGCGGATGATCTCCACGGCCCAGGGGCTGTCGAGGTCGTTGAAGACCAGGTCGAGCAGGGCCGCACGGGTACCCGGGGCCGCGGGGCGCTTGCGGTAGCCGTGCCGGCGGAGCAGCTCCTCGACCCGGGCCCGGGTCTGCGGCGACACGTCGGAGCGGCCGTTGACGACCCGGGACACGGTCGGCACGGACACGCCGGCCTGCCGGGCGATCTCCGTGATCGTGACCTTGCCCTCGGCGTCGGCCTCACGTGCTGCCACTTGCCCCACCTCCGTCGACGGGTGACCGCGAAACTTCCAGGAGTCTTCCGGAAAACGGGCATCCCTGGGAAGGCGTACGAGCCAGGAACGGCAAGTCGCGGCGAGTGACGGGGAGTGACGGCCCCCGGACATGCGTCGGGGCCGGTTCGCAGGGTCTCCTGCGGCCGGCCCCTCATATCTGTGGACGGGGCGTCACCCCGCCCGGCGGCCCTCAGGCAGCCGTCATCACCTGGCTGCTGGCCAGCGGACGGTGCGGGGCGATGACCCGGCCGTCCGGCAGAAGCTCACCGGTGTCCTCGAAGAGCACCACACCGTTGCACAGCAGGCTCCACCCCTGCTCCGGGTGGTGCGCCATGAGACGGGCGGACTCCCGGTCGGCGGATTCGGCTGAGGGGCATGGTGTCTGGTGCTGGCACATGGGTGGGATCTTTCGCTCTGTCGTGATGGGTGAGGTGACTGAGTTGTCTGAGTCGGTCGTCGTGTCTGTTCCGCGGCTAGAAGTGTCGTTCATGGCCGCCCCCCGTGATAAGTGGTCGGAACCCAGTGTTGCCCCACGGGCGTCATTCCGCAGGGATTTCGCGGCACCGCTTCTCATAGATTCAGGACGCGTCACCCGCGCGGACGGTTCATCCCAACTGGGCTGTCACTTCGGGTGGTTCGCAGTGGCCGGATAGGGCTAGTCACGTCAGGTCGGGGGCCATTTCCGGCTCGTACGAGCTATTGGGTGCTCGTACGAGCGATAAAAAGCCCGCACCCCGTCGCCGGGAATTCGGTGACAGGGTGCGGGAGGCTTCACGTGGGGTGTTTCCGGCGGGGTGTTTCAGGCGGGTGAGCCGAGCAGTCGCGTGGGAGTCGCCCGGTGGGTCAGCACCGGGAGGAGTTCGGCGACGCGGTGCGGGCGGTGTGCCGCGATGCCGGGAGGCGCGGGTGCCAGCGGGACGAGCAGATCGGTGGCGGCGGGGTGGCCGGCGGCACCGTCCGCGGTGCAGTCCTCGTGCAGCCAGAGCGTCAGCATGTAGAGGCTCGGCACCGACAGCAGGCGGGGCTGGTACGGCTGCGGCATCGTCTCGGCCTGGCGCAGGGCGCGCTCGGTGGAGGTGATGTACGGGCCTTCGAAGAAGTGGGAGAAGGCCCAGCCGTCGGGGGTCAGCATGGTCTCCGCCGCGGCCACGGCCCGCTCGCCGCAGCGGATCAGGAAGCGCCACCCGGCCAGCCGGGTGGCCGACACCCCCTCGGCCGTGACCCGGTCGAGGACGTGGACGGGCAGCGGAAGCTCGGCTGCGACAGGTCCCTGGGCGCGGAGCAGGGAGGGGGTTCGGGCCTCCCGGACCGCGGTGGGCGAGGAGAGCGCAGTCAGGACGGAACGGAGTGCTGGCGCGGGAGCCGGGGGGACATGCAGCGGCATGGTGGGTCGCCTCTCATTCAAAGGCACGGTGGCACGAGGGCGGGGGCGGACGGCGCTGTCTGCTCACGAGGGGTCGGCAGAGGCAGGGCCGGGTCTCATGAGCGAGAGGGGGGTGGGGTCCGCCGATCATCTGCTCGACGGCAGGACCCATCGACCGTGGGCGCCAACCTTCTGCCTTGTTCGCGGAGTTTATACGACACGGGATCAGACTGTGTTTCGCCTAGCCGTTTCCGGTGAGTAGAACAAGGGTACATTCGGTCGGCGATACGCGAGAATTATCCCGATTTCAGGCGGGGGTGCGAGGTGATGACCTCGGCGAATGTCCGCGAACCGGTCGGCCCATTCTCGTCGGCGTTTTTCACTAGTTCGTGGACACCGGGCGAACATCGAAACCTGGCCCGTGCGACATGCCGATTGAATGTGCCACTGGTCACACGCGACCAGCGTAGCGGTCGGCGGGCCCGTCCGGGACGTTATCGATCGCCTTCGCTGGGCATCCTCCACCTGACCGTGACCCCGGCGGCCGGATCTTGAGGCCCGCATCATCCGAGGAGGGACGCTTCGATGGGGGAGAAGGTGGTGGCAGGGCGGTTCGACCTGTCCGATCGCCAGCGCTACCGCGACAAGCTCCGTCGGTGTCTGACGGGCCTGGAGCGGCTCCTGGCGGAGAAGCGGTTCGATCGCCCCAAGAACCTCATGGGGCTGGAGATCGAATTGAATCTCACCGGCGCCGACGGCATGCCGAAAATGTTGAATGCGCAAGTCCTGGAACGTATCGCGAGCCGGGACTTCCAAACAGAACTCGCCATGTTCAATCTGGAAGTGAACATTCCTCCACACCGTCTGGACGGCCGGGTATTCGACCGGCTCGGGGAGGAACTCCGCACGTCACTGGCATATGCCGACCGAAAAGCAGGCGAGGTCGACGCGGGAATCGTGATGATCGGCATTCTGCCGACCCTCGACCGGGACGACCTGGTGTCGTCCAACCTCTCCGACGTCGACCGCTACACCCTCCTCAACGACCAGATCGTGGCCGCGCGGGGCGAGGAGTTCACCCTCGACATCGCCGGCGTGGAGCACCTCACCTGCACGTCGAAGTCCATCGCGCCGGAAGCCGCCTGCACCTCCGTACAGCTGCACCTCCAGGTCACCCCGGGCCGGTTCGCCGATGTGTGGAACGCGGCCCAGGCGGTCGCCGCCGCCCAGATCGCCGTCGGCGCCAACTCGCCCTTCCTGTTCGGCCGCGAGCTGTGGCGCGAGTCGCGGCCCCCGCTGTTCCAGCAGTCCACCGACACCCGCCCGCCCGAACTCCAGGCCCAGGGCGTCCGGCCGCGCACCTGGTTCGGCGAGCGCTGGGTCACCTCGGCGTACGACCTCTTCGAGGAGAACCTCCGCTACTACCCGGCCCTGCTGCCGATCTGCGACGACGAGGACCCGCTGGAGGTGCTCGACCGGGGCGGCACGCCCTCGCTCGCCGAGCTCGTCCTGCACAACGGCACGATCTACCGCTGGAACCGCCCGGTCTACGGCATCGCCGACGGCGTCCCGCACCTGCGCGTGGAGAACCGCGTCCTTCCCGCCGGGCCCACCGTGACCGACGTCGTCGCCAACGCGGCGTTCTTCTACGGCGTCGTCCGTGCCCTCGCCGAGGAGCCCCGGCCGGTGTGGACCCGGCTGCCGTTCGAGGCGGCCGCCGCCAACTTCGACGCCGCCTGCAAGGACGGCATCGACGCCCGTTTCACCTGGCCCCGGCGCGGCCGGTACGGCGGCACCACGCAGGTCGACGCGGTGAGCCTCGTACGGGACGAACTGCTGCCGCTCGCCGAGGCCGGGCTGGACGCGTGGGGTGTCGAGCCGGCCGACCGCGACCTGTACCTGAGCGTGATCGAGGAGCGGTGCCGGCGCCGGGTGAACGGGGCGAGCTGGCAGGCCGCGACGTTCCACAAGGCGCTGGACGCGGGCCATACGCGGGAGGCCGCGCTGGCCGCCACCACTCGGCGCTACCGCGAGCTGATGCACCAGGGGGATCCGGTGCACACCTGGCCGGTGGGTCTGCCGGAGCCGGTGCCGCTGGGCTGACGCGCCGCCGGGGTGACATCCTGCTGCCTTCATACTGATCCGGCAGATCGATTTCGACAGGTCGTTTACGACAGGTCGTTTACGACAGGTCGTTCACGACAAGGTCGTTCACGACAAGGTCGTTCACGACAAGGTCGTTCACGACAAGGTCGTTCACGACAAGGTCGTTCACGACAAGGTCGTTTTCGACAGGCCGGTGAAGTGGAGGCAGGTGTGCAGGCGGAGGCGAGCCCGGTGGCCGACGATTCCATTCCCCAGCAGGGGCTCTCGCGGCGGATGCTCCGCAACGAGACCCTGCTCGTGCTGGCGCTCTCGCTGGGGGCGAGCGGAGTCTCCGCCCTGATCAGCTTCATCGGCTCGGTCACCAAGCCCGGCGGGCTCAAGGACCAGGCGGCCACGATGAACGCCTCGGCAGCGCCCGGCCGTCCCTGGCTCGACCTCGCCTGGCAGCTCTTCGGGATCACCACGGCACTCGTGCCCGTCGCCCTCGTCGCGCACTTCCTGCTGCGCGAGGGCGCGAGTCTGCGCACCATCGGCTTCGACCGCACCCGCCCCTGGCCCGACCTCGGCCGCGGCGCGGCGATCGCGGCGGTCATCGGCAGCACCGGCATCGCCTTCTATCTGGCGGCCCGCGGTCTCGGCTTCAACCTCACCGTGGTGCCGGAGGCGCTGCCCGGCGTGTGGTGGAAGTACCCGGTGCTGATCCTCTCCGCCATCCAGAACGCGGTGCTGGAGGAAGTGATCGTCGTCGGCTATCTGCTGCGCCGTCTGGGGCAGCTGGGCTGGACCCCGATGGCCGCGCTGGTCGGCAGCTCGGTGCTGCGCGGCTCGTACCACCTCTACCAGGGCATCGGCGGCTTCATCGGGAACCTGGTCATGGGCGTCGTCTTTGTCTATCTGTACCGCCGCTGGGGGCGGGTCGGTCCTCTCATGGTGGCGCACTCGCTGCTCGACATCGGGGCGTTCGTCGGATACGCGCTGCTGGCGGGCAAGGTGGGGTGGCTCCCGACGGCGTGAATGACAGCTCCCTCGTCTCAGGCCAGCAGCTCGCCCTCGATGACCGTGACCGCCCTGCCCGTCAGCAGGGTGCGGTCGCCGCGCAGTTCCGTGCGGACGCGGCCGGAGCGGCGTGAGGCCTGGAGGCCGGTGAGGCCGGGGCGGCCCAGGCGCTCGGACCAGAACGGGGCGAGCGCGGTGTGGGCGCTGCCGGTGACCGGGTCCTCGTCGATGCCGATGTTCGGGAAGAAGCAGCGCGAGACGAAGTCGTAGCCCTGGTCCGGGTCTTGCGCGCGGGCCGTGGCGATGACTCCGCGCGCGGAGTGGGCGGCGAGGGCCTTGAGGTCGGGGCCGAGGCCGTGCACCGTCTTCTCGTCGGCGAGTTCGACGAGCAGATCGCCGACGTTCGGGCCGGTGTCGAGGACCGTCAGCGGCTCGGCTCCCAGGGCCTCGGCGAGGCCGCGGGGCGGGTCGACCCGGGTGAGCGGAGCCGTCGGGAAGTCCATGGTGACGGAGCCGTCGTCGGTGGGCGTGGCGACGAGGACGCCACTGCGGGTCGCGAACCGCACCGGTCCCACGTGGGCGCCGGTGGTGTGCAGGACATGGGCGGTGGCGAGGGTCGCATGGCCGCACATCGCGACCTCGGCGGCCGGCGTGAACCAGCGCAGCGCCCAGTCGGCCTCGCCGCCCCCGGGGAGGGGATGGGCGAAGGCCGTCTCGGCGTGGTTGACCTCCAGGGCGATGCTCTGCAGCCGGCTGTCGTCCGGAAAGGCGTCCGCGTCGTTCAGGAGCATGACTCCGGCCGGGTTGCCGGTGAAGGGACGGTCGGTGAAGGCGTCGACGATTCGAATCCGCATCCCTCGACGCTAGAGGCCCCTCCGGGCCGTGCACCAAGGCCAATTCACGAGTCCTGGCCCGATTCACGGATCTTGGCCGGCCGGCTCGGCCCGCATCGGCTCTCTCGGTGTGGCACTGCTTTGACCTTGACACGGTGACAAGGTCTTCACTGTGGCCGAGGAGGTGGTTCCGATGACCACGGCAAGAGACGACACGCACCCGATGCGAGCTCTCCAGGGGCTGGAGAGCGGCGACTCGTCGGTCCGGCTGCAAGCGGCGCTCGCGGTCGGCACGACGCCGGACCCCCGGTTCGTCGACCCGCTCGTCGAACGCTGCGCGATCGAGCCCGAGTTCCACGTGCGCGACATGCTCACATGGGCGCTGACCCGCCACTCACCTTCCCTCACGGTCCCCAGGCTCGTCGATGAACTCCGCGCGGAGCGTCCGCAGGCACGAAGCCAGGCGTTGCACACGCTGTCCAAGATCGGGGATCGTCGAGCCTGGCCGGCGATCACACGGGCGCTGCTGACCGACCCCGACGACGAGGTGGCGCGGAGCGCCTGGCGAGCGGCGGTCGTCCTCGTGCCGGAAGGTGAAGAGCCCGGGCTGGCCGGGGTGCTGGCGGCCCAGCTCGGACGCGGCGAGCGTGAGACGCGGCTGAGCCTCAGCCGGGCGTTGATCGCGCTCGGAGACGCGATCACGCCGTCCCTGCGCGCCGTGATGACGGATCCCGACCCTCGGGTGCGTGAGCACGCGATCGCCACGGAACGGCTGTGGCGCGACCCGGACACCGGATTCGGGTTCGCGGTCGAGGAGGCGAAGCGCGTCGTGGCCCTCGGCACGACCGGCCGGGAGGGATGACAGACCGTGTTGATCGGTGAGGTGGCACGACGGTCCGGGGTCAGCGCCCGCATGCTCAGGCACTACGAGTCGCTCGGCCTGGTGCGGCCGACGGGCCGTACCGGCGCCGGCTACCGCGCCTACTCCGGCGAGGACATCCGGCGGATCTTCCATATCGAGAGCCTGCGCTCCCTGGGGCTGTCGCTGCGCGAGGTCGGACGCGCGCTGGACGATCCCGGCTTCCGCCCCTCGGAGCTCGTCGACGACCTCGTCCACCGGACGCGAGAGCGCATCGCGCGTGAGACGGAGCTGCTCACGCGACTCCGGCGGATCGGTGCAGCGGAACCCGCGGGCTGGGAGGACGTCCTCCAGACCGTCGGTCTCCTCCACGCGTTGGGATCGAAGAGCCCCGGGAGGCGCCAACGCGCGGCCCTGTCCTCGGCCGAAGAGGTTCCGTGGCCGGTGGAAGCCCTGGTCGAGGCGGCGTTGAGCGAGACGGACCCGAACGTCGCGGGAGCCCTTCGATGGGCTCTGGCGCAATCGGGCGAGGGCGGCTCGGCCCTGCTCGCCGAAGGCCTCGGCTCACCCGTGGCCGAGGTCCGGAAGCGGGCCGTCCAGTCCCTCGTCGAGATGCCGGACGCCGCGGCGACCGCACTGCTGAAGGACGCCCTCGCGCATCCCGACGTCGTGGTCCGCCGATACGCGGCTCTGGAGCTCGGGGCGCGTGGAGTGGCCGACGCGGTGCCGACGCTCATCGGCATGGTCGTCGAGGAGGCGAACGACGTCGACGCGGCCGATGCGCTGAGCGCGCTGGCGAGTGATCCAGAGTCGGCGGAGCGGATCGCCACCGGGCTCGTCGACGGCCTCGCCCATGACACCGCCGAACCGTCCGCGCGTCGGCGGCTGGCCCAGGCGCTCGCGGACATCCCGGGACCCACGGCGTCCCGTGCCCTCGCGGAGCTGGCCCATGACGACGACCGCGTCGTCGCACTGACGGCCACGTACGTCCTCGGGATTCGCGACGCACGCTGAATCCGCTCGACCGGCGGGGCCTTGCCATGCGACCTGACCTGTGACAGCGAAGATGGGCCGTTTGCCACTGAAGTTGGGCCAACGCTAGTTTGTGACGGCGAAGTTGGGCCGCTAGGGGATTTGGCAGACGGGGGGTGCGGTGGGGGCGTTAGCCCGAGCAGTCGGTCAGTCTGCGCTCACAGCCTTTGAGCTGGACTTCTCTCTCGACGGGGTTCGTAAGCGCCGCCTGTTGCAGACGAGCTGGGATGTGCGGTTCGAGACAGTGGAGCCGGTCCGCAGTTTCTCCTGGCGCAAATACGGCCGGGGCTTCGCAGGCTGGTACTACTCGGTGACCGTGCGAGATCACGTTGGCTACGAGTCGTGGCTGGAGAGAGACCGGCTGGTCCTGCTGGACCGGGACCCGCAGGTCACGGCTATCGCCTCGCAGCCCTTCTGACTGCACTGGCACGACGGGGTGCGAAAGCGCAGACACGCTCCCGACTACTTTGTCCGGCTCGCCGACGGACGCGCCCGTGTCGTCGATGTCCGTGCTGAGGACGACCTGGACGACGACACCCGGGAGTCGTTCACCGCGACCGAGCATGCTTGCCGGGCAGTCGGCTGGGAGTTCGACTGGCTGGGGCGGCCCGATCCTGTGTTCATGGCAAACATCCGTTGGCTTGCCCGCTACCGGCGCACCCGTTGCGGCCAGCCTCAAGCGGTGGCCGACCGGTTGCTTGGCGTGTTCCGTGAGCCCAAAGGGCTGTGGGAGGGCGCCGGTTCGGTCGGGGACCGGTTGCAGGTCCTGCCGGTGCTGTTCCATCTGCTGTGGTCCGGCGCCTTAGAAACAGACCTGGTGGGCGGCTTGATGCAGACCGACAGCCTGGTCTGGACGGAGGGAAGCCGTTGAGCTTGCTGAGGCGGCCGCCGGTGCTGGCGGTCGGTCACAAGATCCGCTTCGAGGGCCAGGTCCGGGGGGTTCTCGAGGTCACCGCCCAGGCTGCGGTGGTGGAGGACGCGGAGGTTGAGCACCGGGTGGTCGCCCTGATCGACCTGTTCGAAGCGGCGGATTTCGAAGTCCTGTTCCAGCCCGAGCGGATGCCGCTGCCGACAGTCGGACTGCTGGAAGCGTTCCCGCCCCAAGTCGTGAAACAGGCTCTGTGGTGGGAGGGGCACATCCTGGAGGTCATCCACGGGCTTGCTCCGGACGCTGAGCCCGGTTCGCGTCCGCGGCTGGGCTACGGGCCGGGCTCGTCGGTGACGTCACGGCAGCGGACCAAGGCAGCCGAGCTGACGGCCGCCGGCCACGATGTTGCGGCCAACACGATCGGCAACCGGCGTCGCCGCTACCAGGAACAGGGCTTGGTCGGGCTGGCCGACCACCGGCCGGTCCGCAAGCGCACAGAGTTCGGCTCGGTGCCCGAACCCGTCGTCGAAGCTATGCGGAAGGCGATCAAGGAAGGTGTCGACACTTCAACCCGCAACGGGGCCTACTTGATCTGGCGGACCGGGGAGATCCTGCGGGAATCGGACGATGAGCATGTCGAGCTGCCGACCGAGCGGACGCTCTACCGGCTGCTTGCGAAGTTGACGAAGGGCACCCACGCGACCGGTTCGGCGGTCACGCGCCGTTCGAAGGCCCACGGGGCGGCGGCCCCGTTCGGAGAGCTGACAGTGTCGGCTCCCGGCGAGGTCATGCAGATGGACTCCACCCCGATGGACGTGCTGGTCCGTCTTGACAACGGGGTGGTCGGCAAGGTCGAACTGACGGGCATGATCGACGTCGGGACCAGGACGTTGTCGGCGGCAGTCCTGCGGCCGACGACGAAGTCGGTGGACGCGAGCCTGCTGCTGGCCCGCACGGTCACCCCCGAGCTGATGCGGCCGGGCTGGGTCGACGCACTGAAGATGTCCCGGTCGGTGCTGCCGCACCGCAGGCTGCTGTCGCTGGACGAACGTCTCGAGCATGCGGCGGCCAAGCCGGTCATCGTCCCTGAGACGATTGTCTGCGACCACGGCAAGGTGTTCATCTCCCGCAATTTCCGGTCCTCATGCCGGTTCCTGGAGATCGACTTCCAGCCCACCTGGAAGGGCTCGCCCTTCCAGAAGGGGCACATCGAGAAGATGCTGGGCTCGGTGGCCACGATGTTTGCCCAGTTCCTGACGGGATACACCGGCCGCAACACCGACCACCGCGGACGCCACCCCGAGCGCGAGAACCTCTGGTCGCTGCCCGAATTGCAGGACCTGCTGGACGAATGGGTCGTCGCCAAGTGGCAGAACCGCCCCCACGAAGGCCTTCGTGACCCCGACCATCCCGGACGGCTGTTCACCCCGAACCAGAAGTACGCCGCCCTGGTCGAGGCATGCGGCTACGTTCCGGTCGCGCTCAGCGGGCAGGACTACGTGGAACTCCTGCCTGCGGCCTGGCGAGCCGTCAATCCTTATGGAGTCCGGATCAACAACCGGACCTACGACAGCTCCGAACTGGGACCGATGCGCCTTCGCGACTCCGGTGTCACCGCGAAGCGGGGGCTCTGGGAAGTCCACCGCGACCCCTACGACGTCTCCTACGTCTGGGTACGCGACCATCGCGGCGACGGCAGCTGGGTCCAGGCGACCTGGAAGTACCTGAAGCGAGCCCCGTTCCCGTTCGGTGATCTGGCCTGGGACCACGTCAGACATCAACTGCCCAAGGCCACCGAGGAAGAACTCGCCCAGGCGGTTGCCGACCTGCTGACCCGGGCGCATGCCGGCCCCGACCGGCCGGCCGCGAAGAGAAAGCCCAGGTCAGCCAAGGCGGCCAAGGCCGAGCGACAGGTCGCCGCCCGCACGAAGGCCGCCCCGCCCACCATCTCCTCCCCACCACCAAAGCCGCCGCAGGAACTCGAGGTTGAAGCGCCTGTCGAGGAAAACGATCTCGCCGAGGTGATCCCGCTGGGACTGTTCGACCCGCTCGAAGACCCCTGGAGGCGACCGTGATCGCGCTGCTTGCCGACGGCCCGGAGACGGACTTCGGACGGCAGCTGACGACTCTGCCCGGTTGGCGCCAGTTCGTCGGTGCCTGCCTGAGCCAGCCCATGGCCGTGCTGACGAAGGCCGAGTACGAGGCACTGGAGGCAGAAAGCCGGGATGCCTACGACGACGACCGGCTCGATCATCATGCCCGCCTCCAGGTGGTCGCCACCTCCACGGTCCGCTCAACTGTCACCTGCGGGCGCCGTCTGATCATTCTTAACCGCGGCGCGATCAGCGCTCGCCGCGGCCTGATCGTCTCCGGACCTGCCAACACCGGTAAGACCATCGCTCTCACCCAGCTCGGGCTGGCCCACGAGTTGCAGGACCGCCGTCGGCACCCGGGAGGGGACGACCGCATTCCGGTCATCTACATCACCGTCCCGCCGGCCGCGACACCCCGCATGATCGCCGCCGAGTTCGCCCGCTTCCTGGGCCTGCCCGTCCTGCGGAGTTCGAACATCACCGACCTCACCGAGGCAGTCGTCGGCGTCTGCAACAGAGCCCGGACCGGCCTGATCCTGGTGGACGAGATCCACAACATCTCCCTGATGACTCGTCATGGAGCGGAGGCATCGGACACGCTGAAGTACTTCTCCGAACGCATCCCGGCGACCTTCGCCTACGCAGGCATCGACATCGAGGACGGCAGCCTGCTGTCCGGCACCCGGGGAGACCAGATCGCCGCCCGTTTCACCCCCATGGCCACCCACCCCTTCCCCTACAACGCCGAGTGGAAGGCCCTGGTCGCTCAGATGGAGGCCAACCTCGTGCTGCACGAGCACAAGCGCGGCACCCTTACCCGCCTGGACCGCTTCATCCACACCCGCACCGGCGGCATGATCGGCACGCTCTCCCACCAGATTCGCGGAGCCGCCGTCGACGCCATCCTCGGCCGCAACGAGATGATCAACAAAGCAGGTCTGCTGGCCGTCGATCTGGACATCGCCTCCCGCCGCAAGCGCACGGACACGGACCGGTGACTTCGCCGACCGGGCGCAGCCACGTCGCACGGCTGCCGTTCCAGGTCCGGCCGAAAAGCGGCGAAGGAGCCCGCACGTTCATCACCCGGCTCGCTCAAGCTAACTGTCTTCCACCCGCCTACCTGCGGAAATACCTCGCCGAGCCCCCCATGCACCGCGGTCTTCCGAGCTGGGACCGGCTCGCCGCGGCAGCTGGACGCGACCCCGGCGGACTGCGGCAGATCCTGGAGACGATCCAGTGCGAGGAATGCGGCGCCCCGATGCGGCCGATGGCGAGCTTCGGAGTCAAGCCCCTCACCTGCTCGAGATCCTGCCGACAGAAGCGATACCGCCGACGCATCCCACCGGCAGAGTTGACGAAAGTCCCCTGCCGGGTCTGCGGACGAGCGATGAGGTTCCGGCTCGGACAGCGCCGCTACATGTGCTCATCGCACTGCCGTCGAGTCGCCTTCCAGTTCCGCCAGCGAGGCGAACCACTGCCTAGGCCGCCGAACTCGCAAACTGTCGGCAAGCCCGTCCACGAGGATCCACTCGCCACCATCTGCCCGGTCTGCGAAGGACCGATGGGCAGTGCCACCAAGCGGAAAGCGTGGTCAAGAAGCTGCGGCGGCAGGAAGGCTCACTGGACGCGCAATCCGCTGCCGCCGGGCCTGTCCGCCGCGTGAGTTGGCAGGGGGGTTGGTGACCGCTCGTAACGCTCCTGTTCATCGGGGATGCTGGCCAGGATCTTGTGGATCGTGTGGGAGATGTCTGCCCGCCGGCGCTCCTTCGGCCAGCGCGAGGACACCCACCGGTAACTGCGGACCGTCGTGTAAGCCAGCCCCACGTCTTCGGCGAACATCCGGATGGCCTCGCTGACCGTGAGCAAGTCGTCCTTCCCGGACGGATTCGCACCCCCATACGAACGCATCGGCTCGATCTCCACAGCCGCATCCCCGAGCCGCCACTGGACACTACTCATCGCCGCGACCCGGTCCCGCCCCAGCTTGACCAACTCGTCATAGCGTTCCCGGGTCACACTCCCGATCATCGCGGGCATCCGGACATCCCCCCCGGCGGACGCGGGTGCGGCACCTTGTCCATGCCGTCAACTCGCCCCGGCAGGCCGTCAATCCGCACCATCCAGCCGACTCCACGCACTGGCCAGGGCGCACGGCCACGCAGTGAAGCACCACGACAGCTGCCGTATGCGCGGTCTCACAACCCGGTGTCCGCCGCGCGCCGCCTGCGCCAGGCCCGAGCGGCACCGGGGAGAGCAGTACATTGCTGAGACAGGGCGTTCGAGGCCGATCGTCCGTGCCGCGACCGGCACGCGGACGAGCCCCTCGTCTTCGCCGCCGGCATCAGCGGACCACCACACCCGCGGCATAGCCTTGGCCCGGTTTCCTCATTGCCCTTTTGATCCGTATTTGGGTCACACGCCTCACGGGTTCATCCGATCGCGTCGGGAGTAGCGATCAGCCTCCGGGCCAGATGCGTCCTCGCCATCGGGGAGCGGGAGGGGGTCTTGCCCTGTCGGCTGCCGGGGAGGCGGGACGGCAGCCGGACCGCCGTTCAGAACCTCAATGCGCTGTCCCGGGCATGCGTGCGCGGCGATGCGCCGCCGCTCCCTCTCGGAGGCAACGAACACCACCAGTGCCGCGAGGCGGTCCCGGATGGCAGCGACCCGACTGGCGACGGGGCAGATGACGCCGTACAGGGTCATCCCCACGTACACCGGCACGCCCATGGCAAACTCGGCAGCGCCACCGTCTTCTACGAAGGGGTGGACGCCGGTTTCCCGACGGATGAACTCAAAGGCCGGCTTCTCTAGGCGGGCTTGCCGTTCGCGCAGCGCGTGGATGGCCGCCGCATGATCGCCTTGCGCCGCAGCCCTCTCGCTGGCCTCCCGACGCCGGTGCTCCTGGAGGAACTCCCACCGGACCCGCTCCTCGTCCAGGAGACGGCGCTTCTCCTCCTGTTCCAGACGCTTCCGGCGTTCCTCCTTCTCCAGATGGGCGGCCTCTTGCTGGGCGTATTGCGGGGGCGTCCAGACCGAAAGACGAGCCTGAAGGGGGCTGCGTACGGGACCCCGCCGCCGGTGCGGCACCACCCGGCCGGTGAACACCCACCGCAGGAACTCTGCGAGCGGCACTTGAGGGCCCTCTTCCCACTGCCCACCGGAGAACTTAGCCAGGCCCTCCACCACGACCAGACCGCCACTGTCGACGGCCTTCACCCGCACCGAGGGCACCTGTCCGAACCACGGCGGCCGGTACCGGTCGCTGAACCACACCGAGGACACGCCATCAGCCTGCATCCGCTCCGTACGGGTCCCGATGTCGTCCGCCGTGATGGGCGAGAGCTGTGCTTCCAGAGCCATCCGCCAGACTCCGGCTGGATCGCTCGCCAGCACATCGGCCCGCCATGCGCCCTCCGGACCACGGACCTCTAACTCCGCATGCGCTCCGGCTTCTCGGGCGGCGGCTGCCAGCTCTAGCTTCAGCAGGTGGTGCGCCAACGTCTCCCCGGCGAGCGCGCATTCCGGGGCCCCCGGGGCGTGGGCGAAGAACCGCAGGCCGCTGGGGGACCGCTTGGCGTGCATCGAGTGCCGGCACTCGTCGCAGGTGATCGGCGCGGGCGGCCGGACTCTCCACACCGCCTCCCACGACCGCCCGCACCCGAGATCGGGTAAGTGCGCGAAGACCGTCCCCCACTGCGCGTGCACGGCCCGGAACGCCATCGGCCCCCCTGCTACATCGTTGAGAAGGCCAGTGTGGCGGGCGCCACTGACAATGCATCAGAGCGCGATCCAGTTGTACGGGATCACCAGCGCAGCCGGGCGCGGTGTTCGACATCTCCTCCAGTCACTCAAGCCGCGGTCGCGTGTCGGCGACGTCAACATGCGGGCTGCCGTCACCTGCCTTCCCCCGAAGCCGGGGAGATCCTTCCTCCTTACAAACTACGAGAGGTCAGCCCAGCCTGTCTGAGAACGCCACAGGGGCCCCGCACGGCGCGTGCGGGGCCCCTGTGTGAAGCGGAGTCGGGTGCTACTTGATCGGGTGCTCGTCGAGCCAGGCGGCCAGATCGTGAGCAGAGCCGAAGACCGTCGGCCGGTTGGACGTCATCTCGTTCACGCCCAGGTCTTCGCCGGGCTCGAGGCCTTTCTCCATCTTGTCGATCAGAGCGTAGGCGTCGGTCCAGAACTCGGGGCCCACGCTCTTCTCGCCGTTCATGGCCTTACGCAGGACCCGGGCCGAGGCCACGATGTGCTTCATCTTGTCCCAGCACGTCCCAGCCTCCTCCGTGCACTCGTCGTCCAGGTACGCGTTCGCGGCCTCGTCCTGGAAAGCCGCAGCCGCCTTACTGAAGCTGGGCGCCACGGCGGCAGGCTTGCTGTCGGCGGTCGAGGCTTTCGTGTCGCCGCCGCAGCCGCTCGTTGCCGCCATGGTCACCGTCAGGAGCGCTCCGACGGTTGCTGTCCCCCACCTGTATCTCCCCATGACGGGGGATCATCGCACGAACGCCTGACAGCATGTCGCCGGGCTTGAACCGAACTGGGCAGCCACGTCTGCCGCATCGGGCGGAAGTCACGCATTGCCGGGAGCTGATCATCAACGTCGGGGATCTCTTTCCCAACGCCGGGTACTCACTCGACCGCTCTGCCCCGTGCCTCATTCCCGCCCCCGCCAGTGGGCGAGGTTGTGCCGGGTAAGCAGGGCAGTTCGCTGTGGAGGCGGTGCGCTTCCAGGTTGCCGCTCTGGAAGCTACGCACTGGACCGTGGAGCCGACCACGATCTACGCAGACGAGCTGCGCGAGCGCCACCAGGGAGAGAACCGGTGCCAGTCGATGTACGCCGTCCCCTCCGAGGGGTGTCAGTACTGCACGCGGTGACACGGCCACTCCGACGAGCACCAGGACGACCGGACACTGCTTGTGTCCAAGGTCGGCACCGTCCTTCACTCGACTTTAGCTGGGTCTCAGTCCTTCCTGCCCGCAGCACATGGATCGCTGCCATGCAGGCGTCGGCGTGCCGTCCGGGTCCAGGCCGTACGGCCACAGTCTGCTGAAGATCCCCCGATGCACGGGCAGATGGTGCTGGGTCCCGGTGCCGTGGTCGGCGGCCTTCTGGGCCAGGGCCACGGCAGCCTGGTGGTCTCCCGCTGCGTCCCGCTTTTCGGCCAGGTCGATCAGGGCCTGGATGTTGCCGTGCTGAGCGGCCTGCCGGGCCAGTTCCTCGGCGGGTTTCCGGTGCCCCGCCGCCTCCCGGATCATGGCCAGGCGGGCCAGAGCGTGGGCGTTGCCGGCGGCCTGCCGGGCCAGGGCATCGGCACCTGCCCGGTTCCCGGTCCTCTCCCGCATTCCGGCCAGGCGGACCAGGGCGTCGGAGTCGCCGTGGTCCGCCGCCTGTTGGAGAAGATCGTCGGTGCCCTTAGCGTCCCCTGTCGCCTCTCGCAGGTCGGCCAGGCGGGTCAGGGCCATGGTGTTGCCGTGCCTGGCCGCCCGCTGGAGAAGGGCTTCGGCGGACTCCGGCTCCCTGGCCTTCTCCCTCATGCTGGCCAGGCTGACCAGAGCGACGGCGGCGCCGTGCTCGGCGGCCCGTCCAGCCAGGGCTTCGGCTGCTTTCCGGTCCCCCGCCGCCTCTCGCATCATGGCCAGCTTGATCAGGGCCATGGCGCTGCCCTGGTCGGCGGCCTGTCCGGCCAGGGCTTCGGCTGTCTTCCGGTCCTTCGCCGCCTCCCGCATCATGGCCAAGCGGGTCATGGCCATGGTGCTGCCGTGCTCGGCCGCTTGCTGGTGAAGGGCCTCGGCGGCTTCGCGTTCGCCGGCTTTCTCCCGCTCCACGGCCAGGCTGACCAGCGCGTCGGTGCTGCCGCGCTCGGCAGCCTGCCGGGCCAGTCCCTCGGCGGGTTTCCGGTGCCCCGCCGCTTCCCGCATCATGGCCAGGCGTCTCAGGGCGGTGATGCTGCCGTGCTGGGCCGCCCGCTGGTAAAGGGCCTCGGCCCTCTCTCGGTCCCCGGCCTCGTCCAGCATCCCGGCCAGGTGCTCCAGGGCGTCCGTGTCCCGGCGGTCGGCGGCCTGCTCGGACAGGGTGTCGACGGCTTCCTGGTCCCCGGCCTCCTGCCGTATCCCGGCCAGGCGGGCCAGGGCTTCGGTGCTGCCGCGATCGGCGGCGTGTTGGAGGAGTGCCGCGGCGCCCTCCCGGTCCCCGGTGCTCTTTCGCAGCAGGGCCAGTCGGACCAGGGCAGCGCTGCTGCCGTGTTCGGCGGCGCGGTGGTCGAGGTGGTGGGCGATTTGCAGGCGGTTCCGGGCTTCGGCTGCCGTGGCCAGGTTGTACAGGTCATCGGGGTGGGTGAGGAAGCTTTGCGCGGCGTGCCAGAAGGAGGCGGGCGGGCAGCAGTGGTTGCGTGTGGTGCGGCCGTGCTGTTCCAGGTAGTCGGCGAGCCGGAACACCGGTGCCGCCAGAGGCTGTTCCGATGCGGGCATGGTGCTGGAGAGGGTGGGCGGGCGGAGCAGGGGCCGGGGGATGGTGCAGCGCAGCGGGGCTTGTTTGCCGTGGACGGGTTCGGCGAGCTCGGCGTAGGCCCGTTCCGCCCAGTCGTCGGTGAGGTCGTTGTAGTCCGCCTGGCTGAGGTACTCGGGGGCGGCGGAGGTGAGGAAGGCCTGGGGAAGGTGGAGACCGACGCCGAGGCGGCGTGCGTCCATCGCCGCCTGAAGTAGTGCTCTGGCGGCCGGGCTGGCGTGCTCGTAGCGGCGCAGGAGTTCGGGGGCGCCGGCCAGGTCCTGGGTGACGCGCCCGTCGGCGCGGGTACGTCTCAGTGCGTCGCCCAGCAGCGCATCGCCGCCCCTGGCAAGGGCGGCCCCGCTGGCCAGCGCCTCGGCATCGAACTCGTCAGGGACCTTCACGGTGCAGCCAGAGAGCAGTTCCCGGACCCGGCTGTGCAGGTCTACCTCACCCGGCACGGGCAGGGCCGTGTACTGCTTGAGGTAGTCGGGCCAAAGCGTGCCCAGCACGAGAACGGGCCCACGTTCCGGGCTGACCAGCAGATCGTGCACGTCCGCCGCGATCCGCTCACCAACTGTCCGGTCGCCGAGGTAGTGCTGGGCCTCGTTCAGCCACACAACTGTGCGCGGCCCGACCCGAGCCAGCTTCTCCAGCGCGGCCTCGGCTCGGGTCGGGGCGAAGGGATGCCACAACCGCCATCCCTCGGCCGCCAGCGGCTGGACGGCTTCCCAGCACGCCCGTGTCTTCCCCGTCGACGAGGTGCCCACCAGCACCACCATCCGGCTGAAGCCGCCCGCGGCAACACGCACCGCATCGGCCAGCACCTCGTCATGCGGCCGGGGCACGTATCCGGGCAGCAACCGCCGCCCGGGCGACCCGGAGCCGGGCCCGGCCGGGTGGACCTCCAGGGCATGGGGCTCCCACTCACCGATCGGCCTGCCCGGGGCCGACCTGCCCGCTTCGGCCGCGTCCAACTTCCCGGCCGCGACCCGCTGCAACGCCAGCAGCTCCTGCACCGGCAGCTTCAGTTCGCGGGCCAGCGCCACCACCGTCTCCGGCGACGGCCCAGGCATTCGGGGCGAGAACGCATTCGACACGGAGGTACGCCCCAGCCCGGTGCGCCGGACGAGCTGTGTCTTGTTCAGCCTGCCCTGGGCCAAGCCGTCAGCCAGTCTCCTGCGTAGTTCCCGCAGAGCCGAGTCCGGAGTGTGACCGCTCTGTTCGTCGTGCACGTGCTCGCCCCCGGGGCCGTGGTGTGTTCGCCGGTGTTCATCTTCGTCCGGGCGAACCACGGCGCACACCGTTTCCGCGACCTTCGAGCACGTCAACACCCCACCATGTACAGGGAGTCCGTCGTGTCCGTCGTTCTGCTGACCACCGCACTCGTCATCGTCGTCGCGTTGCTCGCCGCGGCCGGCGCGGGCAAGCTCGCCCGCATGGACGGTGCCACCTACCCCGCCGCCTTCACTCGCGCTGCCATCACCTTCGCCGCGGTCCTCACCCTCGCCGCCTCCGTGACCGCAGCACTCGCCGCCCTGCTCACGTAATTACCGGTACTCGCGTCTGGCCTGAATAGTGCAGGAGCCCCTCAATGCGGCACCGTCCCCGAAGGAGGCTCGGGACGGTCAAGAATCCAAGGTTCGTCCCCTAAGGGCTTGCAGATCATTAACACGTCGTCTTGATCATGCTGCTGGGGTCGCCACTCAGGGCTCGAACCCGAGCCTGGAGGGCTGTGAGGGCAGAGGGCGGAGTGGCCGCCGACGGGATGACGATGCTGTGCGCCTTCAGCAGTGTCCTGATCTTCAGCAGGGTGCGGTGCATGGCGGTCCGACTGCTGTCGAAGAGCACGGCGAGGGGTTCCGCGGCCAGGGCGACCCGCAGGTGAAGGACGGCTGCCAGGACCTGGTCGGGGAAGATGAGCCGGGGCGGGCGGCCGCGCTTGACGTCGCCGTGGAGGGCCAAAGTGTTGATGAGATCGCTCAGTTGCTGCCGGGACATGCCGGTCAGGAGGGGGTCGGACAGGAGAGCGTGGTCCCACTCCTGGGCCAGCTCCTGCGGAGCCCGGGGTGCTGGGATGGCTGGGCAGGGCTGGGGGTGCAGGGCATAGTTCCAGTCGCCGTGGAAGGCTTGTCGGGTCAGTGGCAGGGACGCCATCTCTGCGTCGTCGATCCGGACTCCGGTGGGGTAGGTGTTCGTGTCCAGCTCGGCCGTGACGCGCAGTCCGGTGCGGGTGGTGGTCGCGGCAATGGACTGAACAATGACTTCATGGCTGGTCAGCGGGCGGCCGCGCCAGTTCATGGTGATGTGAGAGAAGAGCCGGTGCTCGATCTTGTTCCACTTCGATGTGCCCGGCGGTAGGTGGCACACGGTGATCGTCAGTCCTGTTTAGGCCGCGCGCCGGGCGAGTTCGAGCTTCCAGGCCCGGGTGCGGTAGCCGTTCGAGCCGCCCGCGTCGGCGGTGATGAGCAGTCGTGTGGCCTGCGGGTAGGCGACCCGGCCCTGGCCGCACCACCAGCGGCGGATCGATTCCACCGCGAACGCGGCGGTGTCGTGATCGGTGCCCACGTTGACCCAGCCGGTGTTCGCCGCGAGATCGTAGATCCCGTACGGGACGGCCTTGCCCAGCTGGGGGTCGGCGAAGTCATGGACGTTCACCGGCGCCGGATCAGCCGCAGGCCGCCACTGGCGACCGTTGTTCTTGAACTCGCCGACGAGTTCCTTCTTCTTGGTGTCCACGCTGATCACTGGCTGGCCGGCGTCCCGGTGCTCGCGGGCCTGCTCGTTGAGGTAGCGGAATTGGGCATCCCGGTCCGGATGTTGGCTTCCCTCGATGGTCTTGGCGTTGGCCTGCAGGCTGAAGCCTTCCTCCCGCAGCAGGTCCGCGACGGTGTCCGCACTGACCTTGTGCCCGGTCCGGGCCAGCTCCATCGCCAGCGTGCGGGTCGACTTCACGGTCCACCGCAGGGGCGACATCGGGTCACCGCGCTCGTCCGGCTCGACCAGCGCCAGCAGGGCCGGCCGCAGCCCCGGATCGAGATCTGCGACCCTCTTGCGTCCTCCGCCCGGCCGCCGCACCCGCCCCAGAGGCTCCTCGCCCGCCTCCAACTCGAACACGCCCTTGCGGACCGTGGTCTCACTCACCGACGCCGCCCGCGCGACGGCCCGAACACCACCGTGTCCCAGGACACGGGCCTCTGCGGCCATCAGCAGCCGTCGCTGCCGCTCATCCAGATGAGGGAACAACACCATGAACTTCACGCTGAGTTGGGCACGGATCTCGTCCGGGATGCGCATACCACATCAACGAGCCATGGGTCGGGAAGCAACACCTTGATGATCTGCAAGCCCTAAGGACTGTCCCGTAAATGATCTACGACAGTCGATCGGGTACGGAGCCATGACTCACCCAGCCAGGACAGGGTTGTTGAGGCGGGCGATGCCGAGCACGGCGTGGTGAACGCCCTTTTGGAGACCTTCTTCGAACGGGTGCCCGGCCGTATACGCGCGGATCACATACGCGTCACGCGGGAGCTATCGACCGGCTCGTAAGAGCGGATCTCTCCTTCGGAGACTTCGATGATGAGCGAACTGGTCACGCGTACATCGTCTACGGGGTGCCAGCCCATCTCGACGCCGCCATCCACTGTGAGTTCATAGGTAGAGACGTTTAGGTCGGCACGGAACGCAACGGTCGCCTCCAGCGTGGCGTTTCGAGGGTCATCGCCGGCTTCCTCGCCCATCGTCGCGTACTCCATGCGGATGTCCGACACATCGAGCACCTCATACACCTGGCGCAGGGTGACGTCATTCAGTTCGGGCTGGTGTTGGTGGCTGCCGGCCAGCAGGAGCGCCTCATCGGCCTCGAAGCCGCCGAGATCCATCTCCGGTTCGGCCCAGTCGTGATGAGTCCCGTTTGAGTCGCCCACCAGTGAGGAGAAGTAGTGGGTGATCCTGCGCTCCAGTACCTGCGGGCTCTGCACCAGCCTGAACAGCGCCTGGTTGAAGTCCTTCCAGTTCATCATCTGGGGAGGAGCCACCCGGAGAGCCTTACAGGCGACCTGTACATCGCCGTCCTGGCTGAGCAGGGCGACTTCGTCGAACGAGCCACCAGCCTTTACTAGGACGTCCCGCAGCCAGGCGGAGTCGGAACCCCCGGTCTTGACTCCCTGCTTTTTCCGGCCGGGCCCAGTCTGCATGATCTGGTCCCTCAGTCCAGCGCGTGCCGCGTCTCCGCTTAGCTCCACGATCGTGACGCCCGGCACGGCTTTCAGCTCCCGGAGAAAGTCCTCGGCGACACCCTGACCGTCCGAAGGGAGTACTGGGGGCTGCACCTTGATGCCTGCCGCAGACATCAACTTCACTGCGGACTTCGCTGCGACGCGGAATGTTTCGACCTCGCGGACGAGGTGCTCCGCCCACTCCAGGGCCACCACCTCCGGAACCCATGTCTCGACTCCTGCGTCTCCTGCCAGGGCCGCGATCCGCCGCACCTTCCCTAGATGAGGGAGTCCTTTGCCGAGCGCGTTAGCGTCGAAGATGATCGCGCGGAGAGGATCCGGCAGGGCGGGTGAAGTGTCCATGCGCACATCCTGACAAGGCGAGGGCTTGCGCAGCAGGGGTTTTGAGAATCGCCCCGAGCGGCACCTACCAAAGAGCTGTCCCGTAACCCCATGAGGCTGAGGGTCATGCTCCGTCAGGGTCGGCGCCGATGGCACCGGCCGAGCGAAGCGAACGCCCGAAGTCTCCGGATATCGCTGGACCTACGTGCCTAACGTGCCAGAAGCCTGATCCACGCTCTGACATGGGAGATTAGGTTGACAACCCTAGATAACGACGACGGAGGGTTGTCATTACATGCGGCGCGGGCACACGTTCGCAGGACGACCGGCCCAACACCGTCCCATCGATGCCCAACCCTCGCTACATCCCCACCGCCAGGCCGTTGACCAGGAAAAATACAGAAGTCGGGCTGGAGTATTAAAGGAACTCTTACAGGTCGATGCCGTACAGCGGGTTCGTCTCGTCCCACATCCCGGCCTGCCCGAAGTACCCGGCCAGGGACTTCGAGCCGTCGACCCAGCCGCCGTGGCGTCCGGTCTCGATGAGGTCTTTGCCGGCCTGTTTGGCGGCGGTGCCGAAGCCGCGGCGCAGGCTGTGTCCGCTCCAGCGGGGTGGGAGGTCAGGCAGCAGTTCGGTGGAGGCGATCAGGCCCGCGCGGGCGGCGGCCCGGCGGAGGCCCTTTGAGCAGACTAAGGACGGTGGTGTGCGCGCACCCGATGGCACGGCCCAGTCTCGCCGATCCCGGCTTGCCTGCTTCCTCGTAGAGCTTGTGCAGTCACGTCAGGTAGTCGAGCACTGGTCCAGCCGGCCAGTGGCTCGGGATGTCGATCGCCACCCTGTCCTCAAAATCGTCTTGTAGCGCGCTGTGCAACCTTGGGGCACAGCGTAGGGACTTGGAAGTCTGGTCCCTCGCTACTGGGATGCTCAACTGAGCTTCAAAGCACAGGAGGTGAGGAGCATGAAGCTGGGGGAACGAGTGGTGGCGGACCGTCCGGTACGCCATCAAGGAGGAGCGCCGGACGGCACGACCAATCAGCATCCTTGTGGTAGTGGGCGCCATCGCGTTGGCACTGGTCATGATCGGCAGCGGTGTCGGTGTCACCGTGACGATCGGTTGAGGCAGAGCGCGGTGGGGCGGGCGCGGGCCCCGGTCGAGACGGCCGGGGCCTTCGCAATGCCTGGGGCCGCCGGCACTCTGTTACTGCCGCGAGTTTCCGATTCTTTAGCCTCAATCTTGCGCCGGGCTGCCAGCCTCCGGGAATGTCCCTTGCTCGACATCGAAGACGGCCAGTAGACGAGAAGGTTGGATGTGCAGGCCGCCAGCAAGGTTGATCAAGGTTGTCAAGCTTGGATTGCGCTGGCCGTGCTCGATATAGACCACTCCGCGGAAGCTCAGGCCGCTATGGGCTGCCAGCTCCTCCAAGGTCATGCCGCGATCCTCGCGAATGCGCCGGAGGTGCATTCCGAACGCGTGGAGCACAGGGTCGGGCAGAGACGGAGACACGCCACCGACTTGATCACTCGCGCCTCTTTCACCACCATGAACAGTTGTGCATAATTCTTCCAGTAACGCGTGGAGACAGCTCAGTAGGCTGCAGTCCGTGGCAGTAGTCCGGCCGTGCCGAACGGCTTGGAGGTAACGACGTGCCCGCTCAGCGCAGGTATCCGCCCGAGGTCATGGAACGTGCGGTGCGCATGGTGCTCGACATCCGCGCACAGGACCCGGACCGTGTTGGCGTGGTCGGTACTGTCGGCGACCTCATGAAGATTCACCCTGAGGTACTGCGGCATTGGGTCAAGAAGGCCGAGGCGAGCCGTCGCGAGCCCACGGCCGAGGTTCCCGGGGACGATCGGCTGCGCGAGTTGGAGCGTGAAATCCGGGACCTGCGCCGTGCCAATGCAGTTCTTAGGGCCGCCACGCTGATGTTCGCCTCAGAGCTTGAGCTTGCCCAGACCCGCTGATGATTCCAGGCTTCCCCGGTCGGGTCGGGCTGCCCTACCGCCGGGCCGAAGAGATCTTCGGGGGTAAAACTCCTTGGCCACGATGGTGCGTATCCCGCGCCCGCTTGCCGTTTCCCGTGGTGGTGTTCACCGACCCGGGCCATAGAGCGCCCGAACGGCGGCGTCGAGCGGGTTTCAGGCCTGCTGTCGGCGTACGCCCGAACTTGCCCAGGCACGTGCACGGTTACGTACCAAGCCTCGGCGGGTGACGCGCGGGCTGCGGCCGAGCCGGGCTCACGTTCCGGCCACGCGGGGCTATGGCTTCCACTTCGCTGTGGCCCGTCAAAGGGCCCGTTACGGCTGGACCGGCTACCTCGGCACCCACCCCGGCCCGCTCTACAGAACCCGTGACCAGGCGCCGGCGGACGTGGCGGCGCGCTGAGTCGGCCGGTCACCGCCGCACCTTGGCGCACCATCACCGGCGACTCCTGACCGCCGTCAACGGCCGGGGGACTACCTGGGCACCTTGTAGGCGACTTGGTCCATGCACGCAGGTTTCTGCTGTTCAAGATCACGGGAAGCCGCTCCGCTTCCCGAGCCGTCGCTGTCCGGCTTCGTTCACCGTCTCCCAGGATCTGGGGCAGTCCTCAGGCTCGTGGAAGGATGCACAGGGAGCAGTAGGTGATCCAGGGGCGGAGAGTTGGCGCGGGTGGGTGTCGAAGAGCGCGACGAAGCGGACGTGTTCACGTACGGTGCTGCGGTGCCGGCCGTAGGACAGTTGGTTACCGTACGCAACCGTCAATGGGTGGCCACGGCGGTGGAGCGCTCCTCGATCGCAGTCGAGCAGCCAGGCAGTCCACTACTCGCCGAAGCCCAGCACCTGGTCTCTCTGGTATCCGTGGACGGTGACGCCGGCGACGAGGAGCTTCGCGTCCTGTGGGAGCTGGAGCCCGGTGCCACAGCTCGTGAGCAGCACGCCCTGCCCTCACCGGCTGCAGGGTTCGACAATCCGGCGAAGTTGGACGCCTTTTTGGACGCGGTGCGCTGGGGTGCGGTGGCGACGGCGGACAAGACGCTGCTGCAGGCGCCCTTCCGTTCCGGGGTCAAGCCGGAGGACTACCAGCTCGACCCAGTGGTGCGGGCACTGCAGATGCCGCGTACGAACCTGCTGATCGCGGACGACGTCGGCCTCGGCAAGACCATCGAAGCCGGTCTGGTGATGCAAGAGCTGAAGCTGCGGCACCGGGCGCGGACGATGCTGATCGTGTGCCCTGCGTCACTGACGCTGCAATGGCGCGATGAGATGCGGGATAAGTTCGGTCTCACCTTCAAGATCGTGGACGCGGAGCTGCTGAAGGAGCTGCGACGGTCACGCGGCCTGTACGCGAACCCGTGGAAGCACTATCCGCGCTTGATCGTCTCGATCGACTGGCTCAAGCGCGAGCGGCCGCTGGCGCTTCTGCGCTCGATCCTGCCGCCTGTGCCCCAGTACCCGCGGACCTTCGATCTGCTTGTGGTCGACGAGGTGCACACCTGCGCGCCCTCGGGCTCGGGGAGGTACGTGGTCGACTCTCAGCGCACAAACGCGATCAAGACTCTGGCCCCGCACACCGAGCACCGGCTGTTCCTCTCGGCCACCCCGCACAACGGCTACCTGTCCTCCTTCACCGCACTGCTGGCACTGCTCGACAGCCACCGCTTTGCTCGTACGCTCGAGCCCTCGGAGGAGGCCAAGGCTCAGGTGATGGTGCGCAGGCTGAAGCGGGACCTGCCGCCGAACTGGGACGGCAGCCCGCGTTTCCCGGAGCGCGACCTCGACCATCCCCTGGAGGTCGCCTACGACGTCGGCACCCGCGATGCCTACGCGAAGCTCGATCAGTACGCGCAGTCCCGTCGAGAGGCGATCAACGGGCAGCTGACGCTGGCAGGCATAGCTCCGAGCCGCGCCGCGGACTTCGTCGTCACGCTCCTCAAGCGCCGCTTCCTGTCCAGCCCGAAGGCCTTCGCCAACACGGTGGAGGCCCATCTGCAGACAATGCTGGCTCGGGAGCGGCAGGACCAGCCCGAGCGGGATGGTAACTCCGGCGCGCATACGACGTCGGAGAAGATCCTGGTCAAGATGATCGAGCAGCTGGACGAGACGGCGGAGGACGACACCGCCTTCGAGGAGGCCGCGCGGGAGGCCCTCACCACCGCCCGCAGGTTCGTCCCGCCGCTGTCCCCTGCCGAGAAGACTCTCTTGGGGGAGCTGCGCGACTGGGGGCTGCGCAACTCGGACAAAGCCGACGGCAAGTTCACCGCGTTCCTCGGCTGGCTACGCAAGAACGTGCAGCGGAAGGAGACGGGTGCCGACGGTGTGAACGGTCGCTGGGACGGCGAGCGGGTCATCGTGTTCACCGAGTACCGCGACACGCAGCGCTGGCTGTACGAACGGCTGATCAGCGCCGGGATCCCCCGAGAGGCCATCGCTCAGCTCTACGGCGGTCAGGACCTTGACGAACGCGAGCGCGTCAAGAACGTCTTCCAGGACGACCTGGATGTCGACCCGGTGCGCATCCTGCTCGCTACCGACTCTGCGAGCGAGGGCATCAACCTGCAAAACCACTGCCATCGCGTACTGCACTGGGAAATCCCGTGGAACCCCAACCGCCTCGAGCAGCGCAACGGCCGAGTGGACCGGCACGGACAGACCGCAGCACAGGTCGAGATCGTGCACTTCGTCCCCCAGGGTTGGGATCGGCAGCGCGAGGAGGACACTGGATTCGCCGAAGGCACCCTGGAGGACGCGATGGCGTTCCTTGGCGTCGCGGTCCGCAAGGTCGAACAGATCCGCATCGACCTCGGCAGCGCCGGAGACGTGATCGCCAGCCAGGTCGAGCAGAAGATGCTCGGCAGGCGCTCCAGCTGGCAGACCACCGACCGGGAGATCCAGCGCCGAGTCGGCAAGGCCGTACTGAAGATTGAACGGAATTTGGCGCACGATCTGCAGCAGGCCCAGGACCAGCTCACCCGGACCCGCACCGAGCTGAACTTGGGCCCGCAGACGATCGAGCGGGTGGTGCGTACCGCGCTGCGGCTGGCCCACAACAAGGACTTGATCGACATTCCGTCGCCAAAGAAGGTTGCTGCGCGCTGCTTCAGGCTTCCGGAACTCAAGGGAGATTGGGCGCAGGCCCGCAACAACGGCCTGCGGCACCCGGTGAGCGGCAAGGAGCGCCCGGTAACCTTCGACCAGGACTACGCTGGCCGCGCCGACGCGGTGCTGCTGCACCTGAACCATCCCCTGGTCGATCTCTGTCTGCGCCTACTGCGCGCCGAACTGTGGTCCCAGGGCGAGCACGGTGACCACCTGACCCGGGTCACCGCCCGCGTCGTCCCCAGTGACCTGCTGCGCAGCCCGGCGGTGATCGCACACGGCCGTGTCGTGATCACCGGAAACCGCGGCGTGCGCCTGCACGAGCAGATCGCTCTGGCCGGTGGACTGATCGAACACGGCAAGCTGGCTGTGGAGAAGGACTCCGACGTCTTGGAGCGCTGGCTCGCCGCCGCGTCGCAGGACGCACCGCCGCCCGAGCTCCTCGACCGGATCGCCGAACTGTGGGGCGCGCTGGAGGCACCGCTCGGCAAGGCACTGGCGGTCGAGTCCAACAAGATCGTACGCAAGCAGCGCAAGGTGCTGGCCAAGCGCTGCGAGGAGGACGTCAAGGCGATGCAGACGGTGCTGACCGAACTGGAACGCAACATCCGCGAATCCCTGGGCTCCAGCCCGCAGTGGAAGCAGATCTCTCTACTTACCGCCGATCCGGAGCGCGAGCAACTCGAGAAGGACCATACGGAGCTGGAGGCACGCCTCGCAGCCATCCCCGCACAGCGCGACTCGGAGGCCGCTGCCTTGCGCCACCGCTACGCCGACCCGGTCGCCCGCCGCTTCCCCGCCGCGGTCACCTTCCTTGTCCCTGCCTCCTTGACCGTAAGCGCTACCGCACACCAGGCAGGCCGCTAATGCCAGCACGCACCCGCACCCCGAAACCCAAGCAGCAGACCCCGATCGAGCAGCACGGCGAGTGGCTCAATCTACTGCGCGCGGACGGCCCCTTCATCAGCGCGAAGATCCTCGCCGAGGCGTTCCCGCAGGGCCTCGGAGTCGTCGAAACTGCGCTCCGGGCCCGCCTCCGGCAGGCGTGGGCCGAGCTCCAGGCCGCGCCGGAAACCCTGTGCTCCGCCTGGCAGAACCTCGTCCTGGAGGAACTTCTCGACTACCGCGGGCAAGCGTTGCGCCAGGGCTCGATGCTGCCACGCGAACTCGCCGAAAGCTCGGGCACCGCCCCCGACGCACTGCTGATGGGCCCGGCCGACCCGACCAGCGCCCTGCCCGGCGCAGCCGAACGCGCCCTGATCTACCGCCGTCCCTGGGGTGAATCGCTCACCCGCGCCCGAAGGGGCCTGCCGTCACTGGTCGAGCAGGCTGCCGAACTGTGCCGACGACGCGCCGTCCCCCTCGCGCTGCTCACCAACGGGCGCCTGTGGGTCCTGGTCCATGCACGACCCTCGACGCCAACGTCCGTCGCCGACTTCGACGCCGACCTCTGGTCGGAAGAGCCATTGCTGCTTCGCGCCTTTGTCTCGCTGATGGGAGCCCGCTGCGCCGCGATCGCTCCGAAGGACCGCGACGGCAAGGACACAGACTCCCTGGGCGCCCTGTTGGCCCGCACCGCCCAAGACACCACTGCCGTCACCAAGACTCTAGGCCGGCAGATCCGCGCGGCCGTGGAACTCCTCATTGCCGAGCTCTCCCGCCGCGACCGCGAGGCCGGCGGCGGGGTGCTGGCGGACGTTGCCCCCCGCACCGTCTACCGTGCCGCCCTGACAGCCATGATGCGCGTCGTCTTCCTCCTCTACGCAGAGGAGCAGGCCCTGCTGCCCGCCGACGATGAGTTGTACGCGGAGTCCTACTCGGTCACCAAGCTCTACGAACGCCTCGACCAGGACGACGCCACCATCGCGGACCGAGAGTGGGCCGCCTGGCCCACCCTGCTCGCCACCTTCCGGGCGATCCACGGCGGCGCCCGCCACCCGGACATGTGGATCCCCGCGTACGGCGGATCACTGTTCGACCCCAGCAGGTTCCCGTGGCTGGAACGGCTGAAGGTCAGCGACCGCGTCGTCTTCGCCATGCTCGAAGCGCTCATCTTGCTCAAGCGCATCACCACGACCGGCAAGAGCGCGCCACCGGAACGCCTCTCCTACAAGGGCCTCGACGTCGAACAGATCGGCCACGTCTACGAAGGCCTCCTCGAACACTCCGCAGTCCGCCTCGACGAGACGCACCTCGGCCTCAAGGGCAAGTCCGGCAGCACCGCCAAGCTCGCCGACCTCGAAACCTGGCACGCCACCGGACGCCTCCAGACTGAGGTAACCGAGCTCGCCGGACTGACAGACAAGCAGTTCACCACTGCACTGGCCACCGAACCGACCGGGGAAGAGATCGGCCAGCTCGACGCGGCCTGCGACAACGACCCCGAACTCGCCGCCCGCGTCAGGCCGTTCTACGGCCTGCTGCGCCTCGACCTGCGCGACGAGCCAGTCGTCCACCCCGCCGGGACGGTCATCGTCACCCAGGTCGGCGACCGACGCGACTCCGGCACGCACTACACACCGCGAGCCCTCGCCGAAGAGATCGTGATCCACACCCTCGACCCGCTCTGCTTCGCACCCGGCTCCCCGGATGGCATCCCGCGCCCCGCCGACGGCACCCAGCCGGCCGAGTGGCGAGTACGGCCAGCCTCGGAACTCCTGGCGCTCAAGATCCTCGACCCCGCGATGGGCTCCGGAGCATTCCTGGTCTCGGCATGCCGGTACCTGTCCGAACGCGTCGTCGAAGCATGGGGCCGCGATGGAGTGCCGGAGACGGTCGTCGCGCGCCTGGGCCAACAACTTGAGGACCGTGACGCTCTACTCCTCGAAGCCCGCCGCATGGTCGCCGACCGCTGCCTGTACGGCGTCGACAAAGACGAGATGGCGGTGGAACTCGCCAAGCTCTCACTGTGGCTGGTCACCCTCGCCAAGGGCCGACCCTTCAACTTCGTCGATCACGCACTGCGCTGTGGTGACTCCCTCATCGGCTGCCTTACGGTGGATCAGATCGAGGCCTTCCACCTCATGCCCAGCGAGGGCCGGATGAAAGTCCGTCTTACCGACGAGATCGACAAGGTCATCGGCCCGCTGCTGTCACGAGCCGCGGAATTGCGCCGGGACATCGAGGAGCACGAGGTCTTCGACATCCGCGATGCGCGGGAGAAGGCAAAGAAGCTCGCTGAGGCCGAGTCGTTGACGGAACGGTTGCGGCTTGTTTCGGACGCCGTGGTGGCAGCGAAGCTGTCCACCGCGACAACCAAGTCCGAAGACGCCTATGACGATCGTCTCGCCTCTATTGCCGACCTTGTCGAGCGGGCACTGCTGGATGACAGTGACGCGGCGGCCGAGGCTCGCGCCATCATTGACAGCTGGCTGCGTGGCCCCAGCGACGGGCCACGCAGGGCGCCCCTGCGTCCGTTGCATTGGCCGCTGGAATTCCCCGAGATCTTTGCTAACTCAATTAGAGGCGACCATCATTTTGATGCCGTCGTCGGGAATCCCCCCTTTTCCGGTGGGGTGCAGACCAGTGCCCGCATCGGGAAGGATTGTCTGCACTATAACGTGCAAGTAATTGCAAAGGGTCATGGATCGGGCGGTCGGGCTGACCTCTGCACGTATTTCCTCTTGCGTAACCTTGACCTCGCACCGGCTCGGCGAACCGGCATCATTGCAACCAATAGCATTGCGCAGACTGACTCTCGTGAAGTCGGCCTTGATCGAGTTGTTTCACAAGGCTGGAAGATCTGGCGTGCCGTTAAGTCAATGGAATGGCCAGGTCAGGCCGGCGTATATGTCTCGCTAGTGTGGGTCGGGATGGCTGGGGATAGAGAGAACTTCATCCTCGAAGGTCGACCCGTGCGCGAAATTTCGCAAAGCCTTACTGTCCCGTCGCGCACCGTTGGCGCGCCGAGAAAGCTTGCTGCGTCGACCGGACAATACTCAGTGGGATGTCAGGTAACCGGGGACGGCCTCGTTCTTGACGATCCCGACGAAGTTCAGAGTCTGATTGCACTGGACCAGCGAAATGCAAGTGTAATCTTGCCGCTGCTGAATGCCGACGAGGTCAACAATCAACCGACTCTTGGAGCCGCTAAATCGGTGATAGATTTTGGGTTGATGAGTCTCCAGGAGGCGCAAAGTTTCCCCTCCCTCCTTGCGCGTATCGAGGCATGTGGCCGCCCTAATCGAGAGGCATGGTGGAGGTTCCATCGACCGCGGCCCGAGATGCGCCGAGTCATCTCGAAACATGATCAGGTCCTAGTTATTGGGCTGCATAGCAAATACGGCCTACCGGCCATCGTCCCAAATGGCCAGGTTTTTTCGCATGCTCTGTGTGTCTTCTATACTTCAGACTGCGCTGCAATGCTCGCGCTCTTGACCAGCACCTGGCATTTCAACTGGTGGACCGTCAAGGGTGAGTCGACGCTGGAGACGCGGCTTCGCTACACCCCCTCCGATGGATTCGACACTTTTCCCCAGCCGAAGCTTACTCAGCGAATCCGTGCCGTAGGTGAGGAGTTGGACACCTATCGTCGTCATGTCCAGCTGTCGCGGACGCCGCAGCTCGGCATGACCGATCTCTACAACGAGGTCCATAAACAGGCTAACCACGACACCGACATCCAGCGGCTGCGGGAGCTCCACGTCGAGATCGACGAGGCCGTGGCCGAGTCCTACCTCGCGCACCCTTTCGCTGCACGGTTCGGCTGGACGCCGCTAGCGCTGAACCACGGCTTCCACGAGACTGCCCACGGCCTGCGTTGGACTGTCGATCCCGACGTTCAGACCGAGATGAACGACCGTCTACTCGAACTTAACCATGCCCTCTACGAGGACGAGGTTCGCCACGGTCTCCACAATAAGAAGGGTCCGGCTAAACCTAGGAAGACCGCGGCCCGCAAGCCACCCCCCGCTTCCGAGGACGTGCTCTGGTAGCGGAGCCCGCCTGCTACTTGGCAGTGATCTGTCTGTCTTGTCAGCGTCGCGCCTTATCGTAGTGATCCATGAGCGACATGTTGCCGGCCTCGCCGTCGAACGGTTCGATCCTGGCTGTCCCGCCCCCTGGTGCGGTGCGGGACGAACTGGCCGAGTTGGTGGTGCGGGACCTGCTCGGGCCGGTGGGCGGCGAGATGGAGGAGGTCGCGGACGCTCCGACGGATTGGTATGTGCTCGGGCGGCTTGCGCCGAACGGCACCACGATCTTTCCGGAGGAGCTGGACGCCCCGCTCGGCGACAGCAGGTTGGCTGGCGCGGACGATGGGGCACCGGACGCGGATGCGCCGAACGTGCCGAGCCTGAGCCCGTCTTCGATCGGGTTCACCGCGCGGGTACGCGGTGACGCGGACCGCTTGGAGGTGACCGGGGAATGGGCACGCTATGTCCGCGCGCGCTCGACGGATCCGAGCGTCGAGAAGCTGATCTGGCGGCGTGAGCCGCACGTCGGCAGCGTCCCGGTCAAGCTGGTCGAGGGTGTCGTGGAGCCGCTCGTTCTCGACAGCGAGGACGAGAAGATGGTGTTGCGTGGACGGGTACGTCGCTTCGGGGACGACTGGCTGGTCACGCTGTTCCTGGTCAACACGACTGAGACCGATTCCAACTCCCCGCTGCACTGGGCCTTCCAGGCCGAACTCTCGGCGACTGGGGCTGAGGCCGCGGCGGTGTTCCTTCCCCGGCACGAGCCCGGCTCCGGCGGCGACAGCGCCGACCGGGCCGAGCAGCGACGTCTGGCGATGGCGTACCGGTTCAGTCCGGAATTCGCGGTGGGGCACGCCACCGGCGTACACGCGACGGCAAGTGACTCCGATCCGATGACGGCGGTCGCGATTCGAACGAAGGCTGCACCGCACTATGACATCGCGCAGACCGACGCCCCGTCAGCACACAGTGACCCGGACTTGCCGGAGTTGGCTGACCTGCTGGTCGACATGAAGGTGCTGGCCACGTGCGAAAGGCAAGAGCTGCGCGCGGGGCTGATGCCGCTGGTGGCCGGCTACCGGGCATGGATCGGGCGGTCCGAAGCTCGAGTCGGGCAGGAGGGCCAGCACCTTGACGAGTACCGAACCCAGGCGGGTGAGGCGCTGCGGGATGCAAAACGGGCAGCGGACCGTATCGAAGCGGGGATCGAGCTGGTGCTCGGAAACGACGACGCATTGACCGCGTTTCGGTTCGCCAACAGCGCGATGCACCTGCAGCGCATCCACACCCGGGTCGCCGCGGCGCGGCGCCGTGACCCGTCCCGTGATGTCGAGGGAGTGTTCCTCGAGGAGGACCAGCCGGTCCACCGGTCTTGGCGCCCGTTCCAGCTCGCGTTCCTGCTGCTGAATCTGCCTGCCCTGACGGATCCGGCGCACCCGGAGCGTGCCACGGGGGCTGAGGCGGTGGCGGATCTCCTGTGGTTCCCCACCGGTGGTGGCAAGACCGAGGCGTACCTCGGCCTGACTGCCTACACTCTGGCCATCCGCAGGCTTCGACCTGATCTCGGCGGTCTCGACGCGTGCCACGGGGTAGCGGTCCTCATGCGCTACACACTTCGGCTGCTGACGATCCAGCAGTTCCAGCGCGCCACCGCGTTGATCTGCGCTTGCGAGGTCCTGCGCCGGGCGGACGAGACGCGGTGGGGCACGGAACCATTCCGGATTGGGTTGTGGGTCGGCGGAAAGGTCTCTCCGAACACGACCGACCATGCGGATAAATGGGTCAAGGACGTACGGAAGGCCAGTGGGCGGCCCAATCGGGATTCGGGCTCGCCCTACCAGCTCACCAGCTGCCCGTGGTGCGGCACGAAGATCGAGAAGGGACGCGACGTGGAGGTCGACATGACTCTTCGCCGCACCTACCTCCGCTGCCCGGAGCTGTTCTCCTGCCCGTTCGGCGGCTGGGACCCGAACGGGGAGGGCCTGCCGGTCGTCGTGGTCGACGAGGAGATCTACCGGGTCCTACCGAGCCTGGTCATTGCGACCGTCGACAAGTTCGCGCAGCTGGCCTGGAACGGGCGCACCCAGGCCTTGTTCGGGCGGGCGTCACGACACTGCTCACGCCACGGGTATGTCACGGCGCAGATCGCGGATGAGAGCTGGGAGACCGGCAGTCATATCGCGGAGGGCCGCTACCGATCCGCGGCGCTCACCACAGCCGCACAGGTGCGTCCGCCGGATCTCATCGTCCAGGACGAGTTGCACCTGATTTCAGGCCCCCTGGGATCACTGACCGGCCTGTACGAAGCCGCCGTGGACCGGTTGGCCACCTGGGAGTACGCACCGGGCAAGACGGTGCGGCCCAAGGTGATCGCCTCGACAGCCACAGTCCGCCGCGCGGAGCGGCAGATCCACGCCCTGTTCGACCGGCGCACCGAGGTCTTCCCGCCGCAGGGCCTGGAGATCGGCGACAGCTTCTTCGCCCGTCAGCGGCCTGCCGACTCGCATCCAGGACGCCGCTACATCGGGATCTGCGCGCAGGGGGTGCGCACAAAGTCCACAATGATTCGCGTGTACGTCGCCGTGCTCGCCGCCGCTCAGACCGTGCACAAGAAGTACGGAAGCAACCCGGTGACCGACCCGTACATGACGCTGGTCGGCTACTTCAACAGCCTGCGCGACCTCGGCGGTATGCGTCTCTCCGTGGAGGACGACGTCTCTACCCGACTGGAACGCGTCAACGAGCGTGGCCTGTCCCGGCGCTACGACTTGAGACTCGAGGAACTCACCTCACGGCTGACCTCGGAGAAAATCAAGGACATCCTCGATCAACTGGAGTACACCTTCCCCAAGGCGAACAAGCTGACGCCCATCGACGTGCTCCTGGCCACCAGCATGATCGCCGTCGGCGTTGATGTCTCCCGCCTCGGCGTCATGGTCGTGGCCAACCAACCCAAGTCCACCGCCGAGTACATCCAGGCGACCAGCCGAGTCGGCCGTGCCACCCCGGGCCTCGTCTTCACCGTGTTCAACTGGGCCCGCCCACGCGACCTGTCCCACTACGAGACCTTCGAGCACTTCCACTCCACCGTGTACCGGCACGTCGAGGCCCTCTCCGTAACTCCGTTCGCCGAGCGCGCCATAGACCGCGGCCTGGCCGGTGTCCTGGTGGCGCTGGCCCGCAACCTGGACGCCGGCGATAACGGCAACCTCGGCGCGCAGACCTTCGACACGCACAGCAGCAAGGCCGACCACATCGTCCGCTACCTCGAACGCCGCGCGGGCGAGATCTCCACCAATCGCACCGTCGCAGCTCGGGTACGCGAAGAACTCGACAGCCTCCTGGACCTGTGGGCGCGCGAGCAGCGCCGCCCCGCGACCCGGCTTGCCTTCGACGCCAAAGGCAAGGCCGACGACATCGTGGGACTGCTCCGCAGCCCGGACGCTGGCCCCTGGGGCCCCACAACCTGTCCGACCTCGTTGCGCGAGGTCGAGCCGGGTATCCGTCTGGTCCTGCGAGCTGCACCGGGCAGCATCGACGACCATGAGAAACACCCCTTCCTCCCACGTACAACCCCGGACATTGATGGCGCCAGGCAGCAAGGGGACCTCTCATGACCAGCACCACGAGCGTTTCACGACCGGCGGACGAGCTGCGAGTCGGGGAGCTGCGGCCCAGCCAGCTGCTGCACACCTACGGAGTCGGCGCGGTCGCGGACCTGCCGAACCTCTCGGTGATGATCCTCGGACTCGACGAGTGGGCGTTGGAGCAGGCCGCGATCGTTCCCGAGGAACGGCTACTCGCGGCGGTGCGCAGCAAGCTCGGCAACCAGGTCCAAAATCTCCGGATGCCGCCGTACACGCCGGAGGACCCGAACGACTTCAGCGGCGCCTGGTCGCGGATCGGCGTTCCAGTCGCGGTGTTCCCGGGCTGGCTGCGGTGCACCGACAATCGCTGCAACCGGCTCGCACCGGCTGACTCCGGGCTCTTCCATCTGCTGCCGAACAGCTTCGCGCCCGACCAGACCCGCTACGTCCACTCCTGCCGCGAGAGCGGGCGCAGGCGGCCTACCGCAGTACCGGCCAGGTTCGTCTCAGCCTGCCCAGCCGGGCATCTCGACGACTTCCCGTGGATGTACTTCGTCCACCGAGGTGCGCCGCACGGGCCGGACCACACGCTGAAGCTGGTCGAGCGCGGCACCA
Source organism: Streptomyces sp. NPDC050546 (assembly GCF_044457425.1). Classification (NCBI taxonomy): domain Bacteria; kingdom Bacillati; phylum Actinomycetota; class Actinomycetes; order Kitasatosporales; family Streptomycetaceae; genus Streptomyces; species Streptomyces sp. NPDC050546. The sequence continues at coordinate 62,213 of NZ_JBITGX010000031.1, forward strand.
CCGGTGAGGCGGCGAACATCTTCGTCGAATGCTCTTGCGAGGTGAAGGCCCGTTCCATGGCCGAGGCCATTGGTACCCGCAGCGAGCTCGTCCTGCCGGCCTGCCGGGGCCGGCACCCGCACCTGGGGACCTTCGAGCCCTGTACCGAGCAGACCCGGACCATGGCGCTGGGCGCCACGAACGGCTGGTTCGCGATGCAGCTGCGGGTCTTTTCCCTGCCGCACGCTGAGAACCCGGTGGACAGCGCGGTCGCCGAACACTGGGCCGGACTGCAGGTGGTGGCGAGCCTGCCACGCGAGACCGCCCGCCTGGTCCTGCCTACGCAGGTGATGTGGCCGCAACTTGAGCGCTTCGGCGCGGACGAGGTATTGAACGCGATCGCCCGCCACCGTGACGGAATGCAGTCCGGCGCCGTCGAGGACGTGGACGCACTGGACATTGCCGGCCCGGAATGGCTCGCCTTCACCGGCCGTCCCCAGAACCATCCTAATTTCAGCGTCAGCAACGAGCCCGTACCGCCCACCCACCGCAATTGGCTCAGCCAGGTGCGGCTCGTCAAGCGGCTCCGAGAGGTATCAGCCCTGTACGGGTTCAGCCGGATCGACGCACCGGAATGGGGATCCGCGACCAGCGGCGGACCGGTACAGGAGGAGAACCGCGCACCGCTGACCAGCTCTGCGCCGAGCTGGGTGCCGTGTGCGGAGACCCGCGGCGAGGGGATATTCCTTCGCTTCGACGAACAACGGGTCGCCATCTGGGAACAGAACCCGGACGTCATCCGACGCGCTGGCATCCTGAGAGCCGCACATCGGAAGTGGTGCGCCCAGCGCCGGACCGCCGCGGAGTGGCCGGGCATCCGCTACCTGCTGCTGCACACCTTCGCCCACGTCCTGATCCGCGAGTTCGCCCTGGAGTGCGGCTACGGCGCCTCCGGCATCGGCGAACGTATCTACGCACGCTCCGGCAACGACCCGATGGCCGGGATCCTGCTCTACACCGCGGCCCCCGACAGCGAGGGCACCCTCGGAGGCCTGGTCACCCTCGGTGGGCAGCACCGGCTCGGCGCTCTGATCGACCAAGCGCTCGAGGCCGCGCGGCTATGCGGCTCGGACCCCCTGTGCGCCGACCACAACCCGGTCGCCCACGGCCGCCTGCACGGCGCAGCCTGCCACGCCTGCCTGTTCGCCGCGGAAACATCCTGCGAACGAGGCAACCATTTCCTGGACCGCGAACTGCTCGTCGAGACGTTCAGCGGCCGGCCAGGCGGATTCTTCACGCCATGACCGGCCACAAGGTCGGCCAAGCCGCGATCCCCCTTCCCGAAGTGATCTCTGAGCTCGTCGCAAGCCTCCCCGAGACCCATCTCGCAGCCTGGACCAGGGCATTGCGCACCATCAAAGCTCCCGACGATCAGACAGAGTCCCGTCTCATCGCCGCGCATCCCGGCGCGGGACTCGGGCCGCGCGCCGCTCTGCTGCTGTCCGCCTGGAGATCCACCGATCCGCAACTGCCAGGGCCCGCTCTGGCCCTGGCCCTCGAAGCTGCCATCTGCCGCTACGAGCAGGACCTCGCCTCCCACCATGTCGACATCGTCGTCTCCGGCCCGCTGAGCGGTACCGTGCCGCTCAGACTCACCGCATCCGCGGCAGTCGAGGTCATACGGTCGGCGACCCGCACGCTCCTGCTTACCAGCTACGCCGCATTCGGCATACAGGAGATCGTCGAGGAGATCACAGAGGCCGCAGATCGTGGCGTCAGCGTGAACCTGGTCCTGGAGACCGCGCGCTCCGCCGGCGGCAGGCTGCACGGAGAGACCGACGGGCGTATCGCATTCCACGCACTGCGCTTCCACCCGGACGTGCACTTATGGCAATGGGCGAACGCCGAGCGGCGCGGCTCTAGCGGCCGACGCGGCAGCATGCACGCCAAGGTCATCGCCGCTGACCGAAGCACCGTCCTGCTCGGCAGCGCGAACCTCACCGACAACGCGTACAACGACAACTTGGAGGTCGGTGCCGTCATCCGCGACCCGATCGCCGTCGGCAAGCTCGTCGATCACTTCACCACCCTGATGCACTCAGAAAGCAGCTTGCTTGTCCGATTGCCGTGGGTACCCTCCCAAGGAAACGGAGTTGACGAGAGCGACGGACGTACCTGAACCACGGTCGAGGTGCCCTACGGCTCATGCGCCCACCTCTGCTCGGTCCGGGCCTGGCGCTGGTGGAAGGAGACCGCCCGGCTGACCCCCGAGGTAGTCCGGCCTTGGGGGAACATCGCTCGCCTGCAGCCCGCAGAAGGGGTGAATTACTGACGGCTTCCGGGCTTTCCTCGGCGACACCTCGAGCTTTTCCGCGTGGTCATGACTGGCTGATGTATTGATCACGAGCGTTGTTAACGCTGGCCGGGCTTGATCATGGCGAAGACCTCCGGTGTGGTGGAGCTGTCTAGGACTGCACCGCACGGA
>NZ_JBITGX010000032.1:0-63684 GCF_044457425.1 Streptomyces sp. NPDC050546
TCCACGCCTACAACCACCACCGCTGCCACACCGCACTCGCAGGTCAGCCACCCATCAGCCGTGTGAACAACCCCGCGGGTCAATACACCTAGATCGCCATGGACAGCAGGACCGGTGCGGCGTTGCGGTTGAGGGCGTCCGCGGCCTGGCGGAGGCGGTGGGCGTGCTCGACCGGGAGGGACAGGGCCAGGCAGCCGACGGAGGAGCCGGCCGTGATGGGGACGGCCGCGCAGACCGTGCCGACCGCGTACTCCTGGAGGTCCAGGACGGGCACGGTCGCCGGCTGGGCCTCCAGGCGGGAGAGCAGCAGCCGGTCGCTGGTGATGGTGCGCGAGGTGAGGCGGGCCATCCTGTGCCGGGCCAGGTGGTCGCGGCGGCCGGCGTGGTCGAGCTGGGTCAGCAGGCTCTTGCCTATCGCGGTGGCGTGGGCCGAGGAGCGGAAGTCGACCCACTCGTTGACCTTGGGCGTGGCCGGGCTGTCGGCGTACTGGGTGATGCTGATCTCGCCGTCGACGTAGCGGCTCATGTAGACGGCGGCGCCGACCGAGTCACGCAGCCGGTCGAGGGTGTGCTGGAGCTTGTCGCGCAGGGCCTGCTCGCGATGGCGGGCGGAGCCGAGGCGGGCCAGGGCCTCGCCCGTGACGTACGCGCCGTCGGTGATCTGCTCGACGTAGCCCTCGCGGCGCAGCATGCGCAGCAGCGCGGTGAGCCGCTCCGGCCCGATGCCGGTGCGCCGGGCGAGCTCGGCGTCGGTGACGCCGGAACTGTTTCGCGCCACCGTCTCCAGGACGCGCAGGGCTTCCTGGGCCGAGTGGTACGGGGTGGTCGGCTCGTTCCTCAGCGCCACGGTGGTCTCCCCCTGCGCTTGCTGTTGGCCGTAATCCGGACAGCGAATCACCTCCACGATAACCGGCAAAGGGGTTGTGCAGAGCGGAGGTTGACAAGATTCCGGGCCCTCGGACTGGGGCATTGACCCGCTGGCATATGCCAGGAGCATGCCCCGATCCGAGGGCCCGGTGTTCGGCCTCGCGTCGGCCCTGTTCACGGGCCGTAGTCAGAGGACCGCGCTGAGGAACTCCCTCGTCCGGTCCAGCTCCGGGTCGCTGAAGATCTTCTCCGGCGGGCCCGACTCGATGACCCGACCCGAGTCGAACATCAGTACCTGGTCGGAGATGTCCCGGGCGAAATTCATCTCGTGGGTCACGCAGAGCATGGTGATGTCCGTGCTGCGGGCGATGTCCCGCAGCAGGTCCAGCACGCCCGCGACCAGCTCCGGGTCGAGCGCGGAGGTCACCTCGTCCAGCAGCAGCACCTTGGGCTGCATCGCCAGCGCCCGGGCGATCGCCACGCGCTGCTGCTGACCGCCGGAGAGCTGCGAGGGGTGGGCGTCGCACCGGTCGGCCAGGCCCACCATGTCCAGCAAGCCCTTGGCGCGCTCCACCGCCTCGTCCTTCGACATGCCGAGGACGGTGACCGGCGCCTCGGTGAGGTTGCGCAGCACGGTCATGTTCGGGAACAGGTTGAACTGCTGGAAGACCATCCCGATCTGCTTGCGGACCTCGCGGACCTCCTTGTCGGAGGCGGGGAACAGCTTCTGCCCGTCGACCGTGATCGTGCCCTCGTCGGGCTTGAGCAGGGTCATCAGCAGCCGCAGGATCGTCGTCTTGCCGGAGCCGGACGGCCCGATCAGGGTGACGTGCTTGCCGGCGTCGACCGAGAAGTCCAGGTGGTCCAGAACGGTGTTCTGGCCGAACCGCTTGGTGACCTGTTCCAGCCGGATCAGCTCGCCGCTGCTCTTGGCGGGGTCCTTCTCGGGGTTGGTCCCGGGGGTGGGGAGAGTGTCAGTGGGCAAGGCGTCGCTCCAGGGATCGCAGGGCAAGGGAGGCCAGGTAGGAAATGACGATGAAGGCCACGCCGATCACCGTGAGGGGCTCGGTGAACTGGAAGTTCTCCTGCGAGAACAGGCGCGCGTGACCGAGCATCTCCAGGACGGTGATCGCCATCAGCATCGGCGTGTCCTTGAGCATCGCGATGACGTAGTTGCCGAGCGCGGGCACCACCCGGCGCACCGCCTGCGGCAGGATCACCGCGGTCCACGTCCGCCGCAGCGGCAGGTTCAGCGCCGTCGCCGCCTCCCACTGGCCGACCGGCACGGCCTCGATGCCGGCCCGGTAGACCTGCATCGTGTACGTCGAGTAGTGCAGCCCGATCGCGAAGACGCCGGTGACCAGCGCCGAGAAGGTCAGGCCCCACTCGGGCAGCACGTAGAAGAGGAAGAACAGCTGCACCAGCAGCGGGGTGTTGCGGACGAACTCCGTGACCGCCCCGACCGGCCAGGTCACCCAGCGCGAGGGCGCCCGCATCAGCAGCGCCCACACCAGGCCCAGCGCGAACGAGATCAGCGAGCCGAACAGCAGGATCTGCAGGGTGACCAGCAGGCCCTCCCAGAAGTCCGGCATGAAGTCGGAGACCGCGCTCCAGTCCCAGTTCATCGGACCCCCTCCACCACGACCGGCTCAGGCGCCCGGGTCTTGCTGTCGGGCTTCTTCCCGACCCCGGCCTTGAGCTTCTTCTCAAGACCGCGCATGACCCGGGTGAGCAGGAAGGCGATCACGAAGTAGATGAGCAGGATGTACGTGTAGATCTCAGCGCTCTCCTGCAGCGCGAGGCGCACCAGGTTCGCGCTGAACGTCAGGTCGCCCATGCCCGTGATCGACACCAGCGCGGTGCCCTTGAGCAGCTCGATCAGCAGATTCGAGAACGGCGGGATCATCTCCGGCACCGCCTGCGGCAGCAGGATCAGCCGCAGTCGCTGCCAGGGCGTGAAGCTGAGGGCGATGCCGCCCTCCTGCTGCGCCGGGTCGACGGAGTTCAGCGCGCCGCGCACGATCTCCGCGCCGTACGCGCCGTAGGTCAGCCCGAGCGCCAGCGTGCCCGCCCACAGGGGTACGAGCTGCCAGCCGAAGGCGACCGGCAGCACGAAGAACACCCAGAAGATCATGACCAGGGCGGAGGTGCCGCGGAACACCTCGGTGTAGAAGCCCGCGAGGAAGCGGACGATCTTCAGCCGGTGGCTGCGCGCGACGCCGACCACGAAGGAGACGGCCGCGCCCAGCAGGGCGCTGCAGACGAGCAGCTGGACGGTGGTCCATACGCCCTTGAGTACGAGTTCCCAGAGTCCCGAGGTCATCCGCCGCACAGCTCCTTCGCGGTCAGATCCGTCATCTCGGCCTTGGTGAAACCGAAGGGCTTGAGGATGCGGAACAGTTCGCCGCTCTTCTTGAGCTTGCGCAGCTCGACGTTGAAGGCGTCCCGCAGGTTCGTCTCGGTCGGCCGGAACGCGAAGGCGCCTCCGTCGACGTGCGGCTTGCCGCCCACGATCGGCGTGAAGGGCTTGGTCGCCTCCGCCTTGGCGGACTTCTTCACCACCTCACGGGCGGTGAGCGCCGTACCGGCGAACACGTCCACACGCCCCGCCTCGACCGCGTTCAGGCCCGCGACCTGGTCCGGGACGATGAGGATGTCGCTCTCCTTGTACCCCGCCTCGACGGCGTACTGGATCTCGGCGTAGCCGGTCCCGGTGGCGAACTTCGCCTTCTTCCCGACGACGTCCTTGTAGTTGTGCAGCCCCATCGGGTTGCCCTTGCGCACGATGAACGCGTCGAGCATCTGGTAGTCGGGGTCGGAGAAGATGACCTGCTCGCAGCGCTCGGGGTTGACGTACATCCCGGCCGCGACGACGTCGAACTGCTGGGAGTTCAGGCCCGGGATGAGCGAGCCGAACTCGGTCGGCACGGGCTGCACCCGGTCGACGCCGAGACTCTTGAAGATCACCTTGGCCAGCTCCGGCGCCTCACCGGTCAGCTTGCCGTTCTTGTCGATGAACCCGAACGGGATCTCGCCGGCGATGCCGAGGCGGACGACGCCCGCGGCCCGGAGCCGTTCGAGCAGATCACCGCCCTCGACGTCCGAGGCGGTGGCGACCCGGCTGCATCCGGTGGCGCCCAGCGCGCCGAGCGCCGCGACCCCCGCGAGCAGCGATCGGCGTGTCGGACCGGACACGGCCCCGGACGCGGTCCGGGATATGGGTTCCGGAATTCTGAGGGGGCTTCTCTGTGGTGGAGCCATGGGCGCGCGGCTACCCGACCGCACCTGAGTTATGCCGATCTTTTCAAGCCCCGCACTCTCCCCGTGCGCCCTTGACCGCAGGGCCGAGGGGCACTCCCATGGAGGCATGGCTGATCGCTACATCGAACTCTCGCTGGTCAAGCGTGACGTGACCTGCACGGCCAAGCTGCTGGACGACCGCGCGCCGATCACCTGCGCCGCCGTCTGGGATTCCCTTCCGCTGGCCGGAGACGTCTACCACGCGAAGTACGCACGCAATGAGATCTACGCTCTTTTCCCGCCATTCGCGGAAAACGAGCCACCCCTGGAAAACCCGACAATCACCCCAATCCCCGGTGATCTGTGCTATTTCACCTTCGCCGGGGCGGAGCTGGGCACCAAGTCCTACGGCTACGACCGCGAGGTACGCGCCGGGACCACGCTCGTCGACCTGGCCCTGTTCTACGAGCGCAACAACCTGCTGCTGAACGGCGATGTCGGCTGGGTCCCCGGCATCGTCTGGGGCCAGGTCGTCGACGGCCTGGAGAACATGGCCGAGGCGTGCAACGACCTGTGGAGGTCGGGAGCGGCGGGGGAGACGCTCAGCTTCCGGAGGGCCTGACCCGGCCGGCGGACGCCACCCCGGCCTCGTACAGCGCGTGGGCCGCCCGCAGCACCAGATCGTCCCGGTGCCGGGCGGCCACGAGCTGCAGACCGATCGGCAGACCGTCCCCGTCCGCGCCGACCGGCACGCTCGCCGCGGGCTGCTGCGTCATGTTGAACGGGTAGGTGAACGGGGTCCAGCCCGTCCAGCGCCGGTGGCCTGATCCTTTCGGTACCTCGGCGCCCGCCTCGAACGCCGTGATCGGCAGGGTCGGGGTGAGCAGCAGGTCGTAGGTGTCGTGGAAGCGGCCCATCCGGCGGCCCAGGTCCATCCGGACGTCCACGGCGGCCAGATAGTCCAGGGCCGAGTAGCGAGCCCCCCGGTCGCAGATCTCCCGCAGTCCCGGGTCCAGCAACTCCCGCTGGTGCGGGCCCAGATGCTCGGTCACCCGGGCCGCCCCGCTGAACCACAGGGTGTGGAAGGCCTCCACGGGGTCCGTGAGATCCGGGTCGGTCTCCGTGACGTACGCGCCGAGCTCCGCCAGCCGCTCCACCGCCCGCCGCACCGCCGTGGCGACCTCCGGACGCACCGCCACCTGCCCGCCCAGCGACGGCGAGTACGCCACGCGCAGCCCGCGCACCCCGCCCGCCAGACCGTCCGTGTACGGACCGGGCGGCGCCGTGAGCGCCGACCAGTCGCGGGAGTCCGGGTGGCCGATCACATCCATCAGCAGCGCCGAGTCCGCCGCGTCCCGGGTCATCGGCCCGACGTGCGCCAGCGTGCCGAACGCGCTCGCCGGGTAGAGCGGCACCCGCCCGTACGTCGGCTTCAGCGCGAAGATCCCGCAGAACGACGCCGGGATACGGACGCTGCCGCCGCCGTCCGTGCCGAGCGACAGCGGCCCCGCACCGAGCGCCACGGCCGCCGCGCTGCCGCCGCTCGAACCGCCGGCGGTGCGCGAGGGGTCGTACGGGTTGCGGGTCACGCCGCTGAGCGGCGAGTCCGTCACGCCCTTCCAGCCGTACTCCGGGGTCGTCGTCTTGCCGATGAAGACCGCCCCGTGCTCCCGCAGCCGGGCCACGGACGGGGCGTCCTCGTCCCAGCGGCCCGCCGGATCCACGGCCTTCGACCCGCGCAGGGTCGGCGCGCCGCGCTGCAGCAGGATGTCCTTCACCGTGACGGGCACCCCGTCCAGCAGCCCCTGCGGCTCACCGCGCCGCCATCGCTCCTCCGACTCCCGGGCCCGGGCCAGCGCGTCCTCGGCGGTCAGCCGGACGAAGGCGTTCACCTCCGGCTGGATCGCCTCGGCCCGCTCCAGCGCCGCCCGGGTCGCCTCCACAGGACTCCACTCGCCCTTGCGGTACCCGTCGAGGAGCCGTACGGCGGTCAGGTCGGTGAGCTCGGTCATCGGTATTCCTCCGTAGACACCCCGGCCTTCAGGCGGGGGAGGGAACGGGCTCCTGCGGAGCAGGGCAGGGAGCGCCGGTTCGCCCTCCGGGCGGCCCGGCGTACATCACCAACAGCTATCATATGGCTACAATTTGTGATGATATTCTGTGAGTCGTGGCCACTCACGTGAAGCGGGCCTTCAAGTACCGCTTCTATCCGACCGATGCTCAGGCAGCGGAGCTGTCGCGCACGTTCGGATGTGTGCGCAAGGTCTACAACATGGCGCTCGCCGCCCGCACCGAGGCGTGGGCGCGGCAGGAACGGGTCAACTACAACCAGACCTCTGCCATGCTGACCGCGTGGAAGAAGACCGAGGAACTGGCCTACCTGAACGAGGTGTCCTGCGTTCCCCTGCAGCAGACACTGCGGCACCTGCAGATGGCCTTCGCGAACTTCTTCGCCAAACGTGCCAGGTACCCGCGCTTCAAGGCCAGAAAGAAGTCCCGGGCGAGCGCGGAGTACACCTCCTCCGCCTTCCGTTTCCGCGACGGCCGGCTGACGCTGGCGAAGATGGCCGATCCGCTGGACATCGTCTTCTCGCGTCCCCTGCCTGAAGGGGCATCGCCGAGCACGGTGACCGTGAGCCGGGACAGCGCCGGACGCTGGTTCGTCTCCCTGCTGTGCGAAGACCCGACGGTCACGCCGCTCCCGGCCTCCCCAGCGGCGGTTGGCATCGACGTCGGTCTGGATCACCTGCTGACCCTCTCGACCGGAGAGAAAATCGCCAATCCCCGGCACGAGCGCCGCGACCGTGAGCGTCTGGCCCGGGCCCAGCGGGAGCTGTCCCGCAAGGCCAAGGGGGATGGCGCCAACCGGCGCAAGGCGCGGGCGAAGGTGGCGAAGATCCATGCCCGGATCGCCGACCGCCGGCGGGATGTACTGCACAAGCTGACCACTCGACTCGTGCGTGAGAACCAAACGCTCGTGATCGAGGACCTGGCCGTGCGCACTATGGTCAAGAACCGGACTCTGGCCCGCGCCATCAGCGATGCCGCGTGGTCGCAGTTCCGGAGCATGCTGGAGTACAAGGCCGGCTGGTACGGGAAGGACGTGATCGCGGTGGACCGCTTCTTCCCCTCCTCCAAGCTGTGCTCCCACTGCGGCACCCTCCAGGCGGAGATGCCGCTGGACGTCCGTACCTGGACGTGTGACAGCTGCGACACGACCCACGACCGGGACGTGAACGCGGCGAACAACCTTCTGGCCGCCGGGCTGGCGGTGACAGTCTGTGGAGCCGGTGTAAGACCTCAACGGAGAACTCCGGGCGGGCAGTCGGCGGCGAAGCAGAAAACCCCAGGGCGCGAGCCGTAGGAACCCCCTCGTTCACGAGGAGGAGGAAGTCAACCACCCTCCAAGGAACGACGTCAGTGTCCGGGTACATACCCGCGCTGTTTGTCGACCACGTTCACCAGCGGCTTGCCCGCCTCCCAGAGTTCGTACAGGTCCACGAACTGGGCGCCGAGCTCGTCCCGCCAGCCGACGATGTCGCCGCTCATGTGCGGGGACACGATCAGGCCCGGGAGCTGCCACAACGGGCTGTCGGGGGTCAGGGGTTCCGCCTCGAAGACGTCCAGTGCGGCGCCCGCGATCCAGTGCTTGGCCAGGGCGTCGGCGAGGTCGTCCTCGACGACCAGCTGGCCCCGGCCGATGTTGATGAACCGGGCGGACGGCTGCATCACGCCGAAGCGGCGGGCGTCGAACATGCCGTGCGTCTGGTCGGTGAGCGGTGCCGCCGCGATCACCCAGTCGGCGCGCGCCAGCAGCCGGTCCAGGTCCTCCGGGCCGTGCACGCCGGAGCGCGGGGCGCGGCCGACCAGTGCGGTCGTGATGTCCAGTGCCTTCAGCGTGCGGGCGATCGCCCGGCCGATCGGTCCGGAGCCGACCACGACGGCCTTTCCCCCGGCGACCTTGTGCGACTCGCGGTGCCGCCAGGTCCGCTCCCGCTGGAGGTCCAGCGTCCGGGGCAGATCCTTGGCCATCGCCAGCACGAGCGCGGCGACGTACTCGGCGATCGGCTGGTCGAAGATGCCGCGCGCGTTCGTCACCACCGTGTCGGAAGCGGCGAGTTCCGGACACATCAGATGGTCCACCCCGGCGCTCGCCGTATGCACCCAGCGTGGCCGCGGACCCTCGCCGGGCCACGCGTCCCGCACGGCGCGCGAGGTGAAGTCCCACACCAGGAGTACGTCCGCACGCGGGAGGCTCTCGGCCAGTCCGGCCTCGTCGGTGTGTTCGATACGGGCGCGGCCGGTGAGGCGGCCGAGGCGGGGGAGGGGTTCGGCGTCCAGGACGAGGAGGGTGGGAGTGGGCATGAGCAGCCGTTTCTCCAGCCGTGCGGCGGGGCGGGCCGGCCTGTGGGCGCCGACCGGTGACGACGAGTTAACCGGGTGTTGACCAAGGAGTGATCCGGACGGATTGACCACGCTCGCACCCGAACCTACCGTCGTCAACACGGGCGTTCCCACGATCCGTTGCACACTAGTTGCCCAGCGTGAGGCCGGTGCCTGCCATGGACGTCTCTTTTCTCGGCGGGCCCAGCCCGCAGCGCGGGGTCGGCGTTGTCGCACCCTTCGACTTCGCACTCGACCGCGAGCTGTGGCGCTGGGTGCCGGACGAGGTCTCCCTGCACATGACACGAACACCGTTCGTGCCGGTCGAGGTGAGCCTCGATCTGGCCCGCCTGGTCAGCGAGCACGAGACGCTGAGCGAGGCGGTCCGCACCATCAACGCGATCGCACCCGAGGTCATCGCCTACGCCTGTACGTCGGGCAGCTTCGTCGGCGGTGTCATGGGCGAGCGCGCGATGTGCGAGGCGATGAGCCGGGCGGGTGCCGTACCCGCGATCACCACCTCGGGTGCGCTGCTGGAGGCCCTGGTGGAGCTGGACGTACGGCGCGTGGCGCTGGTGACGCCGTACACGGTGTCGGTCACCCAGTCGCTGGAGGCGTATGTCGCCCAGGCGGGCGTCACGATCTCCGGGTGTGCCTTCATGGGCCTGACCCGGCACATCTGGAAGGTCCCCTACCGGGAGGTGGTGGACATGGCGCGGGAGGCCGTACGCGGCGACGCCGACGCCCTGTTCATCAGCTGCACCAACCTGCCCACCTACGACGTGATCCCGCAGCTGGAGGCCGAGCTGCGGATCCCGGTGATCTCGGCCAACCAAGTGACGATGTGGGCTGCGCTGCGCCGACTGGGTACTCGTGCGGTGGGACCGTATCAAGCGCTGATCAATCCGGAGGCGCGTTCCGGTCTGGTATCGCCGGGGGTCGACCCCGGACCTGTAGTGCCGGAAGAAGAACAGCAGCAGGAAGGCTGGACATGACAGCACTGGGATTTCTCTACCCGGGACACTCCGCCGAGGACGACTATCCGCGTATCGAGCAGTTGCTGGGCAGCGACATCCGGGTGGACCTGGTGCACACCGATATCGGTGAGGACGCGCACCGGGTGGACGCGCTGCTGGAGATGGGCTCCGCCGGGCGGCTCGCGGCGGGCGTCCAGGAGCTCCGCCATGCCGGCGCGGAAGCGGTCGTCTGGGCCTGCACGAGCGGCAGCTTCGTCTACGGCTGGGACGGCGCCCAGGAGCAGGTCCGCTCGCTGGCGCAGACGGCCGGCATGCCCGCCTCCTCGACGTCCTTCGCCTTCGCGCACGCGGTGAAGGAGCTGGGGGCGCGGCGGGTCGCGATCGGCGCGACGTACCCGGACGACGTGGCGCGGCTCTTCGCCGAGTTCCTGCGGTCGGACGGTGTGGAGGTCGTGGCGGTCAACAGCTCCGGCATCATCACGGCCGCCGAGGTCGGCACCTGGGGCGAGGCGGAACTCCTCGCCCTGGCCCGGAACTCCGACCACCCCGACGCCGAGGCCCTCCTTCTCCCCGACACGGCCCTGCACACGGCCGCGCACATCCCGGCCCTGGAGAAGGAACTCGGCAAGCCGGTCCTCACCGCCAACCAGGTCACGGTCTGGGAGTGCCTGCGCCTGGCCGACCGCCGGGTGAACGCGCCGGAGCTGGGAGCCCTGTTCACGAGGGAGCCGATCGTCCAGGCGTAAGGCTCCCGGCCCCGCCCCCGCCGCCGACGGCAGTGGCCGCCGGCGGCGAGGAGGACGGTTGTTCGCCTACCGCTTGCGCTTGAAGAAGTAGGCGGCAACAAGACAGCACACGGCGAGAACGCCGAACAGCAGTGCCACCTCCACACCCCCGGGAAGCGCCGCTCCACGGGCCAGGTAAGAGATCCCGTACTTCATGCGCTTCTCCCTTCTCTGGGCTCGTCTGCACCCATGACCAGGGCAGCCTTGCCACGGCGCTTCTCTGCTCGCTTCGGGTGTCTCACCACGGCGCTTCGAGGAGCCGGTACTCATCCGTTTCTTTTCCGTGGGCAAGGAGGCGAGGCTTTGCGGATTGCCGGATCGTGCGCTTCCTCGCGGTGTTATTGGTCGCGATACAGAGACTTGCGGACCGCTCGGTTCAGTGGCGGCTGGACTATCCCAACGACGGCACCGATGGCTCCCATCACGACCGCCGCCTGCCACGGCGCCCCTATGAACCCTGAGGTCAGGCTCAACACCACACCGAGCAACGCACCTATCAGCCCAAAGAGGACTCCGCGTTTCCAGGCGACTGCACGTGCCCTGTTCGCTTCACGCACCAGGTTCTCCCTTTCATCCTGGGGCTCGGTCAGACTTTCGCTCCGCCGATGAGGCCACCGATGACGCTCCCCAGAACAGCGTTCTTGGCGTCTTCGCTGTCTCCGCCGGCGATCACTGCCCCTGCACCGGCACCAGCACCGCCCCAAAGGGCGCCCGTTACTGCCCCGGCGGCTATGCAGCCGACTCCTGCGGTTCCCGCACAGGCAGCCCCCACCACCGCGGCGGCTCCCAGACCGGCGACGGCGCCGCCGATCGCGCTTCCGACGTCAGGCAGGCTGAAGAGCCCCGTCGGATCCGTGTTGTTGACCGGATCGCCCTCCGCGTACAGGTACGGGTTGCTCTCCTGGCCCGACGGGTCGGGCTGGGTGAAGCGGCCCAGGGTCGGGTCGTAGTAGCGGGCGCCCATCTTGTAGAGGCCCGTGGGGTCGAGGTGGGCGCCGGTGTAGCGGAACGGCTGGGGAGCGGCCTCGGTCGGGGTGGTGCGGGGCAGGCCCGTGGGGCCGTAGGCGTACGTGTGCGTGCGCTTGCCCGTGGCGTCGGTGAGGCCGAGCACGTTCCCCGTCGCGTCCGTGAGGTAGTAGTAGGACTTTCCTCCAGCCACCATGGAGTTCAAGGTGCCCCCGGGTTCGCGGATGAATCCGGTGTCGGCGCCGTTCGTCGTCGTGGACGCCAGGCCGAGGGCCGTGTGGTGGAACCACGTCGAACCCAGCTTGGTGCGTTCGGAGTTGTCCGTGCCCGCGTGGACCAGGTCGTAGGACGAGCCGCCGGCGGTGACGCCGGAGAGCTGGCTGTGGTCCGTCCAGGTCTCGTTCGTGCGGGCGGTGGCGCTCGAGCCCGCGGTCTCGTTGCCGAGCCTGTCGTAGGACCAGCCGGTGGTGGAGCCGTTCTTCCCGGTCACCTCCAGGGCGTCGTCGTAGGTGTACGTCGTCCCGCCCGGGCACGCGCTCTTGTTGCCGTCCTGGGAGGTGAGGTTGCCCGCCTGGTCCCAGCAGTACAGCCAGGAGGCCTTGCGGGTGCCTGAGGCGTCGGCCTCCAGGGCGTAGGACAGCCGGTCCTGCGAGTCGTAGGTGTAGGACGTCCTCAGCTTGGTGGCGTTGTCCGTGCGGGTCCGGATCTTGGTGGTGTCCTTGCCCGCGTTCGCGTAGCTGTAGGTCAGGTCGACCAGTGTCGCCGTGCCTGACGTGGTCTTCACGGCCGACGGACGGCCGTTCTTGTCGATCGTGAACGACTGGGTCGTGCCGCCGGGGTAGACCGTCTTCGTTCGCTTGTCGTTCTCGTCGTGGTCGAAGTCGGTCTTCTTGCCGTCGGGCGCGGTCAGGTGGTCCAGCCGGCCCGCCTTGTCCCAGGTGTAGTCCGTCGTGCCGGTCGGGTCGGTGTAGTAGTCGACCTCGCCGCCCGGGGTGTACGCGAGCGCGGCCTGCGCGCCGTTCTGGAGCGTGCGGAGCTTCTCGCGGTTGAGGCCGTCGTAGTCCCAGCGTGTGGTGCCGGAGGCGTCGGAGCGGGACTTCAGGTTGCCGTCACCGTCGTACTCGAAGGTGACCGTCGCGTTCGTCGAGGACACCTTCCGCACCCGGTCCCGGGAGTCGTACACGTAGACGGTCTTGACGCCCCGCCCGTCCGTGACGGTCTCCACCCGGCCCAGCGCGTCGTAGGTGTACTCCGTCTTCCCCAGCGGCGCCGGCGGGGTGACCTTGCGCAGGTCGCCCTTGTCGTCGTACTCGAACGACGTCGTCGCCGTCTTCGTGCCGGAGACCTTCACCTTCGCCGAGCAGCGCTGCCCCTCGAAGCCGCCGCAGGTGGGCGTGGACTCGTTGTAGGTGTACGTCCGCTGCCCGCCCGCCGTGCCCGACGTGGTCACCGACATGGTGTTGCCGTTGGTGTCGTACTTGAAGCTGTCCTTGCGGCCGTCGGCGCTGGTGAAGTCGTTCGGCAGATCCGTTCCGGCGACCGTCTGGTACGCCGACACCTGCGCGGTGGCGCCCATGGGCAGCTTCGCCGAGGTGGCGTTGTTGCGGGTGTCCCAGCCGTAGGTGGTGACGTTGCCGCCGGTGCCGTCCGCGCCGGTGCCCATCGCGTCGGTCGCGGTCTGGGTGAGGTGGTTGACGTACTTGGCGTGCCGGGAGTGGTTCAGCGGGTCGGTGACCTTGCTGACCTCGCCGTCGGCGTTGTGCGTGTAGACCGTCTCGTCGCCGTCCGGGTCGGTCACCTTCGTCGTGCCCGCGTCGGACGGGGTCTCGGCCGTGTGGTCGAAACGCCAGGTCGGGCCGTCGGCCCGCTGCATGGAGGTCACCCGGCTGTGGTCGTCGTAGGTGAAGCGCGTGACCGTGCCCTCCGGCGTGGTCACCTTGGTCACCCGGCGCGAGGAGTCGTAGGCGTACGACGTCGTCTTGCCCGCCGTGTCCGTGGTGCGCTCCAGGTTCCCGGACGGGTCCAGGTCGAAGACGGCCGTCCGGCCCGTGTGGTCCTTGGCCTGCCACTGGCTCGCGTCCGTCTTCACCAGGTCGATCCAGCGGCCCGAGCGGGTCTCGGTGAGCTTGAAGCCCTTGTGCTCACCGCCCTCGTCGTGCTGGCCGACGGTGATCGTGCCGTCGTTCTTGTCGGTGACCTCGGTCAGCGTCCCGTGCTCGTCGTAGGTGTCCTTCGTCCCGGACTTGCGGTCGGTCAGGGTCCAGGTGCCGTCGGCGTTCTTCTTCAGGTCCTTGGAGTAGCCGGTCGGCGTGGTGTAGCCGCCCGTGCTCGTCTCCTCGAAGCGCAGGGCGTCGCCGGTGGCGTCGAACACCACCACCTCCCCGTCGCCCGCCTGGAGATACCGCTCGTACGCCTGCCACCAGCGCTGCGAGACCTTGCCCCAGGGCGCTTCGAGCGAGTTGAACGTCCGGGTCAGCTGGAGCTTCTGCCCCGCACCTGCGATGTCGAAGTCGGTTCCGGCCAGCATGAGGTTGCCGTCGGAGAGGTTCACCCGGGCGACCAGGGCGTCGCTCAGCCGGGTGTCGAGGATGCGGTGCCAGGGCACATCGCCCTGCCCCTCGGGCACGAACGCGGCGGCGGCGACCCGGCTCGCTTCCCCGCCGGTACGGGCCTTCTGCGCCGCGCGCCAGGCCGCCACCTCCGCCGAGGGTGCGGTCTCGGCCTTCGACGCCGGCGGCCGGGTCACCCCGGCCGGAGTGGCGGGCGCCTTCACCTTGGTCGGCTTGGTCCACGGGCTCTCCGGCTTCGGCAGCTCCGGCTCGGGAGCCGCCGCGAGGCCGGGCGCCGCGGCGACCACCAGAGCGGCGGCCGTGAGCGCGGCGACAAGCGAGGTTCTGTACGTCGTTCTGTGTGATCTCCGGGCACGCCGAGACGGCGTGCGGGCAGCACGCGAATGCATCAGCTTCCCCCCACAGGAAGTCGGACAGGGTGTCAGAACCGGTGCCGAGAAGGGCCACCGGGGCCACACAAGCTGTCACGGGAACCACCCGAAACGGCGCGCCGTGCCCTCGAACACACCTTCCATACGGGCCGGAATCGGCCCCGCCCCTTCGCCGGTGCGGATCGGGCAGAGAGGTGCGAACCGTCGATCGGTGCTGAGGAATGCCGGGCTCCGCCGAAACACCGCACGCCTGAACTGCCCGAAAGCGCGTCCCCCGCGAGGTGGGCCGGGGCCAAGCGGCGGCGGTCCACGGGGAATAACCGGAGACAGTCCCCTGTTAAGCCCGGGACGACAGCACACGGCCCACAGCAGGAGGCATCCCACCGTGGCGGCAGCAGAGACACCCGGCGACGACCAGACATCCGGCGACGGGACCCGCGGCGCCGAGACACCTGGCGACGGGACCCGCGGCGACGGGATACGCGCCCGCGCACAGGGCAGCGCCCCCGTCCCCCTCTCCGTACTGGACCTGGTCACCGTAGGGGCCGGCCGGACCGCCTCCGACGCGCTGCGCACCAGCGTCGAGCTGGCCCGCCTCGCGGAGGCCCGCGGCTTCCACCGCTACTGGGTCGCCGAGCACCACTCCATGCCGGGCGTGGCCTCGTCGTCCCCGGCCGTGATCCTGGCTCACCTCGCCGCCCACACCGACCGCATCCGGCTCGGCTCGGGCGGCGTGATGCTGCCCAACCACGCCCCGCTGGTGATCGCGGAGCAGTTCGGCACGCTGGAGGCGATGGCCCCGGGCCGGATCGACCTCGGCCTCGGCCGCGCCCCCGGCACGGACGGTGCCACGGCCGCCGCCCTGCGCCGCACCGACCGGCTGAACGAGGGAGCCGACGACTTCCCCGAGCAGCTCGCCGAGCTGACCCGCTTCCTCGACGACGACTTCCCCGACGGGCACCGCTACCGCCGTATCCACGCCGTGCCGGGCCCGGTCCAGGCGACCAGCCCCGGCGGCGTCCAGTCCCCGCACCGGCCGCCGGTCTGGCTGCTCGGCTCCTCCGGCTTCAGCGCCCGCCTCGCCGGCGTCCTCGGACTGCCCTTCGCCTTCGCGCACCACTTCTCGGCGCAGAACACCGTCCCGGCCCTGGACCTGTACCGGGAGTCCTTCCAGCCGTCCGCCGTGCTCGACCGGCCGTACGCCCTCATCGGCGTCTCCGCCCTCGCCGCCGACGAGGAGAAGGAGGCCCGCCGGCAGGTACTGGCCGCGGCCCTCAGCATGGTCCGGCTGCGCACCGGCCGCCCCGGCCTCGTGCCCAGCCCCGAGGAGGCGGCGGCCTACGAGTTCAGCCCCATGGAGCGCGACTTCGTCGACTCCTGGAACGCCAACGTCATCCACGGCACCCCCGACGAGGTCCGCTCCGGCCTGGACGACCTCGCCAAGCGCACCGGCGCCGACGAGCTGATGATCACGGCCAACGCGCACGGCGGTGACGTGCGCGTCCGCAGCTACGAACTCATCGCCGACGCCTACGGGTTGCCGACGCCCGCCTGAACGTCCGGCGTGCCCAGCAGCTCGGAGATACGGTCCGGCGACACCGGGCGGGAGTACAGCCAGCCCTGTCCGGTGTCGCAGCCGATGCGCCGCAGCCGGACCGCCTGGGCCGAGGTCTCCACGCACTCCGCCGTCACGGTCAGCCCGAGCCGGTGCGCGAGCTGGATCATCGCCTCGACCACGACCTCGTCGGCGGGGTTCGGGCGCGCGGCGGCGTCCCGGTCGTCGTACTGGAAGCCCCGCACGAAGGAACCGTCCAGCTTCAGCACCGACACCGGCAGCCGGCTCAGATACGCGAGGTTCGAGTAGCCCGTGCCGAAGTCGTCGATGGCGATGCGCACGCCCATGTCGCTGAGCGCCTTCAGGGCCTGCAACGGCCGGCCGCCCGAGCCCATCACCGCCGACTCGGTGAGCTCCAGCTGGAGCAGATGCGGCGCGAGACCCGTCTCGGCCAGGGTCTCGGCCACGTCCGCGACCAGGTCCGAGTCCCAGACCTGGCGGACCGCCACGTTGACGCTGACGAAGATCGGCGGCTCGTCCGGGTGCTCCCGCTGCCAGCGGCGGGCCTGCCGGCAGGCCGTACGCAGCACCCAGCGGCCCAGCGGGACGATCGAACCGTCCTCCTCGGCAAGTCCGATGAACCGATTCGGCGTCAGTACGCCGAACTGAGGATGATTCCAGCGGATGAGCGCCTCGACCCCGTGCAGCCGGTCGTCCTCCATGCCGACCAGCGGCTGGTACTCCAGCCGGAACTCGCCCCGGTCGATGGCCGGACGGAGCGTGGAGGCGAGGGCCTGGCGGGTCATGCGGTGGGCGTTGCGCTCCGGGTCGAACAGCGTCCAGCGGGCCTTGCCGTCGGCCTTCGCCCAGTACAGCGTCGTGTCCGCCGCCTGCACCAGGGCGGTGGGGGTGGTGCCGGCCGCGTGCCGCTCCACCACCCCGATCGACGCCGACACCGACAGCCGCTGGCCGGAGATGTCGAAGGGGTCCTGGATCGCCCGCAGCACGGCTTCGGCCAGCTCGGCCAGTTGTTCGGTGCCCGTGGAGTCCTCGACGAGCAGCGCGAACTCGTCACCGCCGAGCCGGGCCACCAGCGGGGTGCTGGTGCGGGCGAAACCGGTCTCGTCCGCGCAGCGCATCAGACGCTCGGCGACGGCGGCCAGCAGCCGGTCGCCGACGCGGTGGCCGAGGGTGTCGTTGATGGCCTTGAAGCCGTCCAGGTCCAGATAGCACAGCCCGATCCGGCCCGTGCCGCTCTGCTCGTACGACTCGGCCTCCAGTGCGGCAGACAGGCGTTCGAAGAACAGTGTGCGGTTGGGCAGCCGGGTCACCGCGTCATGCATCTGCAAGTGCCGCAGCCGGGCCTGGAGTTCCCGGCGGGAGCTGATGTCGGCGACGGACATGAGCACGCCCCGGTCCTCGGCGGGCAGCGGGGCGACCGTCACCTGCACCCACAGCGAGTGCCCGTCGGGGTGCTTGAGGCGGCGTGTGCAGCGCAGCCGCGACTGCCGGCCGCGCAGCACCTCGCGGTAGGCGTGCCAGGTGCGGGCGTCGGAGGTGAGGTCGACCAGATCGGCGGCGACGGCCCCGGTGAGTCCGTCCGGGGCGGTGCCGAGCAGCGCGGCGAGTGAGTCGTTGGCGCTGACGACCGTGCCCTCGCGGTCCACGACTGCCATGGCGAGCGGGGCGGCCGTGAAGACGGAGCGATAGGGCGGCTGCGACAGATGCTCGGTACGGGCGTTCTCGGTACGGGCGTTCTCGGTACGAGGGGGCGTATCGATCTCACTCTCTGTGACGACCGGTCGGTCGAGGTCTGCCGCGGGCGTCGGCCCTTCGGAGGTTCCGCTCACCGCTCGCTCCCGCATGTATTCGATCTCTGTCCGTGCAGGAAAGGTCAGGAAAGTGTGCCGATCATAGAGGCTGGCCCCAGGGCCTTCCAGCCGGTGTCCAGTGTTCCCGACCAACCGGCCCTTCTGCCAGATCGTTTCTGCTCGCACCTGGACGGCTTCTTCAGGCCCCCGACCAGTTGTGACGTTCCGTGAGTGCTTCTGGGATGTCGGCTTCCGCGATTTTTCGGCTCCTTCACCCGACTGGTGCAGGCAAACAGGGCGCAGTACTACAAATCGCCACAGGCTGGGTGCGGTGTCCCGCGAACCGTACCCGGAGGTATCCGTGCCGCGTCAGTTCTCGCGCGCCCGACTGCGCAGTACCGCGGCCGTGTTCACCACCATGTCGGCCCTCGCCGCCACCTCCCTCGGCGCCGGCCACTCGGCCGCCGGGCCCGGTTCGGCCGAGCCCTGCGCGCTGACCCGCACCGACGCCCACCACTCGGAGGGCCTGGACACCTGGAACGCCGCCTATCCGCGCCCCGCCCGGTCGCTGGACGCGGTCATGGTCTTTCTGTCCTTCCCGGACGCCCGTCCGCTGACCACGCCGCAGGAACTGACCGCCGACCACTTCCCGGACACCACCCGATTCTTCGAACAGGCCTCCTACGGCCGTTTCACCCTGCGCCCGCACCCGCTCGGGCACTGGATCCAGATGCCGCGCCCGTCCACGGCGTACGCCATACAGCGCGACTGGAGCGCCGAGCACCGGGCCGCGTATCTGCGGGACGCGCTCGCCGCGGCCGACCCGGAGGTCGACTTCTCGCGCTACGACGTCGTGTACTTCGTCGCCGACCCGGACGCGCCCGGCGTGGACTCCGACGCGACCAAGGTCGTCAACCTCACCAGCCCGATGCGGGCCGACGGCACCGACCTGCGCCGGGTCGTCACGGTGTTCGAACAGCATCCGCCGGACCGGCTGGTCCTCGCCCACGAGACCGGGCATGTCTTCGATCTGCCCGACCTCTACCACCGGCCCGCCGACGGCAAGGGCGACTGGGACACACATGTCGGGGACTGGGACCTGATGGGCAGCCAGTTCGGACTCGCCCCCGACCTGTTCGGCTGGCACAAATGGAAGCTGGGCTGGCTGGATCCGCGGCAGGTGCGGTGTGTGCAGGACGCCGGGCCCGCCCGGCTGACCCTGGAACCGCTGGCGGCGGCGCCCGGGGTGCCGGTCTCGGGTGCCGCCGGGGCGCCGGTCTTCGGTCTCGGGCGGGGCACCAAGCTCGCGGTGGTGCGGACGGGCCCCGACAGTGTGCTCGCCCTCGAGGCGCGGGGGCCGGCGGGCAACGACGCGGCCGCGTGCCGGCAGGGGGTGCTGGTGTACCGGGTGCGGGGCGAGGCGCAGTCCGGGGGCGGTCCCATCGAGGTGATCGACGCCCACCCGCGGACCGAGGCGTGCTGGGAGGACTCGGTGTACCCGCCCCTCGCGGACGCGCCGATCGCCCTCGGGGAGAGCTTCACGGTGCCGGGGGAGGGGGTGCGCGTGGAGGTGGAGGGGCGTACGGCTTCGGGGGCGTGGACGGTGAAGATCACGGTGGGCCGCTGAGGGGGTCACGGACATGCGAAAGACCCCCTCGCTCTCGCGAGAGGGTCTTCCACCGTCTGTGCGCCGCCAGGGACTCGAACCCCGGACCCGCTGATTAAGAGTCAGCTGCTCTAACCAACTGAGCTAGCGGCGCCTGCTGACGTCGTAGACCTTAGCACCCTGGTCGGCGGGAGGAAAAATCGAAATCCGCACCGCCGAACGGGCCGCCCGCACGGCCGCCCACAGCAGTACCTCGGGGCCCGGGAGCCAGGGCTGCCGGGTGTCGGGGGCGACGAGCCAGCGGGAATCCGGACGGCTGGGGGCGGCGGACTCCGTCGAGGCGGGGGCGGGTGCGGGGGTGGCGGGCTGCGCCGGTGCGGGGGCGGGTGCGGGGGTGGCGGGCTGCGCCGGTGCGGGGACGGGTGCGGGGGAGGCGGCCTCCGCCGGTGCGGGGATGGTCACGGCGTCGCCCGTGCCGTGGCACAGCAGAGGCGGTACGGCGCCTGTTGCGGCCGGTCTCCCCGCCGTCGCGGCCGTGTGTGCCCCACTCCTCCCACTCCAGCAGCGCCGGCAGCCGCTGGGCCGTGCCCGGCGCGGCGAACAGGAGCATGCGGCCGCGGAACTCCGCGACCGGGCCCGAGCCGGGGCCGTCGTCCCAGAGCCGGTCGAGCATCCGCCGCCCGAACATCGAGGGCGCGCTGACCACGTCGAAGACCGCCCCGCACGGCAGCACGACCGGCGCTTCCGGCCGCTCCTCCCAGAGGGCGAGCGTGCTTCGCGGATACGTTCCTGCCGAAGCGAGCCAGGCGGCTCCGTCGGGGGTGACCTGGGAGGCGTTCCATCCGCTGCTCATGACATCTACATCTACCGGCCGTGAGCGCGCGGTTCCCGAGGGTTGCGGGAAACCGGGACAGGAGGGGGTGGGAGGGAGTATCTTGCCCGCCTGGCATATGCCACGTAGATCGGGAACGGGGCGGATCTCCGCCCTCCGCTGTCACACCGGGTCGACGGGCCCCCGGCCCTCGACACCGCCCCGCATCAGGTCCCGGCCGAACTCGACCATCTTCTTGGCGTAGTCCTCGGTCCACTCGGCCCGCTCGGCAATGTCCGCGGCCGTCAGCCGGTCGAACCGCCGGGGATCGGCCAGCTGCGCCGCCGCGATGGCCTGGAACTCCAGGGCGCGGTCCGCCGCGGCCCGGAACGCCAGCGTCAGCTCCGTGGACCGGGCCAGCAGAGCCCGTGGATCGTCGATCGACTCGAGGTCGAAGAAGTGCTCAGGGTCGGAGGCCGCCTCCGCGGGCTCGAAAAGCAGGGGCGCGGGGCGTAGCCGCGGTTCGTTCCGACGCGGCGTGGGCTCCGCCATGTCTTCTCCTCCTCGTACGTCGCGCACGGCCCTCCCGGTGGAGCGGGCCACCGTCCATTGTCTCGCGGGCGCGCAAGTGGGCATCGCGGGAGTGGGTACGGCTGCCACACCACCCGGCGTTCGCCGGGGACGCCGGAACCCATGATGTTCGGCCACATGTTCCCCCGGGGCCTCTGCCTGTCCGGGTCAGGGGCGCCACGTCACGCGGTGCTCGGCCAGATGCGCCAGCACGGCGTGATTCGCCTCCCACCCGTCAGGGCTGTGTTCATGGGCCGCCTCCGGCGGCGTGCCGGCCTCCGGCCGGCGGGAGGTGGTCGGGCAGGGGGCTGCTTGGGCGGGTTACGGGCGCCACGTCACGCGGTGCTCGGCCAGATGCGCCAGCACGGCGTGGTTCGCCTCCCACCCGTCAGGGAACTTCACCACCGTCCCCAGCTGCACCGGCTCCGTCGACGGATAGTCGTCCAGCAGGTCGCTCACCCCAGCTCGGCACACCACGATGCACGCGTGCCGGTGCCGGGAGGCCAGGACGCAGAGGCGGCCTGTCTCCAGGTGGAAGGCCGTGGCGTCGGGGCGGCCGGAGAGGGGGTGCAGGACCACCGTGACGTCGTACTCGCGCCCCTGCAGCCGGTTCGCCGTGTCCACGACCACGGCGGTGACGCCGAGGTCGGCCAGGGCGGCACGTACCGCCGCCGCCTGGTCCCGGTGCGCCGTGCCGACGGCGACGCGGTCGGCGGTGAGGGGCGCCGGGTCCGGTGAGCGCTCCGACGTCGCCGCGCCGCCCCGGTCCAGCAGGCGCCGTACGACCGTCGCCACCGCCCGTACCGCCTCCGGGTCCGTGCGCGGGGTGTGCCGCGCGGGCAGTTCCAGCAGGCCCCAGCCCGACAGGGCCGCCTCGTCGATCACCCGGTCCGGGCCCGAGCCGTCGGAGGGGACGGCGAAGGACAGGGCGCGGTCGCCCGGCCCGGTGCCGCTGCGGAACGGCGTGTAGGGGTAGAACGCGTCCGAGACCAGGGGAGCCGCCGAGGCCGGGAGCCGCCAGGAGACCGGCAACCGGTGCTGGGGCAGCTCCGGGTTGTGCGCGAGCAGGGTCGTCACCGCCGAGGC
Organism: Streptomyces sp. NPDC050546; assembly: GCF_044457425.1. Lineage (NCBI taxonomy): Bacteria > Bacillati > Actinomycetota > Actinomycetes > Kitasatosporales > Streptomycetaceae > Streptomyces > Streptomyces sp. NPDC050546. Next base: position 21,599 of record NZ_JBITGX010000032.1, read on the forward strand.
CGACGGGTCGTAGGCGAGGCCCGCCCACTGCTCGCTGCCCACGATCGCGAACGGGTCCAGCTGCCCCGGGTCGCCCACGAACAGCGCCCGCTCGAACAGCCCGGCCACCGCGAGCAGCGCGTCCGAGCGCATCTGGTACGCCTCGTCGACGATCGCGTGCCGCCACGGCTCGTCGACCTTCACATGCGCCCACTTCGCCGCCGTCGAGAGCACCACCGCCAGCCCCGCGAGGTCACCCGCCTTCGCCGACTTGCGGACGTTCGGCAGATCGTCGAGCGCCTTGTCGTACGGGTCGGCGTCGCTGCTGTGCAGCCGGCCCACCGGCAGCTCGGGGTTCTTCTCGGCGAGCCTCAGGACGAGATCGTCGACCTGGGCGTTGGTCTGCGCCACGACCATCAACGAGTGTCCGGCCTCGGCGAGTTCCAGGGCCGCGCGGACCACCAGCGTGGACTTGCCCGCACCGGGCGGGGAGTCGACGACCACACCGCGCGCGGTGCCGTGCAGCGTGTCGTGGAGGATCGCGTCGGTGGCCTGTGTCGCGGCGGCGGAGGGGTCGAAGACCGTCGTCACAGCACATCCTCCTCCGTCACGGGGTCGGCCGGCTCCAGCGCCGCCTCACCCGGCGGCCCGCCGTGCGTCCACGGCGTCTCCTCCGGGTCGGGCAGCTTCGCGCCGCCCCGCTGCTCGTGCTCGAAGAGCGTGAAACAGACCCGGTCGCCCTTCTCCGGCACCGACCCCGCCTCGGGCTCCTTGCCGCGGCCCATCTTGTCGAGGACCCGCAGCACGACGTACGCGCCGTCCTCCTCGTCCCCCACGAACTCCGCCGACTGCGGCTTCCCGCCCAGCGACCGGTACACCTTCGTCCGCTCGCCGAGATGCGGCCGGTCGTCCGTGCGGACCGTGACCAGAGGGCGGGGGCTCGGCCGCTTGCCCTCGCTGTACGCCATCACGACATCGGTGACCTCGCCCGCGAACGCCTCCCCGGACAGCCGCCGGCCCGCCATCACCAGCGGATCGTCCAGGGCCTCCTGGGCCTCCAGCCGGGCCTGTTCGCGCTCGCGCGTGGCCAGCTTGTTCGCCGCGGTGACCGCGTCGTCGCGGCGCGGCTGCGGGGGCTCGCCGGCCAGGACTCGGTCGCGGTGGCCGGTGAAGGACCAGCGGTCGCGCGTCCACCGCTCCTCGGCATACGCCCCCGCGGGCAGCTCCCGCAGCAGGTCCAGCCCGCGCCAGATCGCATCCCAGGTGGGCCGGGTGCGGCTGAGCACCAGGTCGCGGATCTCCCGCTCGGCGACGGCCAGCGAGCCGAGCCGGTCGTCGGCCTGGGGACCGTCCTCGGCGACGGCGTGGGCGGTGCGGGCCCGGTCGTAGCGCTCGATGGCCGGGGCGAGCAGCTTGTTGTCGAACGCCGGGTCGGTGGCCGGACCGGCCGGGGGACACGTCAGCTGGCCCCGGTCGTCCCGCTCCAGCTCGGCCCGCAGCGCCGCCTCGGCACCGGAGAGGCCCTCCGGCGGGTCGATCCAGGCGAGCAGCGCCCCCAGGTGCTGGTCCTCCAGGGTGGACTGCCCGGTCGCCCAGTGCCGGCCCAGGACGTCGGTCATCGCCAGCAGCAGCGAGGAGCCGGGCACCCGGGCCCGTTCCCCGAAGTGCGTCAGCCACCGCCCGAGCAACGGCACCCGGGGCGGCGCCGGATACGGGGCTTCCGGGTCCTGTTCCGCCGTACGCCGGAAGCGCGTGGAGCGCCCGAGCAGCCGCACCAGGTCGATGCCCGCGCGGCTCGGCACGATCAGCTGCGGGGCGTCCGCGCACAGGTCGACCTCGACCTTGACGCGCTTGCCGGTCTCCGGGTCGGACTCGGTGCGCTCGGCGGCTTCCACGACCTCGGCGTAGGTGTCGACGTACGGCAGCACCACATCGGCCAGTTCGGCGAGGAACGCGAATCTGAGGTCGCGGTCGCGGGGCTGCGGGACGGCCAGCAGCCGTGGTGCGTCCCGGTCGGTGCCGACCAGGGCGCCGAGCGGGGCGCCGGCCTCACCGGCGGTGATGAGCGGCACGAACACCAGCGGGCGGTCGCCGAGATGCCGGTGCCGGACGGTGGCGGCGGGCTGGGCGCGCCCGGTGCTGACGGCCTCCAGCCGGGCGAGGGTGGAGATCAGCGACACGCCGCCTCCAGGGCCTCAGCGCGCAGGGCCGCCGCCCGCCGCAGCGCCGCCACCGCCGGGTCGCCGGGATCCCCGGCCTCCCCGCGGGCCGCCGCGAGGACGTCCTCGACGGTTTCGAGGCCGCCCAGTTCCGCCCGCGCCGGGCGGCCGAGCGTCGTCACCGCGCCCGCCTCCCGGGACCGGCCCCGGCAGTGGAAGGCCAGCTCACACGCGGACAGGCAGTCGGGCGCGTACGTCGCCGGGACCGACTCCACGGCGGATGTCAGCTCGTCTGCGGGCAGCCCGGGGGAGAAGCACATGCCCTCGGGGAGCTCGTCGGCGATGTCCTCGATACGGGTCAGCCGGGCCAGCTGGCGGGCCGTCACCGCACGCTGCTTGCGAATGTCGACGGCGGACGCGGCCGGCAGGTTGGAGAAGTCCCGGGGACAGACGAGCAGAATCCGGTGCCGCACGCGTGGGGCCGGATCCAGATGCTCCGCGACCTCCTCCAGCGCCAGCACGTACACCGCCGCCTGCCGTGCCGCCGCCCCGACCTTCGCCGGGTCCGCCGAACCGTCCAGCAGCGGGAAGGACTTGATCTCGACGACCGTCCAGCTGCCGTCCGGGTGCACCACCACCGCGTCCGGTTCGAGGAACGCCGGGGAGCCCGCGACGTCCAGCGCGAGCATCGGGTGGTCGAGCAGTGTCCACGCGCCCGGGTGCGCGGTGGCCTCGCGCAGCTCCAGCGCCGTACGGGCGGTGCGCCCCTGGGGGCCGGTCGCGGTCAGGTCGGGCACGCGCGCCTCGGTGGGCGGCTCGGCGGCCCGGTCCAGCTTCTCGTGCACCAGCCTCAGCAGCTCCGCGCCGCCGTCGGCCTTGACCCGCGTCTCGAACGCGTTGCCCCGGGTGAGCGCGAACTGGGACTGCCCGAAGACCGACGGCGCACCGAGCGCGCTCGCCAGCTCCGCCTTGTCCACCCCGGCACCGTCGAGGATCGCGCGCCGCGCACAACCGGGGTTGGCGGCCAGCGCCGCCAGAGCGCGCGCGTCCAGTGCCTTCGCGGGTACGTCGGGCCCGCGCAGCTCAGCGAGCCGCTGCCGGAGCGCCGTCCCCCGCGTCCTGGGGGGAGGCACTCGGCTCGGCTCCCGCTCCGAACCGCGCATCGCGCTGCCGTGGAATTCGCTCACCCGCGGAAGTCTGGCATCCGGCACTGACATTCGAGGAACCCGCGGCGGAAGAGGCCGTGGAAGTGGCGGCAGAGGTGGCGGCGGAGGCGGATGCGGAAGAGGCCGTTGAAGTGGCTGCGGCAGCGGAGTTCGCCGTGACCGGCGCGCCCGCCGTGAACCGCGGCACGAACCGTGTCCTGACCCGGTCCGCCGCGCGCATCACCAGCGGCGCCAGCAGCAGTCCGACGCCCATGACGGCCGCGCCGGCGACCGCGTCGAGGAAGTAGTGGTTGGCGGTGCCCATGACCACGATCGTGGTGATCAGCGGATAGGCGACAGCGGCCGTCTTCGCCAGGCGCGTACCGCCGTAGCGCCACAGCATCACTCCGCACCACAGGGCCCAGCCCACGTGCAGACTCGGCATGGCCGCGTACTGGTTGGTCATACCGCCCATGCCGCGCGGTGCGCTGGCCTCGGCGCCCCACCAGCCGTAGGAGCTGTACTGGGCCATCGTGTCCACGAAGCCGTGGCTCGCGGAGAGCAGCCGGGGCGGGCAGGTGGGCAGCAGGGTGAACCCGATGAGGCCGACGAAGGTCGACGTCCACAGCCAGGTGCGCGCGGCGCGGTAGCGCACGGTCCGGGAGCGGAAGAGCCATATGAGGATCGCCGGCGTGACCAGGTAGTGCAGCGACGCGTACCAGAAGTCCGCCGGTATGCCTATCCACGCCTCGTGCGTGAAGAGGCGGTTGAGCGGGTGCTCGGCGTTGAGATACAGCGCCTTCTCGATGCGCAGGATCGCCAGACCGTTGTCGACCGCCCCGGACACGTCGCCCCGCACGAGGAGCCGGCCCGCCGAGTAGCACGCGTACACCAGCAGGATGAGCGGCAGCTCCGTCCACCAGCGCAGCCGGGGCGCAGGGGCCGCCTCGGTGCCCGGTGTCTCGGTGTGCGGCATCCGATCGCCCTCCCCCTTCGTCGTCACGGCTCCCCGCCGGCCGGTCGTGCCACCTTACGGCGTATGTGCGCGCCCTTGGGGCGCCCTCCGGCCCTCAAAGACGCAGAGATCGCCCCCCGGGTTGCCCGCTACCAGCGTGCGCGATGATGGAGGAGTTCCGCTCGCGTTTTTCTCCCGGAAAGGTCCTCCATGGCTCCGCGCATCCTGCTGGCCCGGCACGGACAGACCGAGTGGTCCCTGTCCGGCAAGCACACCGGCAGGACCGATGTACCCCTCCTGGAGGAGGGCAGGCGTGGCGCCAAGCTGCTCGGCGAGCGCCTGCACCGGGCCCCGTACGACGGTCTGCCCGGCGTCGAGGTGCGCACCAGCCCGCTGGCACGCGCGCGTGAGACATGCGAACTGGCCGGTTTCGGCGACCGCGCGCATGCCTGGGACGCGTTGCTGGAGGTCGACTACGGGGCCTACGAGGGCATGACCCCGGCGGACATCCAGGCCGTCCGGCCGGGCTGGCTGATCTGGCGCGACGGCGTCCCCGGAGGCGAGACCCTCGCCGAGGTGACGGCCCGGGCGGACGAGGTGGTCTCCTGGGCACGCTCCGAGGACCGTGACGTCCTGGTCTTCGCCCACGGGCACATCCTGCGCACCCTCGGCGCGCGATGGCTGGGCCTGCCGATCGACTTCGCGGCACGGATACGGCTGAATCCGACGTCCTTGTCGGTCCTGGGGTGGGCGTACGGCGAGCCGGCGATCGAGAGCTGGAACGACATCGGGCACCTGGGCGGCTAGACCCGTCGTTCGGATCAGGTGATCCTCGGCGCCGACGCGTGCCGTTCCAGGAACGCCGACACCCCCGAAGCCCGGCGATGCGGCAACAGCACGCGTGCCGTGGCCGCCAGCATCGTCTGGATGCGGGACGACTGGACCTCCTCCAGCAGATCCAGCACCTTCATCCCCGCCACCGCCGCCTCGTCGGGCCGGCCGCCCCGCGCGAGGTCGTCCGCCAGTTCCGCCGTGTACAGCGCGATGTTCCGCGTGAAGTGCGGATCCTGAAGGTCCGCCGCCCGCCGCGCGTGCCGCGCCGCCCGGGGCCAGTCGCCGAGCGCGGACCAGCACTGCGCCTCCAGGCCCTCCAGTTCGGCCTCTCCGTAGAAGCTCATCCACTCGGGGTCGGCCTCCGAGGTGCCGCGGTCGAAGAAGGTCTGCGCCCGGGCCAGTGCCTGCTCGCAGCCGACGCGGTCGGCGAGTCCCGCCCAGCCGCCCGCCTCGCGCAGCGCGAGCAGCGACATCAGCCGGGCCGAGGCCACGGGCCGGGCCACGCGCTGTGCGGCCTGGGCCGCCCGGACCGCCTCACGCGGCCGGCCCGCGTCGCGCGCGAGGAACGCCGTATTGCAGAAGGCATGCGCCTCCAGGCCGGGATCGCCGGTCATCCGGGCGGTCGCCAGGGCCTCCGCGTAGTGGGAGCGGGCGTCGTCGAAGCGTCCCGAGTCGTGGGCCAGCCAGCCCACGGAGATGGCCAGTTCACCGGCGCCGGAGTAGAGCCGGTCCGCGGTGGTCTGCCGGGTCGCGCCGGCGTCCAGCAGGGCGTAGGCGGCACGCAGCGGGGCGGCCGCGCGACGGTAGAGGCCGTCGGCTCCGTGCCGGTCGTCGAGCAGCCGGATGCGGCGGACCGCTTCTTCCAGGGCACCCGCGTCACTCGCCCCGGAGCGGCGCACGGGGCGCTGTGCCGCCGAGGCGTCGAGGGCGAGGCCGACGGGTCCCAGCGAGGCGGCTGCCACGGTGGCGCCCCCGCTGGTCATGAATGCGCGACGTAGCACGTCGCTCTCCTCGTAGGTGTCGTGCGGGTGGTACGGGTCGTACGGGTTCTGCGTTTCATACGGCTCGCACGCCCCGCTGGTCTCACTCGTGGCGTTCGCCGGGTTCGCGGTGCACGTCAGGGGCGCGTCCTCGGTGTCGCGCGCCCGGCGTCCGCGTACCGACGAGCGGGGCGCGAACCCCAGGTCGGTGAGCGTGCGGCCTGGGAACATATGCAGAAACACCCGTTCGTACGCGTAGTTGGGGCAGCGGATCTCACCCGCCTCGACGCGGCCGATGTACCGCGCGTCACAGCTGACCTGCTCGCCGATCTCGAGGGCGGCCCGGCGGATCACCGCGGCGAACTCGGCCGGCGAGCGCTGTCCACGCAGTTGCCGGAAGGCGAGGTTCGGCCGTGGCGGCCGATCGGGTGGGGACGAGGTCACTGTTGACGACGCCATGGCCGGGTCCTCTCGTGCGAACCGTCGAACCATGCCGGAAATGGGGTGACTTGTACGTGTTGTCCGCAAGGCCACGCCCTGTGTCCGGCGAGCAAGAACGTACCTGCTGTGCCGGAGTCGTCACGCTGGGTTTGGCTACAAACCGGATATCTCATACGTGATCTGCCATGAACTGCCATCCTTTGCGGCTGACTTCCGCCGTAGCCGTTGACGGGCGGCCGCGTTGAACCCCGCGGACCGGGAGGCCCCCGACTTCCGACCGCTCGTCCAAGCAGGGGTTCTCGTGGTGGAGGCCGGGATGGAGATCAGCTGCGATGTCGTGACGGTGCCGGCCCGGCAGGGGCTGGAGGCGGTCGACATCCTCCGGCGCGGCACCGCCGAAGCGGTCGGACCCGTCCTGCACGACGACGGGGGCGGCACCCTGGGGTTCCTGGTCCCGCCCGGGACGGCCGCGGCGTGGGACATGCCGGGGAGCACCTGCACCGGGACCGACGGGCGCGGCATGACCCTGGCCCCCGAGCCGCCGGTGGAGGGCTCGGACTGGCTGCTGCCGCCCGGGGAGGCGGACCTGGCGACGGACCCCGCGGTACTGCGCGAGGCCCTGGGGGAGGCGGCCCGGATGATCAAGGCGGCGGACAGCTGCCGCTGAGGCGCCGGAGCCGCCGCCGGGGAGCGTACGCCCTGCCTACCGGCCGGACCCCGATAATGACCCCATGGGAAAGTCGAGGAGCGGCCGGCGCAGACAGGCCGACGCGGAGGCCGTCGTCGAGAGCGTCGACGGCGGGCTCGCCGAGCTGATCCCCGACCGCGAGCGGACCCGCGCCTGGACCCTGGTGATCGACGGAGCCCCGCAGTCGCACGTCGACCTGGACGATCCCGCGTACCTGTCCTTCGAGTACCAGCGCCGGCTCGGGCATGTCGTCGACCTCGCCGCCCCGCCGGGCCGGCCCGTGCACGCCGTGCACCTCGGCGGCGGCGCGTTCACCCTCGCCCGCTACGTCGCCGCCACCCGGCCCCGCTCCACCCAGCAGGTCGTCGAACGGGACGCCGCCCTTGTGCAACTGGTCCGCCGCGAGCTGCCGTTGGATTCGAACGCCCGGATCCGGGTGCGGTCCGTCGACGCCCGCGAGGGCCTCGCCAAGGTGCCGGACGGCTGGGCCGATCTCGTCGTCACCGATGTGTTCAGCGGGGCCCGGACACCGGCCCACCTGACCTCGACCGAGTTCCTCGACGATGTGCGCAGGGCCCTCAAGCCCGGCGGTGTCTACGCCGCCAACCTCGCCGACGGGCCGCCGCTGACCCACCTGCGCGGCCAGATCGCCACCGCCGCCGCCCGTTTCGAGCAGCTCGCGCTGGTCGCCGACCCCACGGTGCTGCGCGGTAAGCGCTTCGGGAACGCCGTCCTGGTCGCCTCCGACCACCCGCTGCCCGTCGCAGAACTGACCCGCCGCGCCGCCTCCGACCCGCATCCCGGCCGGGTCGAGCACGGCAGGACGCTCACCGACTTCACCGGCGGGGCCGCGCCCGTGACGGATCTCGCGGCGGTGGCGTCCCCGGCCCCGCCGGCGTCGGTGTTCAGATGACCCCGCACGTGACGACCCTGCACGTGACGACCCCGCACGGGACTTGACCCCGCACGGGACTTGACCCCGTACGGCACTCCGTACGTCTCTCAGTAGTTCCCGATCTCCACGCGCGGCGGTCCGTCGTGCCAGGTGCAGAACACCGACACCCGGTCCGCGCCCGAGGAGAACTCCACGCGGATCCACGACTCCGTCTTCCACACCTGCATCGACCAGCCCGCCCCGGGGGTCGCCGAGACCAGCGAGGCGGAGGTCCGCCCGAGGTCGAAGACGGCCCGCCCGCCGTCGGTGTCGTAGCTCTTGACCTCTCCGGGGGCGGAGGCCGAGGCGGGAGCCCTGGGGGAGGGGCTGGACGGCTCGGTGCGGGCCGGGCTCGGCTTCTTCGGGGCGGGCGGTGCGCTCGGGGTGCGCCGCGGCGGACTCGGCACCCGCGTCGGCGTGGCCGACGGCTCCGGCTTCCGCCCGGTCGTGTCGGCGGCCTTGATGGGCAGGGCGCGCGGCGGGTCGTAGGCCGTGCCCGCCATCACCGTGTGGACACCCCACCACGACAGCGTGACCGCCGCGCCCGTGGCGAGCAGCCAGGCCAGTACGTGTACGAGTCCTCTGCGCATCGCGGGCCATACTGCCCCACCCGTCCCACGAGTTGTCCACAACCGAGAGTTATCCACAGGCCCGCACCCGGCTGTTCGAGATGGCGTACGGTGCGGCGCATGGCACGTGTACTCGTGGTCGAGGACGACCAGTTCGTACGCTCGGCGCTCATCCGGCACCTGACCGACGCCTCGCACACCGTGCGCAGCGTGGGGACGGCGCTGGAAGCGCTGCGCGAGGTCGCCCATGTCCGCTTCGACGTGGTGATCCTGGACCTCGGACTGCCCGATCTCGACGGGTCCGAGGCCCTCAAGATGCTGCGTGGCATCACGGACGTGCCGGTGATCGTCGCCACGGCCCGGGACGACGAGACGGAGATCGTCCGGCTGCTGAACGCGGGAGCGGACGACTATCTGACCAAGCCCTTCTCGGTCGAGCACCTGTCGGCCCGTATGGCGGCCGTGCTGCGCCGCGCCCGCTCCGGAGCCGGAGAGGGGGAGCCGTCCCCGGTGATCCGGGTCGGCGGTCTGACCGTCGACCCGCTGCGGCGCCAGGCCGAGCTGGACGGCGCCCGGCTCGACCTCACCCGCCGCGAGTTCGACCTGCTCGCCTTCCTGGCCCGCCGGCCCGGTGTCGTCGTCCCCCGCAAGGAACTGCTCGCCGAGGTGTGGCAGCAGTCGTACGGCGACGACCAGACCATCGACGTCCATCTGTCCTGGCTGCGCAGGAAACTGGGTGAGACCGCCGCGAACCCGCGCTATCTGCACACCCTGAGGGGCGTCGGTGTGAAGCTCGAACCGCCGGGGGCGGAGGTGCCGCGATGAGGTGGGCCCTGGTCAAGGTGTCGCTGGCCGTGACCACCATGGTCGTGCTCGCCTTCGCGGTGCCGCTCGGGCTCGTCATCCGCGAGATGGCCCGGGACCGCGCCTTCTCCAACGCCGAGCGGGAGGCCGCGGCCGTCGCCCCCGCCCTGTCCATCACCACCGACCGCGATCAGCTGGAGCGGGTCGTCGCCTCCGCCGGCTCCGATGCCGGGATGGCCGTGCACCTGCCGGCGGGCGACGGCCAGGACGCCATCGAACTCGGGCGGCAGCGCGCCGCCGACGAGGACATCGCGGCCGTGCGGAAGCTGGGCCGCGCCTCCTCCACCGCTGTCGCCGGCGGCTCGACGCTGCTCCAGCCGGTCGCGCTGAGCACCGGCGAGATCGCGGTCGTCGAGGTGTACGTACCGGAGTCCGAGGTCACCAACGGCCTGGGCACGGCCTGGGCGGTGCTCGCCGCGGTCGGTGTCGCGCTGATCCTCGGCTCGGTCGCGGTCGCCGACCGGCTGGGCGTGCGGATGGTCCGGCCCGCGAAACGCCTGGTCGAGGGGGCGCATGAACTGGGGGAGGGCAAGCTGGGCGCCCGGGTGCCCGAGGAGGGCCCGACCGAACTGCGGCTCGCGGCGGTCGCGTTCAACTCCATGGCCGACCAGGTCGTCCAACTGCTGGCGAACGAGCGGGAGCTGGCGGCCGACCTGTCCCACCGGCTGCGGACGCCCCTGACCGTGCTGCGGCTGAACACCGCCTCGCTCGGCGACGGACCGGCAGCCGACCAGACCCGGACCGCGGTCGAGCAACTGGAGCGCGAGGTCGACACGATCATCCGCACGGCCCGGGAGGCCAAACCGCAGACGGCGGCCGCCGGTCCCGGCGCCGGGTGCGACGCGGCCGAGGTGGTCCGGGAACGGATGGCGTTCTGGTCGGCGCTGGCGGAGGACGAGGGCCGCAAGTGGCGGGTGGCCGGTGCCGAGCGGCCGGTGCGCATACCCGTGGCCCGCGCCGACCTGGTCGCCGCGCTCGACGCGCTGCTCGGCAACGTCTTCCGGCACACCCCGGAGGGCACCGCCTTCGCGGTCGACCTGCACAACGGCGAGGACGCGGTGATCGTCCTCGTGTCCGACGCGGGCCCGGGCATACCCGACCCGCAGGCCGCGATGGCGCGGGGCCGCGGTTCCGGGAGCGACGGCTCGACCGGGCTCGGCCTGGACATCGTGCGCCGGCTCGCCGAGTCGACCGGCGGGGACGTACGGATCGGCTCCTCCGTGCTCGGCGGGACCGAGGTGCGGATCTGGATCCAGCTGGACGGGAGAGCACCGGTCGGCGGGGGGCACCGCGGGGCGGTGCGACGCCGGCGGCCCGGCAGGCTGGCCGCCGCCTACCAGCGCTCCCGCTCCGCCTGACCGAGCCGCTCTCACGGGTCGGTCACGTTTCGACAAATGAAGTCAACGGCTCTTGACGCATGACCGGACATACGGCTGTCATTGCGCCACCGTGTTCGGTCAAGTTGATTTCTGGTTGATTACGACCGGATTTCAAGCCACACCCCTCGTGACCGAACCCTGCCCTCAGGAGCCGTTCATGCACGACCTCTCCCCCTCCGGACTCGCTCTCCCCGCTCCCAGCCGCCGCACCCTGCTGCGCGGCGTCGGTGGCGCCGCCCTGCTCGGCGCCGGCATACCCCTGCTGAGCGCCTGCGGCGGCAGCGGTACGGCAGCCGACCCGAAGACGGTGACCCTCGGCTCCAAGGCCTCCGACCCGGTGCCGAAGAAGGCCTTCGCCGACATCTACGCGGCCTACACCAAGCAGTCCGGCATCAAGGTCGACGTCAACACGAAGGACTCCAACACCTTCCAGGAGCAGATCAACGCGTATCTGCAGGGCACGCCCGACGACGTGTTCACCTGGTTCGCCGGCTACCGCATGCAGTTCTTCGCGGCCAAGGGCCTCGCCACCCCGGTCGACGACGTGTGGCAGAAGATCGGGGGCAACTTCCCGGACGCGATGAAGGCGCTCAGCAAGGGCGAGGACGGCAAGTACTACTTCGTGCCGCTGTACACGTACCCGTGGGCGGTCTTCTACCGGAAGAGCGTCTTCCAGGAGAAGGGCTACGAGGTCCCCACCACGTGGGACGACTTCGTCGCCCTGTGCAAGCGGATGCAGAAGGACGGCCTGGTCCCGATCGCCTTCGGCGACAAGGACGCCTGGCCCGCGCTCGGCACCTTCGACCAGCTCAACTTCCGCAAGAACGGCTACGACTTCCACGTCGACCTGATGGCCGGCAAGGCGTCCTGGACCGACGCCAAGGTGAAGGCCGTCTTCGACCTGTGGACCGAGATCCTCCCCTTCCATCAGGAGGGCGCCGTCGGCCGTACCTGGCAGGACGCGGCCCAGACGCTGGTCGCCAAGAAGGCCGGCATGTATCTGCTGGGCACCTTCGTGGCCCAGCAGTTCACGAACAAGGCCGACCTGGACGACCTGGACTTCTTCGCCTTCCCGGAGATCGACCCGGCGTACGGGCAGGACACGGTCGAGGCGCCCACCGACGGGTTCATGCTCAGCAAGAACCCGAAGAACAAGGAGGGTGCGGCCAAGCTGCTGGAGTACCTGGGCGGCCCGGCCGCCGAGGAGATCTACCTCAAGTCCGACCCGAGCGTCGTCGCCGCCTCCACCAAGGCCGACACCTCCGCGTACACGCCCCTGCAGAAGAAGGCGTACGAGATGATCGGCGGCGCCAAGAACCTCACACAGTTCATGGACCGCGACTCCCGCCCGGACTTCACCTCCACGGTGATGCAGCCGTCGTTGCAGAACTTCGTCCGCAACCCCAAGAACGTCGACAGCATCCTCTCGTCGATCGAGCGCCAGAAGAAGACGATCTTCGCCTCCGCATGAGCACCGACACCACCACCGAGAACCCGGAGGCGGCCGCCGAGCCGTCTCCGGGAGCCGCTCCCCGCAAGAGCCCGACGGGCCACCGTCGCCTTCTCACCCGCCGCGACCGGATCACGCTCGGTCTGATGGCGGGCCTCCCCACGATCCTGCACGTCCTCCTCGTGTGGCTCACCGCCCTCGCCTCCATCGCGCTGGCCTTCACCAGCTGGAACGGCATCGGCTTCGACTCCATCCAGTGGGTGGGGCTGCAGAACTTCAGGGAACTGTTCACCAACAACCCGCAGTTCTGGCCGGCCGTCGAGCACAACGTCGTCTGGTTCGTGGTGCTCATCCTGCTGCCCACGCCCTTCGGGCTGTTCCTCGCCGTGCAGCTGGACAAGAGGATCCGCTTCAGCCGCGTCTACCAGACCGCGTTCTTCCTGCCGGTCGTGATGTCGCTCGCGGTGATCGGGTTCGTCTGGCAGCTGGTCTACAACCCCGACACGGGCCTGATCAACAGCGTCATCGGCGCCAACAAGCCCGGCCACTACATCGACTGGATCGGCGACCCCGACCTCAACCTGTGGGCCGTACTGATCGCCGCGTCCTGGCGGCACGCCGGCTACATGATGATCCTGTACCTGGCCGGCCTGAAGGGCGTCGACCCCGCCCTGCGCGAGGCCTCCGCCCTGGACGGCGCCAACGAGTGGCAGACGTTCAAGAACGTCGTCTTCCCCACCCTTAGGCCCACCAACACCGTCGTCCTGGTCGTCACCATCATCGAGGCGCTGCGCGCCTTCGACCTGGTCTTCGTCTTCAACAAGGGCGCCCAGGGCACCGAACTGCTGTCGATCCTCGTGACCAACAACATCATCGGCGAGTCCAGCCGCATCGGATACGGCTCCGCCATCGCCGTCGTCCTGCTGGTGATCTCGCTCGCGGTGATCATTCCGTATCTGATCGCCACCTTCCGGAAGGAGCGGCGCGCATGAGCACCGTCGCAGGCGCTCCGAAGCAGCGCACCCCGATCCGCCCCGCCCGGATCCTGCTGCACACCTTTCTCGTCGTCACGGCGCTCGCCTGGCTCGCGCCGCTGCTGTGGGCGGTCCTCGCGGCCCTGCGGCCGTACGCGGAGACCAGCGAGAAGGGCTATGTCTCCTGGCCCGACAAGCTGACCCTGGACAACTTCACCAACGCGTTCACGCAGTCCGAGATGACGCACTACTTCGTGAACACCCTGATCATCGCCGTCCCGGCGGTGCTGCTGACGCTGCTGCTGTCGTCGATGGTCGCCTTCTACGTCAGCCGCTTCGACTTCCGGGTCAATCTGTCGCTGCTGCTGCTCTTCACGGCGGGCAATCTGCTGCCCCAGCAGGTCATCATCACCCCGCTGTACCGCCTGTACCTGCTGATCGACCTGCCCGGCATCACGATGAGCGGCAAGCTGTACGACTCCGCGCTCGGCCTGGTGCTGATCCATGTGGCGTTCCAGTCCGGCTTCTGCGCGTTCGTGCTCAGCAACTACATGCGCTCGCTGCCGCACGAGCTGACCGAGGCCGCCCTGGTCGACGGCGCCTCCGTCTGGCGGCTGTACTGGCAGATCGTGCTGCCCCTGTGCAAGCCCGCGATGGCCGCCCTCGCGACCCTGCTCTCCATCTGGATCTACAACGACTTCTTCTGGGCCATCGTGCTCATCTCCACCGGCGAGAACATGCCGATCACCTCGGCGCTGAACAACCTCTCCGGCCAGTACTTCACCGACCCCAACCTGGTCGCCGCCGGCGCCCTGCTCACCGCGATCCCGACCCTGATCGTCTACTTCGTGCTCCAGCGCCAGTTCGTCAGCGGCCTGACCCTGGGGGCCAACAAGGGCTGACCCGTCCACGCGATCGAGTCTGGGAGGTCAGCGCCTGGAGAACACCGGCGTCCAGCGGCCGCCGTAGTGGAGGTCGGCCTTCCGGAAGCCGGACAGCGGGGTGACGCTCTTTCCGTCCAGGCCCACCAGGACCAGCTGGTTGCGGAACTCACCCTTGCCGGGGTCGCACCGCTCGGGGTCGCATCTCCATGCGATGAGCGAGTCGTCGTCGGCCCAGGCGAGCAGTTGCTGGCCGGGCACGAGCGCGACCCGCCTGCCGTCGCTCGCGTCCAGCACCTCGGAGACGATCCGGCCGTCATCGCCCGCGAAGTTCCCCGTGACGAGCTTCTTGTCAGGGGAGAGGAGCGCCCCGGGAGCGCCCAGTCGCGCCTCCTGTTCCGGAGCGGGCACCTCCTTGCCGGCCACGTCGTAGAACACCTTGCCCGTCTCGTTCGCCCAGGGCTCCCACACCAGGGTGCTGTCACGGCTCCAGAGGAAGTCCTGGCGTCCGCCGCGGGCGCTGGACCCGCGGTCGGCCTTCCGGGGCGGGAGCTCGGTGAAGTCCGCCCGTCCGGAGGCGACGTCGACGACGTAGAAGCCGGTCCGGCTCGGCTCCGGCCCGAGAGCGTCCGGGTCGCGGCCGTAGGCGGTCGCCACCAGTCGCTTGCCGTCGGGGGAGAACCGCACCCCGCCCACGCCCCGGTCCACCTCGATCCAGCGCTCCACCTTGTGCGTGGCCGGATTCAGCAGTCCGATGCGGTCGGCCGGCAGACCGCGCTCCAGCACCGCGGCGGTCTTCATCCCGGGAGCCACGTCGAGCCAGGCCCAGTCGGTCTTCCGGTAGCGGCCGGTGGTCGTGTCGAGCAGACTCCACTCGTACGCGACGGCGCCGTCCCCCTTCGGCTGCCGCACGGATCTCGAGGTGAAGTACGCCGAGAGGGCGACCCTGCCCGCTGCGATGCGGTCCCGTGGCGGCGACTGGTCCGGCCGTGCCCGGACGTCCGGGGCCGGGAGCCCGCTCGCGGACCGCTCCGGCGAAGGGTCACCCCCGGCCGTGGCCAGCGACACCGCCACCCCGCACGCGACGACCGCCGCGACGGCACCGGCCACCACGGTGCCTCGGATCGTCGTCCTCATCTACTCGTTGAACCACTCGGACTTCACGTCGTAGCCGTCGCCGTTCCACGAGAGCTGCATCTGGTACGAGCCGGACTGACCGACGTCGTAGCCCTTCTTGCCGCAGCCGGAGTCGCCGCCGTCGGTGATGTAGAGCTTCTCGTTGTAGTTGTTGTCGATCAGGCGGCCCGAGACACCATGGCCGTCGGCCTTCGTGTCGCAGACCTTGAACATGTCTCCGTCGTCGATGAAGGTCATCGTGCCCCGGCCACCCGGAAGCGAGATCTTCTTGTCGCTGTCGAGAGTGGAGAAGTCGGAGGCCTGAGCCGTCGACGTGGTGCCGACGAGGACCGTGGCCACAGCCGCACCGGCCATGGCTATACGGGTGAACGATCTGAACACTGCACTTCCCTTTCACCGCAGGACTGCGGAGCAGCCCCACGGCCCCCCGCCCTGATCGACATCGACCTTAGACACATCATGATCAAATGGGAATCGAATTCAGGTCATGTGCGACTTAACGGAATTCGGGATTCCAGAAACGTCGGGGCGCGGCACCCCCCGTCGGGTGCCGCGCCCCTTTCCCCGTTCCCCCAGGGATGGCCTACGCGGCCGGCTCCAGTGGCGGCAGCGCCCCGGTGCGCGCCGCCTTCCCGTACCACAGCGCGCTGGACTTCGGCGTCCGCTGGAGCGTCGCGTAGTCCACGTACACCGCGCCGAAGCGCTTGCCGTAGCCGTACGCCCACTCGAAGTTGTCCAGCAGGGACCACAGGAAGTAGCCGCGGACGTCCGCGCCGTCGGTGATCGCGCGGCGGACCGCGGACAGATGGCCGTGGAGGTAGGAGACCCGCTCCGGGTCGTGCACCCGGCCGTCCGAGTCGATCTTGTCGTCGTAGGCCGCGCCGTTCTCCGTGATGTACAGCGGCAGGCCCGGCGCTTCCCGGTGGTAGCGCATGATCAGCTCGTGCAGACCCGTCGGGTCGATCGTCCAGCCCATCTCCGTGCGGTCACCGGGCGTCTGGTGGAAGGCGACGTCGCCCGCGGCCGGCCACGGCGAGTGGTCGCTCGCCCCGTGGCCGTCGGCGCGCGGCGCCCGCGCCGCCGCGTCCGCCGCCGAGACCAGTGCCGGCGTGTAGTAGTTGAGGCCCAGCGCGTCCAGCGGCTGGTTGATCAGGGGCAGGTCGCCGTCCAGGACATAGTCCCAGTCGGTGAGTTCCGCCGTCGCCGCGTACAGCGACTCCGGGTAGGCGCCGTGCAGGATCGGGCCGTGGAAGACCCCGTTGGCCAGGTCGTCGATCTTCTGGGCCGCCGCCAGGTCCGCCGGGCTCTGCGAGAGCGGCCGCACCGTCGCGGAGTTGAGGGCGATCGCGACCTGGTTGCGGGCCGGCATCACCGACCGCAGCGCCGCCGCGCCAAGCCCGTGCGCCAGGTTCAGATGGTGCGCCGCACGCAGTGACGCCGCCGGATCCGTACGGCCCGGCGCGTGCACCCCCGACGCGTAGCCCAGGAACGCGCTGCACCACGGCTCGTTGAGCGTCATCCACTGCTCGACGCGGTCGCCCAGCGCCTCGCCGACGATCTGCGCGTACTCCGCGAAGCGGTACGCCGTGTCGCGCTCCGGCCAGCCGCCCGCGTCCTCCAGCTCCTGCGGCAGATCCCAGTGGTAGAGCGTGACGGCCGGCTTGATGCCCTTGGACAGCAGCTCGTCGACCAGCCGGCGGTAGAAGTCCAGGCCCTTCTGGACGGCCGGGCCCCGGCCGGTCGGCTGCACCCGCGACCACGAGACGGAGAAGCGGTAGGCGCCCAGGCCCAGGTCCGCCATCATCGCCACGTCCTCGCGGTAGCGGTGGTAGTGGTCGACAGCGATGTCACCGTGGTCGCCGCCGACGGTCTTGCCCGGCGTATGGCTGAAGGTGTCCCAGATCGACGGCGTACGGCCGTCCTCCCGCACCGCGCCCTCGATCTGGTACGCGGAGGTGGCCGCGCCCCAGACGAAGGCGGGCGGGAAGGTCACCGCGGTGGCCGGGTTCTCGGAATCAGGCATGGAAGCGCTCCCATTGGGGGTCGTGGAGAGGCGACGGTGGAGGGAAGAGAAGCGAGGGGCCGAGGCGGCGATGACCCGGCCCCCGGGAAAGGAATGAGGGCGTCAGCCCTTCACGGCGCCCTGCATGATGCCGCCCACGATCTGCTTGCCGAAGATCGCGAAGACCAGCAGCAGCGGCAGCGTGCCCAGCAGCGCGCCGGCCATGATCAGGGACTGGTCGGGGGTGTACCCGCGGCCCAGGCCCGCGACCGCGACCTGCACGGTCGGGTTGCCCATCTGGGTCAGCACCAGGAACGGCCACATGAAGTCGTTCCAGGTCTGCACGAACGTCAGCATGCCCAGCACGGCCATCGCCGGCCGCGCCGCCGGGAACACCACGTGCCACACCACGCGCCAGCTGCTCGCCCCGTCGACCCGGGCGGCCTCTATGATCTCGTCCGGCAGCGCCTGGATCAGGTACTGCCGCATGAAGAACACACCGAACGCGCTCACCAGCGACGGGAAGATCACCGCCTGCAACTGGTCCGTCCAGTCGAGCTTGGCGACCATCATGTACAGCGGGATCACGCTCAGCTGCGGCGGCACCATCATCGTGCCGATCACGATCAGCATCAGCGCGCCGCGGCCCCTGAACCGCAGCTTGGCGAAGGCGAAACCGGCGATCGTCGACAGGACGACGATGGTGGCCGCCGAAACCCCCGCCACGATCGTGGTGTTGAGGAACGCCTCCCCGAGGTTGGCGTCCTTCCAGGCGATCTCCAGCTTGTCGAAGAGGCCGGAGCCGAACCAGAACGGCGGCGGCGTCTCGGCGAGCCGCTGATTGTCACGCGAGGCGGCGATCGCCGTCCACACCAGCGGGAACAGCGAAACGATCGTGAACAGGATCAGGATCGCGTAGGCGATCGGACCGCCGTGCAGCTGCCCGCCGGCCCGTGCGGACTTCGGTAGCCGGGGGCGTTTGGAACTCTCGACGGGCTTGGTGTCCGGGGGCGTCACAGTCGTCGTCACGGCCACCACTCCTTAACTACTGGCGCGCAGCCGGCGCGAGATGACGTAGTTGACGATGCCGATGACGATCAGGATCAGGAACATCGTCCAGGCGATCGCCGAGGCACGGCCCAGGTGCTGGGCGACCCAGCCCTGCTCGTACAGATACAGGCCGAGCGTCTGGAACTGGTGCTCCGCGCCGCCCGAGGTGCCCTTGTTGGCGTCGAACAGCAGCGGCTCGCCGAAGACCTGGCTCGCCCCGATCGTCGAGACGACACAGGTGAACAGGATCGTCGGGCGCAGCGACGGCAGCGTCACATGGATGAACTGCTGCCAGCGGTTGGCCCCGTCCAGGGCCGCCGACTCGTACAGATCCTGCGGGATCGCCTGCATCGCGGCCAGGTAGATCAGCGCGTTGTAGCCGGTCCAGCGCCAGATGATGATCGTCGAGACGGCGATCTGCGAGGGCCACTTGTCGTTCTGCCAGTCGAGCGGGTCGATGCCGGCGAAGTCCAGCGCCCAGTTGATCATGCCGTAGTCACGGCCGAAGAGCAGCACGAACACCAGCGAGGCGGCGGCGATCGACGTCGCGTACGGCGCGAGCATCGCGACCCGGAAGAAGGTCGAGGCCCGCAGCTTGTAGTTGAGGATGTGGGCGATGCCCATCGCCATCAGCAGCTGCGGGACGGTGGAGATGATGCCGATGGTCAGGGTGTTCTTCGCCGCGTTCCAGAAGAAGTCGTCGTCGAAGATCCGGGTGTAGTTGCGCAGCCCGACCCAGTTCATGTCGGTCGGCGCGGTCAGCTCCACCTGGTGCAGCGAGGCCCAGCCCGTGTAGACCAGCGGAAACAGGCCGAACGCGACGAACAGCAGGAAGAACGGGGACACGAAGGCGTACGGGCTCCAGCGGATGTCCCGCTGCCAGCGCCGGGACAGCCGGTCCCGGCGCCGCCGCTCCTTCTCCACGGCAGCGTCGCCCCCGGGCGGGCGGCCCGGGGCCGCGCCCCCCTCCACGGGGGGCGCGGCGGTGTCGTGACGGGTGGCCATACGGGTCACTGGTCCAGCTTGTTGTCGATGGTCTTGACCGCGGACTCCCAGGCCTCCTTGGCCGACTTGCCCTTCGTCACCAGGATCACGCCGTTGTCCGACAGGCCCTGCATGATGATCTGGTCCTTCGGACCGATCACCTGGACCGGAGCGGCCTTCGCGGCCTCGGCGAAGATCGGGCCGATCTCCTGCTTACCCGTCATCTCGTTCGTGGCGCCCGTCACTTCGGGCATGGTGTAGGAGGACGGGGCGCTCGGGAAGCTGGCCTGCACCTTGAACAGCTTCGCCTGCTGCTCCGGCGCGGTCAGCCAGGCCACGAACTTCTGGGCCTCCTTCACGTTCTTGCCGCTCTTCGGCACGGTGAGGAAGGTGCCGCCCCAGTTGCCGCCCTTGGGCGCCTCGGCCACGGCCCACTTGCCGGCCGCGTCCGGCTTCGCGTTGCCCTTGATCGTGCCCAGCATCCACGGCGGGCAGGCGATCGAGGCGAACTTGTTGTTGGCGATCGTGGAGTTCCAGGACGGCTGGAACTGCGTCTGCGACTGCACCAGGCCCTTCTCGGCGGCCTCGGAGGTCAGGTCGAAGGCGGCCTTCACGGCGGGGTTGGTCTTGTAGATGACCTTGCCGGAGGCGTCGTAGAACTTCTCCTTCTCGCTGCCCAGGATCGCGTTGATCAGACCGCCGGGGGAGTCCATGAAGAAGGTGCCCTTGGGCGCCTTCGACTTGTAGCGCTCGCCGACCTCGACGAGCTTGGCCCAGTCACCGGCCCACAGCTTGCCGACCTCGGCCGGGTCGGTGGGCAGTCCGGCCTGCTTGAAGAGGTCCGTGCGGTAGCAGATCGCCATCGGGCCGACGTCGGTGCCGAGGCCGATCGTCTTGCCGTCCTTGGTGGTGGCCTGCTGCCACTTCCAGTCCAGCCAGTTGCTCTCGCTCACGCCCGAGATCTTGGACATGTCCTCGAGCTTGTCGGCCTGGGTGGCCGTGACCTCGGCGATGTTGGCCACTTCGACAGCCTGGACGTCGAGCAGACCGCTGTTGGTGGTGAGGTGGTTCAGCAGCGCCGGGTAGTAGTTCTCGTTCCGCTCGACGACGTTCTGCTCGATCTTGATCTTCGGGTTGAGCTTCTCGTACTCGTCGTAGAGGCCGGCCTCCTTGAAGCCCATGGTGCCGAAGAGCCCCACCGAGATCGTGGTCTTGCCGCTGCTGTCGCCGGACGAGGAGCCGGAACTGTCGTCGCCGCCGTCGTCGGCACAGCCGGCCAGCAGCCCGGCGCCCAGCGACGCGACGGCCGCGACGACCATCGCCTTGCGGGCGGTTCGGATGCGTGCTCGCATGTCGTCCTCCTGTTGCCCTGACGTGCCGACCCCCCGGCCAACTGCATTGTTGGACCCGTTTTTACTCGCTTCGGCTCGGGCGGGGAACGTGCGGGTTGTGTATGTGTCAGGTACTGTGGGAGCGCTCCCACCGGTGATGTGTTGAAGGTTGTCCGGTCGGGGCGGGGGTGTCAAGGGACCGGACAGGGAGAGATGCGTTCAGTTATCGGGCCGTTAACTGGACCCGGACCGGGGCCCGTTGCGACGCGGTCCGGCGGTGCCGAGCCGGCCGGACCGGCTTGTGGAGGCTCAAGCGGAGGCCGGGGGCGGCAAGCCCTCGGCGGCGGTCACTACAGCTGACGAGCCTGTTAAATTCCAGGCCAGCCGCAGAGTGCGGGTGTGGACGGGAAGGCGGAGCCCATGGCAAGCCACGGAGCGCGGGGCCGAAGCGGTGGCCGGCCCACCCTCGAAGAGGTGGCGGCGCGCGCCGGTGTCGGCCGCGGCACCGTCTCCCGGGTGATCAACGGCTCGCCCCGGGTCAGCGACGCGACCCGCGCGGCCGTCGAGGCGGCGGTCGCGGAGCTCGGCTACGTCCCGAACACCGCGGCGCGCGCCCTGGCGGCGAACCGCACGGACGCGATCGCGCTGGTCGTGCCCGAGCCGGAGACCCGGTTCTTCGCGGAGCCGTACTTCTCGGACATGCTGAAGGGCGTCGGGGCGGCGCTCTCCGACACGGAGATGCAGCTGCTGCTGATCTTCGCGGGCAGCGACCGCGAACGCGCCCGTCTCGCCCAGTACCTGGCGGCTCATCGGGTGGACGGTGTCCTGCTGGTCTCCGTGCACGCGGACGACCCGCTGCCCGACCTGCTGGCCCAGCTGGAGATACCCGCCGTGATCAGCGGCCCGCGCTCGTCGGCGGAGACCCTCCCGTCGGTCGACTCCGACAACTACGGCGGGGGCCGCCAGGCCGTCGAGCACCTGTTGTCCGGTGGCCGCCGCCGGATAGCCCACATCACCGGCCGTCTCGACGTCTACGGCGCCCAGCGCCGTATCGACGGCTACCGCGACGCCCTGAGCGACGCGGGCCACGAGCCGGACGAGGCCCTGATCGAGGCGGGCGACTTCACGGAGGAGGGCGGCCGCCGTGCCATGGCGGCCCTGCTGGAGCGCCGCCCCACCCTGGACGCGGTCTTCGCCGCCTCCGACGTCACCGCGGCCGGTGCCCGCCAGGCCCTGCGCGAGGCGGGCCGCCGCATCCCCGATGACGTGGCACTCGTCGGCTACGACGACTCCGCCATCGCCCGCCACATGGAGCCGCCCCTCACCAGCGTCCGCCAGCCCATAGAGGAGATGGGCCACCGCATGATCGACCTCCTCCTCACGGAGATCGCCGACCGCCGCCCCTCGGCGTCCCGGGGCCTGGAACGCCGCCAGATGGTCCTGGCCACGGAGCTGGTGCCCCGGTCGTCGTCGTGACAGCCGTGACAGCCGTGACAGTCGTGCGAGTCATGTCCTGGCCGGGGCCGGCCGCCGGAGCAGATAGGCGGCCGCCGTCGAGACCAGGACCGCCATGCACGCGATGAACACCAGGCCCGCGCCCTCCAGACCGATCGGGCCCGCCAGCAGGCCCACGCCGATCACCGGGACCGAGATGCCCGCGTAGGCCACCACGAACAGGGCCGAGATCACCGCGGCGCGCTGATGCCCGGGCGAGGCCCCGGCCACCTCGGACAGCGCCCCGCGGAACGCCAGCCCCTGCCCGGTCCCGCCGATGAGCGCGCTCAGCACCACCAGCGCCATCAGGTCCCACCGCAGCGCCCCCGCGAGCAGGGCGAGCCCGGCGAGAAGCCCGGCGCATCCCAGCGGCAGGGAGCGCCGTACACCGACCCGGCCGACCGCGAGTTGGCCGGCGGTCGAGGCGAAGAAGGCCAGCGCGACGATCAGCCCGCTCACGGCGTGGTCGGTCACACCCAGGGACTCGGCGAGGAACTCCGGGCTGACCGACGTGAACACCCCGAACAGCGCGAACCCCACGAACGAGGCGGTCGCCGCCGGCCCGAACACCGCCCGCACCCGCGGGGGCAGAGCGGGCCGCTGCGGCCGTACGGTGCGCAGCGGCCGCCGCTCCCGCACGGTCTCCGCGAGCCTCAGCAGGACGGCGGCGGAGGCGGCCACCAGGGCGAGATGCGTGACGAAGGGCAGATACAGCGGCCACGGCGCGTACTGCGCGAGCACCCCGGACAGCAGCGGACCGCAGCCCAGTCCGCCCATGTTGGCGGCGGTCGCCACGAACGTGGCCCGGGAGGCGCCGCCCTCGGGTGCCAGCTCCATCACATACGCGGTGGCCGCCCCGGTGAACAGCCCGGCGGACAGTCCCGACAGCAGCCGCCCCGTGTACAGCCAGCCGAGCCCGGTGGCGCACAGGAAACAGACGGCGCTCGCCGCGGCGAGGCCCAGGCCGCACAGCAGCACCGGGCGTCTGCCCACGGCGTCCGAGGCGTCGCCGACCAGCAGCAGCACGCCGATGACGGCGAAGGCGTACAGGGCGTACACCACGGTCACCGTCAGCTCGGAGAATCCGAACTTGTCCTGATAGAGGGGGTAGAGGGGGGTCGGCAGCGTGGTACCGGCCATGCATACGGCGAACACCGCCCCACTGAGCACACACGCGCGCCACTCTCGGCGTCCACCGTCCATGCCGCCGACGGTAGCCAGCCTGCCGTGTCGCCCCGGAGAGGCGCGCAAAAAGCTTCAGCCGGTGGCTTCGTCGAAGCCACCGGCTGATTACTCAGGGTGAGTGACGGGACTTGAACCCGCGGCATCCTGGACCACAACCAGGTGCTCTACCAGCTGAGCTACACCCACCATGACCGGCTTGGAGGTCCCTGACTTCCTGACCGGCCGAGAAAAAGTGTACAGGGTCCGAAGGGGTGCTCGCGCCCGGCTTTCGCGGCGCCCCCCGTCGGGCCCCCGGATGTCCTTACTGAGCAGGCAGGACGTGCTTCGCGGCGATCGTCTTCGCCGTGTCCGAGTCGGGCCCGGGCTGCGGGACGAACACGGCCTCGCGGTAGTAGCGCAGCTCCGCGATGGACTCGCGGATGTCGGCGAGCGCGCGGTGGTTGCCGTTCTTCTTGGGGCTGTTGAAGTACGCCCGCGGGTACCAGCGGCGGGCCAGCTCCTTGACCGACGAGACATCGACGATCCGGTAGTGGAGGTAGTCCTCCAGCGTCGGCATGTCGCGCAGCAGGAAGCCGCGGTCCGTGCCGACGGAGTTGCCGCACAGCGGGGCCTTGCCCGGCTCCTTGACGAACTCCCTCACATACGCCAGGACCTGCTCCTCGGCGTCCTTCAGCGTCGTGCCGTCCGCCAGCTCGGCGAGCAGCCCGGACGCGGTGTGCATCTGACGCACCACGTCCGGCATCGTCTCCAGCGCCCGGTCCGGCGGCCGGATCACGATGTCCACGCCTTCGCCGAGCACGTTCAGCTCGGAGTCGGTCACGAGGGCGGCCACCTCGATGAGCGCGTCGTCCGACAGCGAGAGGCCGGTCATCTCGCAGTCGATCCACACCATGCGATCGTTCATGTGTCTAACCTTACGGCCCACTGCCCCGAGCTCGGCCCGTCCGTGCAGCGACCTCGTGGTCGAGGGCCGGCCCGCTCCGAAACGGCGCCGGGCCCGCGGGGAGGTCGTCCTCCCCGCGGGCCCGGTCACCGGCTCAGGTCGCGCTGCGCTGCCCCGGCAGACTCGCCCGGGCGGATATATAGGCCTCCCGGCCGTTGTCGGACGCGGCCGCCGACAGTGCCGGGGACGCCCCGACCGCGCTCGCGGCCGCCGTACGGCGGGACTGGAGCGGGACCGGGTGCTCCGGGTGCAGCGCGGCGGGCGCCTGGCCGGGATGCCCGGTGTGGCCGGGCATGCCTCCCGGTCCGCCGTCGACGTCCTGCTGGGGCCGCTCGGCCTGCGGACGCCGGGCGCGGTACGCCGCCCGGTAGGCGGCCGGGGACGAGCCCAGCTGCCGCCGGAAGTGCCCGCGCAGGGCGACCGGCGACCGGAAGCCGCAGCGTCCCGCCACCTCGTCCACCGAGTAGTCCGACGTCTCCAGCAGGCGCTGCGCCTGGAGCACCCGCTGCGTGATCAGCCACTGCAGCGGGGCACTCCCGGTCAGCGAGCGGAAGCGGCGGTCGAACGTACGCCGGCTCATGTACGCGCGTGCCGCCAGTGTCTCCACGTCGAACTGTTCGTGGAGGTGCTCCAGCGCCCAGGCGACGACCTCCGCGAGCGGGTCGGCGCCGATCTCCTCCGGTAAAGACCTGTCGAGGTAGCGCTCCTGGCCGCCCGACCGGCGCGGCGGGACCACCAGACGGCGGGCCAGCGCGCCGGCCGCCTCGTTGCCGTGGTCCGTCCGCACGATGTGGAGACAGAGATCGATTCCGGCCGCGGTGCCCGCCGACGTCAGCACGTCCCCGTCGTCGACGAACAGCTCGCGCGGATCGACGTGCACCGACGGATAGCGCTTCGCCAGCGTCGGCGCGTACATCCAGTGTGTCGTCGCGGGCCGGCCGTCCAGCAGGCCCGCCGCCGCGAGGACGAAGGCGCCGGTGCACAGCCCGACGATGCGGGCGCCCTCCTCGTGGGCGCGGCGCAGCGCGTCGAGCGCCTCGTCCGGTGGCGGAGAAGTGATCGAACGCCAGGCCGGTACGACGACCGTGCCCGCCCTTGAGATCGCTTCCAGGCCATGCGGTGCGCTGAGTTCGAGGCCCCCTGTGGTCCGCAGCGGGCCGTCCTCACCGCCGCACACCAGCAGTCGGTAGCGCGGCACGCCGGCGTCCTGGCGGTCGATCCCGAACACCGACAGTGGTATGGAACTCTCGAAGATGGGGCCGCCGCTGAACAGCAGCACCGCGACGATCTCCTTGCGGCGTCGCCCGGAAAGCTTCCGGACGCCGGCTTCCGGCGCGGCAGTGGAGTCGTGGCTCATACTGCTAAGCCCCCCTCGGTGGTCGCGGCTCCTCGGTTGTGTCGCTCCTGCACGTTTCCCCTCGGTCCTGCACGAGTCCCCCGCCGTAGACAGTCAAGATCGAATCTACTGTGTCCCGTCGTGCCGAGGTGGCCGGTTCGGCACTCGGCACATTGTCGACTTGGCAACTTGGCGTGAAGCATTCGATCACGAAGCGTTGCACTCGTGGGGCGTGCAGGGAAGTGCGCCTTGTCGCGGTGGCCAATCCGCGTAGGGTGCGCAGGCCCCCTGAGGCCCTTTCCGTGCAGGTCGAACGAGGGTTGGGGGGTGCTTCGGCAGGGTGATGCACAGGTACGAGAAGTTGGCTGAAAACCAACGTGCACGTGCACTGAAACCGGTCAGCCGACCGGTGTATCTCCTCCAGTGTGCCGTCCGCCCCGATGTGACCCCGTTCCGGTGCGGTGGTGCCGTCCCCGGTGGGGTGCCCGGTCCTCGGCCGCCAGCCGGGCCGCGCCGCGCTCGGACTGGCGCAGCAGCACCCGGCAGGCGCCCGTGACGGCGGCGAGCCCTAGGGCCGTGCCGGCGGCACCGGCCAGGGAGCTGCCGTAGCCGAGGAGTACGACCGGGACGAGCAGGCAGCTGAAGGCCGCCCAGCGAACCACATCCGTCGCGGTGTCCCGCGGCGGCGGGGCCGCGCGGTCCGCCTCGGCGGCG
This sequence comes from Streptomyces sp. NPDC050546, assembly GCF_044457425.1. Lineage (NCBI taxonomy): Bacteria > Bacillati > Actinomycetota > Actinomycetes > Kitasatosporales > Streptomycetaceae > Streptomyces > Streptomyces sp. NPDC050546. The sequence goes on from NZ_JBITGX010000032.1 coordinate 48,007, forward strand.
ATGCTCGGTCCGGACATGGGCGCTCCCTGTGGCGTGACTCACGGGGTTCAACGCGCGGCCGGGGCGTCGGTCACTGGGTGAGCCGATCACCACCACGGGTAAGTGAATCCTGTGCAAACCGCCTGTACAGCGCAGCAACCATTGCGTTACGGGCGTCGCCTCGTGCATGCTCCCTGGAACCCGCACGCACGGTGAGCGGGATCTGGGCTGAGGAGGCGTGCCGCCGTACCCTTGGGGGTATGGGGCTGGAAAGACCATTCCCGGACACAGCTCAGCCGCACACTGTTGTCCCCCATATAAGGATCACGACGCCGAGACAGCCATGGCCGGTCACGAATTCTTCGAACCAGCGGACCGCAAGCGGCCCGTCGCCGATCCCACGGCGGCCGAGCCCCTGGCGGCGGAAGAGCCACGCCATTCCTGCGATCCCGCCTTCAAGCACGGCGTCGTCGTCGGATTCGACGGCTCCACGTCCAGTGAACGCGCCCTGGCCTATGCGATCGGGATGGCCCATCGCTCCGGGTCGGGTCTGGTCATCGTCCATGTCGCCAACCGGCTGCCGACCACGGTGTGGGCCGGCTGCGAGCCGCCCGTCTTCGTGGACGTGCCGGACCACCGGACCGAGGTGCTCGGGCTGGAGCTGGCGTGTGCGGAGTATCTCTCCGAGGTGCCCTGGATCCTCGTCGAGCGGGGCGGGGACATCTGCCACGAACTCGAAGAGGTCGGCCGGGAGTACGAGGCCGACGCGATCGTCGTCGGGTCGAGTCACGGCATCGTGGGGCGCATCTTCGGCTCGGTCGCGGGGCGGCTCGCCAAGCGGGCGCAGCGGCCGGTCGTCGTCATCCCCTGAGTTCAACTCCCTTGGTGCCACGCGTGAACCTACTCGCGCGTAGAGGTGTTTGTGCCCTTGTGAAGGGCATATACGGAGCACCGCACAACTGCACATGCACGAAGGGAGCCCGCCGTGGACAAAGACGTCTCCGCGGGAAGCGGAATCACGACCGTGGCCGGTCGACTCGCCCTCGGAATCACCCTGTTGGCCTTCGGGCTGGGGCATACCGCTGTGATCGACGGGGTGTCAGCTTCTGACGCGACATCAATCGCCCAGTACGTGGGCGGTATCGCACTCTTCGTCGCCGGGCTGATGGCCCTGCGGGAGGGGGACTCCGCCGGTGGTACGGCGTTCTCGGTGCTCGGGGCGCTGTGGTTCACGTGGGCCGTGGCGGGCGGCGCCGCCGGTAACGAGGCCGGGCTGTTCCTGCTGTTGTTCGCCCTTGTGGCGCTGTCTTTGACCCTCGCGGGTGAGGACCAGCTCGGTCAGGGGATGTACGGGCTGTTCTTCGTCGCCCTGTTGCTCATGGCGATCGCCGAGTTCGCCGGTAACGAGGGGCTCGCCAAGGTGGGTGGATGGTTCGCCGTGGCCTCGGGCGCGGTGGCCTGGTATGCGGCGACGGCGGTGCTCGCGCACTGGCCGACGGTGCTTCCGCGGCGTGCTGCCGGTCGGGGCGTGACGGCCACCGGCTGAATTCGGCAGCCGATGCCGGGGTATTGGGCGGCCCCGGCGTGTGAAAACGGACCCCCTGTGCGCTTGGTGGCAGCGCGTGGGGGTCCGTCCTCTTGTTTGGCCTGTGCGGGTGCGTGGGGGTTGATCGCGCAGTTCCCCGCGCCCCTGACAAGAAGGCCGATTACTCCACTGTCACCGACTTGGCGAGGTTCCTCGGCTTGTCGATGTCCCGGCCCAGGGCCAAGGCCGTGTGGTACGCGAGGAGTTGGAGGGGGATGCCCATCAGGATCGGGTCGAGTTCGTCCTCGTTCTTCGGGACGACGAGCGTCTCGTCGGCCTTCTCCTGGTGCTGGTGGGCGACCGCGAGGATCTTGCCGCTGCGGGCCTTGATCTCCTCCAGGGCCGCGCGGTTCTTCTCCAGCAGGTCGTCGTCGGGGACGATCGCGACCGTCGGGAGGGCCGGCTCGATCAGGGCCAGCGGGCCGTGCTTGAGCTCGGAGGCGGGGTAGGCCTCGGCGTGGATGTAGGAGACCTCCTTGAGCTTCAGGGAGGCCTCGCGGGCCACCGGGTAGCCCCGGACGCGGCCGATGAAGAGCATCGAGCGGGCCTCGGCGAACTGCAGGGCCAGCTTCTTGACGTCCTCCTCGTGCTCCATGATCTCGGCGATCTGGGCGGGCAGCTTCCGCAGGCCCGCGATGATCCGCTTGCCGTCCCGGACCGAGAGGTCACGGGTGCGGCCCAGGTGGAGGGCGAGCAGGGCGAAGGCGACCGTGGTGTTGGTGAAGCACTTGGTGGAGACCACGCAGACCTCCGGCCCGGCGTGCACGTAGATGCCGCCGTCGGCCTCGCGGGCGATCGCCGAACCGACCACGTTCACCACGCCCAGGACCCGTGCGCCCTTGCGCTTGAGCTCCTGCACGGCGGCGAGGACGTCATAGGTCTCGCCGGACTGGGAGACCGCGACGTAGAGGGTGTCGGGGTCGACGACCGCGTTGCGGTAGCGGAACTCGGAGGCGGGCTCGGCGTCGGCGGGGATACGGGCCAGTTCCTCGATCATCTGGGCGCCGATCATGCCCGCGTGGTACGAGGTGCCGCAGCCGAGGATCTTCACGCGGCGGATCCGGCGGGCCTCGCGGGCGTCCAGGTTGAGGCCGCCCAGGTGCACGGTGGAGAAGCGGTCGTCGATGCGGCCGCGCAGCACGCGGTCCACGGCGTCGGCCTGCTCGTGGATCTCCTTGTGCATATAGGTGTCGTGGCCGCCCATGTCGTACGACGCCGCTTCCCACTCCACGGTGGTGGGCTCGGCCGTCGTGCGGGTGCCCTCCGTGGTGTAGGTGCGGAAGTCGTCGGCCTTGAGGGTGGCCATCTCGCCGTCGTCCAGGGTGACGATCTGGCGGGTGTGGGCGACCAGCGCGGCGATGTCCGAGGCGACGAACATCTCCTTCTCGCCGATGCCGAGGACGACCGGGGAGCCGTTGCGGGCGACGACGATCCGGTCGGGGAAGTCGGCGTGCATGACGGCGATGCCGTACGTGCCCTCGATGACCCGGAGGGTCTCGCGGACCTTGTCCTCCAGCTTGGTCGCCTGGGAGCGGGCGATGAGGTGGGTCAGCACCTCGGTGTCGGTCTCGGAGAGGAACTCGACGCCGTCCGCCTCCAGCTTGCGGCGCAGGTCGGAGGCGTTGTCGATGATGCCGTTGTGCACGACGGCGACCTTGCTGTCGGCCGACATGTGCGGGTGGGCGTTGACGTCCGAGGGGGCGCCGTGGGTGGCCCAGCGGGTGTGGGCTATGCCGGTCGTGCCCTTGAAGCGGGCCGGGACCTTGGCCTCCAGGTCGCGCACGCGGCCCTTGGCCTTGACCATCTTCAGGCCCGACGTCTTCGGGGACGTGACGACGATGCCCGCGGAGTCGTAGCCGCGGTACTCCAGGCGCTGGAGGCCCTCCAGGAGCAGGGGAGCGACGTCACGCTTGCCGATGTAGCCGACAATTCCGCACATAGATACGTATTCCTAGCCGTAGACGATGCGTCGCAGCTGCCGGAGCGAGAGTTCCGGCGGTGCCACCACGCGATATTTCAGATCCGCCTCGATCCGTTCGAAGATCGCCGTGTTCACCAGGCCCTGGGCCTGGAGCTCACGGTGGCGGCGACGGACGTACTCCTCGGTCGTCTCGTCGAAGTACGCGAGCACGTCCTGGATCACGCGCAGCGCCTCGCCCCGGCTGAGGGGGCTGGACCGCGTCAGATGATCAACGAGTTCGTCGTGCACTCGCTAGATCCTGAGGCACCGGCAGTACTTTCGCAAGAAATCTGCCCGGTTTCGGGCAGATGAGTGTTGGAACACTTATGGGACGCCCATGGGAGTCTGATGGGTGATTGTTCCCCGGGCGGATGTGTCAGGGGAGCAATTTGTGGCGCCATGGACATACCTCGTATGGGCGTACCCGAGCGGCTCGCCGAGCGCATGAGCATGGCTGAGCAGCACGAGTACCTGCGCGCCAGATTCTCCCGGCGCACGATGATCAGAGGCGGTGCCGTCACGCTCGGCGCCGTCGCGGGTGGCGCCTTCGTTCCGGGTGCCACCGCCCAGGCGGCCGTACCGACCGCCCGCACCGCCCCCGCGACCGAGACCGTCGACGGCGCCTTCGTCGCCCCCTTCGGCCGCCACCTCGCCTACGGCGCCGACCCGCGCACGGAGATGACCGTCTCCTGGCAGGTCCCGGTCGCCGTCAAGAAGCCGTTCATCCGGATCGGCGCCCACCCCACCGACCTCTCCCGGAAGATCGACGCCGAGGTCCGCACCCTCTTCACACCCGCCGGAGTCGGCGCCAGCGGCAACCACACCCAGTACTACGTGCACGCCGAGCTGACGCATCTGCGCCCGGGCCGGACGTACTACTACGGCGTCGGCCACCAGGGCTTCGACCCGGCCGCCCCGCACCTGCTGGGCACCCTCGGCACCTTCACCACCGCCCCCGCGCACCAGGCGCCCTTCACCTTCACGGCCTTCGGCGACGAGGGCGTCAGCTACCACGCGCTCGCCAACAACAGCCTGCTGCTCGGCCAGAACCCGGCGTTCCACCTGCACGCGGGCGACATCGCGTACGGCGACCCGACCGGCCAGGGCAGGACCGACGACACCGGCTTCGACTCGCGCGTGTGGGACCAGTTCCTCGCCCAGACCGAGTCCGTCGCCAAGTCCGTCCCGTGGATGCCCGCCTACGGCAACCACGACATGGAGGCCTGGTACTCGCCCAACGGCTACGGTGGCGAGGAGGCCCGCTGGAACCTCCCGGGCAACGGCCCCGACAAGAAGAACCTGCCGGGCGTCTACACCTTCGTCTACGGCAACACGGCGGTCATCTCGCTCGACGCCAACGACATCTCCTTCGAGATCCCCGCCAACCTCGGTATCTCGGGCGGCACCCAGACCAAGTGGCTGGAAGCCCAGCTGAAGAAGTACCGCGCGTCGAAGGACGTCGACTTCATCGTGATCTTCTTCCACCACTGCGCCTACTGCACCTCCACCTCGCACGCCTCGGAGGGGGGCGTGCGCCAGGAGTGGGTGCCGCTGTTCGAGAAGTACACGGTGGACCTGGTCATCAACGGCCACAACCACCAGTACGAGCGCACGGACGTCATCAAGGGGAACAAGGTGGCCAAGAAGCTGCCCATCGGCGGCACGGCCTACCCCGAGACCGACGGCGTCGTGTACGTCACGGCCGGTGCGGCGGGCCGCAGCCTGTACGCCTTCAGCGCCCCGCTGTCCTACGAGGGCTACGAGCAGAACGTGGACTCCGTGGCCTCGTTCGTCAACGTCAAGGGCGGCAAGCAGAACGAGACCGTCGCCTGGTCCCGGGTGCGCTACCTCGACTACTCCTTCCTGCGCGTGGACGTCACCCCCGCGCCGAAGGGGCGGACGGCCACGCTCAAGGTGCGCGGAATCGCCGAGAGCGGTGAGCAGGTGGACCACTTCACGGTGGCGCGCCGGGCCAAGTAGCGTCCAGGGGCGCTACATCCGCTTGAGGATCGCCTGCTTCGCGAGCGCGAACTCGTCGTCCGTCAGGACGCCCGTGCGGTGCAGTTCGCCGAGCTCGCGCAGGCGGCGCAGGAAGGCGTCGTGGTCGTCCTCCGTGGGCGCGACCGGAAGAGAAGGCGTTTCCGGTCGCGCCTCCGGTACGTCGGCGGTGGTCCCGGCCGGGTGCGGAAGCCTGGCCTGGACCGCCGCCGCGACCAGTGCCATCAGCGGGTCCTTCTTGAAGCCCCACAGCTCCACGGAGTTGGGGTCGTACTTGGGCGGGGCCTTGGTGGGCGCGTTCCGCACGGTGAAGCGGACGTAGCCGTTCTCCAGGCCGGCCGCCGGCTGCCACTCCACGGCCGTGATGTCGGTGAGCGCGAGCGTGCGGGCGCCGGCGGCTGCCTTGGCGTCCTCCGTCTTCCAGTTCCACTCCAGGCGTATGCGCTCACCGTCGAAACTCGCGGTGCCGTCCCCGGCGGAGACCGAGAGCGGCACGGCGGGCCCCGGCAGCAGGTACGCGGTCACCGGGTCGGCCGGCACCTGGTCCAGGAGCAGCGCGCTCCGCACCTCGTCCGTGAAGTACTCGGCCACCCCGTAGCGGTCGGACTCGACGAGCAGCTGGTACGGGTCATGGGGCTCGGTGAGCCGCCCGCCGGTCGCGTGCAGCAGCGGATCGGCACCGTCGCGCAGGCGCAGCCGCAGCCGCCCGCTCCTCTTGCCCTGCTCGAACGAGATCCCCGCCAACGCCCCGAGCGGGACGACCAGTTCACCCAGCTCCCTGCGCAGCAGGCTGACGTTCTTGTCCCGTCCGGGAGTCAGTCGCAGGGCGTCGCTGTCGAAGGCCCATGTGCCGTCCTTCTGGATGATTTCCGCCATGGGGTGGATTGTTCCACCAGTCTCACGAGAGAGTGGTCCAGACCTCTTAGGGCTCAATGGCTCGTGGAAGGGACACGCTTGTGAGAGACGGCCGTGTGAGACAGCACCACAGAACGCTCCGCCTTCTCGGTTCCCTGCTGCTGGTCGCGATGGGCGTCTCCGTGACCGGAGCCGCCCCCGCACCGGCGGCCTCGCCCACTCCGCTGGACCGTGTGGTCCCCGCGCCCGCCTCGGCCGCCCCGAGCGGGTCCGCCTACCGGATCACCCGCGGCACGCACATACGCGTCGACGGTTCCCTCGAGACCCGGCGCATCGGCGAGTACCTCGCGAAGATCCTCCGGCCGTCCACCGGTTACCGCCTCCCCGTCACCGACCGTGGCGCCGGAGGCATCCAGCTGCGGCTCGCCGAAGGCCCCTTCGGCGCCGAGGGCTACCGGCTCGACAGCGGGCGCAAGGGCGTCACCATCACCGCGGCGAGGCCCGCCGGCCTCTTCCACGGCGTGCAGACCCTGCGCCAACTGCTCCCGGCGGCCGTCGAGAAGGACTCCGTCCAGCCCGGCCCCTGGCTGGTCGCCGGCGGCACGATCAAGGACACCCCGCGCTACGGCTGGCGCGGCGCCATGCTCGACGTCTCCCGGCACTTCTTCACCGTCGACCAGGTCAAGCGCTACATCGACCAGTTGGCCCTCTACAAGATCAACAAGCTGCATCTGCACCTCAGCGACGACCAGGGCTGGCGCATCGCCATCGACTCCTGGCCTCGGCTGGCCGCCTACGGAGGTTCGACGGAGGTCGGCGGTGGCCCCGGCGGCTTCTACACCAAGGCCGACTACAAGGAGATCGTGCGGTACGCCTCCTCCCGCTATCTGGAGGTCGTCCCCGAGATAGACATGCCCGGCCACACCAACGCGGCGCTGGCCTCCTACGCCGAGCTGAACTGCGACGGTGTCGCTCCGCCGCTCTACACCGGGACCGAGGTCGGCTTCAGCTCGCTGTGCGTCGGCAAGGAGATCACGTACGACTTCGTGGATGACGTCGTGCGGGAGCTCGCCGCGCTGACTCCGGGCAAGTACCTCCACATCGGGGGCGACGAGGCGCACTCCACGAGCCATGAGGACTACGTGGCGTTCATGGACCGGGTGCAGCCGGTCGTCGCGAAGTACGGCAAGACGGTGGTGGGCTGGCACCAGCTGACCGGGGCGACCCCCGCTAAGGGGGCTCTCGCGCAGTACTGGGGGCTCGACAGCACGAGTGCGGAGGAGAAGGCGCGGGTGGTGAAGGCCGCGCAGGGTGGGACCGGGCTGATTCTGTCCCCGGCGGACCGGGTCTATCTCGACATGAAGTACACGAAGGACACGCCGTTGGGGTTGTCGTGGGCGGGGTACGTTGAGGTGAAGCGGTCTTACGACTGGGATCCCGGGGCTTATCTGCCGGGGGTGCCGGGTGGGGCCGTGCGGGGGGTCGAGGCGCCCATGTGGTCGGAGACGCTGGAGAATTCAGGGCATATCGAGTTCATGGCGTTTCCGCGGTTGCCGGGGGTCGCGGAGTTGGGGTGGTCGGCGGCTTCGTCGCGTGACTGGGAGCGGTACAAGGTGCGGCTTGCTGCGCAGGCTGAGCGGTGGGATGCGCTGGGGATTGAGTGGTATCGGTCGCCGCAGGTGCCGTGGGGCTCCGCCGGGCGGTGATTCGTCTGCGGGTGCGTGGGGGCTTGTCGCGCAGTTCCCCGCGCCCCTAAAAGATTGCGCAGTTCCCCGCGCCCCTAAGGCAAAAGAAGGGCATGACGGGCACCCCGGAGGACCGTACTCCGGGGTGCTCGTCTGCTTGGGGGTCAGAACTCCGTGATGGGGTTCTTGAGGGTGCCGATCAGTTGGAGGGCGCCGGAGGGGTCCGAGAGGTCCACCATCTGTTCGTTGTTGCGGAGCTGGAGGCGGTTGAGGCAGGAGAGGGAGAACTCGGGGGCGAACATGTCGTACTGCTTGAACTTGTCGGCGAGTTCCGGCATCGACTCCTGGTAGGCGCGGGTGACGTCCGCGACCGTGCGCCAGAAGTCGTCCTCCTCCAGGATTCCCTCGGTGGCGAGGTTCGCCGCGAGGAAGCGGAAGAAGCAGTCGAAGACGTCCGTGAAGATGGAGAGGAGCTTCTTGTCCTCGGGGACCTCGACGCGCAGTCGCTCCACCGTCGGCGGCAGGACCGCGTCCGGGTCCATGACGGCGATCTCCTCGGCGATGTCCTTGTAGATCGCCCGCTGCACGACCCCGTCCTCCAGCACGAGGATGACGTTCTCGCCGTGCGGCATGAAGACCAGGTCGTAGGCGTAGAAGCTGTGGAGGAGGGGCGTGAAGTAGGCCCTGAGGTAGTGGCGCAGCCACTCCGTGGGGGTGAGGCCCGACTGTTCGATCAGCGCGCCCGCGACCGAGGCACCCTCGTGGTCGACGTGGACCAGGGACGCCATCGTGGCCAGCGACTCGCCCTCCTGGAGGGACGGCACCGGGCTCTCCCGCCACAGCGCGGCGAGCATCTTGCGGTACGGCGAGTAGCGGTCGGTCGCCTGCCCGTACTCGAGGTGCCGGTAGCCGACCGCCGCGCGCTCCTTGATGATCGACAGGCCCGTGGACTTCAGCACCGGGTCGCCCTCGATGAGCTGGGCCAGCCAGTCGTTGATCGCCGGGGTGGCCTCCATGTAGGCGGCCGACAGACCGCGCATAAAGCCCATGTTGATGACCGACAGCGCGGTTTTGACGTAGTGCTTCTCGGGGCTGGTCTTGTTGAAGAAGGTCCGGATGGACTGCTGGGCCAGGTACTCGTCGCCGCCCTCGCCCAGGCAGACCAGGTGCCCGCGGGCGACCTCGGCGGCGAAGGTGACGGTGAGCTTGTTCCACCACTGCCAGGGGTGGACCGGGATGAACAGGTAGTCCTCGGGGTCCTTGCCCTGGTCGCGCAGGACGCCGTGGAAGCGCTCGACGGTCTCGGCGCCCAGCTCCTCGCGCAGGAACGACTCGTACTCGATGCCGACACCGGCCGTGAAGGCCGCCCGCGAGCGGTGGGCCGCGAGCCAGACGAGCCGGACCGGGCTCGCCGTCTCCGGCGCGTACGACAGGTACTCGTGGATGCCGAAGCCGAGCCGCCCGTTGTTGGCGACGAAGCAGGGGTGGCCCTCGGTCATACCGGTCTCGATGGCCTGGAAGTCGCCGCGCGCCAGCTCGGCCGCGGTGATTTTCGGCTTGGTGAGCTTGTAGCAGGTGCCGGAGAGGGTGGAGGAGATCTCCTCCAGGTAGACCGGCAGGATCTGCTCGCTCAGGCCCAGGGTGTCCTTCAGCTCGATGAAGAAGTCCAGGGCGGCGAGGGGGAGTTCCGCACCGTCACGGTGCCGGGTGATCGAGCCGGCGTCGACCTGCCAGTGGTCCAGGGCCCGGCGGGCGGCGGAGAAGGCGTACTGGGTGAGGCCGTCGTCGCTGCGGACGATGTAGCGCTCCCCGTCCTTCTCGGGGGTGATGAGCCGCTCGTGCGCGAACTCGGCGAGGGCTTTGCGGATCAGCAGGCGGTTGGCCTGGTCCCAGCGCTCGGGGGACAGGTGCGCCACGGCGTCGGACAGGGTCATATCGCTACTCCTCGGGCCGCCAGGTACTGCTCACGCGTGCAGAAGCTCAGCAGCGCGCGCTTCTCCGGCTTGTCGATCTCGCGCTCGGGAACGAAGCCGACGGCCTCGTTCAGCGCGTGTACTGCCTTGTTGCTGACATCGGGCTCCACCACGACCCGGCGGGTGCGCGGGTCGGCGAACAGCTCGTCCATCACGGCGGTGATGACGGCCTTGGTGAAGCCGTGGATCGGCCGGTCGGTCGGCGCGACCAGGAAGTGCATGCCGACGTCGCCGGGCTCCGGGTCGTACAGGCCTTCCAGCTCGACGTACCGGGGGTCGTACGACTCCATCAGGAACGCCGGGCGGCCCTCGTGCAGACCGAGGTACGCGTGGTGGTACTCGTGCGCCGCGATACGCATGTACTCGCGCTCGACGTCCTGTAGTTTCGCGTCCTGCATCATCCAGTAGGACGCCTTGGGGTGCGTGACCCAGGAGTGCAGCAGCTCGGCGTCCTTCAGGGGGTCGAGCGGGCGGACGGTGAGGGTGCCGATTCCGGTGGTGGCGCTCATACGGCGAACTCCTGGAACGCGATGGTCTTCTCGACCGGGTAGTACTCGCTGCCGAGCAGCTCCCGGATGATGTACGCGTTCCGGTACGGGCCCATGCCCAGGTCGGGGCTGGTGATGCTGTGGGTGTGGACGCCGGCGTTCTGGAGGAAGACGCCCCGGCCGGTGACGTCGACGGCGTAGTTGCGGGCCACGTCGAAGTTGCCCTGGGAGTCGTAGACCAGGCGGTCCTTGACGGGGGCGAGGAACTCCGGCTCGGCGTACTTGTAGCCGGTCGCGAGCACCAGGCCCTGCGAGTCCAGCTCGAAGTCCTTGCCCTGCTCCTCCTGGCGGAAGCCCAGGGTGTATGTGCCGTTCTCGTACGTCGCGCTGTTCAGCGAGGCGTTGGTGATCAGCCGCGTGGGGACGGGACCGCCGAGGTTCTTCTGGTAGAGCAGGTCGAAGATCTCGTTGATCAGGTCGCCGTCGATGCCCTTGAACAGGCCCTTCTGCTCGGCCGTGAGGCGGTAGCGGGTCGCCTCCGGCAGCTCGCGGAAGTAGTCGACGTACTCCGGGGACGTCATCTCCAGCGTGAGCTTGGTGTACTCCAGCGGGAAGAACCGCGGGGAGCGGGTGACCCAGTTCAGCCGGTAGCCGTGGACGTCGATCTCGCTGAGCAGGTCGTAGTAGATCTCGGCGGCCGACTGGCCCGAGCCGACCAGGGTGATCGAGTCCTTCTTCTGCAGCTCCGCCTTGTGGCTCAGATAGCGGGAGTTGTGCAGGAAGTCGCCGCCCAGGTCCTGGCAGGCCTCGGGGATGTAGGGCGGGGTGCCCGTGCCGAGGACGAGCCGGCGGGCGCGGTAGACGTCTCCGGCCTCGGTGTGCACGACGTAGAGGTCGTCCTCGTAGCGGACCTCCGTCACCGTCGTGCCGAAGCGGATGCTGCTCAGCTTGTTCGCGGCCCAGCGGCAGTAGTCGTCGTACTCGACGCGCAGCGGGTAGAAGTTCTCGCGGATGTAGAACGAGTACAGCCGGCCCTTCTCCTTCAGGTAGTTCAGGAAGGAGTACGGGGACGTCGGGTCGGCGAGGGTGACCAGGTCCGACATGAACGGGGTCTGGAGGTGGGCGCCGTCGAGGAACATTCCCGCGTGCCACTCGAAGTCGGGCTTCGACTCCAGGAAGACGCCGTCGAGTGCGTCGATCGGCTCGGTCAGGCAGGCGAGGCCGAGGTTGAAGGGGCCGAGCCCGATGCCCACGAAGTCATGGGTTTTGGTCGGGTTTTCAGGACGCGCGGTCAAGGGACTCTCCCAGGTACTGCTCGGCATGGCCGGCGATCAGATCGAGGACGGCGGCGATGTCGGACGCCTGCGTCTCGGGGTTGAGCAGGGTGAACTTCAGGTAGTGGCGGCCGCCGACCTTGGTGCCCGCGACGATGGCGTCACCGGAGGCGAACAGGGCCTTGCGGGCGTAGAGGTTGGCGCGGTCGATCTCGGACGGGTCGGTCACGGCCGCCGGGATGTAGCGGAAGACCAGGGTGGACAGGCTCGGCTCCACGACCACGTCGTAGCGCGGGTCGGCGGCGAGCAGCTTCCAGCCCTCCCGGGCCAGCTCGCAGACCTCGTCGAAGAGCTGCCCGATGCCGTCGGCGCCCATGGTCCGCAGCGTCATCCACAGCTTGAGGGCGTCGAAGCGGCGGGTGGTCTGCAGGGACTTGTCCACCTGGTTGGGGATACGTTCCTGCACCATCCGGCGCGGGTTGAGGTACTCCGCGTGGTAGGTGGCGTGCTGGAGGGTCGCCGCGTCCCGGACGAGCACGGCGGAGGAACTCACCGGCTGGAAGAAGGACTTGTGGTAGTCGACGGTGACCGAGTCGGCGCGCTCGATGCCGTCGATGCGGTCCCGGTGCTGCACGGAGGCGAGCAGACCGCAGCCGTAGGCGGCGTCGACGTGCATCCAGGTGCCGAACTGCTCGCACAGCTCGGCGATCTCGGGCAGCGGGTCGATGGAGCCGAAGTCGGTGGTGCCGGCGGTGGCGACGACGGCCATGGGGACGAGGCCGGCTTCCTTGCAGCGCTCCAGCTCGCGGGCGAGGGCGACGGTCTGCATGCGCTTGTCGTGGTCGACGGGTATGGAGACCACGGCGTCCTGGCCGAGTCCGAGCAGCTTCGCGGACTTCTTCACGCTGAAGTGGCTGACCTCGGAGGCGAAGATGCGCAGTTTGGCGAGGGAGTCGGTCTTGGACTCCTCGCGGGCGAGCAGCAGCGCCTGGAGGTTGGACTGGGAGCCGCCGGAGGTGAACACGCCGTCGGCGGCGGGGCCGAGGCCGATGCGCTCGTTCGTCCAGTCGATCAGTTTCCGCTCGATGAGCGTGCCGCCGGCCGACTGGTCCCAGGTGTCCAGGGAGGAGTTGACGGCGGACAGGACCGCCTCGCCGAGCACGGCCGGGATGACGACCGGGCAGTTGAGGTGGGCGAGGTAGCGGGGGTGGTGGAAGTAGATCGCGTCCCGGAGGTAGACGTCCTCCAGTTCGTCGAGCACCGCGGTCGTGTCGTGCAGCGGCTGGTCGAGGTCGATCTCGTCGATGCGGGGGGAGAGGGCGTCGACGCTGACGCCGGTGAAGGGCCGGTCGGTGGCGGCGAGTTTGGCGGCCACCCGCTCGACTCCGTCGGTCACGGAGCGGCGGTACTGCTCCGCGGTGGTGTCGTTGAGCAGGTGCGAGCGCATGTGGGGGTCCTCCGGTGGGGACAGTCCGGTCGGGACAGGGGTGGGCTGAGCCGCGGGGGTTGAACTTAGGTAAGCCTAACCTAAGTTGCATGGGGGGAGGGCTGGCTCTGCCGTGACTGTGGTCACGCGTGGGTCATCGATGAACGGCGGTCATCCTTCCGCGCGGAGTTGCTCCTCGCTCACTCCGCGGCGCCAGTAGCCGACGAACGTCACCCGGCGGCGGTCGATCCCGCGCTCCCGTACGAAGTGCCGGCGCAGCTGCTTCACACAGCCGGACTCGCCGGCGATCCAGACGTACGGCCTTTCGGCGGGCGGGAGTTGGGTGTCGCGGAGGGTGTCGAGGACCATGGGGGAGCCCTCGACGGTCCGCTCCTCCTCCCGGATCAGCCAGGTGATCTCGACGTCGGCCTCGGTCGCCAGGTCCTGGATGTCCCCGGCGTGCGGGACCTCCAGCCAGACCCGGGCACGGGTTCCGGCCGGCAGTGCCTCGACGATGGCGGAGGCGGCCGGTACGGCGGTCTCGTCACCCCAGACGACCACGAGGTCGGTGTCCTCGGGCGGCCGGAAGCGGATCGCCCGGTTGTCGGCGATGGCCGGCCCGAGCAGCAGGACCCGGTCCCCGGCGGCGGCCCGGTCGGCCCAGCGGGAGGCCGGACCGGCCTGGACGGTGGCGCCCGGCTCGATGCCGTGCAGGGCGAAGTCGATGTCGATCTCGTCCGGGTCGCGGCGCAGTGCGCGCAGGGTGTACGACCGCATCACGGCCCGTACGTCGTCCGGGAGTTCGCGCCAGCCCTGCCACCACCCGTCCCCGAGCTCGAGCGGTACGACCGGCTCGGGCTGCCCGGGGTGGGGCAGGAACAGCGACAGCGACTGGTCACGCCCGTCGGAGTGGAAGGCGTGCAGATCGGGCCCGCCGAACGTGACACGGACCAGAGACGGACCGAGCCGCCTCGTCCGCACGACCTGGAGTGAGAAGAAGCGGAAGGGAGCGGCTACGGCGGTGGTCATACAGACTCCTGATGTGTGGTCAGGGGCGGTGGGCGACGCCCCTCAGGGGCGCGGGGAACTGCGCGACAAGCCACACACGGCCCGCAGCCGCAGCCGTTGCGCAGCCCCCACGGCGCTGAACGCCTAGCTGACCTTCTTCGCGCTCTCGATGGCCTTCGTCAGGTTCTCCACCATCGGCACGCACTTGTCGTACGACAGAATCGGCTCGGCCGACCGCGAGATGACCTGCTTGGCCTTCACCGCCGGCAGCTTCTTCCATGTCGCCTCGGAGATGTTCGCCGGCTGGATCGCGGAGGAGCGGTCGTCCATCATGATGATGTCCGCCGGGTACTTGTCGACGTTCTCCCAGCTCAGGCTCTCGAACCAGCCGCCACCCTGCGCCTTGGCCTTCTCCGGCGGCTCGACGAAGTTCACGCCGAGGGACTTGAAGTACTCCAGGTCGACGGAGAGGTTGGTGCCGGAGACGTAGAAGAGCTCCTGGCTCGCGGAGCCGACCAGCACCTTGATGTCGGGGTGCGCCTTGGCGGCCTTGCGCAGCCGCTCGGAGGCCTCCTCGAACCGCTTCTTGGCGTCGGTGGCCTTGGCGGACTTCACGTCGCCGCCGAGGGACTCGGCCAGCTCCCACATGCGCTGCAGCGGCTCGGTGAGCTGACGGTCGTAGACGGAGATACCGACGCTCGGGGCAAGCTTGGCGATCTTGTCCTTCGAGGTCTCCGGGACGTACCAGAGGGTGCCGGCGTCGTCGAACATCGTGCTGATCAGCACGTCGGGGGCGAGGGCGGCGTACTTCTCGACGCTGAACTGGTCCCAGGTGTTGCCGAGGATGGTCACCTTGCTGATGTCCATGTCGCCGGCCTGGACGTCGGGCTTGCCGTCCTGCGTCTTGGTCGGGCCGAAGACGCCCTTGACCGAGACGCCGTAGTCGTGGAGGGCGGCGGCGACGCCGGTGAAGGCGACGATGTTCGCGGGCGTCTTCTTCAGCGACACGTTCTTGCCGCGGTCGTCCTTGAAGGACCAGGGGCCGGACTTGCCGCCCGCCGCCGCGTCCGAGTCGCCGTCCTTGGAGTCTCCACTGCCGCAGGCGGTCACGAGGGCGCCGAGTCCGAGGGCACCCCCGGCGGCGAGGATGCCGCGTCGGGAGAAGCGGGCGGTTCTGGCGTTCGACATGGCTGAGTCTGCTTTCGTGCGTACGGAGCCACTGCGGGCACGGCTGACAGCCGCTTGGCTGGATTCAAGCTTAGGCTAGCCTAACCTCAGCACGTGTCCAGGGGCCCCTGGGGTGTGTGCCCGGCCCGGAGCGCGGAAATGGGGGGGGGGGGGGGGGGGGGGGGGCGGCCCCCCCCGCCCCCCCCCCGGCCCGGGGGGCTTACGCCCCCCCCCCCACACCACCCCCCGGCACAAAGGGGGGGCCGGCACGCGGCCCGCC
>NZ_JBITGX010000033.1:0-18776 GCF_044457425.1 Streptomyces sp. NPDC050546
GGGTGGTTTGGCCCCTTTACACCGCCGGCCCCTCTTAAAAACCGTTTTTTTAAAACCCCTCTCCCGCCTCCCCCCCCCCGCGGCCCGCCGCCCCGGGGGGCGGCGGCCGGCGTCGTCGTACGCGGGTCAGCCGTCGAGCCGCCCGCCCCGCAGCTCCTCGTAGTAGGCCCGGCACGCCTCGTACGACGGGAGCAGCCCCTGGCGTTCCGCCTCGGCCAGGCTCGGAGCCTGTTCGTCCTTGGGGGAGAGGAGAGGGGTGATGCCCTCGGGCCAGGCGATGCCGAGGGCCGGGTCCAGGGGATGGATGCCGTGTTCGCGCTCCGGGGCGTAGCCCGTGGAGCAGAGATAGACCACCGTGGCGTCGTCGGTGAGGGCCATGAACGCGTGGCCCAGCCCCTCGGCGAGGAACACCGCGTGACGGGTGTCGTCGTCGAGCCGGGCGGCCTCCCACTGGCCGAAGGTGGGGGAGCCCACCCGGATGTCGATCACCACGTCCAGGACCGCACCGCGCACACACGTGACGTACTTGGCCTGACTGGGCGGCACATCGGCGAAGTGCACACCACGCAGCACGCCCCGCCGGGAGACCGAGCAGTTGGCCTGGGCCAGGGCCAGATCATGGCCGGTGGCCTCGCGGAACTCCTCGCCGCGGTACCACTCGTGGAAGCTGCCGCGGTCGTCCGGAAAGATCTTGGGCTCCAGAATCCAGGCGCCCTCTATTCCCAGTGGTCGCATGCCGTCACTGCCCTCCGATCCTGATACGGGAAACCACCTTCCGACGCGCGGTACCGACCACCCGCCGCGCCCGTCGCGCCAGCCGCAGCGCGACCCCGGGCCCGGGCGCCGGCACCACCAGCACCTGACCGTCGGCGGCGCGCAGCGCGAAGGGCAGCCCGGTGAAGCGGGGCCGCTCGGCGCCCGGCGCGGGGCACAGAGCCACCCGCCAGGTGTCACGCGAGAGGTCCTTGGCCGGCATCTCCGCCTCCAGCACCGCCCCGCGCCCGTCCGGAGCGGGGGAGAGCGTGCCGGACGCGTCGAGGATCCGGCTGGAGGAGACGAACCGCAGCGGCACCTCCCGGTCGCCGCCGACATGCAGCGGAAGCGGGGCACGGAAACGGTCCCCGGAGACGGTGACGTCCATCGGCTGCACGCTGCCCAGACCGAGCCGCTTGCCCCGCGCGCCGAGTTCCAGGGAGAGGTTGCCGTGCGGCTCCGTCCAGTACGGCAGAACCGGGCGGTCGCCGACGAGTCCCACGTCCGGAGTGGGCCGGGTCGCCCGCGGGGCCGGGCCCAGCCGGCACTCCTTGGTCCAGCCGCCCAGCTTGACCCGCACGACCGCGTCCCAGACGCCGTCACCCGGAAGGGTGGCAGGGTCGACGGTGGCGGTCGCCCGCAGCACCAGCCGGACCTGCTCGCCGTCCCCGACGGGCACGGTCTCACGCGTGAACTTCACCGGCTGGAAGTACTGCGCGGCGCTCGAGCGCTCCCGCAGCAGCAGATCGGCCGTGGCCTGCCCGAAGCGCGCGGCGGTCTCCGAGGCCACCCACTCCACGCCCTCGGTCACGTCCTTGGGCGTGTCGTTCAGCGGGGCCGCCTCGGCGTCGGCGGGGAAGGTCATCGGCTCGCCGCCGGACGTGTACTCGGCCGTGAAGCCGACGCTGAGGGAGCCGTCCCGCCACTCCACGTGCGCGGGTGCCGCCTTGGGCGCGATGCCGGCCTCCCATTCCGCGAAGGACACGACGTCGGCGTACCGGTCGGCCGCGGTCAGCGCGGCGACGACCTGCTGCGTCGGCTGCAGCCCTGCCGCGACACCGGGACCGAACCGCTCGACGACGACCTCGTGGATCTCCCCGAACAGCTCCCTGCGGTAGTCGTCCGGCAGGTTCAGGAGGCGCCGGGCCCGCAGCCGCTCGACCATCTCCACGCGCAGCCAGCGGCGGAAGAGCTTGTCACGCACCGGGCCTGGCTCGGTGTACCGCTCGACGACGTCGAGGGCCTCGCGGAGGTTCTTGAAGTACCCGACCGGGTCGAAGCGTTCGAAGCCGGCGTTGGAGCTGTCGTCGCGCCGGAGGTGGTAGTAGCAGACGTAGTCACTGAGCACGGAGACGTTCTCCGCCCGCAGGTACGCCTCGGCGATGAAGACGTGGTCCTCCAGCCGCCGTCTGCCCTCGGGGAAGCGCAGGCCGATGCGGTCGAGGAAGGCACGGCGGATCATCTTGTGCGGGGTGAGGCTGTCGATGAGCGGGGCGTTCTCGACGGTGGCACGCGGGTGGTTGCGGCGGAACAGCTCCACCGGCACGCCGCGGCCCTTGCCGGCCATCTTGCCCACGACGACATCGGCGCCGTTGGCCACGCCGTAGTCGTACATCCGCTCCAGGGCCTCGTCGCCCAGGTAGTCGTCGTTGTCGACGAACATGACGAACTCACCCGTGGAGGCGGCGATGCCCACGTTGCGGGGCTTGCCCGACCAGCCGGAGTTCTCCTGGTGGATGACCTTCATCCGGGGGTCCTCGGCGGCGAGCGCGTCGAGCCGGGCCGGGGTGGCGTCGGTGGAGCCGTCGTCGACGAAGATCACCTCGAACTCTTCGGGAGGCAGGGACTGCCTCTGCAGCGAGGTGATGCAGTCCTCGATGTAGATCCCCGGGTTGTAGACGGGGATGATGACGCTGACCTTGACCGGCATCGGGTTTCCGGGCCCCTTCGGGTCGCTTGCCGTAGACGTCCTGTCTTACTGCGTGTTGCCCGATGCTAACCCGGTAGACGATGCTGCCTCATCTTTCGAGACCTGGCCGTGATCATCTCCGTCGTTCACGACAACTGAGCTGCGCCGTCTGTCTGTTCGCGGTCAAGCCGGTTCCGGGGCGGAGCGGGCCGCCGCCTCTAGGCTGGGGGCGTGCGTCTGCTCCTCATGTCCGATACCCACCTGCCGAAGCGGGCCAGGGAACTGCCCGCGACGCTGCTGGCCGAACTCCCGCACGCCGATGTCGTCTTCCATGCCGGGGACTGGGTCGACACGGCCACCCTCGACCTGCTGGAGAGCCGCTGCCGCAGGCTCGTCGCCGTGTACGGCAACAACGACGGACCGGACCTGCGCGCCCGGCTGCCCGAGGTGGCGTACGCGGAACTGGGCGGGCTGCGCTTCGGGGCGATCCACGAGACGGGCCCCGCCCAGGGCCGGGAGAAGCGCTGCGCCGCCCGCTTCCCCGACCTCGACGTGCTGGTCTTCGGGCACAGCCACATCCCCTGGGACACCACGGCCCCCACCGGCCTGCGCCTGCTCAACCCGGGGTCCCCGACGGACCGCCGCCGTCAGCCCCACTGCACCTACATGACCGCCACGGCCGCCGGCGGCCGGCTCACCGAGGTGGAACTGCACCGCCTGCCGCCGCGGGCCTGACCGGGGTGGGAGCCGCCGTGACATGATCGGCGCATGGGGCAGGACAAGGGATATCTCCTGGACAACCGGCAGGCCGAGGCCGGTACCCGCTTCGACGCGCTGGCGGCCCTCTTCGACGCCTCGACGTTCCGGCACTTCGAGACGGTCGGGATCGACGAGGGATGGCGGTGCTGGGAGGTCGGGGCCGGCGGGCCGAGCGTCGCCGCGTGGCTGCGTGAACGGGTCGGGCCGCGCGGGCGCGTGCTCGCCACCGACATCGATGTCTCCTGGGCGGCGACCGCCGCCACCGGGGGAGTGGAAGTGCTCCGCCACGACGTGGGCCGCGACGCACCCCCGGCCGGGCCCTTCGACCTGGTCCACGCCCGTCTCGTCCTGGTCCATGTGGCCGAGCGCGATGCAGCGCTGCGCACGATGGTCCAGGCCCTGCGCCCCGGCGGGTGGCTCCTGGTCGAGGACGCAGACCCTGCTCTGCAACCGCTGATCTGCCCCGACGAGCACGGCCCCGAACAGGAGCTGGCCAACCGGCTCCGCACCGGCTTCCGCCGGCTGCTGCGGCAGCGTGGTGCCGACCTCTCCTACGGACGCAGGCTGCCGCGCCTGCTGCGCGAGGCCGGCCTCGCCGACGTCGAGGCCGACGCGTACTTCCCGGTCACCTCGCCCGCGTGCGACGTCCTCGAGACGGCCACCGTCCAGCAGGTACGCGACAAACTCGTCGCCGCGGGCCTCGCCACGGACGAGGAGATCGAACGGCACCTCGCCACGGTCGCGGCCGGCCGTCTCGACCTCGCCACCTCCCCGATGATCTCGGCCTGGGGACGCCGCCCGGCGGACGACGTCCCGCAGCCGTGAATCAGAGCTGAACCCTCACGACCGGGGAATGTCGAAACCGGGGTCCAGTTCCACACCGGTGGCGTTCAGGAAGAAGGCCAGCATGTGGTACTGCCCGACCAGCATGGCGATCTCGATCAGTTCGGCGTCGCCGAAGTGCTCGGCCAGGGCCTCCCAGGTGGCGTCGGACATGGTCGCCTCGCGGTTGAGCTCGTCCGCCGCCCGGATCAGGTGCCTCTTGAGGTCGGTCCACCCTGGTGCTTCCGGGCCCTCGGTGACGCGGTCGATGTCCGCGTCCGTGACGCCCGCGGCCCTGGCCAGGGGAAGGTGCCGTCCCCACTCGTACCGTGCGCCGGTGTTGCACGCGGTGCGCAGGATCAGTAACTCGCGCAGCTCTTCCGGCAGTCGGCCCTCGCGGAGCAACTGGCCGCCGAACGGCAGAAACCGCTCGTAGAGATCGGGATGGCGCACGAGGGTGGTGAAGATGTTCGGCACCCGGTTCCCGGGGTCGTGGGGCGCGAAGGCCAGCAGGTCCCGGGTCCGGGCGTCCCACTGTTCCTCGGGGAGCGGGATCAGCCGCGGACGGGGCTGCCCGGCGGCTTCGTCGAGCTGTGACATGGCGACCTCCAGTGTCCGAGGGGTTCACCCTAGGAGCCCTGCCGAACGCCGGGCAGCCGAATGTCCGGGACTGTCAGTGAGCCGGGTCGAGGAGGATCTTGCGGACGCCGTCGGAGCGGCCTGCGAACAGTTCGTACGCCGCGGGGCCTTCGGAGAGGGCGAAGCGGTGCGAGACCACGGCCTCGGGCTGGATCCGGCCGGCCCGGGTGAGCTCGATCAGGGGCGGGAGTTCGTAGTGCACCGAGCACAGCCCGATGGCGAACTCCAGTTCCTTGACCTGCGCCAGGTACATGTGGAACGGGAACGCCTTGTTCTGGCTGACCCCGATGACGCTGACCCGGCCGGCCTGCCGGACGGCCTTGAGGGCGAGCTGGATGGTGGCGTCGGAGCCCACGGCCTCCACCACGGCGTCCGGCCCGCGGCCGGCGGTCATGTCCCGGATGGCCGACCGCGCGTCGTCGCCCTCGACCGGCTCGACGCCCAGGCCGGCGGCGAAGGCGCGGCGCTCCGCGACCAGGTCCGCGCCCA
This sequence comes from Streptomyces sp. NPDC050546, assembly GCF_044457425.1. Classification (NCBI taxonomy): domain Bacteria; kingdom Bacillati; phylum Actinomycetota; class Actinomycetes; order Kitasatosporales; family Streptomycetaceae; genus Streptomyces; species Streptomyces sp. NPDC050546. The sequence continues at coordinate 5,372 of NZ_JBITGX010000033.1, forward strand.
GCACCCGCGCCGCGCCCATCGCGAAGGCGGACTGGGCGGCCATGAGGCCGACCGGGCCGAGGCCGATGACCAGGACGGTCTCGCCCGGCTGGACTCGGGCCCGGCGGCAGCCGTACCAGGCGGTGGGGGCGTTGTCCGTGAGGACGACGGCGGCCTCGTCGGAGATGTCCTCGGGCAGATGCACCAGATTGACGTCGGCGTAGGGCACGGCCAGGACCTGGGCCTGGCTGCCCTGGAGCTGTGGGCTCACTCCGTAGCAGAGCTCCGTGCTCGACTTGGCGCGCTCGCACCGGGCGGTGAACCCGGCCGCGCACGACCGGCAGTGCGTACAGCCGGCCGAGGCGGGCACCAGGACCCGGTCGCCCGGCTTGAACCGGGTGACCTGGCCGCCGGTGTCGGCCACCACGCCGACGCACTCGTGTCCCGGTGTGTAGCCCAGTTCCGGGCTGAACCCGTTGCCGCCGTAGATGTGCAGGTCGCTGCCGCAGATGCCGGCCGCGGTCACTCGCACCACCGCGTCGGCGGGGCTGGTGACGGCCGGCTCGGGGACATCCCCGTAGCGGATGTCGTGACGGCCGTGGTAGGTCAGTGCCTTCATCGGATCTCTCTCCCCTTCCCCTCCTCCCTCCGGCCCCGTCAGTCGGCGATCTTCAGCACCAGCTTGCCGCGGTTGTCACCGCGGAACAGCCGCATCAGGGTTTCGGGGAACTCCGCGACCGAGCCGGACACCACGTCCTCCAGGGACTTCAGCCGGCCCTCCGCCCGCCACGTGGCCATCTGCGCGATGCCCTCGGCGTACCGGTCGGCGTAGTCGAACACCACGATGCCCGTCATCGAGGCGCGGTTCACCAGCAGCGACAGGTAGTTGGCGGGGCCCTGCGGCTTGGTGCTGTTGTACTGGGAGATCGCGCCGCAGACGACGACGCGGGCACCGCGCGCCAGCCGCAGCAGCACGGCGTCCAGAACGTCTCCGCCGACGTTGTCGAAGTACACGTCGACGCCGTCGGGGGCGTGCTCGCGCAGCGCCTTGCGGACGTCCTCGTTCTGGTAGTCGATCGCGGCGTCGAACCCGAACTCGTCCACCACCATCCGGCACTTGGCCTCACCGCCGGCGATGCCGATGACCCGGCAGCCCAGGATCTTGGCTATCTGCCCGACGACGCTGCCGACGGCCCCGGCCGCTCCGGAGACCACCACGGTCTGCCCGGGCTCGGGACGCCCGGCCTCGATCAGGCCGAAGTAGGCGGTCAGGCCCGACATGCCGAGCGTGCCGAGATACGTCGGCAAGGGGGCCGCCGCCGGGTCGACCTTGGTCACGTCGCGTCCGTCCGACACGCAGTACTCCTGCACGCCGAACGAGCCCGACACATGGTCGCCGACCGCGAATCCGGAGTGCCGGGAGGCGATCACCCTTCCCACCGCGCCGGCGCGCATCACCTCGCCGATCTCCACCGGGCGGATGTAGGACCGGCCGGCGTTCATCCAGCCGCGCATCGCGGGGTCGATCGACAGGCAGAGCACCTGCACCAGGAACTCGCCGTCGCCCGGCTGCCCGGCCGGCTCCTCGACGTGCTCCCAGTCGGTGGGCCGCGGCTCTCCCACGGGGCGTGCGGCCAGGCGCACCTGGCGGTTGATCGTGCTCATCTCCGGCGGCTCCTTCGAGTGTCATACCGGCTAGTCGGTATGGAGGGGGAGCGTACGGGTGCCGTGCCGTCCGGGACAAGAGGGGGCCCGGTGCGATGTACGGCTCAGGCCGGGGCGGCCTGCCCGCCGGGCAGTCCGTGGTCGCGGACGGTACGCGCGGTCGTGCCCCACCAGCGCTGTGCGTAGCGGCTCAGGACCGCTGCCTCGCTGAGCCCGATGTTGCGGGCGACCTGGGTCAGCGGCAGATCGGACTCGATGAGCAGCTCCGCGGCCCGTTCGCGCCGGACGTCGTCGAGGACTGCCGCGAAGGTGGTCCCCGCCGCGGACAGGTGACGCTGCAGGCTCCTCGGCGACATGCCGAGTGTGCGTGCGGCGAAGGCCAGGGTGCCGGGGCCGGTGCCCAGTGACTGCCGCAGAAGTGTTCTGACACGTCTCGTCATCGCGCTGCCCGCGACGGAGGGCTGCGCCTCGAGGTAGGCGAGCGCCACCCGGCGGGTCAGCCGGTCGCCGCCCTGGACGGGGCGTCCGGGCAGATCACTCGCGACACGGAGGAGGGCTTGCGGCCGGGCGAAGTTCACCTGGGAGCCGAACAGTTCCTCGTAGCGGGCGCGCGGGGCCACGGCATGATGCGGCAGTTCGACGGTCCGCAGGCCGTAGGGCCCGTCGAGCAAGGAGATCAGGACGCGGTGGAGGAAGAGCAGACCCATCTCGACGCTCTGCGGGGGAACCCGGGAGCCAGGTGGGTAGCCGTAGCGCACGGCGACCGCCGTGCGATCGCCGTGCGGGTCGGGGCCCAGGGCCACGCGCAGGTTGCGGTCGTGGACGAACAGATATCGCGACGCGCATTCCAGGGCTTCGGCGACGGTCGCGGAGTTCTGCACGGCGACGGCCAGGGGGCCGAGCATGCTGAGGTCCTGCTCGAGAGCGACCCGCAGCCCGAGGTCGGGGCAGCCGAGCCGGCGAGCGGCGGTTTCGAGGAGGACGGCCACGGTGGTGTCCTGCACCAGCAGCTCATCGTCGTCGAGCACGCCCCCTGGGGCTCCGGCCGACCGCGCCAGGGCGTCGGCGTCCCCGCCGAGCTCCTCGACGCTCCGCCGGACCCCACGCAGTGCCGCTGAGCGCACCCAAGCCATGGCCTCCATGATCGGGGCCTGGCGCGATCGGTCAAGTCTGTGGCGCGATCGGTCAACGATGCCGTTCTGCGGCGCGCCTACGTTGATCTCAGCCATCGGGTGCTCCGCTCCTCGACCCGGTGACTCCGACATGCCCGGGAGGCAGGATGACGCACGGCACCGTCCTCGTCGAACAGCACGGCAACGTCCTCGTGGCACGGCTCGACAGCCCACCCGCCGCGCTGATGACCCGCGAGATGGTCCTGGAACTGGGGGCGCTGGCACACCGTGCGGACGCGGATCCGACGGTGGGCGCCGTGGTGCTCACGGGCACCCACGCATCGCGGTTCCTCGCCCACTTCGACGTACGGCTGATCCACGGAGGCGCCAAACGGTCTCCCAAGGTGAGCGCCTCGGTCATCCGTGCCGGGCTCCGGCTCACCGGCGCGGTGCTCAGGGCGCCCGGCGGCAGCGCACTGCTTGCCCGCTCGCCGCTGGTGGGGCTCATGGCCTGGGAGCAGATGAAGGACGTCCTCCACGCCATCGAGACCTCGTCGGCCGTCTGGGTCGCGGCCCTGAACGGGGACACCGGTGGCGGGGGCTGCGAGCTGGCCCTGGCCTGCGACTACCGCTTCATGGCCGACGGGCCCTTCGGTATCTCCCAGCCGGAGATCCTCCTGGGGTTCCCGCCCGGTTCCGGCGGCACCCAGCGGCTGGCACGCCTGCTCGGCGGACGCCGGGCACTGCAGATCTCTCTGGAGGGCACGCCCATCAGCCCGGCCGACGCCCGGGAGATGGGCCTCGTGGACCGAGTCGTTCCACCAGACGCGCTGCTCCAGGAGGCCGTCGAACACGCGGGCCGGCTGGGCCGACGGCCGAAAGCGGCGGTCGGGGCCGTGAAACGGGCCGTCCGGGAGGGAGGTTCCCTTCCGCTGCGGGAAGGGCTGCGGTTCGAGGGCGCCGAATGGCTGGCGGCCACCACGACTTCGGAGTCGCTGGAGGCCCAGCGCGCCTACCTGGCCCGTACCAAGGAGCTCGGTGACGTTGCCGGGCTGGACCCCGCGACGCTCGAAGAGGCTGTGGCGCGCGGGCGGTTCGCCTGACGGCCCGCCCGCCGCGCTACTCCTGTCCTGCGACCGCCATCTCCCCGAGGAGCGCCCAGTCGTCCTGCGGAATCGTCGCGTTCACGATGCGCGGCGTCTCGGCCAGATGGGGCGGCAGCGTCTGCTGCGCCGCCTTGAAGTGCGCGGACTGCACATGCGCGGCCCCGGCCTCGTCGTCGCGGAAGGCCTCGACCAGGACGTACTCCGTCGGCTCGTCCACGCTGCGCGACCAGTCGAACCACAGACAGCCGGGCTCGGCGCGCGTCGCCCGGGTGAAGTCGGCGGCGATCTCGGGCCAGCGGTCGGCGTGCTCGGGACGTACTCGGAACTTGGCGGTGATGAAGATCATGGGGTTCCCTTCGCTGAGTGTGCTGACGCCGACACGATCGTACGAACCCGGCCGGCGGGCGACCTGACCGGGAGGGGCGCGGGTGATCAGGAGAAGCGGTGCGGGTGCACCGCTCCCTCCGTGCTGGTGAGCGGGGCGCCGCTGCCGCCCCAGCGCAGTGCGACGATCTCGGCGGCGACGGACACCGCCACCTCCTCGGGGGTGCGGGCCCCGAGATCGAGGCCGACGGGTGAGCGCAGCCGGGACAGCTCGTGTTCCGTGAGGCCGGCCTCGGCCAGGCGCGCCGCCCGGTCGGCGTGGGTGCGGCGGCTGCCCATCGCGCCGATGTAGGCGGCCGGCCGGCGCAGTGCCTCCTCGAGCAGCGGCACGTCGAACTTGGGGTCGTGGGTGAGGACGCAGATCACGGTGCGGGCGTCGGTGTCCGTGTCGCGCAGATAGCGGTGCGGCCACTGGGCGACCACCTCGACGCCCTCGGGGAATCGTCGGGGCGTGGCGAAGACGGGCCGGGCGTCGCAGACGGTGACCCGGTAGCCGAGGAAGTCCCCGATGCGGGCCACGGCCGCGGCGTAGTCGATGGCGCCGAAGACCAGCATCCGCGGCGGCGGCGCGAAGGACTCCAGGAACACGCTGACGGAGTCCTCACGGCGCTGTCCCCGCGGCCCGTAGTGCCGTAGCCCGGTGGCGCCCAGGGCGAGCTCGCCCCGGGCGTCGGCGGTGACGGCCACGTCCAGGCCGCTCGCGCCGAGCGTGCCCGAGACCTGGTCCGGCCGGACGGCGAGCGTCGCACCGCGCGGCGCCGGACCGTCGGTCACCGTGGCGAGGGAGACCGGCTCACCCGCGGCGACCGCGGCAACGACCGCACCGAAAGCGGGATCCCGCTCTGGCGTCACGGGACGCACCAGCAGCGTGATCTCGCCGCCGCAGGTCAGTCCGACGGCGAAGGCGTCCTCGTCGCTGTAGCCGAAGGTCTCGAGACGCGCCTCGCCGCTCGCCACGACGTCCCGCGCCAGCTCGAACACCGCACCTTCGACACAGCCCCCGGACACACTCCCCACGACCTCCCCGCCCGGGCCCACCGCCATCGCCGCACCCGGGTCGCGCGGCGCGCTGCGGCTGACCTCGACGACCGTCGCGAGGCCGAACGGAAGCCCGGCCGCGTACCAGCGGCCCAGCGCCGGGAGGATGTCACGCACGATCCGCTCCTTCCACGCACCGCACCGGGTACCCCGGCGGGGTTAATTCCGTTGTGGTCCCTCGGGCCGGTCTGCTGCACTGCACGGGACAGCGATGTCACCGAGTCCCGAGGAGCAGCAGATGCGCACTGCGTTCATGTCCCCCCAGCCAGGAACGGACCTCTCTCCGAAGGACATGACGCTTCGTGCACGTGCTCAATCTTGGAATCCTCGCCCATGTCGACGCCGGTAAGACCAGCCTGACCGAGCGGTTGCTCCATTCGGCCGGGGTGATCGACGAGATCGGCAGCGTCGACGATGGGAACACCCGCACCGACACCCTCGCGCTGGAGCGGCGGCGCGGCATCACCATCAAGTCCGCGGTCGTCTCGTTCCCCCTGGACGGTGTGACGGTCAACCTGATCGACACCCCCGGCCACCCGGACTTCATCGCCGAGGTGGAGCGTGTGCTCGGCGTGCTGGACGGCGTCGTGCTCGTCGTCTCCGCCGTCGAAGGGGTGCAGGCGCAGACACGGGTGCTGATGCGGACGCTCCAGCGGCTGCGCATCCCGACCCTGCTCTTCGTCAACAAGATCGACCGGCGCGGCGCCCGGTACGAGGAGGTGCTGCGGGCTATCTCGGCCCGGCTGACACCCGCGATCGTGCCGATGGGAACCGCCACCGGCCTCGGCACCCGCCGGGCTCGCTTCACACCCGGCCCCGTCCCGGCCGCGCTCGACGTCCTCACCGGCCATGACGACACCCTGCTGTCCGCGTATGTCGACAACACCGTCACGGACGCCCTGCTGCGTGCCTCCCTCGTCGCCCGGACCCGGGAGGCCCTGGTCCACCCCGTCTTCTTCGGCTCCGCAGCCACGGGCGCCGGTGTGGACGCCCTCCTGGCGGGCATCGAGGAACTGCTGCCCCCGGCCGACGGGGACGCCGACGGGCCGGTCTCCGGGACCGTGTTCAAGGTCGAGCGGGGCCCGGCGGGGGAGAAGGCCGCCTACGCCCGGCTGTTCTCCGGCACCCTGCGCATCCGCGACCGGATCCCGTTCGGAACGGACGGCGCCGAAGGCCGGATCACCGCGATCAGCGTCTTCGGCCAGGGCACGGACACCCGGGGCGACGCCGTCGTGGCCGGACAGATCGCCCGGCTCTGGGGCCTCGGCGACATCAGGATCGGCGACGCGATCGGCGAACCCCGCAAGGCGTACGAGCACTTCTTCGCCCCGCCCACCCTGGAGACCGTCGTCGTCCCGGGCCCGGACGTGAACGGCGGCGCACTGCACCTGGCGCTCACCCAGCTCGCCGAACAGGACCCGCTGATCGGCCTGCGCCACGACGAACGGCGGCAGGAGACCTCCGTGTCCCTGTACGGCGAGGTGCAGAAGGAGGTCATCCAGGCCACCCTCGCCGAGGAGTACGGGCTCGGGGTCACCTTCCGCGAGACCACGCCCCTGTGCGTCGAACGGCTCGTCGGCACGGGGCAGGCCGTGGAGTTCAACAAGAAGGACGCCAACCCGTTCCTCGCGACCGTCGGCCTGCGCGTCGACCCCGCGCCGGTCGGCTCGGGCGTCGGCTTCCGGCTGGAGGTGGAGCTCGGCTCCATGCCGTACGCCTTCTTCAAGGCCGTCGAGGACACCGTGCGCGAGACCCTCGACCAGGGCCCGCACGGCTGGCGGATCCCCGACTGCGTGGTCACCATGACCCACAGCGGCTACTCGCCCCGCCAGAGCCACGCCCACCAGGGCTTCGACAAGAGCATGTCGAGCACCGGCGCCGACTTCCGCGGTCTGACCCCGCTGGTGCTCGTCGAAGCGCTGCGGCGGGCCGGTACCCGGGTCCACGAGCCGATGCACCGCTTCCGCATCGAGGCCCCGGCGGACACCCTCGGAGCGCTGCTGCCGGTACTGGCCGCGCTCGGCGCCGTACCGCAGACGACCGGGACCCGGGGCGCCGGCTGCGTCCTGGCGGGCACGATGCCCGCGGCGCGGGTGCACGAACTGGAGCAGCGGCTGCCCGGGCTCACCCGCGGCGAGGGCGAGCTGGAGAGCGTCTTCGACCACTACGCGCCCGTCATACACGGCACGGTTCCGCGGCGCCCGCGCACCGACCACAACCCGCTGAACAGGAAGGAGTACTTGTTGAATGTGACACGAAGAATGGCCGGATGACGTGTGCGAGCCGGCCGAGCGGGAACTTACTCCAGAGTCAGGGGTGTTGACGGTGTCCTGATATCGCCGGACTGTAGTGGACATGCCAACTATTCGGGCACGTCTCCTGGTTGTCCTGGCTGTCCTCTTCGGCTCCCTGACGGTGGCGGGCGTCCCGCCCGCCACCGCCGCGCCCCCTTCCGGCTCCCTCTGGTTCGACGACCCGGCCGTCACCGTGCGGGACGGCCGCTTCACCGACGCCTCCGGCCGCGAGATCGTGCTCCGCGGCTACAACGTCTCCGGCGAGACCAAGCTGGCGGAGAACGGCGGCCTGCCCTTCGCCTCGGTCGCCGACGCGAAGAAGTCGGCGACCGCCCTGCGCGCCCTCGGCGGCGGCAACACCGTCCGCTTCCTGCTCTCCTGGGCCTACGCCGAGCCCGAGCGCGGCCAGGTGGACACCGCCTACCTCGCCGCCGCCACCGAGCAGATGCGGGCCTTCCTCGACGCCGGCATCCGCGTCTACCCCGACTTCCACCAGGACCTCTACTCCCGGCACCTGTTCGACACCGACAGCTGGTACACCGGCGACGGCGCGCCCAAGTGGGCGGTGGACGCCGGGAACTACCCCGACGAGTCCTGCGGGATCTGCCTCTTCTGGGGGCAGAACATCACTCAGAACCAGGCGGTGACACGTGCCACGTACGACTTCTGGCACAACGCGCACGGCGTGCAGGACGCCTTCCTCGCCACCGCCGAGAAGACCATGACGTACCTCAGGCAGCACCTGGGCGCCGACCCGTTCAAGGGCGTCGTCGGCTTCGATCCCTACAACGAGCCGCACGCGGGCGTCTACGACTCCGGGCAGACCAGCCGCGCCTGGGAGAAGGACGTGCTGTGGCCGTTCTACGAGAAGTTCCGGGCCCGCATGGACACGGCCGGCTGGCGGGACAAGCCCGCCTTCGTGGAGCCGAACCTCTTCTGGAACGCCAACCTCGACTTCCAGAAGCAGGAGGGCGGCCTGCTGGACGCCGGCACGCTCGGACCGCGCTATGTGTTCAACACCCACTTCTACGACCAGAAGGCCATCTCCGGCGTCTTCATGTGGGGCAAGGCGGCCGACGGCCAGTACGCGGGCGACTTCCGTACCGTCCGCGACCGGGCCGCCTCCGCGCGGACCGCCGCCATCGTCAGCGAGTTCGGGCACCCGCTGGCCGGCAACGTCTCCGACAAGGCACCGACCGTCCTCAAGGCCATGTACCAGGCCCTCGACTCACGGCTGAAGGGCGCCGACTGGTGGTCCGACCCGGCCGCCTCGGGGCCCGTGCTCTCCGGCTCGCAGTGGCAGTGGGACATCTACAACGGCCGGCACCGCGAGCTGATGAACGGCAACCCCGACAAGGTGCTCACCACCGGTGACGCCTGGAACGACGAGGACCTGTCCGCCGTACGCCTCGACGAATCGGGCAAGCCCGTGCTGCGCCAGGACGCCCGGCTCCTGGACCGTCTCTACCCGAGCGCCACGGCCGGCAGAACCGTCGGCTTCACCTACGAGGACCGCTCCCGGGACGGCTCGACCACGCTGACCTGGAACCCGGTGCCGAGCTCGCTGCCGAACGTGCAACGGCTCGTGGGATCGGGGCAGTACGGACTGCTGCTGTGGCGCTCGGACGGCGGCACGGCACCCACCGAACTGCATCTGCCGGCGAGCTTCCCGACCTCGTCCACCACGGTCGTCTCCGACCTGGGCACGGTCCACGCCCCGCCGGCGTACACCTCGACGACCCCGGTCGGCGTGGCGCAGGAGCCCGGCGGCACGGGAAGCCGCCGCCTGCTGCTCGCCGCGCCGGACTCGGGCGTCCTGCACTACGCGCTGGTGACCAACGGGGCGACGGCACCCTCGGCGGACCTGCTGAAGGCGGCCCGCTCCGAGCTGACGGCTTGGGCGGCGAAGGAGGCCGGCTAGCCACGCGGCAGGGAAGGGCGGCCTTCTCTCCGGGACCGGGAACACGACACAATCGGCGTTCGGACAAGGACCGGTGTTCGAACGCCGAAGGGAGAGCCGGTGCCGGGGAGACTCAGACCGCCCACCGGCCGCTACGGCGGCAAGACGGCCGAGGAGCGGCAGGCCGAGCGGCGCCGACGGTTCCTCGACGCCGCGCTCCAGATGTTCGGCGACAGCCCCGGCTTCCGCTCCACCACGGTCGCGGCGCTCAGCGACGCGGCCGGACTGTCCACCCGCCAGTTCTACGAGGAGTTCCGCACCCTCGAGGACGTACTCGCCGCGCTGCATCTCCAGGTCAACGGCTGGGCCGAGACTGCGGTCCTGGAGGCCGCGGCCGCATCCGCCGAACTGCCGCTGGTCGAACGCGCCACCGCGATCTTCCGCGCCTACGCCGGGAACCTCGCGGCCGATCCGCGCCGGATCCGCATCACCTTCGTCGAGATCATCGGCGTCAGCCCGCGCCTGGAGGAACAGCGGCTCGCCCGCCGGGCCGGCTGGGTCGGCCTCATCTGCGCCGAGGCCGACGCGGCCGCCGCGCGCGGGGAGGCCGCACCCCGCGACTACCGCCTCGCGGCGACGGGCTTCATCGGCAGCGTCAACGGCCTGCTGCACGACTGGAGCGCGGGGTGGGTGGACGCGACCCTGGACGAGGTGGTCGGGGAACTGGTCCGGCAGTTGCTGGGGATCCTGCGGCCGCCGGGATGGAGTCCCTCAGGCCGAGGTGCGTGACTCGGGAAGGGCCCGGGGGAAGGCCCGCCGGTAGTCGCCCGGCGACACCCCGACGTGCTTGAGGAAGTGGTGCCGGAGGTTGTTGGCCGTGCCCAGGCCACTGAGCTCCCCGACCTTCTCGACCGGCAGGTCCGTCGACTCCAGCAGTGACCGCGCACGCCCGAGCCGCTGGTCGAGGAGCCACTGGAGCGGAGTCGTCCCGGTGGCCGCCTGGAGACGCCGGTAGAACGTACGCGGACTCATCGAGCCCCGCCGCGCCAGATCGGCGACCGTCAGCGGCCGGTCGAGGTTCGCCCGCGCCCACTCCAGCACGGGAGCCAGCCCCACGTCGTCGCTGGGCGGCACCGACAGCTCGATGAACTGAGCCTGCCCGCCCGGCCGGTGGGCGGGCACCACCATGCGGCGCGCCAGCTGGTTGGCGACGTGCGCGCCCAGATCGCGCCGCACCAGATGCAGGCACAGGTCGAGGCCGGCGGTGAGCCCGGCGCTGGTGAGGACATCACCGTCGTCCACGTACAGCACCGACTCGTCGACCCGCACCTTCGGGTACCGCTCGGCCAGCCGGCCGGTGTGCATCCAGTGCGCGGTCGCGCGGCGGCCGTCGAGCAGCCCCGCCTCGGCGAGCGCGAACGCGCCGGTGCAGAGCGAGACCATGCGGGCGCCCGCGTCATGGGCGCGCCGCAGGGCCGCGACCAAGCCCTCCGGAAGCGGCCTGCCCTCGTCGACACAGGGGTCGGGCACCGAGGGCACGATGACCGTGTCGGCGTCCGCCAGGTCGTCGAGTCCGTAGCGGGTCCGCAGGGTCAGCCCGTGGCCCTCCGCATCCTCCCGCGCCCCCGCTCCCGTCCCGCAGAGCCGCAGGTCGTACCAGGGATCGGCCAGATCCGGCTGCGGCTTGCCGAACACGGTGCAGGGGATGCTCAGTTCGTACAGATCCCACGACGGGACCCCGATCTCCTCGGTCACCACCACGGCGACGGAACCAGCGCCCATGCCCCGAAGCGTATGGCAGGAATTTGGTGGACGCCGTCACCACTGTCACTGTTCCTGGTCCTCGCGCCCTGCGAGCGTTGCCGTACGTGATCACGCAGCACCTACACACGCTTCACGAGGAGTTGGGCATGAACGCAGAACAGCAGGCCGTCACCGTGCTCGGACTGGGCTCGATGGGCTCGGCCCTGGCCGCCGCGCTGCTGGACCGGGGCCACCCGACCACCGTCTGGAACCGGACCCCGGACAAGGCCCGGCCTCTCGTCGGGCGAGGCGCCCGACTGGCCGCCACGCCCCAGGAGGCGGTCGCCGCCTCCTCGCTGACCATCGCCTGTCTGCTGGACTACGAGGCGCTGTACACGGTCCTGGACCCGGCCGCCGTCGACCTCGCCGGCGGAACCCTGGTCAACCTCACCTCCGGCTCTCCCGAGCAGGCCCACGAGGCCGTCGAGTGGGCCCGGTCCCGCGGGGCCGACTACCTCGACGGCGCCATCATGACGACCCCGCCCGGCGTCGGCGACCCCGCGATGATGTTCCTGTACAGCGGCTCCCGGCAGGTCTTCGAAACCCACCGTCCCGTGCTGGCGGCACTCGGCGACCCCCTCCACCTCGGCACCGACCCCGGCCTCGCCTCCCTCTACGACGCCGCGCTGCTCGGCCTGATGTGGTCCACCATGACCGGCTGGCTGCACGGCACGGCGCTGGTCGGCGCCGAGGGGACGCCTGCCGCCGACTTCACCCCCGTGGCGATCCGCTGGCTGACCGCCGTGACGGGCTTCCTCACCAGGTACGCCGCCCAGGTGGACGCGGGCCGCTACCCGGGCGACGACGCCACCGTCGACGTACAGATCGCGGCCATCGACCACCTCATCCACGCGGCGGCGGCCCGGGGCATCGACAACGCGCTGCCCGAGCTGCTGAAGACGGCCATGGAGAAGGCCGGCGCGGCGGGTCACGGACAGGACAGCTACGCCAGCCTGATCGAGGTACTGCGACCCGCTCGGAGGGACTGAACGGGCTAGCCCGACCCCAGCACCACGAGGTTCACCGCCACCACCAGCGTGACTCCCAGCAGCAGAGCGGCCAGCAGGCGCGCGCGGAGACCGCGGTACACCGCCTCGTACTCACCGCGCAGTTCCTCCCCGCGGTGTGCCGTCCGCTGCCAGGAGGCCCGGGTGAGGGCGAGGTGCTCCGCGGCGAACAGCCGCTCCACCTCCTGCCGTTGAGCCTCCGGCAGCCAGTCGAGCCCGGAGGCGAAGCGCGCGGCGGCCGTGCGGGCCTCCTCGCGAGCGGCGGCGGCGAGCAGATGACCTTCGACCTGGTGGTGGAACGCCCGCAGGTCCACGGGGAGACCCTCCATCGCGGTCATCGGGGCGTCAGCTCCCGCTCCGCCGCGGCGACGTCCGTATGGTGCAGGTCGAACGCCGGGGACTCGCTGCGGATCCGGGGGAGGGCGACGAAGTTGTGGCGGGGCGGCGGGCAGGAGGTGGCCCACTCCAGGGAACGGCCGTAGCCCCAGGGGTCGTCGGCCGTGACCTGCTCGCCGTACTTCGCCGTCTTCCACACGTTGTAGAAGAACGGCAGCATCGACATGCCGAGCAGGAACGAGGAGATGCTCGACACCGTGTTGAGCGTGGTCAGGCCCTCCACCGCCAGGTAGTCGGGGATCCGCCGCTGCATGCCCTCCGCGCCGAGCCAGTGCTGGACCAGGAACGTGCCGTGGAAGCCGATGAACAGCGTCCAGAAGGTGATCTTGCCGAGGCGCTCGTCCAGCATCTTGCCGGTGAACTTCGGCCACCAGAAGTGGAACCCGGAGAACATCGCGAACACGACCGTCCCGAAGATGACGTAGTGGAAGTGGGCCACCACGAAGTACGAGTCGGAGACGTGGAAGTCGATCGGAGGCGAGGCCAGCAGCACACCCGTGAGCCCGCCGAACACGAATGTGATCAGGAACCCCGTCGCCCACAGCATGGGCGTCTCGAACGACAGGCTGCCGCGCCACATGGTGCCGATCCAGTTGAAGAACTTCACACCGGTCGGGACAGCGATCAGGAAGGTCATGAAGGAGAAGAACGGCAGCAGCACACCGCCGGTGACGTACATGTGGTGGGCCCACACCGTCACGGACAGACCCGCGATCGCGAT
>NZ_JBITGX010000034.1:0-12562 GCF_044457425.1 Streptomyces sp. NPDC050546
GAACTGGAAGACCTCTTCGTCGAACTCGGCTTCAGACATGACGGTTCAAGCCCTCCGGAAACGTGGGATGTGGGCGGTCGAACGAGCCCAAGTCGAGGCTTGCAGCCCCCAGTACGGCCCGGCAGTCGGGAGGAACCCCTACGCGCCGCCCGGCCCGCGGCCCGGTGTCCGCCCGTCCGGGATTCACCCGACTTACCGCGCAGGGCGGTTGGCGGTGAGGGTCGTAGAGGCCGGAGAACCCGGCCCGGACCACACAAGGAGGAATGAGATGACCACTGCCACCGCGGTCGCTCCGTGCCCGGAGTGCGAGAACGGCGTCACCGTCCCGGACGGGGTGCGGCAGAGCGAGATCGTCGAGTGCGGCGACTGCCTCAGTGAGCTCGAGGTGATCACGATCGAGCCGCTGCTGCTGGCGGTCGCTCCGGAGGTCGAGGAGGACTGGGGCGAGTAGCCGCCCGCACGGCTCCGGGGCCCCGCCCCGGAGATCCCGCGCGTCAAGCGCACCCCTAGTCATCCGGACTTGGAGGCCCTCGTGATTCGTGCCGGCGTCTTCGGCGCGTCTGGGTATATCGGCGGAGAGCTGCTCCGGCTGCTGCTCGGCCACCCTGAAGTGGACATTGTCAGTGCGGTGTCGGGCAGACTCGCCGGGCGGCGGGTGGACACCGTCCACCCCAATCTGCGCGGCTGCACCGACCTGCTGTTCTGCGCTCCGGCGGACCTCGCCGACTGCGATGTGGTCTTCCTCGCCGTGTCGCCCGCCACGGCGATGGAGCTGGTCCCGGAGCTCGACGGGCGGGCACCCGTGCTGATCGACCTCAGCGGTGGGTTCCGGCTGCGGGACCCGGAGGTCTTCGCCCGCTACTACGGCGAGCACAGCAGCCCCGGCCTGCTCGACTCGTTCGTCACAGGCTGGCCGGAGCGCCACCGCAAGGAACTCGCCGAGGCCGATCGCATCTCCATGCCCGGATGCATGGCCAACGCGGCCACTCTCGCCCTGTATCCGCTGGCCGCGGAAGGGCTGATCCGTCCCGACGTCACCATCGACGGGCGGGTGGGCTCCAGCGGCTCCGGCGCGACCGCCGACGCCATGAACCTGCACGCCGAACGCAGCGGCGCCATGCGGGTGTTCAAGCCCCAGCGGCACCGCCACGAGGCCGAGGTGGCGCAGAGCACCGGGCTGACCGTGCGGATGAGCGCCACCGGGGTGGAGGCCGTGCGCGGCGTCCAGGTGCTGATCCGCGTCCAGGCCGCCGAGGGGGTCTCGCTCGGCGAACGCGAGCTGCGCAAGGTCTACCGGAACCACTACGGGGACGAGCCGTTCGTACGGATCGTCGTGCAGAAGCGGGGCCTGTACCGGCTGCCCGAGCCGAAGATCCTCAGCGGCTCCAACTTCTGCGACATCGGATTCTCCACGGACGAGGAGGACGGCAGCGCGGTGCTCGTCGCGGCGCTCGACAACCTCGTCAAGGGCGGCTCGGGGAACGCCGTACAGACCATGAACATCCGCTTCGGCATGCCGGAAACCCTCGGACTCGGGTTCACCGGCCTGCACCCGGTGTGAGGGGGGAACGGCAGTGACGACCGGACTGACGGTCATGAAGTGCGGCGGCGCGGCCGGGGTCGACCCCGGCCGGGTGTGCGCCGATGTCGCGGCGCTGGTCGCGGCGGGGGAGCGGGTCGTGCTGGTGCACGGCGGCTCCGCCGAACTGGACAAGCTCGCGGCGCGGCTCGGGGTCCCGCAGCGCACCCTCACCTCGCGCAGCGGCGTCACCTCCCGCTACACCGACGACGCCACCCTGGAGGTGCTGACGCTGGCACTGGCCGGGCAGGTCAAGCCGGCCGTGCTGACCGAGCTGGCGGCGCTCGGCGTCCCGGCGGTCGGAATGACCGGCATCGACGCGGGCCTGCTGCGCGCCCGTCGCAAGCAGGCGCTGCGGGCCAAGGTCGACGGCCGCGTGGTGCTGGTACGCGACGACCACAGCGGACGCATCGACCGCGTCGAGCCGGGTGTCCTGAAGGTCCTGCTGGACAGCGGGATCACGCCCGTCGTCTCGCCGCCGGCGCTGGACGAGGACGGCCGCTCGGTGAACGTCAACGCGGACCGTGTCGCCACCGCCGTCGCGGCCGCCCTCGGCGCCACCCGGCTGATCTTCCTCACCGCCGCGCCCGGTGTCCTCGCCGACCCCCGCGACCCGTCGTCCCGCCTGGACCACGTCGTACTGCCTCCCGAGGGCACCCCACCCGGCGCCGAGGGCGGGATGGCCGTCAAGCTCATCGCCGCCCGCGAGGCCCTGGTCGCCGGCGTCCCCGAGGTACTGATCGCCGACGGCCGTGTCGAGCGACCGGTGCGCCGGGCCATCGCGGGGGAGGCGACTCGTGCGGTGCTCGGTGTGCCGGAGCACAACGGCGCCGCCGGCGCGCCGGACGCCGCAGACGGAACCCCCAGCACACCGAACGGAGAAGGAGATGAGTGACCTCAGGCGAGTGCCCCGGCGGCCGGTCCGTCGTGCCGAGCGGGTGGGGCGAAGCGCTGCCGGAAGCGGTGGTGCTCGGGATGCGCTGCGGCGGCTGCAGGACAGCGGGCGTGCCGAGGAACGGATCGAGCGGGCCGACCGGGACCGGCGACTGCCGCTCGCGGCGGCCCAGCAGCGGCTGTGGTTCCTCGACCAGTGGGACCCCGGCTCCGCCGCGTACAACGCACCCCTCGCGCTGCGGCTGACAGGGCCGCTCGACCTGCAGGTCCTCGGCCGCGCACTGGACCGAGTGGTGTCCCGCCACGAGATCCTGCGCACCCGGTACGGCAGTGCCGACGGGCTGCCGTACCAGATCGTCGATCCCCCGGCCCCCGTGCCACTGCCCGTCTCCGACCTCTCCGGCCTGCCCACCGGGGAGCGCGAGCAATTCGCGGCGGAGCTCGTCGCCGAGGGCGCCCGGCAGCCGTTCGACCTGGTCACGGGGCCGGTCCTGCGCGCCGGACTGCTGAGGCTCGCCGCGGACGAGCACATCCTGCTGCTGACGCTGCACCACATCGCCACCGACGGCTGGTCCACCGCGATCGTCTCGCGCGAGGTGACGGAGCTGTACGCCGCCGGGGCCGCCGGCCTCGACGACCCGCTGCCGCCGCTGGCGGTGCAGTTCGCCGACTACGCCGTGTGGCAGCGCCGTATGCTCGCCGACTCCTCGTTCGACGACCGGCTCGGGTACTGGACCGGACGTCTCGACGGCCTGCCCGTCCTGGACTTCCCCACCGACCGCCCCCGTCCCAAGGAGCCCACGAGCCGTGGCTCCGTGCACGAGACCCGGCTCCCCTCGGCCCTCAAGCAGGCCATGGTCGAGCTGGCGCGCGGCGAGCGGGTCACCGTGCTCACCGTCGCCCTCGCCGCGTTCCAGACTCTGCTCACCCGCTACACCACGCAGGACGACATCGTGGTCGGTTCGGTCGTCAACGGCCGTACGGCGCCCGAGACCGAGCCGCTGGTCGGCTTCTTCGCCAACACCCTCGCGCTGCGCACCGACACCTCCGGCAACCCGTCCTTCCGTGACCTCCTCGCCCGCACCAACGAGACGGTCGTGGGCGGCCTGATGTACCAGGACGTGCCGTTCGGCCGGATCGTCGACGCGCTCCAGCCCGAGCGCGAGCCCGGGCGCAACCCGCTGTTCCAGATCTCCTTCACCCTGCAGAACGCGACCGCCGACGGCCAGGACCTCGGCGGTCTACGGGTCGAGCAGGTGCCGCTGGTCGTCGGCACCGCACGGTTCGACCTCGCCATGCAGCTCACCGAGGTGCCCGGCGACGGCTACCGGGTCTGGATCGAGTACTCCACCGATCTGTTCGACGCCGAGCGCATCGAGCGGCTCACCGAGCACTACCGGCGTGTCCTGGAGGCGGTCGTCGCCGACCCGGGCATCGCCCTCGGCCGCATCCCCCTGCTCGACACCGCCGAGCGGCACGAGCTGGTGGCCGGCGAGAACCGCACCGACACGGTGTACGACACGGCCGGCTCCTGCCTCCACCAGCTCGTCGAACGGCAGGCCGACCTGTACCCGGACCGCCCGGCGGTACGGTTCCGCGGCCGCGAGCTGAGCTATGCCGAGCTGGACCGCCGCGCCAACCGGCTGGCCCACGCCCTGCGGGACCTCGGCGTGGGCCCGGACAGCCGGGTCGGCATTCTGCTGGAGCGCGGCCTCGAACTGCCGGTCACCCAGCTCGCGATCCTCAAGGCGGGCGGTGCGTACGTGCCGCTCGACCCGGTCCACCCCACCAACCGCCTCGCCTACGTGCTGGAGCGCGCGGAGTGCCGTCATGTGATCACCGAGGGCTCGCTCGCCGACGCGCTGCCCGACACGGTCACCCGGCTCGACTGGCGCGACCCGGACTTCCTCACCACCCTGGAACAGGCCCCCGACACCCGTCCGCACGTCACCGTGCACCCGCGCAATCTCGCCTACGTCATCTTCACCTCCGGGTCGACCGGCAGGCCGAAGGGCGTCCTCGTCGAGCATCGCAGCGCCGTCAACTTCACCGCATCGTCCGTGGAGATGTTCGGCCTGGGGCCCGACGACCGCGTGCTGCAGTTCGCCAATCCCGCCTTCGACGTCAGCGTCTTCGAGATCTACAGCGCGCTCGCCTCCGGTGCCGCGCTCGTTCTCGCGCCGCGCGCCACCCTCCTCGACCCGGACTCCCTCACCGCGCTGATGCGCCAGGAGCGGGTCACCACGGCCGACATCCCGCCGTCCGTGCTGGCCGTCCTCGACCCGGCCCGACTGCCGGATCTGCGCAACCTGTTCGTCGGCCTGGAACCCTTCCCCGGCGACCTCGTCGACCGCTGGCGGGACGGCGGCCGGCGGGCCTTCCACAACGGTTACGGCCCCACCGAGACCACCGTCGCCTCCGTCGACCACCTGTGCGGCCCCCAGCACGGCTCGGCCAGCCCGCCCATCGGACGCCCGCTCGCCAACCAGTACGCGTACGTACTCGACCCGTTCGGACAGCCCGTGCCGCGCGGAGTGGCGGGCGAGCTGTGGATCGGCGGCCTCGGCCTCAGCCGCGGCTATGCCCAGGCCCCGGGCGCGACCGCCGAGCGCTTCCTGCCGGACCCGTTCGCCGCGCCCGGCAGCCGGATGTACCGCACCGGTGACCTGGCGCGCCGCCGCGGTGACGGCAACCTGGAGTTCTTCGGCCGAGCCGACACCCAGGTCAAGATCCGCGGCCTGCGCATCGAGCCCAGCGAGATCGAGCAGGTGCTGAGCCGCCACCCGCAGGTCCGCCAGGCCGCAGTGGTCGTCCTGAACGGCGCCCCAGGCGGACCGAGGCTCGTCGCCTATGTCGTCCCCGAGGCCGGCGCCGAGCCGGCCCCCGCCGAGCTGCGCCGCCATCTCGCCGAGGACCTGCCCCCGTACATGCTCCCCAGCGCCTTCGTCCCCCTGGAGGTCCTGCCGCTCACCCCCAACGGCAAGCTCGACCGGGCCCGCCTCCCCGAGCCCGAACAGCGCGCCCCGAAGGACCGCCGGCCTCCGGCGACCGCCACCGAGCAGGCCGTGGCCGACATCTGGACGGCGCTGCTCTCCACGTCCGAGTTCGCCCGGGACGACAACTTCTTCATGGTGGGCGGCAACTCGCTGCACGCCACCCAGCTGCTGTCCCGGATCCAGGAGAGCCTGGGTGCCGAGATCCCGCTGCGCCGGCTGTTCACGAACGGCACGGTGGAGCAGTTGGCCGCGCTGGTCGACGAGGCGCGGGAGGGGGGAGCGGGCGAATCGGCCGGGCGACCTGTCGTGCTCGCCGCCGGTGTGGACCGGCCCGTGTTCTTCTGCGTCCACCCGAGTGGCGGCTCCGTCGCGCCCTACGTACCGCTCGCGTCCTCGCTGCACCCCGCGCAGCCGCTGTACGCCCTCGAGGCACCGGAGACCGGCGAGTGGGCGGATTCCGACCCGGTCGTGGCACTCGCGCGGACGCACGCCGACGCGATCCGGCGGGCCCGGCCGGAAGGGCCGTACCACCTGGGCGGCTGGTCCACCGGGGGCGCGCTCGCACACGAGACCGCGCGGCTGCTGCGTGAGCAGGGCGCCGAGGTCGGGGTCGTGGTCCTGCTCGACACCGACGTACCGCCGGAGCTGACCGAGCCGCCGAGTACCGCGCAGGCGCTGGAGCTCTACGCGGCGGACCTCGCCGGGCTGCGTGGACTCGCCGTAGCGCCCGCGCTGGATGACATCGACGCACTGGACTTCGAGGAGCAGCTCACCGTGACCGCAGACAGGCTGGCCGAATCCGGGCTCGTGCCCGACGACGGCGTGGACCGGCTCACCGACCGCATGCGCACCTTCGTCGCGACCGTCCGTGCCGGGGCCGTATGGCGTCCGGGAGTGGTGGACGTGCCGGTGGCGCTCCTCACCTCCGAGTCGCCGGCCGCCGAGGAACGGGCACGTTACTGGGCGTCGCGTACGTCCGCCGGGCTGACGCACCTTCAGGCACGTGGCGACCACTACGGGATGATGGCGCCCCCGCACGTCGGCACGGTCGCCGATCTGCTGCAACAGGTCCTGGACCGGGTCACGGACCGTGCGGAGGCCCGCTCGTGAGCGGCTTCGACACCCTGGACCCGTGGCTGACCGACGAGCAACGCGCCTTCCGCCGGAACGTACGGGAGTTCTTCGCCGAGGACCCGGTGCGCAAGGCGGTCGCCGCGCTCGGTGTTCATGAGCCGCGCGAGGAGAGCGGACTGCTCGACGTGTACCGCCGGCTCGGTGAGCGTGGCTGGCTCGCCGCCGCCTGGCCCGAGGAGTACGGCGGGCTCGGCCTCACCGCCGTCGAGGCGGGCATCGTGCTGGAGGAGATGGTTCTCAACGGGGTTCCCGAGGACCAGCACGTGCTGAGCATCGACACCGTGGGACAGCTGCTGCTCCTGGCCGGCACGCCGGAGCAGCGGACGCGGCATCTGCCCGCCCTCGCCAAGGGCGAGCAGATCGCCACGGTCCTGTTCACCGAACCGCACTGTGGATCCGACCTCGCCGCCCTGCGGACGAGGGCCGTGCCGGACGGTGACGGCTGGCGGTTGTCGGGGCGGAAGATCTTCAACCAGAAGTCGCAGTTCGCCGAGTGGGCACTGTGCGCGGCCCGCACCGACGAGGGCCCGGTCCGGTACCACGGCATCACGCTCTTCCTGCTCCCACTGCGCTCGCCGGGCGTGGTGATCAACCCGGTGTGGAGCATGGGCGACGAACGGTTCAACGAGATCGTCATCGAGGACGTGCGGTTGACCGCCGAGCACATCGTGGGCCCGGTCGACGCGGGCTGGCAGCTCCTCAACGACATGCTCCTGCTGGAGCGCACCGGCATGGACTTTCAGGCCAAGCTGCGCCGTTGGCTGGACATCGTCGTCGCGGACGCCCGGCGCACCGGCCGGCTCGCCGACTCCGGGTACGCCCAGCGGATCGCGGACGTCGACGCGCAGCTGAAGGCGGGCCGTGCGCTGGCCTGGCGGATGGTGCGCGCGCAGGTGTCGGGGGAGCCCGACCCGGTCGCGTCCGCCGCGTCCAAGTGGTTCATCACCCAGCAGTCCGACGCCGTCGTACGGCTCGGGGCCGACGTCATGGGTCTGGACGGGCTGCTCAGCCGCTGGGACGGCGAGGCGCCGGCCGACGGGCTGCTGGAGTCCGTCTATCGGCAGAGCCCCGCCCACACGCTCGCCTCCGGCACCTCCGAGGTGATGCTCCAGATCATCGCCGCCAGTGGACTCGAGCTGTCTTCCTGACTCTCCCCGGCTGACTTCCTCCCGCTGAGTTCACTTCCGACTTCTCTTCCGACTCCCTTGAGGGGGCCTACCGACATGACATTGGCAGCGGCCGACCTGCCGGCCGGACTCGCGGACCTCTTCGGCGGTGAACTGGCCGCCACCGTCCGGCGGATGAGCGAGCGGCCGATGGGTGGCGGCCCCGTCGCCCCCGAGCAGGCCGACGCCCGGGCCGCCGTCTGGGCGGAACTCGCCGATGCCGGGGTGTTCGACGCGGTGGTGGACGGCACGGAGTCCGCCGGGCGTCTGGTGGCGCTGGGCGAGGTGATGGGGCGGGCCCTGTACCGCTCGCCCTATCCGGACACCGCGGGGGCGGCCGAGCTGATCACGGCAGGTGGCCTAGCCGATGAGGAGCCCTACGCCGAGGTGCTCGACGCCATCGCCGATGGTGAGGTCACGGTCGCCCTCGCGGCACGTGCCGCCGGGACGGACGACCCTGCTCGTCCGGCGGCGCTCACGCTCGGCAACGGTCCCGACGGGCCTTGGATCTCCGGGCACCGGCGTTTTGTGGCGTCTGCGGACACGGCGGATCTTCTGCTCGTCGTCGGCACGCTCTCCGAGGATGCCGGGGGAGCCGAGGGAGCCGAGGGAGGCGGGGGAGCCGAGGGAGGCGGGCGAGCCGGGAACGTCGGCGGGACGGCCCTCACCCTGGTGCGCGCCGACGACCCCGCGGTCACCGTCCGCCGCCAGGACGACATCAGCCGAGGTGACCTTCACACCGTAGAGCTGCACCGGGCACCCCTGCTCGGCGGGCGGCTGCTTGCCGACCCTGCCGAAGGCCGGCCGCTGTGGCAGCGCGTCCTCGCCAGGGCGCGCCTGCGGCAGGCCGCCGCTCTCGTCGGGCTGGCCCGGGGTTCCGTGGACCTGGGCGTCGAACGTGCCCGCAGCCGCGTCCAGTTCGGCCAGCAGCTCTCCCGTCACCAGAGCGTCGCCTTCACGCTCGCCGGGCTGACGGCGCGCATCACGGCGGTGCACGCGTTCGTGGAGGAGACGGCCCATGTCCTCGACAACAGCCCCAGGGCCGTGGACGGCAACGAGCAGGCCGTGCTCCAAGCGCTCGCGCTGGCCGCCGAGCTGGCGCGCGATGCCGCCGCGCAGTGCCTGCACCTGCACGGCGCCCACGGCATGACCGAGAACGCGGACATCCAGCTCTACTTCCGCCGCGCGGCCCTCGACTCCCTCCTGTGGGGCTCCCCGGCCCAACTGCGCGCACAGGCGGCCGCCCTCTTCTGACCCTTCGGCCGGCGCCGAGCTCCCAGCACCGTCCCCAGCCCCGCCCTCAGCCTGAAAGGACCGACCGGCGATGACCACCAGGCCTGCCTCCGCCCCCGTCGACCCCATCCCGATCCTGCAGCGGCTCATCAGGTTCCGCAGTGTCAATCCGCCCGGCGAGGAACGCGGCTGTGCGGAGTACGTCGCGGAACTCCTCGCCGAGGCCGGGATCGAGTCCCAGCTGCTCGGCCCCGACCCGCAGCGGCCCAATCTGGTCGCGCGGATCCCGGGCCGGGGCGAGGCGCCGCCGTTGCTGCTGCACGCACACTCCGACGTGGTTCCCACGGACGGTCAGGAGTGGACGCACCCGCCGTTCGAGGCGCGGATCATCGACGGTGAGGTGTGGGGGCGCGGGGCCATCGACATGAAGGGCGGGCTCGCCATGATGCTCGCCGCCCTGCTGACCCTGCGCGCCCGCGGCGAGGCCCCGGCCGGGGACGTGCTGCTCGTGGTGGTCGCCGACGAGGAGAACGGCAGCCGGGTGGGGGCGGGCTGGCTCACCCGGGAGCACCCGGAGCTGTTCGAGGGCATCCCGTACGCGATCGGCGAGGACGGCGGAGCGGTGCTCACGGTCGACCCCACTCGCCGCTTCCACTCGGTCGGCGTAGCCGAGAAACGGGCCTGCTGGCTCCGGCTGACGCTGCGCGGCCGCGGCGGGCACGCCTCCCGCCAGGGCTGGCCCGGCCTCGCCGTACACAAACTCACGGAGCTGCTCACGGCCCTGCGCGACGGGCGGCTGCCGGTCCACATCACCCCCGCGTACGACCGCATGCTCCAGGAGCTGAGCGAGGTCGTGCCGGACGAACTCGCCACTGAACTCACCGCGCTCCGCAAGGGAGAGCGCACCACGGTCCCGTACGAACTGATGAACACCGCGGACGCGGTCTACCTGGACTCCACGCTCCGGCACACCGTCAACGCGACGATCATCCGCACCCCCGAGAAGATCAACATGATCCCGGCGGAGATCACCGTCGACCTCGACGGCCGCATCCTCCCGGGCGACTTCTCCGTCGAGGACTACGTCGGCGAACTGCGCGCACTGCTCGATGAGTTCGACCCGTCCGGCCTACTCAGCGGTGAGGTGGAGATCGAGCTGCTGCTCGAAGGGTCGCGCAATCCCAAGCCGGAGCCGGAACTCGGCCCGTTCTACGAGCGGTTGGCCGAGATCCTCAAGGAGGCAGACCCTGAGGGCGTCCCGGTCCCGATGATCACGCCGGCCTCCACCGACGCCCGCCTCTTCGCCAACCTCGGGATGGACTGCTACGGCTGGCTGCCGATGCTCCTGCCGGCCGGTTCCCGCTACCAGGAGGCGATGCACGACGCCGACGAACGCGTCCCCGTCGACGCCGTCCGCTTCGGCGCCGACTGCCTCTACCGCTTGCTGATCGACCACCCCTGACGCACCGTCACTCCCTGTCGACGTCACCGCACGCCCGACTCCCACCCGTACCCGGAACCCGGAGAAGACCATGTCGTCGTTCCGCCCTGCCGACCTCGTCGAGACGCTGCGCGCCCGTGCCGCCGCCACCCCTGAGGCCACGGCCTACATTTTGCTCGAGGAGGACGGCGCGGAGCGCCGGCTGACCTACCGCGAGCTCGACACCCGCGCTCGCGCCACCGCGGCCGCCCTGCAGGCACAGGGCAGCGAGGGCGGCCGGGCGTTGCTGCTGTATCCACCGGGCGAGGAGTACATCGTCGGGTTCTTCGGCTGCCTGTACGCGGGTACGGCGGCCGTCCCCGTCTACCCGCCGTCCGGCAAGCGGGGTCTGGACCGGCTCATGAACATCGTCACCGACGCCGAGACCTCCGTCGCCCTCACGGACGATTCCACCCTCGGGCTCGTCCGGGCCATGGGCGACGACCTCGGCGACCTGGCCCGCCTCGCCTGGACCGCTACCGACACCGTCGCACCCGAGACCGCGGGGGCCTGGAGGGAGCTGGCTCCCGGCCCGGACGCGCTGGCCTTCCTCCAGTACACCTCCGGCTCGACCGGCTCGCCCAAGGGCGTGATGCTCCGGCACGGCAACCTCATCGAGAACTCCCGTGTCATCGCCCGCGCCAACGGCTCATCGAGCGACAGCGTCGGCGTCAGCTGGCTGCCGCCGTATCACGACATGGGCCTCATCGGCGGCATCCTGCAGCCGCTCTACAGCGGCTTCCCCTGCGTCCTGATGGCCCCCATGACCTTCCTGCGCCGGCCCTTGCGCTGGCTCGACGCGATCAGCCGGCACGGCGGCACGATGAGCGCGGCACCCGACTTCGCGTACGCCGACTGTGTGCGCCGGATCACCGAGGAGGAGCGTGCCGGGCTGGACCTGAGCACCTGGGAGCACGCCATGGTCGGCGCCGAACCGGTGCGTCGGCAGACCCTGGACGACTTCGTGCGGGCCTTCGGGCCCAGCGGCTTCCGCCGCTCCGCCTTCCACCCGTGCTACGGCCTGGCCGAGGCCACTCTCTTCGTCACCGGCGGCAAGCCGGGCCCGGAGCCTCTCACCGCGGTCCTCACCGAGGACGGGCCGTGCCCGACCGGCACCGACGCGTCCGGCACCACCCTCATCGGCTGCGGCGACGTCCAGGGCGACGACCGTATCGCGGTTGTCGACCCACAGACGCTGGTGCCCGTCCCCGACGGCCGGATCGGCGAGGTCTGGGTCGCCGGCGGGTCTGTCGCCCACGGCTACTGGCGCCGCCCCGAACAGACCGAGGCCACCTTCGCCGCCCGGCTCGCCGAGCCCGACGGCAACACCTATCTGCGCACCGGCGACCTCGGCTTCCGCCACCAGGGCCAGCTGTTCATCACCGGCCGTATCAAGGACCTCATCGTCGTACGCGGCCGCAACCACTACCCCCAGGACATCGAGTACACCGCCGAGCGCAGCCACGATCTCCTCGTCCCCAACCGGGCCGCCGCCTTCGGCCTCGACGACGGCAGCGGGGAGCGGATCGTCCTGATCCACGAGGTCACCCGCGCCTTCCGCGAGGAGGACGCGGCCGAGGTCCTCGCCGCCATCAGCACGGCGGTCACCCAGGAGCACGGGCTGGCGCTGCACGACATCGTGCTGGTCCGCATGGGCGCCCTGCCCCGCACCTCCAGCGGCAAGATCCGCCGCCGGGCATCGAGGGAGGGCTACAGCGAGGGCGCCTTCGAGCCGCTGGCCCGCACTGCCGGCACGGACGTGATCGCGCCCGCCGACAGGGCCACCGCGCTCTTCGCGGACGATCCGGTGGGGCAGCGCATCCTGGCCACGGTCGCCGAGGCACTCGACACACCGCTCGGCGCGCTCGCCGCGACCCGGCCGCTGGTGGCCCAGGGTCTCGACTCCCTGCGCGCGGTCCAGCTGCGCTCGGCCCTGACCGCGCAGTACGGCGCCGACGTCCCGCTGGCCGACCTGCTGGGCGACACTGACCTGACCCAACTCATCGCACTGGTACGGCAGTCGGCGGCCGACGGCAGGCGCGAGGCGGACCGGATCACGGCCCGTGCGGACGGCCCGCTG
>NZ_JBITGX010000035.1:0-10816 GCF_044457425.1 Streptomyces sp. NPDC050546
GAACCCCTCCAGCAACCCCCGCTGCCCCTCCCCCAGCACAGACAACGAACCCACCGGCACATCCGGCGCCGCCACCGCACCACAAAGCAGCGAAACAACCCCCTCGACCAACCGCTCAGCCGACCCCCGATCGAACAACTCCGTCGAAAACTCCAACGCCCCCGACAACCCACCCTCCGCAGTGGGGACAAGTTCGACGCTGAGGTCCAGTTGGGCCACGTCACGAGGTATCTCGACGACCTCGACGTCGAGTTCGCCGAGGCGGGGCGGGCGCATGGGCACATTGCGGAGGGCGAGCATGCACTGGGCCACGGGCGGGTTGCCCGCGCGACGGTCGGTGCCGAGTTCCTGGACGACGCGTTCGAAGGGGACGTCCTGATGCGCGAACCCGTCCAGCGCGGCACGCCGCGCCCGCCCCAGCACCTCACGGAACGACGCACCACCACCCACATCCACCCGCAACGCCAGCGTGTTCACGAAGAACCCCACCAACGGCTCCAACTCCGTACGCGTACGACCCGCGACCGCCGTACCCACCACCACATCCCGCTGCCCCGCCCACCGGCCCAGCACCGAGGCGAACCCCGCCAGCAACCCCATGAACAACGTCGCCGACTCACCCTCCACCAACCGCGTCAACCCACCCACCAGCTCCGGGTCCAGGTCGAGGGGCACCGAGTCCCCGGCGAAGGAACTGACGGCGGGACGCGGCCGGTCGCCCGGTACGTCCAGCACCGGGGCCGAGTCGAGGTGTTCGCGCCAGTACGCCAGCTGCCGCTCCAGCCGTTCACCGGACAGCCACTCGCGCTGCCAGACCGCGAAGTCGGCGTACTGCACCGGAAGCCCGGCCAGCCGCGCCGGACGCCCCTCCACCCCGGCCGCATACGCCTCACCCAGCTCCTCGACCAGCACACCCAACGACCAGCCGTCCACCACGATGTGATGCACACACAGCACCAACACCCACTCGTCCACCCCCACCCGCAGCAACGACCCCCGCAACAACGGCCCCTCGGACAGGTCGAACGGGCGCGCTGCCTCGGTACGCACCTGCCGCCACAGCTCGTGCCGCGCTCCGGCCAGTTCCGTGACCGGCAGGGACACGGGGAGGGCGGACAGGACGACCTGCCGTACGGTGCCGTCCTCGGCCTCGCGGAAGACGGTGCGCAGTACCTCGTGTCGGTCGACGATGGTGCCGAGGGCGGTCTCCAGGGCCGGGACGTCGAGAGGGCCGCGCAGGCGGAGGACGATGGGGAGCACGTAGGCGGTGGAGTCGGGTTCCAGCGCGTGGAGGTACCAGAGGCGCTCCTGGCCCGGGGAGGCCGGGAACAGGTTCTCGGTGCCGGGGGTGCGGGGCTGCCGGGTGACGGGACTGGTCCCGGCCGTCTTGCGGCGGGCGAGTTCGAGGGCGAGGCGGGCCCGCTGCTCGGGGGTGAGGCCGGCCAGGACTCGGTCGCGGGGTGCTTCGAGGGTCATGTGAATGCTCCTGGGCTGGGCGTCAGGCGCCGGGTGTCATCCAGTGGAGGTCCCGGGCCAGCTGGGCGAGGATCGGGCCAGGGTTCTCGTGCAGGAAGAAGTGGCCGCCGGGGAAGACATGCAGGGCGCGGTCGCCCTCGGTCTCGTCGGGGGCCCAGGGCCAGGCCTCCCGCTCGCTGACCAGGGGGTCGTCGGCGCCGAGGTAGACGCGCAGCGCACACGGCAGCGGGCGTTCGCGGCGTGCGCGGTGGCGGGCCAGCACTTCCAGGTCCGCGCGGAGGACCGGCAGGTACAGATCGAGGAACTCGGGGTGTGTCCGCAGTTCGGCGGGCAGCCCCTGGGAGTTGTCGAGCAGAGCGAGGAGGTCCTCGTCCGCGGTGGCGGCTCCGGCCTGCCAGCGCTCTGGGGCCGGGGCCGTCGGCGCGGGCGAGGCGGCGGCCACCATGCCGTGCACCAGCTGGTGCCGGTGGTGGCGCAGCGAGCGGCACAGCTCCCAGCCGACCGCCGCGCCCATGCTGTGCCCGAACACGACCGTGGGCAGCTCGTCGAGCGTGTCGAGGGCCGTCTCGACGCCCTCCACGATGTCCGCCATCCGGGTCAGCGGCTCCTCGGTCACCCGTGTGCCGTGGCCGGGAAGTTCGACGGCGACGACCTCCGTGCCCGTCGGCAGGGCGGCGGCCCAGTCGGCGTAGAGGCGGCCGGCGCCGCCGGCCGGAGGGAGGCAGAGCAGCCGTCTGGTGGGGGCGGTGGGTGAGGTCCGCCAGATCTTCAGCCAGTCGGAGGCCGGTGCGCGGCGGTCGGGACGGCCGAGGCGGCCGGAATGCGGTCGGGAGCTGGGCGGCAGTGCCGGGCTGGTCGTCATCTCGGGGGTGTCACTCCTCGTAGTGCCCTGGGGCGAGGCTGCGCAGGACGCAGAACTCGTTGCCCTCCGGGTCGGCGAGCACGACCCAGCCGGCCTCCTTGGGGGTGCCGATGTCGATGCGGCGGGCGCCGAGCGCGAGGATCCGCTCGATCTCCGTCTCCTGGGCGGAGTCGATGGGGCACAGGTCGATGTGCAGCGGGTTCTTCGCGCTCCTGCGGGCGCCGTCGCGGACGAAGAGGATCTGCGGGGCGACGGCCCGGGCACGCAGCTCGGCCAGCGGGGCCAGGTCGGCAGGGCCGATCTCGACGAGGGCGCCGTCGCGGTCCTCGTGCACGGTGTAGTCGAGTACGGCGCACCAGAACTCGGCGAGCCGGCGCGGCTCGCGGCAGTCGACGACGAGCTGTTCGAAGCGGCTGGTCACACGTTCTCCTGGAGTGCGGGGGCGATGCGGTGGACGCGTAGGCGCTCGTAGAACGGCAGCTGGGCGGCGTGCAGATCGGCGAGCCGGGGGTTGTTGTGAACGGTGTCGGCGTACTGGCGGGAGCGGGCGTGGATGCCGGTGCTGGTAGCCGCGTCACGGTGCCAGGCCTCGAAGACCTGCCATTCGGGGCGTTCCCCGGCCGGCCAGGCGAGGGCGTCCGGACGGTGCGGGAGACCGGTCAGCGCGCTGTAGGCGGCGGCGATGCCCTCGGGGTCGGCGACGAGGTCGTCGGCGTCCACGACGACCGGCATACGGCCGGTCGCCTCGCGCATCAGCTCGAAGATCTCCCAGCTGTGGCCGAACCCGACCTCGTCGGAGGTGAGTTCGGGGTTGCGGGCGTAATGGGAGGCGATGGCCTCCGCGGGGTCGCGGATGATGAACGTGTGCCGGACGTGGGTGGCCAGGCGGGGGTCGGTGAGGAGTTCGGCGTAGCGGCAGTCGGTGGTGTCCTTGAAGTAGACGGGCCGCGGGCCGGTGCGAGCGAGGGAGAGGAGGGCGTCCAGCAGGGCCCGCTCGCCATGGTGGACGTGACCGTCGAGTTCGTAACTTCCCTTACTGGCCAGGACGTTGAAGGGCTCGTGCAGGACCGTCAGGTCGCCCCGCTCGATCATCATGCGTTCGAAGGCGGTGGAGCGGCAGCGTGGTGGGCTCCACATCGCGATCACGGTGGGGGGCGGGGTGTCGGCGCCGGTCATGGGGTCTCCTTTCGGGTGGCGCGCGTGAGGAGGGGCACGGCGAGTGCCCAGGCGGCGGCGAGGACGGCGGCGGCCAGCAGGAACGGGGCCCGCAGGCCCGCGTACGAGGCGATGGTCCCCCCTGCGAGGGCGCCGAGGGGGGTCATGCCGACGGCGACGAGGCGGTAGGAGCTGCCCACCCGTCCCAGCAGGGCGGCGGGGACCAGGACCTGGCGCATCGAGGTGGTGACGATGGTGATCACCGCGAGGGCGGTGCCGACGACGGTGAGGACGCCGGCGGCGAGCACCGGGTGCGAGGCGGTACCCGCCACGGCAAGGGCGGGCGGGGTGAGGCCGCAGAACACCAGCAGGGTCCGCTCACGGCCCCACCTGCGGGTCAGCAGCGGGGTCACCACGACGCCCACCACACCGCCGACCGCGATGACGGACATGAGCAGGCCGTAGGCGACGCTGCCGACGCCGAGCACTTCGTACGCGTACAGGACGGCGATCGAGACCACCGCGCCGAGTGCGAAGTTGAACGCACCCACCAGCCCGCACACCGCGCGCAGCAGACGGTGCCGCCACAGCCAGCGGATGCCCTCGGCGACGTCGGCGCGCAGCGAGGTCCGCGTGGAGCAGGACGGCTGCGGGCGGGGGGTGGCGCGCAGGCCCAGCACGAGCAGCGCGGCAGCGGCGAAGGTGACGGCGTCCAACGCATACGGCAGTGAGGTGTGCGAGACGAGGAGGAGCGCGGCGAGCGGCGGTCCCGCGAGCTCGACGCACAGCATCGCCACGCCCTGCAGGAGGCTGTTCGCCCTGTCCAGCGCGGGTTCCGCGACCACCCGGGGCAGCACGGCGAGGGCGGCGCTGTCCCGCAGCGTCTCCGCCAGCCCCATGATCAGGGCGAAGAGCAGGAGCAGGCCGATGCCGGAGTGCCCGGTGAACACGGCGAGCGTGAAGCCGCCCGCGATCACCGCCCGCACGGCATCGGACCAGATCATGACCTGCCGCTGGTCGTGCCGGTCCACGAAGGCACCGGCGAACCAGCCCGCCAGCACCCAGGGCAGCTGCCCGGCCACGGTGACCAGGGAGAGCAGCAGCGGGTCCCGGGTGAACAGCGCGGCGGTCATGGGCAGCGCCGCCAGCCGCAGTCCGTCGCCCAAGGAGGTGACGCAGGCGGCGCCCCAGAGCCGCCAGAAGGGGGCGGTCAGACGATGGCCGGCCGAGTCGGCCGAGTCGGCGCCGCGGCCGGCCGGCGTGTGGCCGGCTTCCGGCAGCGCGGTCACGGCAGTGGCCTCGCGCTCGGTACGGGCTCGGCGGCCGCCGGGAGGCGGAGGGCGGGCTCGGTGCCCGGGGGCGGGGTGCCGCCGGCTCTGCCGACCATGGCGGCGACCTCGGTGCGGGAGCTGACGCTCAGCTTCTTGAAGATACGGGCCAGGTAGGTCTCCACGGTCTTCGGGCTCAGATCCAGGGAGTGGGCGATGCGCTGGTTGGTGTGGCCGCGGCTGACGAGGACCGATATCTGCTGCTCGCGGCTGCTGAGGCCGGGCAGCTGCGGCCCGGGGGACGTGCCGTGGTCGAGAACGCGGACGCCCTGCAGCATGTCGAGTTCCTCCCGCAGCCGCTGGGCGAGATCGGTCAGCGGGGTGCTGCCCATGGCGGAGGCGACGGCCTCGGCCTCCCCCGCGCACCCGAGGGCCTCGGGGTAGTAGCCGAGGCGCTGCCGGACGTGGCCCAGACCGATGAGCAGACGGCCCAGCAGATGCCGCTGGCCGAAGCGGCGGGCGAGTTCGGTGCCGTGGACGAGATGCTGCTCCGCCTCGCGCAGGCGGCCGAGGAACAGTTCGGCGCCGGAGAGCCAGTGCAGGGCCTCGAGGTGGGCGGCCATCTCGTCGTCGGGGAGGGCGTCGAGGAGTTCCGCGGCGGCGAGGGCGTGTTCGGCGGCCGCCGAGGACCGCCCGAACTGCGCCTCGGCCGCGGCGAGCGCCGCCATGGCGGAGGGCCGTGCCGGGTTGTCGTCCCGTGACGCGAGCGCGGCCAGCGCGTCCCGGTCGGCCCGGGACCAGCCGCCGCCTGTCTCCAGCACGAGCCCGGTCATGGCGAGCCGGATCCGGAAGCACGGGGTTTCCCCCGCGGCCGTCCAAGAACCCTCCGCGAGAGTCGCTGACTCCCGGTCGGCGGGCCCGCACAGGCCCGCGCACGCCCGGTCGCACATCTGCGCCCCCGGCTGCCCCGCCAGCTCGGTGCGCAGCAGTTCGCGGGCCGCTTCGGGGCGGCCGAGGAGGCGGTGGACGTGGGTGTAGGACTCGACGACAGTGCCGCGGACGGCGGCAGGGAGCCGGGGGTCGGAGGTGAGGAGCCGCTGGAACACGGCAGCGCACTCCTCGAGTTCGCCGTCCAGGAGCAGGGCTCGGCCCAGCACGGCGCTCGCCCGGGCCCGTAGCAGCGGGTCGGCGGTCACGGTCGGGCGCAGGGCGTGGCGGCTCCACCGCAGGGCGGCCGCGGGGTCGCGCAGGACCGTGTCCTCGGCGGCCTCGACGAGGGCGCGCACGTCGTCGTCATCGGCGACCTCGACGGCGTACAGCAGCTGCTGGGCGCGGAGTTCGGTCAGTCCACCATGGGTGCGCAGGGAGGCGGCGGCGCGGGCGTGGGCGCCGGAGCGCCAGCCGCGGCCGGCCGAGTGGTAGGCGACGGCTCGTACGACCGGGTCGCGGAAGCGGAAGTCGGTGCCCTCGCCGAGGGGCCGTACAAGGTCCTCGGCGAGCAGCTCGTCGAGTCCTTCGCCGGCTCCGGCCCCGTCGAGCTGGGCGACCTCGGCGGCGGTGCGCAGCGCGAAGGCGTCGCCGAGCACGGCGGCGGCCCTGGCCATGGACCAGCCTGCCGGACTGAGGGCCTGAAGGTCGGTGAGGGTGGACAGGACGAAGGCGTCCGGCGGCTCGGCGGGGATCGCGGTGCTGCCGGTGCCGGCCGGTGCGCGTCGGGTCATGGCGTTCAGGGCGAGCAGGAGGCCGGGATTGCCGCCACTGCGCCGCAGCAGGGAGCGGCGGGTGCGCGCATCCAGGTCCGGCGGC
This sequence comes from Streptomyces sp. NPDC050546, assembly GCF_044457425.1. Lineage (NCBI taxonomy): Bacteria > Bacillati > Actinomycetota > Actinomycetes > Kitasatosporales > Streptomycetaceae > Streptomyces > Streptomyces sp. NPDC050546. The sequence goes on from NZ_JBITGX010000035.1 coordinate 6,568, forward strand.
AGGAGAGCGTGCAGGTCTGGGTCGTCCAGGTCGTGCGGCGCGAGTTCGACCCGGTGGGAGAAGCCGCGGGCGACAGCCTCGCCGAGTGCCCCGAGGAGCTGGTGGGCGAGCTGGCGCGGCCGGTGCGCGACGGCGATGAGGACGGGCCCGGCGGGCGGGCGCTGGATCAGGTAGCCGAGCAGGTCGAGCGAGTCGTTGTCGGCGCGATGCAGGTCGTCGAGGACGAGCACCAGTCCGCGGGAGCCCGCGAGATGGCCGAGGAGGCCGCGTACCGCACGGCACTCGCGATACAGGTCGCGGTGGGAACGGGCGCCGGGCGTGCCGGGGCTCAGGGAGGGGAAGAGCGCGGCGAGCCGGTGCTCCTCCTCCTCGGTGAGCCGGGAGCGCAGTTCCTCGCCGCCGGCCGCGATCGGGTCGTCCAGGGCGTCCAGGAACAATCCGAACGGCGTCGCCGCGTGCAACCGTCCGGGCCTGCCTCGGGCAATGGCCCAGCCCGCCTGGGCGGCCCGGCGGGTGAGCTCGTCCAGCCGGCGCGTCTTGCCGCTCCAGGCCTCGCCCACGACCTCCAGCCCCCGTGCGGGTCCGCCCTCGGCCAGCAGCTCGTCGAGCAGTTGGTGCCAGTGGGCCATCACAGCTCCTTCCCCCTGGTCTTCGTCGGTCGAGTGGTCGGTTGGGCGGGGCTCAGGACTGCGACGGGCCGGCGGCGGTCTCGTCCATGGCGCGGCGCAGGCTGAGCGGCCGCATGTCGGTCCAGTGCTCGTCGATCCACGCGAGGCACTCGTCCTTCGGGCCTCGCTTTCCGGCACTCCGCCAGCCCTCGGGAATGTCCTGATCCGTCGGCCAGACCGAATACTGCTCCTCGTCGTTCACGACGACCCAGTAGGACTCAACGGCTGCGTTAATCATCGTTCACTCCACTTTTGGCGAGAGATGAATTCCGACAGCGAAACTAGCCATCGAGCCGGGTCGGCCCATCTGTTGACGACGGACTTTGTCACGTACTCGGGGACTCGGCGGGGACTGTGTCACCTCGCCGCGGGAGTTTGTCACACAGGCGCGACAGCGGCCTGCGGGCTTTCGATAATCGCGGTGACGCACAGCTGCACGCCCGGGACTTCCCAGATCCCGAATCCTCGCGTTCTCGAACTTCCATCCGATCACACAGAAATTGGTGCTGCGTCATGCCCAATTCCGAGCAGACAACTCCTTCCACGGCGCTGAGTCGCTTGCGCCGGCGCGCGGCGGCCGACCCGGCGCGGCTCGCCAAGCTGCTGGTTCTCGTACTGTTCCTGCTGCTGCTCGCCGTGTCGGTGACGACACTCAGGCCCCCGGACCCCAGGTCCGCGTCCGCGCCGGAGCAGGAGTTCTCGGCCGGGCGCGCCATGGTCCATGCCGAGGTGATCGGCAAGGAGCCGCGGCCGCTCGGCAGCGCGGGCTCGGCGCGGGCCCGCGACTACCTCGTACAGCGGCTGACCGAGCTGGGCGGCACGGTCGAGGCGCGGCGGCAGCCGGTGTCGCAGGACGAGGAGGGCACTGCCCTGGTCGCCGAGGTCACCAACATCCACGCGCGGTTCCCGGGCTCGGCCGGCGGGCGGGCGGGCCATGTGGTGCTGATGGCGCACTACGACTCGGTGCCCGCCGGTCCCGGCGCCTCGGACAACGGGATCAACGTGGCGGCGATCCTGGAGATCGTGCGGGCGCTGCGAGCGGACGGCACGCCGCGCAACACGATCGACGTGCTGTTCACCGACGGCGAGGAGCCCGGGCTGCTCGGCGCACACGCGTTCGTGGCCGACGACGTCCTCGACCCGGAGAACACGGTGGTGCTCAACCTGGAGGCACGCGGGGTCTCCGGACCGTCCATCATGTTCGAGTCCGGCCCCGGCAACAACGGCGCGCTGTCCGCTCTGGGTGCCGCGGACCGTCCCCTCGCCACGTCGGTCGCGGACGAGGTGTACACGTTCCTGCCGAACGACACCGACTTCACCGAGTTCAAGCAGGAGGGCTTCGGCGGCCTCAACTTCGCCTTCGTGGACGGCTCCGCGCTCTACCACACCCCCGGCGACTCGGTCGCCAACCTCTCCCCCAAGAGTCTTCAGCACCAGGGCGACACCGTCCTCGCCACCGCCCGCGAGCTCGCCGGGGTGGACCTCACCGAGGTCGGGGACGGCGGGGACGACACCTATTTCACCGTCGGCGGCCTGCTGCTCCACTACCCCCGGTATCTCGCGCCGGCCGTCGCCGTGCTGGGCACGGCCCTGTACGCGTTCACGGTCTGGTACGCCGGTCGCGGCCCCCGGCAGGGCGGGCGCCGGGGCATCGGGCGAGCCGCGCTGACCTTCCCGCTCGCGCTCGCCGGGGCGGCTGCGGTCGGGTTCGGCGGCTGGGAGGTGCTCTGCCTGGTCCGGCCCGGCTACGCGGACCTGGCCATGGGCGACAGCTACCGGCCCGGCTGGTACCGGGCCGCGTTCCTCACCCTGACCTGCGCGGCGGTCGTCGGCTGGTACCTGCTGCTGCGGCGCAAGGTGGGCGGCACGCAGCTCACCCTCGGCGTGTGGGGCTGGTTCACCGGACTCGGCCTGATCACGGCCTTCGTGACGCCGGGCGCGTCGTACCTGTTCGCCTGGGCGCCCCTGCTGGGCTGCGCCGCGCTGCTGCTCACCCTGCACCGGAGCGGCAGAGATCCGGCCGCCGACGTGGCCCGGCAGTCGCTCGCGGCCTCGGTAGCGGCGCTCGTCGCGCTGCCGCTGCTGACGCCGGTGATCGTGCTGCTGTTCCCCACGCTGGGCCTGGTGCTGGCCGCGGTGCCGCTGATCGTGGCGGCGCTGCTGGTGGCCGTGACGCTGCCGCTGCTCGACCTGCTGCCGCGGCGTACGGCCCGGGTGACGTCCTGGTTCGCCCTCGCCGCCGGTACGGCCCTGATCCTCATGGGCATCCGGGTCGACGTCTTCGACACCGCGCACCCCCGGCACACCAACCTCGCCTACGCCTGGGACGCCGACCAGGGCGTCGGCCACTGGGTCAGCTCGGACAGCACACCGCCGGGCTGGACGACCTCCCTCGCCGGTTCCGAACGCGCCGACCGGCGCGCCGAGTTCCCCACCTTCCCGACCACCCTGGCGAGCGGCATCACCTCCCAGTCCCGCATCGCGACAGCCGCCTCGGCCAGCGGGCCCGCCGCGCCGGAGGTCACGGTCGACTCGGACCCGGCGGACGGGGACGGCACCCGCACCGTCCGGCTGCACATCGAGCCGGGTCCCGGAGCCTCGTACGTCACCCTGTTCGCCGACACCTCCGAGCACTCCGTACGCGGGGCCGAGCTCCTCGGCGTCGATGTGCGCGGCGGTGTCAACCGCCCCGCCTCGGCCGGCCCGTGGAAGTGGGGCCTCGCCGCGTGGACCCTGCCGGCGGACGGCCTCGACATCACCCTCCGGGTCACCGGCAAGGGCGAGGTGCCACTGCGGATCACGTCGTACGCGCGGGGCCTGCCGAAGGGGACGGAGTCCCTGCCGGACGACCTGACGTGGGGGACGTGGGGGGCGAACCTCACGGATGTGACGGCGGTCGGCCTGACGGTACGCGGCTGAGGGCCGCCGCCCCCACTCGTACCGCTACAACGCCGCCAGCGCTTCCAGGAGTTCGGCATCGTCGGCCTCGGTCAGCTGGAGTTCCTGGATCACCTCCGAGAGCGCCTCGACGGTCGGCCGCCCGGAGAGCATGCGCTCCAGCGGCACCTCGACGCCGAAGGAGTCACGGACGCGGGAGACGATTCGTACGGCGAGCAGCGAGTGGCCGCCCAGCGCGTGGAAGTCGTCTCGCACACCGACGGTCTTCGGCGGACCGAGCACCTCGGTCCAGATCCGCGCCCAGCTCCTCCTCCAGCTCGTTGCGCGGCGCCACGTACTCCGTCTCCGGCTCCCCGTCGGCGGACTCCGCCGGCGGGGGGAGCTGCTTGCGGTCGGTCTTGCCGTTCGGCAGCAGCGGGAGGTCGGCCAAGTGGGTGAGGTAGGTGGGGACCATGGCGGCCGGAAGGCGGTCGCGCAGGTGGGCGCGCAGTTCGGCCGCGGCCAGGGGCGTGGCACTTGTGTAGTACGCGGCCAGGTGGAGGCTGCCGTCCGGGGCCGGGTGCGTGACCGTGACGGCCCGGGTGACACCGGGGTGGGTTTGGAGGGCGGTGTCGATTTCGGCGGGTTCGATGCGTTGGCCGCGGATTTTGATCTGGTGGTCGAGGCGGCCGAGGTAGTCGAGG
>NZ_JBITGX010000036.1:0-6506 GCF_044457425.1 Streptomyces sp. NPDC050546
GGTGTGCGCGGGCCCCGCCCCCCCCCCCCCCACCCCCGCCCCCCCCCCCCCCGCCGGCCCCCCCCCCCCCCGGGGGGCGGGGGGGGGCCCCCCCCCCCCCCCCCCCCCCCCCCCCCACCGCCTTGACCGCATACCTTCGTCCCGCTGCGAGCCGCCGGGCAACGGCGGCTCCCCATACGGGAGATCGGGGGTGCACACGTGCGCATCGGACTGCTTACGGAGGGTGGCTATCCGTATGTGAGCGGTGACGCCAGGCTCTGGTGCGACCGGCTGGTGCGCGGGCTCGCACAGCACGAGTTCGACGTCTACGCGCTCAGCCGCAGTGAACACCAGGAGGACGAGGGCTGGACCCCGCTCTCGCCGAACGTGCGCAGGGTGCGCACCGCACCGCTGTGGATGGCCGAGGACGACGGAGTGGCCCTGGGCCGCCGCGCACGCCGGCGGTTCTCCGAGTGCTTCGGCGAACTGGCTGCGGTGCTGTGCGGGGCGTCGACCGGGAGTGGGGCGTCGACCGGGAGTGGGGCGTCGACCCCCGAGGCGGACCGTTTCGCCAACGCTCTGTACGGCCTCGCCGAACTCGCCCGTGAGGAGGGCGGCCTCGCGGGAGCTCTCCGCTCCGAGGTCGCCGTACGCGCGCTGGAACGCGCCTGTCGTGCGCCGGGCGCCCACCGCGCCGCGCGTGAGGCCCGGGTCCCGGATCTGCTCGCCGTGGCCGCGCACCTCGAACGGGCGCTGCGCCCCCTCTCCCTCGACTGGTACGAGGACGACGGCCTCGGCGCGGTCGATCTCTGCCACGCCGCGTCCGGCGGTCCGGCCGCCCTGCCGGGCCTGCTGGCCCGCCACTTCACCGGCGTGCCCCTGCTGGTGACCGAGTACGGCGTGCGCCTGCGGACGCACTACCTCACCGCCCCCGACGCCCCGCCCGCGGTGCGGTCCCTGCTGGCGGTCTTCCACGGCAGACTCGCCGCCGAGGCCTACGGCCGGGCCGAGGTCGTCACGGCCGGCAACACGCACGCCCGCCGCTGGCAGGAGCGCTGCGGTGCCGACCGCGACAGGCTCCGCACGATCTACCCCGGCATGGACGCCCGGCCCTACGCGGAGGTGGGCGAGTCCGCGGAGTGCGCCGACCCGGACGCGCTCGTCTGGGTCGGCCGTGTCGAGCCCGCCAAGGACCTGGTCTCGCTGCTGCACGCCTTCGCCGAGATCCGCAAGCAGGAGCCGAGAACCCGCCTGCGGATCGTCGGCGCCCCCACCGGCGCCGAGGGCGCGGCCTATCTCGCCCACTGCAGGGCGCTGGCCGCCCATCTCTTCCCCGACGAAGCCGAGGGTCCGCACGCCGCCGGCCACAACCCGGTGTCGTTCGAGGAGGTCGGCGGGCCGGAACTCCCGGCCCTCGCCGACGCCTACGCCTCGGGTGCCGTGACCGTGCTGTCCAGCGTCGTCGAGGGCTTCCCGATCGGCCTTGCCGAGGCCATGCTCTGCGGGCGCGCGACGGTGTCGACGGACGTCGGCGCGGTCGTGGAGGTCATCGGCGGCACGGGGCTGGTCGTGCCCCCGCGCAATCCGCGGGCGCTCGCCGAGGCGTGCGTCGCGCTGCTGCGCGACCCGGAGCGCCGTGAGCGCCTGGGCGCCGCCGCCCGGGCCCGTGCCCTCGAACTGTTCACGGTCGAGCAGAACATCGAGGCATTTCACAGCATTTACCTGGAGATCGTCTCGCGCGCTCCCGTCCGCCGTGACGTTCTCGACGCGGCGGGCGGGCCGTTGCCCTTCGCCGTGCCCGCCGAGGCCCGTGTCCCGGTCTCCTGGGCCGCCCCGACAGCCCCGACAGCCCCGACAGCCCCGACCGCTCCGACATCCGGCCGCGCCGCCCGCGGCGCCCCCGGCTGGGCCGGAGACGGTCCCGTAAGAGCCACCACTCCCGTCCCCGCCCCGGAGAGAGCGCGATGAACGACTTGGGCGAACTGGACCGCCCCGGAACACCGGCCCCGGAACCGGCCGCCGAGCGCGAACACCCCGAAAAACAGGAGCCGGCCGCCGACCGCAAGCAGCCCTCCCCGCGCCGCGGCGCCGACCCGGTGAAGGCGCTGATGCACCGGCACCGGGAGCTCTGCGAACGCGCGGTGGACCCCCTCGAGATCGCGGCGGGACTGGAAGCGCACGGCATCACCGAGCGGACAGCGGCCCGCTTCCGCCACCGGGACGTCTTCTCCCTCGCCGAGGAGATGTACGCACGGGTCACCCGGGACGGGGACACCCCCGCGCCGCCGGCACCCGCTGCCCCCCGGGCGCGTGCGGACTGGATCCTCCTGACACTCCTGCCGGGCGCGCTGTGCGCCGCCACCGTGACCGCCGCGCACCTCACCCACGGCCGCGCGCGCCTGTTCGCCGCGGCAGCCGGCATCCTCGCCGTGGGCCTGGCCCTCCGCGCCGCCCTCCGCCGAGGCCCCCTGAGCAGGGCCGACCGCACAGCCCCCGGCGGAAGCATCCTCTGGATCTCCTGGCTCATCGGCTATGCCCTCCTGGGCAACGGCCTGCTCCAGAGCGCCGTGACCGGCGGCCCCGACGGTCTGCCCACCGGTGCGGCAGACGGCCCCTGGCCCTTCACCGCCGCCCCCGTCCTGGCCCTCGCTCTGGCTTGCGCGCCCGCGGCCTGGACCGCCCACCTCTTCACCGCGCGTGGCCGCCGCAGGCTCGCGGCAAGCCGCGGCCTCGAGGACTTCGCCGCCGCCGTACGACCACTCCTGCTCGGCACAGTCGTCCTCTTCCTGGGCGCACTGGCGGGCCTGCTCGCTCTCTGCGCCGCAGTCCTCGACGAGCCCGCGGGCTATGCGGAGGCCCTCACCCTGGGCGCCCTCCTCTTCATCGCCCGCCTCCTCGCCACCCACGGGTTCGCCTACGCCCCGGCCGTCGTCCTCACCGCGACGGCCACGATCCAGGCAGCCGCTCTCGCCACGGTCTTCATCGCCCGCCTCCCCGGTCTCGGCCTCCTGGGCACCCCGGTGGAGATCCTCGTCACCCTCTGGGGAGCCGGCAGCGTCCCCACCCTCGCCTGCGGAGCGGCGGCCCTGGCCCTCCTCGTCCACGCGACGCGCAAGCTCACCAGGGCCTCGGCCCACGCACCGCCGGCCCCCTCACCGTGACCGTCGCGGGAGCCAGCACCCGCCCGAACCCGCGTCGAGTCACCGGTGATCCTGGCCCTCGACGCCGTCGGCGGGTGATTCCCGGGCGAGCGACTCCCGACAGAGCCGTCACTCCCCGAAGCGCCGTCGCCCCGTAGCCGCAGACACCGGCCCACCGCCGGAGGCACCCGCCCCACCCCCGTCCCGTCCGCCCCGCACCAAGGAGAAGTCGGATGACCACCCACCCAGGAGTCCCAGCCGTCCCAGGAGTCGCGCGATGAGAGTCCTGCTGATCGGAGCCAACGGCTACATCGGGCGCTTCGTCGCCGACCGCCTGCTCGCCGACCCGGCCGTGCAGCTCACCGCCCTCGGCCGCGGCGACGACGCCGACGTCCGCTTCGACCTCGCCTCCGGCAGCCCCGGTGCCCTCACCCGCTTCCTCGACGCGGTCCACCCGGGCGTCGTCGTCAACTGCGCCGGCGCCACCAGGGGCGGTGCCCGCGAACTCACCCGCCACAACACCGTCGCCGTGGCCACCGTCTGCGAGGCCCTGCGCCGCAGCGGCTGCGGCGCCCGTCTGGTGCAGATCGGGTGCAGCGCGGAGTACGGCCCCAGCCAGCCCGGCTCCTCCACGGCCGAGGACGCCGTCCCCCGGCCCGGCGGCCCGTACGGCGTGAGCAAACTCGCCGCCACCGAACTGGTCCTCGGCTCCGGCCTGGACGCCGTCGTCCTGCGCGTCTTCTCACCGGCCGGGCCCGGCACCCCCGCCGGCTCCCCGCTGGGGCGTCTCGCCGAGGCCATGCGCCGCGCCATGCAGTCCGGCGACGGCGAGCTGAAACTCGGCGGCCTGGGCGCGCAGCGCGACTTCGTCGACGTCCGCGACGTGGCCCGCGCCGTCCACGCCGCCTCGCTCTCCGCCGCGCAGGGCGTCATCAACATCGGTGCCGGCCGCGCCGTGCGCCTGCGCGACGCGGCCGCGGTCCTTGCCCGCGTGGCCGGATACGGCGGCGCCCTCCACGAACTCGACGGGCCTCCCGGCGCGCTCCGCCCGGCCATCGGCCACCCCCGCCCGGACTCGGACCACGCTCCCCAGGCCGCGTACCCGTACCCCGACGGCTGCGGCAGCTGGCAGCAGGCCGACGTACGCACCGCCCGCGACCGGCTCGGCTGGCGCCCCCGGATCGGCCTCGAGGAGTCCCTCGCGGACATCTGGATGGAGGCGGCATGCCGCATCTGACCAGCACTCGGCCACAGACTTCCGGCACGGAACTCCGCCCCGGCGTCGGCGTCCCCGGCTACGCCCACCCTCTCCTCGCCCCCACCGAGTGGGGCGAACTCACCCGCCCCGGCACCCCACTGCACTGGGTCGTCCTCAACGTGGCCGACGGCCCCGGCGCCCGCCCCGACCCGCACTGCCTTGAGGCGGCCGGCCGCCTGCGCAACGCCGGCATCCGGGTGCTGGGCCATCTCGACACCCGGTACGGCACCCGGAACTTCGGAGAGCTGATCTCGGACGCCCACCGGTTCGTCGACTGGTACCAGGTCGACGGCTTCCTCCTGGAGCGCTGCCCGGCGGACCACGTCGGGCTGCCCGAGGTGCGCCGTACGGTCGCCACACTCCGCGTGATCCGTGCCGAGGCCCACATCGTCCTCGGCCACGGCATCCACCCGCACCCGGGGTACGTCGAGCTCGCCGACCAACTGGTCACCTTCTCCGGCCCGTGGAGCGACTACCGCTGGTCGCAGGTGGCCGAGTGGACCGCCGACCACTCGCCCGAGCGGTTCTGCCACTTCGTCCACGGAGTGCCCCGCCCCTTTCTGGGGGAGGCGCTGCGCATCGCGCGCTGGCAGGGCGCCGCGACGATCTACTTCACCGACCGCACGGACCGCACGGACTGCGGCGGACACACCGATCCCTGGGAGGCCATGCCCGGCTACTGGGACGAAATCGTCTCGCGTGTCGGAACAGGTGTCTCGGAATGAAAAAGCACATGGCACTGTTACGGGGAGAACAACCGTAGTGATTGACCGACCAACGGAGTCCCCGTGTCGCTGCCACCCCTGGTCGAGCCGGCTTCCGAGCTCACCGTAGACGAGGTCCGCAGGTACTCCCGCCACCTGATCATCCCCGACGTCGGGATGGACGGGCAGAAGCGGCTGAAGAACGCCAAGGTGCTGTGTGTGGGCGCCGGCGGCCTGGGCTCGCCGGCGCTGATGTACCTGGCCGCCGCGGGCGTCGGCACCCTCGGCATCGTGGAGTTCGACGAGGTCGACGAGTCGAATCTGCAGCGCCAGATCATCCACAGCCAGGCCGACATCGGCCGCCCCAAGGCCGAGTCCGCCCGTGACTCCGTCCTCGGCATCAACCCGTACGTGAACGTGATCCTTCACGAGGAGCGGCTCGAGGCCGACAACGTGATGGACATCTTCAGCCAGTACGACCTGATCGTCGACGGCACGGACAACTTCGCGACCCGCTACCTGGTCAACGACGCCTGCGTGCTGCTGAACAAGCCGTACGTCTGGGGCTCGATCTACCGCTTCGACGGCCAGGCCTCCGTCTTCTGGTCCGAGCACGGCCCCTGCTACCGCTGCCTCTACCCGGAGCCCCCGCCCCCCGGCATGGTCCCCTCCTGCGCCGAGGGCGGCGTCCTGGGCGTGCTGTGCGCGTCCATCGGCTCCATCCAGGTCAACGAGGCCATCAAGCTGCTCGCCGGCATCGGCGACCCGCTGGTCGGCCGGCTGATGATCTACGACGCCCTGGAGATGCAGTACCGCCAGGTCAAGGTCCGCAAGGACCCGGACTGCGCGGTCTGCGGCGAGAACCCGACCGTCACCGAGCTCATCGACTACGAGGCCTTCTGCGGCGTCGTCTCCGAGGAGGCCCAGGCGGCGGCCGCCGACTCCACGATCACTCCCAAGCAGCTCAAGGAGTGGATCGACGACGGCGAGGGCATCGACATCATCGACGTCCGTGAGCCGAACGAGTACGAGATCGTCTCCATCCCGGGCGCCCGGCTGATCCCGAAGAACGAGTTCCTCATGGGCACCGCCCTGGAGAGCCTCCCGCAGGACAAGAAGATCGTCCTGCACTGCAAGACGGGTGTCCGCAGTGCGGAAGTCCTCGCGGTCCTGAAGTCCGCGGGCTTCTCGGACGCGGTCCACGTCGGCGGCGGCGTGATCGGCTGGGTCAACCAGATCGAGCCGGACAAGCCGGTCTACTGAGCCGTATCCGGCCTCCCTTCCCGAACGGCGGGGGGGGGGGGGGCCCCCGGGGGGCCCCCCCCCCCCCCCGGGCCCCGCGCCCCCCCCCCCCGCCCCGGGGCCCCCCCCCCCCCCCCATAAACGGTGAACCGGGGGGGCACCCACGCGCGCCCCCCGCCCCAA
>NZ_JBITGX010000037.1:0-2274 GCF_044457425.1 Streptomyces sp. NPDC050546
CCGGCGTCGTTCGGTCAGGAGCGGTTGTGGTTGCTGGACCGGCTGGGTGCGGGTTCGGCGTATCACGTGGCGGGCGGGCTGCGGGTCAGCGGCCGGCTGGATGTGGCCGTGCTGGAGCGGGCCGTGGGTGAGCTGGTGGCCCGGCACGAGGTGCTGCGGACGGGGCTGGTGTGGGCGGACGGCGGGTTGCGGCAGGTGGTGCGGCCCGCAGGTGCGACACGGGTGCCGGTGGATGTCGTCGAGGTCACCGAGGGTGAGGGGGGAGTGGACCGGTGGCTGACGCCCTGGGTGGAGCAGCCCTTCGATCTGGCCGCGGGTCCGCTGGTACGGGTGGCGGTCGGGCAGCTGGCCGCCGCTGAGCAGGTGGTGGCGCTGGCCGTGCATCACGCGGTGGTGGACGGCTGGTCGCTGGGCATCGTGCTGCGGGAACTGGGCGCGTTGTACGCGGCGTTCGCGGGTGGTGCGGAGGTGTCCCCGCTGCCGGAGCCGGAGTTGCAGTACGGCGACTTCGCCACCTGGCAGCGCGAGACGGTCACGGACGACTCCCTCCGTTCCGGTCTCGACCACTGGACGTCCGTCCTTGCCGACGCCGCGCCTCTGGAACTGCCGACCGACGCGCCCCGCCGGGAAGGGCTTACCTCGTACGACCTCGGGGTGCTGCCGGTGGCGGTGTCCGGCGGGCTGGTGGGGCGGGTGCGGTCGGTGGCCGAGGGGGAGCAGGCGACCGTGTTCCAGGGGCTGTTCGCCTCGTTCGCCGCGCTGCTGGGCCGCTGGTCCGGCCAGCGCGACGTGGTGCTCGGCACGCCGGTGGCGGGCCGTTCACGTACCGAACTGGAGGACGTGGTCGGCTTCTTCGTCAACACTCTCGCCCTGCGCCTGGACACCTCCGGCCCGGTGTCGTTCGCCGAGCTGACCCGCCGGGCGCGGACCGCCACCCTGGACGCCCTCGCCCACGAGGACGTGCCCTTCGAGAAGGTCGCCCAAGCCGTCGGCGCGGGGAACGGGCCGCTGGTCCGTGTCCTGCTCGCCGTGGACAGCACGCCCCGCACGGCCTTGCGGCTGCCCGGCGTCGAGGCCGCCGAGATGGCCTGGCCCGGTGGCCGGGCGCAGTTCGAGCTGGCGCTGCATCTGCGTGAGCAGCCCGACGGAAGCCTGGCCGGCCGGATCGAGTACGCGGCCGATCTGTTCGAGCCCGCCACGGTCGAGCGGCTGCGCGACGCCTGGCTGCGCCTGCTCCAGCACGTCACCGACAGCCCGGAGCGGCCGGTTGCGGCGCACCCGCTGCCCGGCGCCGCCGAGCTCGCCCGGCTGGAGGCCTTCTCCGCCCCGGACCCCGAAGCGGTGGCCGGTCTGCTGCACGAGCAGATCGCCGAGCAGGCCGCCCGTACCCCGAACGCGGTCGCCGTGGCCACCGAGGACGGACCCGCCCTGACGTACGCCGAGCTGGACGCGCGGGCGAACCGGCTGGCCCGTCACCTGCGTGCGCTCGGCGTCGGCACCGAGGACGTGGTGGGCCTCTGCCTGCATCGCTCGCCCGAGCTGGTGATCGCGCTGGTGGGTGTGCTCAAGGCCGGGGCGGCGTATCTGCCGCTGGATCCGGACTACCCGCCGGCCCGGCTCGCCCGTATGGCGACCACCTCACAGGCATCCCTCGTCCTCCTCCACGGCCCCACCCGCTCCCTGGCGAAGGACCTCGAACTCCCGCCAGACACACACCTGCTCGACCTCGACCTCGACCTGGACCTGGATCCGGACCTGGACCTGGACGAGGCCGGACCGGCTGCCCCGACGCCGCCCGTCGTGGACCTGACACCGGACAACGCGGCATACGTCCTCTACACCTCCGGCTCGACCGGAGCCCCCAAGGGCGCGGTGAACACACACGCGGCGTTCACCAACCGCATCACCTGGATGCAGAACGCCTACCACCTCACCGCCGACGACACCGTGCTGTTCAAAACACCCATCGGCTTCGACGTCTCCGGCTGGGAGTGGGCATGGCCGCTGACCACCGGCGCACGCATCCAGCTGGCCGCCCCCGGCGCCCACCGCGACCCCGCCCGCCTGGCCCGCCTCATCCAGGACTCCACCACCACGGTCTGCCACTTCGTACCGTCCATGCTCGGCTTCTTCCTCGCCGACCCCGCCGCCGGACAATGCACCGGCCTGCGCACGGTCGTCGTCTCCGGCGAAGCCCTCACCCCACACCTGGCCGCAAGCTTCCACGCCACCCTCCCCCACACCGGCCTGCACAACCTCTACGGCCCCACCGAA
>NZ_JBITGX010000038.1:0-2128 GCF_044457425.1 Streptomyces sp. NPDC050546
GTGATGCACACACAGCACCAACACCCACTCGTCCACCCCCACCCGCAGCAACGACCCCCGCAACAACGGCCCCTCGGACAGGTCGAACGGGCGCGAGACCTCTTCCTGGACGCGGTCCCGTACGGCGGCTTCGCCCTGCTCCGACGCGTCGGTCACCGGAAGCGGAACGTGCGCGTGCTCCCGCACGACCTGCCGTACCGTCCCGTCCTCCTCCTCGCGGAAGACGGTGCGGAGCACCTCGTGCCGGTCCACGACCGCGCCGAGGGCGCTCTCCAGCACGGCGGTGTCGACGGTGCCGCGCAGTCGGACCAGGCCGATCATGGAGTACAGCGGAGAGCCCGGCTGGATGCGGTCGAAGAAGTGAAGGCGCTCCTGGGCGAAGGAGAGGGCAGCCGGGGCAGCCGGGTCGGAACGCCGGGAGATGGCGCTGTCCTTGCGGCTGACGCCCTGCTGGTCGAGGAGCTGGTCGAGCAGTTTCTGCTGCTCTGCGGAGAAGGGTGCGAGGGTCATGGCGCGGACCTCCGGTGTGAGGTGAGGTAAGGGTGAAAGACGACTGAGGGTGTGCGTGCTGTGCTCAGGAACGGGCGCTGAGGTCCTGGAGCCGCTGGGTGACCTCGCCCGCCTCCAGTCGGCTGATCTGCAGGACGAGGTCGGCGATCCGGTCCGCGTCGAGACCGTCCGCCCGCGCCGACTCTCGGACAGCGCCGGCCAGTTGGCGCACCGTGGAGACACCGACGAAAGAGCGCAGCGTGACCTCCACGCGGAGCATCGCGCGCATACGGGAGACCACTTGCGTGGCGAGCAGGGAGTGTCCGCCGAGGTCGTGGAAGTCGTCCTGGGCCCCGACCTTCGGCACGCCGAGGACCTGCGCCCAGAGGTCGGTGAGGACGGTCTCCAGTGCGTCGGCGGGCGGCTCGTACACGGACCGGGCGACCAGCGGGGTGCCGGGGGTGGAACGCAGCGCGGCGAGGTCGACCTTGCCGTTGGCGAGGAGGGGGAACGTGTCCAGGTGTACGAGGGACGCGGGGAGCATCGCGACGGGGAGCCGTTCGGCGAGGAATGCCCTCAGTTCGCCGGCGGTGACCTCGGCCGCTCCCGCGGTCTTGGTGAGGTAGGCGACGAGCTGTGGGGTGCCGGAGGGGTCGGGGGCCGTGGTGACCAGCGCCTGGCCGACCACCGGGTGGTCCTGCAACGCGGCCTCGATCTCGGCCGGTTCGATCCGCTGCCCCCGGATCTTGATCTGGTGGTCCAGCCGGCCCAGGTACTCCACGGTCCCGTCGGCCCGCCACCGCACCAGATCACCCGTCCGGTACAACCGCCCACCAGGCGTGCCGGGATCCGGCACGAACCGGTCCGCCGTCAGCCCCGGCCGCCGGTGATAACCACGCGCCAGCGGCACCCCGCCGATGCACAGCTCACCCGCCACCCCGACCGGCACCACCCGCAACCCCTCGTCCAGCACATACACCCGGGCGCCGGGCACGGGCCGGCCTATGGGCATGCGTTCCGTGGGGACGGGTGCGGTCACGTGGTGGGTGGTGGCGTCGATGGTGGTCTCGCTCGGCCCGTACATGTTGTGCAGCGCGGTGCCGGGCAACTGGCGGAGGAACTCCGCGGCCAGGTCGGGTGGGAGTTCCTCGCCACCGCACAGCATCAGGCGCAGCGTGCCCGCACGCGACGGGAGCCCGCCGTGTTCCACCAGAGCGCGCAGCATGGAGGGCACCACGTCGCAGCAGCTGATGCGGTGCCGTTCGCACAGGTCCAGCAGATAGTCCGGGTCGCGGTGCCCGTCGGGGACGGCCATCACGACCCGGGCACCGGTCATCAGCGGGACGAAACACTCCCAGATGTGCGGGTCGAAACCGAGCGGCGACTTGTGGACGATCCGGTCCCCGGCGTGGAAGTCATACTGCTCGACCATGCCCTGGAGGCGGTTCGTGATCGCGTGATTGTGCAGCAGCGCGCCCTTGGGCCGACCGGTGGAGCCGGAGGTGTAGAGGACGCAGAAGGGGGCCTCCCGGTGGAGGGAGACCGCGGGGCGGGTGGTGGGCTGGGCGGCCAGGGCACCGGCGATGTCCGAGAGCCGGACGACCTCGACACCCTCCACCACCACACCGTCCACCGCCCG
>NZ_JBITGX010000040.1:0-1333 GCF_044457425.1 Streptomyces sp. NPDC050546
GTGAGCACGCACAAGCTGCCCGGCTACGGCTCCACCCTGCGCACCTCCAAGCGGCTGACCGAGCAGGCCGTCAAGCTCGTGGCCCGCTCCGTGTCCGGCCGCATGCCGGACGTGGAAGTCATCCTGACCAACGAACGCGGCATGGCCGAACTGATGGTCGCCGCTGACATCGCCCTGGCCGGCTCCGCCGACCGCCGCGCCCTCAACCGCGCAACCCGCCAGGCCAAGCACACCGCCCGCGAGATCCAGGCAACGGCGATCCCGCGCCCGGACGGCTCGACACTGATCCTGATCAACGCCGACAAGCACCCCACCCCGGCCGACTTCGCCGTGACGCTCGTGCACGAGCTGGTCCACGCCATGCAGTTCAGCCGCAAAGGCGTCCTGGAACGGATCGTGCGCAACACCCGCGCCGAACTCGGCATCGAGCGCCAGTCCCGCCGCCAGGCCCGCGAACACGAGCAGCTCGTGGAGCTGGACGAGAACGAGGCACACAGCCGCGAGTACCTCGCCGACAAGCTCGTCCCCGGCGCCCGCGCCGCCTGACACCGCGCACCCCCACAACTTCGCGGCGGGGTGGCCTCTTTCCTGCCACGGACCAGGCCACCCCGCCGCCTCCCTCAACTCCCGCCCCGCATCGGGGCAGTCAGGAGAACCCCCAGCATGTCCGACAACGTCGTACGCCTCCACAAGAACCCCGAAACCCCTGCCCAGGACGCGCCGGTGACCACGCTCACCGTGGTGTCCGACGCCCCCGCCCCGGCCCCGGTGCCGCTGTGGGTGCGCTCCGGGCGGGCCGTGAAGCGGTTCGCCACCGACGAAAAGACCACGACCACCGTCCGCGCGGTCGCGCGCCACGGGATGTACACGTTCAACGGGGGCCGGATCGTGGCCCGCCGCACCTGGGACGGCCGTACCGGCTCCCGCTACGAGCGCATGATCCGTGCTGCTGAAGCCGCGGGGAACCACGAGCTGGCCGAGGAGTGGGAAGAGCGTCTCCAGCGCTTCCGGGATGCCCGGCACCGGCGCCGCATGGACCTGCTCACCTCGCCCGTGGATGTGGCCAAAGGTGCTGCCATCGGCACCGGGATGAGCATCGGCACCCTGATCGCTCTCGGCATCGTGATGGCCCTCAACACCAAAGATGTGGCTGACGTCATCACGCCGCTGACGGCGGTGATCGAGTTCATCGGCCTGCTCATCACCATCGTTCAGGTCGTGTGGCCCTACGCCGTCACCCTCGGCCCGCTGTTCGCCCTGCTCGCCCTGTGGTCGGTCGGGCGCAAGCAGCAGGCCGCACCGAACTGGGCACTGCCCGACAACGTCCGCAACG
>NZ_JBITGX010000041.1:0-1052 GCF_044457425.1 Streptomyces sp. NPDC050546
TGTATTGACCCGCGGGGTTGTTCACACGGCTGATGGGTGGCTGACCTGCGAGTGCGGTGTGGCAGCGGTGGTGGTTGTAGGCGTGGAGGAAGTCTGCCAGGGCTGCGGTGCGTTCGGTGTTGCTGGTGTAGGGCCGTCGGTAGGCCCATTCATCCAGCAGGGTGCGGTTGAAGCGTTCGACCTTGCCGTTGGTCTGCGGCCGGTAGGCGCGGGTGAGTTTGCCGGTCGCGCCGAGGTCAGTCAGGGCTTGCCGCCAGGCGAAGCTCTTGCGGTAGGGCCAGGCGTTGTCGGTCAGGACCCGTTCGATGCGGTCGATGCCCGCGGTGGTGAAGAAGGCTGCGGCCCGGCGCAGGAAGTCTGCGCAGGTGGCGGCCTTCTCGTCCGGGTGGACCTCGCTGTAGGCGAGGCGGGAGTGGTCGTCGACCGCGGAGTGGATGTAGTCGAAGCCCATGCCGCTGCGGGTTGCCCTGCCGGCCTGGCGGCCCAGGACCTTGTGCCCGCCGCCGTCGGGGATCCGGCCGAGTTTCTTGACGTCGACGTGGATGAGCTCGCCGGGGCGGTCGCGTTCGTAGCGGCGGATGACCTGGCCGGTGGGCCGGTCCAGGAAGGACAGGCGGCTCATGCCGTGCCGGGCAAGGACGCGGTGGACGGTCGATGCGGGCAGGCCCAGGATCGGCCCGATGCGGGCCGGGCCGAGCTTGCGCTCCCGCCGCAGGAGGCAGACCCGGTCCTCCACCGCTGCCGGAGTCCGGTGCGGCGTCGTGTGGGGACGACTTGGACGGTCGTGCAGGCCGGGCTCGCCCTCTGCCCGCCAGCGCCGCAGCCACTTGTGGGCCGTGGGCCGTGAGATGCCCATCTCGGCCGCGACATGCGCGACCGGACGGCCGGAACGGACACGCTCGACGAGCAGCCGCCTGCCGTGAACGGTCAGACGGG
The DNA here is from genome assembly GCF_044457425.1 of Streptomyces sp. NPDC050546. Lineage (NCBI taxonomy): Bacteria > Bacillati > Actinomycetota > Actinomycetes > Kitasatosporales > Streptomycetaceae > Streptomyces > Streptomyces sp. NPDC050546. Next base: position 937 of record NZ_JBITGX010000041.1, read on the forward strand.
CATTACGGTGGGACACGAAGACCTCCGTGCGGTGCAGTCCTAGACAGCTCCACCACACCGGAGGTCTTCGCCATGATCAAGCCCGGCCAGCGTTAACAACGCTCGTGATCAATACA
>NZ_JBITGX010000042.1:0-1050 GCF_044457425.1 Streptomyces sp. NPDC050546
TGGCGAAGCTGAGAACTTAAGCGCCAGTAAACGGCGGTGGTAACTATAACCATCCTAAGGTAGCGAAATTCCTTGTCGGGTAAGTTCCGACCTGCACGAATGGCGTAACGACTTCTCGACTGTCTCAACCATAGGCCCGGTGAAATTGCACTACGAGTAAAGATGCTCGTTTCGCGCAGCAGGACGGAAAGACCCCGGGACCTTTACTACAGTTTGATATTGGTGTTCGGTTCGGCTTGTGTAGGATAGCTGGGAGACTTTGAAACTCGCACGCCAGTGTGGGTGGAGTCGTCGTTGAAATACCAGTCTGGTCGTGCTGGATGTCTAACCTGGGTCCGTGATCCGGATCAGGGACAGTGTCTGATGGGTAGTTTAACTGGGGCGGTTGCCTCCTAAAGAGTAACGGAGGCGCCCAAAGGTTCCCTCAGCCTGGTTGGCAATCAGGTGTTGAGTGTAAGTGCACAAGGGAGCTTGACTGTGAGACCGACGGGTCGAGCAGGGACGAAAGTCGGGACTAGTGATCCGGCGGTGGCTTGTGGAAGCGCCGTCGCTCAACGGATAAAAGGTACCCCGGGGATAACAGGCTGATCTTCCCCAAGAGTCCATATCGACGGGATGGTTTGGCACCTCGATGTCGGCTCGTCGCATCCTGGGGCTGGAGTCGGTCCCAAGGGTTGGGCTGTTCGCCCATTAAAGCGGTACGCGAGCTGGGTTTAGAACGTCGTGAGACAGTTCGGTCCCTATCCGCTGTGCGCGTAGGAATATTGAGAAGGGCTGTCCCTAGTACGAGAGGACCGGGACGGACGAACCTCTGGTGTGCCAGTTGTTCTGCCAAGGGCATGGCTGGTTGGCTACGTTCGGGAGGGATAACCGCTGAAAGCATCTAAGCGGGAAGCCTGCTTCGAGATGAGTATTCCCACCTCCTTGAGAGGGTAAGGCTCCCAGTAGACGACTGGGTTGATAGGCCGGATATGGAAGCACGGTAACGTGTGGAGTTGACCGGTACTAATAGGCCGAGGGCTTGTCCTCAGTTGCTCGCGTCCACTGTGT